>CAZYTA010000018.1:0-48844 GCA_964650465.1 uncultured Oscillospiraceae bacterium | reverse complement strand
AGATTGAAAATATGTTGGAGCAATTTAGAGAGCGCAAAGCTCAATATGAGGCCAACAAAAAACCTCTTGGTGTATTGTCTATTTGTGCCGGCGAAGGTTTTGCTGCAATCTTCAAAGATTTGCTTGCTGATCAAGTCATTGAGGGTGGTCAAACTATGAACCCATCTGCAGATGATATTGCACAAGCAATCAATCGCATCAATGCAGAATCTGTCATTGTTTTGCCAAACAACAAAAATATCGTACTTGCGGCAGAACAGTCAAGGGCGCTTGTTTCTAAACGTAACGTCTATGTTGTTCCAAGCAAAGACGTGCCACAAGGTTTGGCGGCAATACTTGCTTATGACTCACAAGCAAAAGTAGAAGCAAACCTCAAGGCTATGACAGAGGCTCTTTCTTCAGTAAGAAGTGCAAGCGTCACATATGCTGTAAGAAAGACAAATATCGATGGCATGTCACTCAAACAAGGTGATATAATTGGTCTTGAAGGTGACAAAATCACAAGAAAAGGCAAAAAAGCTGAAGACGTTGCATACAATCTTGTTAAAGATATGATTGACTCTGATACAGAGCTTGTCACTTTGTATTATGGTCAAGATACAACAGAAGAAGATGCAACTGCACTTGTAGAAAGATTGGAAGATGAATTTGAAGATGTCGAATTTATCGTTCAATATGGTGGTCAACCATTGTATTATTACATTATTTCTGCAGAATAAAAATTATTTTGAAAAATTGATTGAATTCATTTGCCTTATTTGTGTTTTTTTGATAACATAAATAAGGTGATGCGCGGGAGTGGCTCAGTGGTAGAGCGTTGCCTTGCCAAGGCAAATGTCGCGAGTTCGAATCTCGTCTCCCGCTCCATATATGGCACCATAGCCAAGCGGTAAGGCAGAGGTCTGCAAAACCTTTACGCCCCAGTTCAAATCTGGGTGGCGCCTCCAGAAAAAAGAGAGCAAGTCAACGACTTGCTCTCTTTTTTCAACTAAATCCGCCTACGTCGGAAGAAATCCACCTGAGGTGGATGAAATCGCTTCGCGATGAAATCTGCCTTACGGCAGAAAAAAGAGGCGGATTTAATTTCATCTGAAACCGTAGGCCGAAGATTTCATCCGAACGGAGAGAGGATTTCATTGACAAATGGGAGATTTTTTGCTATACTAACCCCAAAAAAGGCGGTGGAGATATGAAACCTGCAATAAAATTCATTAGAATACCTTTTCAAATAATTGCGTTGTTGCTTCAAACCTACTTTATTGTTAAAACAGTAGATATGATTTTGAATAAATCGGGTGAAGAAGGTTGGTTTGCTTTACTCTTTACACTACTTATTGTTACCGCCTGCGAGGTTGTTTCGTTTATCGACATCATACTCTTTGTTAAATCAAAGCACAATATATATAGTTTTATCAATTTGGCATTGTTTATTATCAACGCAATACTTTTTATGACCGTAGTTTATTATTATTCGGTAGGAACGGTAATCGGATGGTCGCTTTATGCCGCGCTTTATATTCTTCGCATAGTAAATTTGGTGCTCAATTTCATCGATATATGCAAAATGTCATAGGCATCCTTTTTGTCAACACAAGCCAAAAAATTAAGAAACCCAATCGGGTTGCTTAATTTTATCCAAGCTGACGAAGGAGGCTTGGTATGTAATTGCGACGGAGTCGCGTATGGCATCATGCGCAAGCGTGCGTATTCGTCGGTTTGATTACATACATCCCTTAGGGATGATTCCGGTCATACCGCCTACGGTGTGATTGTGACGCGAGGACGCGAAAGGAGAATGATAAGGGTAAAAACCTATTACTTGAATACTCAGAAGAACTTGCTACAAAGTGCGAACTGCTCTGCAATGTTATAGTGCAATACGTCGCTGTAAACAAAGCAATTAACGTTACTGTTACAAGCCACTTACATATTCTATGTATTAAGCAATTTTATGAAAACTCTTGCAAAGTGTATAGACTTATGATATAATATATTTGCGAATCGGGGACGGTACCCATTACAAAAAAACGATATTCGTAAACCGTAAATCAATGCAAAAAGGGGGAGACACCCATCGAAAAAAATGTGATTGTTGTTGATGAGCAAGGAAATGAATATGAAGCGACCTACCCAAAAAGGGCAAAAGGTCTTGTGAAAAACGGCAGGGCACGCTTCGTAAGTGAAAACAAAATATGCCTTGCGTGTCCTCCAGATAATATTTTGGAGGAAAATAAAATGGAAAAGAATAAATTAACCGCTAAAGAAATTTTTGTACAACTTACAATTCTGCAAAAACAGCTAACCGAAAACAGTAATACCTCGTTACATCGTTTAGGTGATGCAATTACCTCAATTGGCGAGGAAGAAAATGAAGCGCGTTACGAACAAGTGGCAGAGGTTTGTGCTGTGTTCAAAACACGTGAAAATGCCGTTTTGAAAATGCTTGAAATGTACGAGAAGATGTACGATGATGTTCAAAACAAAGAGACCAAAAAAGTCGAGCTGGTGACGTCGGCGTTTGACAACAATATGGCAATGATAAAGGATTCTGATATGGAAACACATGACAAGGTTGCTGCTTTGAGTTATGTTACCGATAAAATTGCAGAGCTTGTCGAAAAAATTGTTGTTGATGAGTAAAATTTAACATATTTGTCTTGAGATCTTTTTTTGTGTCAACACATGCAAACAAAAGCACTTCGTAAGAAGTGTTTTTGTTTTTGGAACGATGTGTTCCGCTTCCAGCGGAACGAGACACTTCTGGCGTGATGTTCACTGCGTGAGTGATGTCCCGCTTGCGGTGATGTTGGGAAACATCACATCACTTTGCTACATAAGAGAAATATTTCACAGTTCCCAAAGGGAAATATTTACATTAGCCTCAAGGCTAAAAATTCACTTGGTTGTTCTTGTGGCATTTTCGGTCAATGGAGCAGAAAAGAGTGTTTGCCATACTATTTAGTGGAGAATATTGAAAAATATTGAGAAGTGTGATATAATAAACTAACAAAAGGCAAAGGCGGTATAGAAATGAAAAAAATCATTTTAATTATTATATTGATTGCTTGTTTTTTAATATGCTTGTGTGCTTGTCAATCATCAACACAGCAAAACAATGAAAATTCACAAGATTTGGTTGAGGATAACGGTCACAATATTACAACTCCTCCTGCAAATGATGCGCCAAATGACGATGAAAATACACCTTTTGATTGGAAAGCTGCATATTTAGATTTCATAGAACGCAGAGAGCTTGAATATGATTTCGAATATCTTTATGCGCTTGTTCATATTGATAGCGACAATATTCCCGAGCTGTATGCGATGGGGACTTGTGAAGCTGACGGTGACCTTATTTGCTCTTACAAAAACGGCAGTATTATCGAGCAGCCTTTGAATCGGTTGGCTGGCGGAAAGTATGTTGAGCGAAGCGGGCTTTTTATCAATCAAAACGGAATTATGGGATATTACTATGACAACATATATAAGCTTGATGATACAGGGTTCTCTCAAATTCTTAACGCTTCACATACGGAGAATTACATATCTCTCTCAGAAAGCGAATATGAAATTGTTAGCGAGTATTTTGTCGATGGTAACCACGTGAGCAAAGATGAGTATGATGCCACTGTAAATGCTTCTATTGATCTTTCAAGTGCGTCATATTTTCATGAAGATTCAGTTTCATATGACGTAATAAAGCAACAGATTGCAGATTGCGAATCATAAATACTTAAATGACATTGGCATATTTTTGTCAATTCGAGAGTATAAAAGAAATTTATGATATAATCAATTTTGAAAGAAATGTGATATATATATGGGCTGTTTGTTTTTTCCTTTGGAATTGTTGGTTGACGGTATTGTCGAAGGCTGGTTTTACTTAATGGAGTTGATTGTTCCCGAACGTTATCTTTCACGTACATTCAGAATGATTTTGAGGGGGTTCGTCTGGACATTTTCCGGCTTACTTTTGTTTATTATGCTCTTGGGTGTATTTGCCTTTATTTCACCCGACCACGATACACATTTATTGGGGAAATATATGATTTTTGTTCCTTTGGCTATTAGCGCCGTTCAAATAGCTTTAGGTATTATCGTTCGTATTATCACGAAAAAGAAACAATAAAGATTTGCATAAAAAAACGTGCCTATTGTCAAGTGACAATGGGCGCGTTTTATCTTTAATTCACAATAACGTATGCCATATTTAAGCATGCTGTGGTGAATAAGTTATACTCGTCATCGTATACCTCGCATTCTCCTGCACCTTCGCCGTAAACGGTAATAACATCACCGGGTATAAATTTCTGTTTATCCTCTAACAGACAGTCTCTGATGACAAATCTGTAGTCGGAGCCTCCTTCGGCTTCACAGAGATAGCATAAATAGTCTTTATCATTATAGAAGCTGTCAACGTAGGTAACATTTTCGGTTACCTGCAATCTTATACATACAAACTTGTCTTTATAATTATCGGATGTGCGATAGAATTGCTCCGCAGTTACAGTTTCGCACTTTGCAACGTATTCATTCTTTGTCAGCGAATCGTCTACAGGCTTGTTCCACATTTCGGAAACACCGGAAATTATATTTCCTATTCCGTAAGTACTTATCACCATATACACAACTGCAATAGTAATGAAAAGTACTTTCTTCCGTTTTTCATGAGGGCTTGTAAATAGTAAAACCATTCCAACAATAGGAAAAAACAGTATCATAATGGCGATGAACCACCAAGAGTGATACCAATCTATAAACGTAACTCTTCCTGTTCCCGAATATTTCTTTTTCTTCTTTTGCTTTACTGCAGGGCGGTTACCTGCGCGCATATTTTCGGGGCATTCTTTACCGCAAAAAGGGCAGTTATCTGATTCGAAAAAACATTTGCAGTCAGGACATTTGTTGAGGTCGGGGCGGTCAAGCTCCTGCTCGTCGGCAAAAGCACCAAGCATCTTTCCCATATACGGATGCCCTCCTTTCACTTTATTTAAGTCAATTATATCATAAAAACTTGTGCATGTCAACCGATACACTGCATTGACACACGGGTGCTTTTATGGTATACTTACACAAAAGGAGGTACTGTTATGAGAAAAATTCTTGATACGATATTTTCAAATATAAAGTTATGTTTACGCATACCCGTTTTTTCTGCAGCGCTTGTATATTTGCTTTTTGTTATTTTTAGTAATGTACAGGACAAGACCAAAGCTGTTATTGCAATACCTGTATTGTCGGCTGTTTGGTTTTTCGGAGTATATTTCGTGTTGTTATGTCAAATAAAAAACAAATATTGCCCCGCTTCTTTTTTGGATATATTTGAACTCTTGATAATAGTCTTTTTTTCTTTATTTTCAGTAATGGGAATTGTAAAATTTATTCTCAGCGGCTTCAATGATTTAGAATATGGCGTATGTTTAGGCATAGTTACATACAGTGCTGTTAGTTGGGCGCATAGTAAAAGAGTCAAATGATGTAACATTAAAAGAAACCCACGCGAGTTATCATTCGCGTGGGTTTCTTTTAATCGATGTAATCAGTATACATGGTAATCATATCGTATACGGGGCTGTACTTGTTTTCGCCGTATCCGCTGACAGCGATATAGGTTTTTCCGTTTTTCTTTGCGAAGCTTGCGAGACAGTGATACGCTTCGTATGTATAACCTGTCTTTCCGCCGCTGATTTCCATACCGTCTATCTGGTCGCTTTTTACTTTGTTGAACATCGTACTATAAAATTCAATTCCATTAGGATGTTGCTCGGTAGAGGTGGTAACATACTTGTAAGTTGACAGTATACGCTTGCAGGTTTCATTATGAATAGCATAATCGAGTATCAGCGCCATGTCATATGCAGTTGTGTAGTGATTGTCATCATGTAATCCGCTTGTATTTGTGAAATGAGTGTCTAAAAGACCGATTTCTTCAGCTTTTTTGTTCATTAATTCAACAAAGCCTTCTTCGCTTCCGCTTACATAAAGCGCTATGGCATCTGTTGCATCAGCGCCTGAGGGGAGTACAATACCGTAAAGTAAATCAATTAAAGGCACAGTTTCACCGGATGACAGTCCTGTTACCGTGGCGTTCTGCAGGTACAGAGGATTAATTATCTCAAAAGTCATAGTAAACGTGTCATTAAGATCCTCAATGTTTTCAACCGCAACAATAAGTGACATAATTTTTGTCATAGAAGCCGGATACATTCTTTCCTGTGATGCTTTTCTTGCAAGAACCTGCCTGTCATCGACACAGTAAAGAATGCCGTATTTACTGTTGATTGCTGTGCCTAATTGCTGGCTGTTTTCGTCATATATCAGCGGTAGCGGTTCATAAACCTCTTGAACCTGCGGCTGTTCAACCTGCAGGGCGGGGAGGAGGTCATTATAATTTTCAATTACCCTGATGTCATCAGGGACATTACGCTCTTTTTGAAATATAAGGGAAAATGCGAAAACAATTCCTTTTATGAAAAAGTAAATCAAAAATATTATTATGGCTAAAATAGCAAGCAGAATAATCAGGCGGTCATATCTGAATTTTCTTTTATGTTTGTTCATTTACAGCTCCGTTATTTTGATAAAATATTTTCTTCTTTTAAAATATTGATTTTCCTGTAGCTTAAAATAAAATAAAGCATTGCGTTTACCGCAAAGGTCAACAGCCACGAAATAGGGTATGAAATATAAATAGATTCAAGAGTTCCGACTTGCGCAAAGACTGTATAAATCCATGCGATACGAAAAACGCAGACACCGAGAACTGTAACTATCATAGGCGGTATTGAGCATCCCAAGCCTCTCAGCGAGCATGTAGACACGTCCATGAATCCGCCTATCAAATAGCCCGGAACCATAATGAAAAATCTGATTAAAGCATATGATACAACTTCAGGTGAATCGGTATACAGGGACATTATCGGCAGTCTTGCCAAGAAAATCAAGCCGCCCAAAAACGCCCAAATTATAGTTCCGAGAACAAGTGCATTATAAAAAATCGGACGAATTCTTTCGTGCTTTTTAGCACCAAGATTTTGACTGGTAAAAGTCATAGCCGCTTGAGCTGAAGAGTTAATTGATATACTGACAAAACCTTCTATGTTTTGAGAAACGGCATTGCCTGACATTACAGTAGAGCCAAAGGAGTTAATCGATGACTGTATAAGAGTATTTGAAATTGAGAACAAGCAGGACTGAATACCTGAAGGCATTCCTATTCGGATAATCTCAAGTGTGCTTTCCTTGTCAAGCTTAAGTAAACCGAAGCGTAAACGGCACATACCCTCAATTTTAGTTAATGACCAAAGTGTCAGAACAGCGGCTACATAATTTGATATGGTTGTAGCAATTGCAACTCCTGCGGCATCAAGATGAAATTGTATAACCAGTACTAAGTTTAAAACAATGTTTACAATACCTGAAATTGTCATAAAGTACATAGGTCTTTTGGAATCACCGATTGAGCGCAGAATAGAGGAGCCGAAATTGTAAATTAAAGAACCGGGAGCACCTAAAAAGTATATTTTTACATAGCTTGCTGCCTGTCCTATAACATCATCAGGGGTATCCATCAGCTTTAAAGCCGATTCAGAAATTGCATAGCCTCCGATTCCGGCAACTAAACCTCCGATAACAGCAAGCAGAATTGCGGAATGAACAGCTTTAGAAGCATCCTCGGCGTTATTTGCCCCTACTGCACGAGCTACAACCACATTTGTGCCTACAGATAATCCAACAAAGAAGTTAACAATCAAATGAATCAAAGAAGATGTAGAACTTACAGCCGCCATGGCAATGTCGCTTCCGAATTTGCCTACAACCATTATGTCAGCTGCATTGAACAATAACTGAATTATTGATGTAAGCATGAGAGGGATTGCAAACAGTGCCATATTTTTGAGCAGTTTACCGTTTAGAAAATCTACATATCCCAAACTTTTTAACATTGTTTTCCTCCGATTTTATGCTTTGCGAAATTGTATATTACTACAATAATAACAACAAAACCAATGTATCCGAATATCGGATAAACGGTACCTATGAGGTTGCTGAATCCGAATAAGCTCAGTATTACGGTTACAGCAGATATAAGCGATGTAATAACAGCAAGCGTTTTGTTGTCGAAAATATTTTTGCTTTTTATACTTTCTACTATGGGAAATAAGGAAGAAATAGCTCCGCCGAACATAGCACAAACCAATAGCACAGCGTAAATTGTGCTTAGATAAGGACTTAATAACTCAGCAGCTTCCAGCATTGGCAAATCTGATGTTTCGGTTTTTATAAAGGAAATTGTTGTAATAACACATACGCCTATTATCAAAAGAAATACACACCCCAAAACAGATGCGCCAAACAGTTTTTTCTTTGTGTTTACAAGCCTTGCCACAGAAGCGAAAACTCCTATACCTGCAAAAAAATTATATGATACAAATACAAGTGCAGAGACAAACCAATTTGATATAAGTGAATTGTCATTAACGCTTCGGAAGCATACAGGTATCGAAGACAAGGTAAAGATTGCAATAATTGCAGTAACAAAAACCAATAGGGGGATAGTTACAGAAAATGCCGAAATTATACCTTTCACACCAATGAGAGAAATGATACTGACCAACACGCAAAATATAATGCCGACAGTTACTTTTTTTATGTCAAAATAATGGCATATAAGAGACTCGGCGCCCGAAGTCATTATTATGTAAATACCGATGTAGAAAATGTATTGAAAAAGTGAAACAAGATTTTTTTGAGCTTTAGTGTCGTTTGAGCAAATAACATCTTCAAAAGTTTCCTTCTTAGCCGAGGATGCATAGCTGATTGTAATTACACTGAGTACGGTAATTATTGTGACAGCAAGGATAAATCCAAGAATACCCAAAACACCAAATGCTCCGAAAAATTGCCACAGCTCTTGTCCCGATACAAAACCGGCACCGATAAAAGTGCCGGCAATTGTTACGGCAAGCGAAAAAACAGAGACATTCACAAACTACGAGTTCTCCTTTTCAAACGCCGTTCTTACGGCAATTGCAAGTTGGTCCGAACAGGAGGTTGTTTTGAATCCGCATTTGATTCCGCTTACTCTATTTTCAATTTCTTCAACGGTGAGACCGTTGACAAGTGACGATATTGCTTTGAGATTTCCGTTGCATCCGCCTATAAATTCGACGTTTTTTACGATATTTCCTTCAAGGTCAAATGAAATTTGTCTTGAACAGGTTCCTTTTGTAACATATGTATGTCTCATAGTTGCGTGTACCTCCACGAATTTGATAATTATTATACCACATGTTGTATATGTTGTCAATTAAATTTCAATTTCTTTTGATAAACAGAATGAATATACAGCAGCTTTAGCTACTTTAATTCCCTCGATTTCTTCTATCGCTTCTTTGTAAAGCATCATTTGATGCTTATGACGTTCTTTTAAGATGTTTTCTCCGTCTTTAGGACTTACATTATCTGTTTTAAAATCAATCAATGTAATTGTATTGTCTTGATTTACATAATAGCAGTCGATGACACCTTGAATAAGAGTTTTTTGATTTAATGCATCGAGCTGCTGCTTCTTTGCTTCATCTGTGAAGAAAAACGAAGAAGGTAACAGAAGAGTATAACGTTTTTCTCTTTCAACACGAACAGCTTTACAAATGTTTTTGTAACAGTTTGATGAAAAGAATGCGGTGAGGGTTAAGTGGTTCAGTACCTGTTTTTGCATTTCCGTTATAAAACCGTACTTAACAAGCCGTTCGGCTTCGTTTACAGTTCCGTTTTTAATACAATTATCAAAGTCACAAAACTGCATAAATACGTGCATTGCGGTTCCTGTAAATGATGAAATGTTGTCACTGTCCAACGACATAAATGACGGGTATTTTTTTATAGTTGATATGGAACTAACTGCCCCTTCGTCCAGTAAGCCTTCTCTGATACTTGACACAGAGAGCTTAAACGGAGTATCGGTAAGTACAGAGCATCCTGTTGGTAACAATGCTTTTTCTATGTCACCTTTATTTAGCGTGACTGTATTAACTTCGCAGTTGTCCGCAGTAGGTGAATTTGTTAGTCTTTGTGACTCATAGCTTGCAAAAAGGTTTATTGTAAGCAGATTTTCCGATGCAGTTAAATTTTCGTTATCAAAGCTTTTTAGTGCATTGTCAAACAGTTTTTCACTGCACATCCCCATACCTATAACCTTGAGAATGGTGGTTGCATTTTTTAAAGCATAGGAAAAAGATGTCCTGCACATATTGTCAAGCCTCAAGCGTTTGATATATGCACTGATGTCGGTATGACCTGTAATTATCAAACTGTTTTTTGCACGAGTGAGCGCAACGTACAAAAGCCTTAATTCTTCATCCATAACAGCTGCTCTTGTTTCTGCAATGGCTGCTTTTTCGGCATATGTGTTGATTTTTCCGCCAAGGCTTCCGACCGGTACCGAAAAGGCAGGACCGAAGATTTCACTCATTATTATCTTTTTTCGCTCATCTGCACGGCTTATGAGTGAGCCGGAAGAAGCATAAAAACATATGGGGAATTCCAGTCCTTTTGAATCATGAATGGTCATAAGGTGAACAGAGTTTTCCGAATTGTTTTTCTTTCCAAGTCTATTCTTTGAACTTATGAAGGATTCAAGATAATTCAAAAATTTTGTTATTCCTTTAAATTCTCGCTCTTCGTATTTTATAGCAAGGTTGTAAAAGGTTATGAGGTTATTGGTTCTTTCTTTTGAGTTGTTAAGCTTTTTTACAGCAGAAAGCAAATGTGTTTCTGAATACAGCCACCATATGAAGGTATCGCTTCCGACTGCTCTTGATTTGTTTTTCCACTTTTTTAACACATGAACTGCGTATTTTGATTTTTTTTCAAGTATAGTATCACCGCTGTATGAGCGTAGGGCAAAATAAATCTCGCCCCTTGGTGCTGTTTCTCTTATTTTCAGCAATTCAGCCGGGGTGAACGCAAAAAACGGACAGGTCAAAACAGACAAAAGCGCTACGTCATCTGTAGGATTGTCAATGGCTTTCAAAAGAGAATGGATAGTCTGTATTTCATAGCTTTTAAAGAAGTTTTCGTTAGGAGTGTAATCGGAAGGTATTCCTCTTTCGTTAAGTACCTTTTGAGCCTTTTGAAGACTATCGTGCTTTCTTGAAAGAATACAAATATCATTAAAAGAAAAACGCGGATCTTTAGTTGTGATTTCAATAATTTTATCAGCTATGTACTCGTATTCGATATCTTGGTCAAAAATTGAAATTTCGGTTGGAATATTTAGATCCTCATTCTTAGAAAATGTTAAAAAGTCATCTTTTCTGTAAACATCTTCGCTTTGGTAATTCATAACCACTTCAAACAGGGAGTTTACATAATCAATTACGGATTTGTCAGAACGAAAGTTGTTTTGAAGTGATATAAGTCTGGGACTGCCGTCGGTTGATGTGATAGGCTTAAAAGTATTTCTGTATTCAAAAAATATTTCCGGAGTTGCACCTCTGAATTTGTAAATGCTTTGCTTAAGGTCACCTACCATAAATCTGTTGTGAGAATTGGACACAGATTTAAAGATTGTATCCTGAAGCTCATTTACATCCTGGTATTCATCAATCAGAATTTCGTGAAATTTTTCGCTTAATTCGCCTGCATAATCGGTTTTTTCAAATGTTCTTGTTTCTTTGTCATAAGTGCCTTCTTTAATAAGTGCTTTATATGCAAGCTGTGCTATATCGTCAAAGGAAAAAATTTTCATTTCCAACTTTGAAAGCCACAGCCTTCTGGAAAATTCTTCTACCACAGCGAAAAGCTCGTTTGCTATTGAAAATGTATTTGCTATTTGTAAATAGAGCTTTTCTTCATCAGTTATCGGATATTTATTTTTTAAATCAGAAATAAGCTCTTTTCCCGCATCCCTTAACTCTTTGAATTTTTCTTGAATGTCTTTTTCAAAATCGTTCTTAGGTCTGTATGAAGATAGTCTTTGAGGAACATACAAACTTAATGACTTAATTAATTCGGCACCGTCTGAGGCAATTATATGCTCAGACGATAAAAAGTCTTCCTCAACAGCAGGAGAATATTTTGCACTCATTTCTTCATATTGTGCAATGAGCTCTTTCGCTTCTGCAAAGTATTTTGAGGCGGTGCTTACAGCTTCTTTGATTTCCGCGGTTATTATTTTCCCTAATTTAGTATCAAAAAAAGATGTTTTGGATTTGTTGATATAGTGTTCTCTTAGAATTGTGTCATATTCGTTCAGATAACCTTTCGCCCGCTTAAAGGGCTCGGGATATTTTATGAGTTTGTTATATAAATCTATTATTGTTTCGTTTAAAGTGTCAAATGTCTTTTGCGTCGAGAAGCATTCCACTACGCTTAAAAAACCTCGTCTTACATCCGAGGGAAGATAAGAAGTGTCAAAAAGAGGTTTGCAGGAATAGCCCTCAAAAAAGCTGTCCAGCGTTTCGGCAACAGTATCATCGGTCAGCCGTTTCAGCTCGCTTTCTTCACCAGTCAGAAAATCAGCGGGTATATCAAGCTGTTTGGCGCACTCGCTTACTATGAATTTACAAAACGAATCGATTGTGAGTATTTTTGCAGAAGGTAAATTGAGAATTTGCTTTTTTAATCTCTTTAAAGAGCGGTTTTCGTTATAAGTTTTTCTGATTGCATTTGAAAGCTTCTCACGTAACTCTGTTGTAGCAGAAACAGTGAATGTAACAATCAAAAAGTCTGTAACGTCAACAGGGTTGTTTGTATCAGTCAGCTTGCGTATAATGCGCTGTGTCAATACTGCGGTTTTACCGCTGCCTGCCGCCGCGCTTACAAGTATATCTGTGCCCTCCGACTCTATTGCGGCAAGTTGCTCTTTAGTCCATGAAAATCCGCTCATATTATCCTCCGAATATGTTGTAAAATAAGTATACACCATAACAGAACGAAAAGCAAACAAAATACAAAGAAATTTTAAAATTATTTACTTGATAAAAGAAAAGTTTTGTGATATCATATATACAATAAAATTTTTGGAGATAGCGTATGAAAAAAATTATTGCTTCAATTGTTCTTGTTTTGATGGCTTTTTCAATTGTATCCTGCTCTGAGGTGATTGAAAATGAAAACTTTAAAACAGACGGATATCTTTATGTTGATGAAGAAAAGATTATTCCCGAGTATATTATGAAAATTAACGGCAACAGTATTTCGTTAGCGGAATTCAGATATTACTATTTTAACCAGAAGGCAGAGCTTGACGGAGGAGATGAAAAAGTCTGGACTGATTATCCCGAATACGTTGATATTTTGAAAAACTATGTAGAAGAAATTTTGGTGGAAATTTATTCGATCAGAGATTTGTCGGCAGAAAACGGAGTTGAACCTGATTATGAGCAGGTCTCGGAGGAAATCAAAGGCTACAAGGAAGGTATGTCCTCAGCCGAATTCAGAGAGGGCTTGGCTTCTTATTATCTGAGCGATGAATTGTACGAGTACATTCTTCAGGGGTATCAACTGTACGATTCTCTTTTTGAATACTATTTCGGTGATAACGGTGTAAAGGCTATGACCGATAACGAATTGGAGCAGTATCTTTCCGATAACTACACTCATGCCAAGCATATACTTATTCATCCCAATACCACTATGTCTGACAGTGACTATGAGGCGTATCTTAATACAGTTCTTGAAAAAGCACGTAACGCAGAGGACTTTGATGCTGTGGTTACTGAGTACAGTAAGGATGATGCTATGCCTTCATACGGTTATTATTTTACAGATTCCGAAATGCCCGAAGAATTTGTTCTGGCTTGTGATTCGATGGAAGAAGGCGAAATTTCAGGTCTTGTAAAATCATCACACGGATACCATATCATACAGAAGCTTCCTATTGACAATGCCGATATTGACGAGCTTAAGGATGTTGTGTACAATCAAATATTCACAGAGATAATTGATGCAAAAATAGCAGATGTTGAGATTGAATATGCACCCGAATATGAGTATGTTTCGCCTTATACGGTAAAATGATGTCACGGCAGGGATATCCCTGCCGTGATTTACATTCTCACAAAAAGCTTTTTATTCTCGATATGTTATTTTCTTCTGTTTTTACCAGACGTCTTCCCAAATTATAAGATTCGGGAGTGCAGAATTGTGAATTATTCATTGCTTTTGTAATTGAGATTATTCCCATATTGGAACCCTTTATTATTACTTCCGCAAGGTGGGAGGGCGAGGAATTCATAGCTACATTCATTTTTGCTTCAACAGATGCCGAAAGTGTAGTAAAAATTGGATTTTGAGCTTTTTTGCCGAGATTTGAAATTTGACATTTTGCATCACTGTTAATTTTGTCATATTCACTGATTTGTGTTATTACAGCTTTTCTTAGGGAAGTGTTTTTTATACCGGGCAGCATTGCATTTAATGATTTACTTCCGATGTGCGTACCTGAATAAATTTTTGTCAGTAATTGATAATCCTTTTCCATTTTAGCTCCTTATATATAGTTTTTTGGTGCGATTAGATATTCGTGTATTTTCTCAAGTGCTGACTTTTCTATTCGCGAAACATATGAACGGGATATTCCCAATTTTGCGGCAACTTCTCTTTGTGTGATAGGTTTTTGATTTGCAAGCCCGTACCGCAATGTTATTATTGCTCTTTCACGCTTGTCGAGCAGTTTTTCTACAGCGAATTCAATCATTTCTTTTTTGCTCTTAAGGTCTATTTGTTCGATTATGTTGTCATCAACACTTATAATGTCTATGTATGTCAGAGGATTACCGTCCTTGTCGAATTCTATAGTGTCATCAATCGAACTTTCCATTGCAAGCTTTTTCTGGGCTCTGAAATGCATTAATATCTCGTTTTGTACGCATTTGCCCGCATATGTGGCAAATTTTGTTCCGTTTTTTATGTCATAAGTGTCTATAGCTTTTATCAAACCTATCGTTCCGATGGATATAAGGTCTTCCTGATCGGAATAATTTGTATAATACTTTTTTATTATGTGAGCGACGAGTCTCATGTTTCTCAGAATCAACTCATTTCTCGCCGCTGTATTTCCTTCTTTCATTTTTGTGAAGTAGTCTTTTTCCTCTTGTGCTGTTAACGGGGCAGGAAATGAAGAGTTTATTCCTGTCCTGAGAAATAGAAAAGTGAATTTTGCTATAAAGGATGTAATGAGATATCGGTACATAGTTTTCCCCCTTTTCTTTCAGTATATGAATTAATTTTATTTTGTTGTCAACAGAAAGGTGAAAAAATGAACGTTTGTGTTATAGATATTGGTTCAAATACGATAAAAGCTTCAATTTTCAAAATTCAAAAGAACTGTACAAATAAAGTTCTCGGCTACAAAGGAATAAAAGCAAAGTTAGTTTCTTTTGTCGAAGAAAAAGACGGTGAACGTATTCTTAGCTCAGTGGGTACAGAGATACTGCATACATCACTTGCGGAATTGCTGAGGTTTTCAGAAGAGTTTTCGTGTTATACAATATATGCTTTTGCAACAGCTTCTTTACGAGGCATATGTAACGCAGACAGTGTGATATCTCAAGTCAAAGACAGTTTTGGTCTGACTATAGAAATACTTTCGGGAGAAGAAGAGGCTCTGTGCAGTCTCAGGGGAGTGCTTTCCGATTACGATATAGGCGAAGTAAAAGAGGGAATAATGGTGGATATGGGCGGCGGTTCTACTGAAGTTGTGTATTTTGCCAACGGAATTGACCCGATTATAGTAAGTCTGCCGTTTGGTTGTTTGTCATTGTATAATAACTTTGTAAAAGGCAGTATTCCTACGTATGCGGAAAAGAAGAGCATCGAAACCTATGTTGCCAAACAGTTGCAAAAGTGCAAATTTGCAGAAAACTCCCATGTTCCGATGTATCTTGTAGGCGGAAGCGGAAGAGCGGTTTCTAAATTGATTAACGGTAACAAAGGCAAAAAAACACTGCGTGCCGACGGCGGGGATTTTGTTAAAGTAACCGAATTGCTTTCGGATACCGAGTTTTTTAAAAAAGCAGAAGAAATAATTCCCGGACGGACTACAACTGTTTCTCCTGCTTCGGTTGCATATTATGCTATTGTAAAATATGTAAAACCCACTACGGTTACTGTAACCGACAGCGGTGTAAGAGAGGGATATCTTGAAAAAATATTACCTTAAAACAGTTGAAAAATTTTAAAAAATGAGTTATAATATATAAAATATGGCAAAATCTGTATAATTAAAAGTTTAGGGGAGTATTATGGCAAAACAGTCACAGTATAATGATCAAAGTATATCAAGTCTTAAGGGTGCGGAGCGAGTAAGAAAAAAGCCGGCTGTTATTTTCGGTTCGGACGGTCTTGACGGCTGTGAGCATTCTTTCTTTGAAATACTTTCAAATTCTATTGATGAAGCCCGTGAAGGTTACGGAAATGTCATTAATGTTTCTGTTACATGCGATAAAGTTATAACAGTTGAGGATTTCGGCAGAGGCGTTCCGCTTGATTGGAACGAAAAAGAACAGAGATACAATTGGGAGCTTGTCTATTGTGAGCTTTATGCCGGAGGAAAATACAATAATGATGACGACGGTGCGTCCTATGAGTATTCTTTGGGAACAAACGGTTTGGGCGCTTGTGCTACTCAGTACACATCTGAGTTTATGGATGTTTGTGCATATACAAGAGGAATAAAGTATTCCATTGGTTTCAAATGCGGCGAGCCTGTGACAGAACTTATAAAAGAAGAATGCCCTAAGAAAAAAAGCGGTACTGTAGTTACGTGGAAGCCTGATTTAAAGGTTTTTACCGACATAAATATGCCGATGGAGTTTTTCTGTGAAACATTAAAAAAACAGTCTATTGTAAATTCGGGACTTACTCTTAATCTTGAATATGAAGACGAGAACAAAGAAAAACACACGTTTTCGTATTTTTATCAAAACGGTGTTTTGGATTATGTTAATGAAATCGCCGGAATAAATTCAGATAACGAAGATGAGCCGATTGATAGCGATGATGAAGAAGCGGTTAAAGGAAAGACACTTACTCTTCCTGTTGTCTGGCAAGCTGAAAGGGTAGGCAGAGACAGAGATGACCTTACAGACTATAAACTCAAAATTCAGTCTGTGCTTTGTTTCAGTACCCGTGCCGCTAAGATTGAGTATTATCACAATTCAAGCTTTCTTGAACACGGAGGCTCACCCGAAAAAGCAACTAAAGCTGCATTTGTAAAGGCAATCGACCAGTATTTGAAAAGCACCAACAAGTATGCTAAGGCTGAACAGAAAATTGGATTTCAGGATATTGAGGATTGTTTGATTTTTGTTGTAAATTCCTTTTCAACACAGACGTCTTACGCTAACCAGACTAAGAAGGCTATTACAAACGTCTTTATAGAAAAGGCAATGACAGATTTCTTTACCCACCAGCTTGAGGCGTATTTTGCAGAAAATCCCGCCGATGCCGATCGTATTGCCGCTCAGGTTCTTATTAATAAGCGAAGCCGTGAGAGTGCAGAAAAAGAGAGACTCAATATAAAGAAGAAGCTTACAGCTTCGGTTGATATTTCAAACAGAGTAGAAAAGTTTGTAAATTGCAGAAGCAAAGATATAGCAAGACGTGAGCTTTATATAGTTGAGGGTGATTCTGCTCTTGCATCTGTAAAAACCGGCAGAGATGCGGAATTTCAGGCGGTAATTCCCGTCAGAGGTAAAACTTTGAACTGTCTTAAGGCGGGGTATGATAAAATCTTTAAGAGTGATATTATTGTTGATCTTTTAAAGGTTATTGGATGCGGTGTTGAAATTAAATCAAAATCAAATAAACAGCTTGTTGATTTTGATATAGATGCATTGAAATGGAACAAGATAGTTATTTGTACCGATGCTGATGAAGACGGTTTCCAGATTCGCACTCTGATTTTGACTATGATATACAGATTGCTTCCTACGCTTATCAAAATGGGCAAAATTTATATTGCCGAATCTCCGTTATATGAAATAAAGTGTAAGGATGATATTTTCTTTGCGTACGACGAAAAAGAAAAGGCAGAAATACTTGAAACCCTTCAGGGGAAAAAGTACACAATTCAGCGCTCCAAGGGTCTTGGTGAAAACGAGCCGGAAATGATGTGGAAAACAACAATGAATCCTGCCACGCGCAGACTTATAAGAATAATGCCGGAGGACGAACAAAAGACATATGAAATGTTCAATATACTCCTTGGTGATGACCTTGCCGGACGAAAGCGATTTATAGCAGAAAACGGATATAAGTATGTAGATGCGGCAGATGTGTGAGGATAAATATGGCAAGAAGAAAAAAAGAAACAGCTATAGAGGAATTTATTCCTGCTGAGGTTCGCGAACAGGGAATAACCGACACTCTCGAAACTAATTATATGCCATACTCTATGAGTGTGATTATTTCCAGAGCCATTCCGGAAATTGACGGTTTCAAGCCTGCTCACCGTAAATTGCTCTATACAATGTATAAAATGGGACTTATGTCGCCTAATGCAGACCGAACAAAATCAGCAAACGTAGTAGGCGCTACAATGAAGCTGAATCCGCACGGCGATATGGCTATATACGAAACAATGGTTCGT
Organism: uncultured Oscillospiraceae bacterium; assembly: GCA_964650465.1. GTDB lineage: Bacteria > Bacillota > Clostridia > Oscillospirales > SIG627 > RGIG6353. Next base: position 30,246 of record CAZYTA010000018.1, on the reverse strand, counting down.
CTTACCAGAGGTAACGAAGCATTGCTTCATCCGTTAGTTGACTCAAAGGGAAGCTTTGGAAAGCAGTATTCAAGAATGGCATTTGCTGCATCACGATATACAGAAGTAAAGCTTGATCCTTTTTGTACGGAACTGTTTTCGGGTATAGACAAAGATGCGGTTGATTTTGTTGACAACTATGACAGCACAATGAAGGAACCCAAACTGCTGCCGGTAACATTCCCCAACGTGCTTGTTACCCCCAATATGGGTATCGCCGTGGGTATGGCAAGCTCTATTTGTTCTTTCAACCTTGCAGAAATATGCGATACTGCAATCGGACTTATTAAGGATGAAACCTTCGATATATCTACAACGTTGCTTGGCCCCGACTTTTCTACAGGCGGTAACATTGTCTACAACAAAGAGCAGATGGACATGGTTTACAATGTAGGAAAAGGCACAATCAAAGTACGTTCAAAGTATAAATTCGATAAAGAAAATAACTGTATAGAGGTTTACGAGATTCCTTACACAACCGATGCCGAAACCATTATCGATAAGCTGGCAGACCTTGTAAAATCGGGACGAGTTAAGGAAATAACCGATGTAAGAGACGAAATCGACCTTAAGGGTCTTAAAATAGCAATTGACATCAAGCGCGGAACTGACCCCGATAAGCTTATGACAAAGCTTTTCAAGCTTACTACGCTTGAAGATGATTTTTCGTGCAACTTCAATATTTTAATTTCCGGCACTCCCATGCTTTTGGGCGTTAAAGATATTATTCTTGAATGGCACGCATATCGCTCAGAATGTCTCAAACGTGAATTGTATTATGATTTACAGCAAAAAAATTCTTTGCTTCACCTTCTTGAAGGTCTTGAAAAGATACTTCTTGATATTGACAGGGCAATTGCCATTATACGCAAAACAGAAAATGATGCAGATGTAATTCCAAATCTTTGCGATGGCTTTAATATCGATGTTTTGCAGGCAGAATATGTAGCCGATATAAAGCTTAGAAATTTGAACAAGGAGCATATTCTTAAAAAGACTGCTCAAATCAAAAACCTTAAGGAAGAAATTGAAGAGCTGGAGTCTATACTCAAGAGCACCTCCAAGCTCAACAGACTGATAATTAAACAGCTGACACAAATAAAAGAAAAGTACGGTAAGCCCAGAAAGACGGACATTATTTATGACGGAGTAGAAATGTACGATGCAACCGAAGAACCTGAGGAAGAGTTTACCGCATATGCTGTCTGCACAGCTGAGGGATATTTCAAGAGAATTACTTTCCAGTCTTTGAGGGGAAGCGATGTACAAAAGCTTAAGGACGGAGACAGAATAGTATTTGCGGGAGAATTGTCGAGTAAAGCTGAATTGATTTTCTTTACGGATAAGGCTCAGGCGTACAAAACCAAGCTGTCTGCATTTGATAATGTCAAGGCTTCGTCATTGGGAGAATTTGTTCCTGTCAAGCTTGGCTTCGATGCAGATGAAAAGGTTATCTTTTTTGCCGCTGTTGAAAGCTTCGAAAAAAGGTTGTTTATTGCCTTTGACAACGGAAAGTGTGTTATTATTCCTTTATCCGGTTTTGAAACAAAGAATAACAGAAAGAAACTGACAGCAGCATTCTGCGCTACCCAGAATGTTACGCATATGATGTTGCTTGACAAAGGAGAAGAAAAGGATGTGTTTATAAGAACACACCTCGGAAAGGCAGTTGTTGTAAACACTTCGCTTGTTCCTTTAAAATCTACTCGGACATCTATGGGCGTTCAGGTAATTTCTCTCAAGCCCAACGATAAGGTTGATTATGTGTGTGCTGTTGAGACTATGTCAAAGAAACCGTTGCCCAAATATAAGAAAACAAAAATTCCTTCTGCGGGAATGGTATATAACGAAATTGATATAGAAGAAAATCAAACTACTTTGATTTAACTATTTACTTTACATGTTTTTTGTGATATAATAACACATTAACATTATCATTAAGATATAATATATTCTATAAAAGGAGTTTGCATATATGAAAAACTTCTTATTACCCAAAATAAAGAATTACAGAAATGAGATTATAGCTGTAATTCTTATGCTCATGTTCTTTTCTGTTTGTGCTATCAAAATAGATTACCGTTTGTTTTTTATCGGTGTACTTGTAGTTCTTGTATATGCTTGTGTGCTTTTGGCGTTTCATTTTACAGGAAACAAGAAAACAGGGGACAAGAACAAAAAAGATAAGATACTCAATAACGTATCTGCTGAATTTATAATGAATTTTGATACTCCTGTTGCCATTCTTGATGACGAGGGTGTTATTTTGTGGTACAATCAGAGGTTTTCTGAAGATTGTGATTCAAAAACATTATATGGGACAAATATCAATGACCTGCTTGAAACAAAATTTAATTTAAACCATCTCAAGGAAAACTTGTCCGAGACTTCGGACAGCGCACCTTTGTTTGCTTCTTTGATGGGAACAAAGTATAAGGTAGTCTCTTATAAACATGCTATTTCATCTGCAAACGAAAATTTCTATATAACAGTATGGCATGATATGACCGAGCTGCAAGTACTTGAAAAGGAACTGTCTGCCCGCAACCCTGTTGTGATGTATATTTATATTGACAACTTTTATGATGCCGGCGGTACTTTGGTAAGTAATTACCGTACTGTTACAGCTAAGGTTTCGACACTTCTTTATGATTGGGTTAAAGGTTATAACGGTATAGTAAGAGAATTCGAGAGGGACAAATACATTGCTGTATTTGACAGAGAACATCTTGCTGATATTACAGAAAAGAAGTTTGAAATATTGGACAGTGTTCGTGAACTTTGCGAAAAGGATATTGATACGCTTGCCACTCTATCCATTGGTGTTGCATGTCTTGAAAACGCCACCTTAGCAGAGAAGAATGATGTTGCTCATCAAGCGCTTGATTTAGCAATGCAAAGAGGCGGCGATCAGGCTGTTCTTAAATTTGATGAATCCACTGAATTTTACGGAGGACGGTTCAAAACAGTTCAAAAGCGGACAAAAATAAGGTCAAGAGTAATTGCTCACGAGCTTATCCGTTGTATTGCTAACAGTTCTAATGTCCTCATTATGGGACATAAATTTGCCGACCATGATTCTATTGGTTCTTGTATCGGAATTGCAAAACTTGCTTTGGAGTACAACAGTAAGGTTAATATAGTTGCAAACAAGAGTGATGCCAATCTGCAGAGACTTTTCAAAAAAATTATGTCAATGGAAAAGTACAGAAATATTTTCGTAGACGCTTACGAAGGACAGGACTTAATATCACCCAATACACTTCTTGTTGTTTGCGACGTTAATAACTCTGCTATTTTTGAATCAAAAGATATTTACGAAAACGTAAAAAATGTTGTTGTAATTGATCATCATCGTAAAACAGGCGAATTCATTGTTGAACCGATAATTAACTACATTGAGCCGTCGGCTTCATCCGCTTCAGAGCTTGTATCGGAAATACTTGAACATGTTACGCCTCCGGGCTCTCTTTTGCAAGAAGAAGCAGAGCTGCTTTTTGCGGGAATTGTGCTTGATACCAAGCAGTTTTCTAAGAACACAGGTGTCAGAACATTTTCTGCGGCGCTTTATCTCAGAAGCGAAGGTGCAGCACCGTCGGAAATAAACGAGATGTTCAAGTCCAGCTTTGAAGACTTCTCACGTGAGGCTACTTTTATTAACAATGTGGTGATTTACAGAGAAGTTATAGCAATTTCTGTTCTTGAGGACGAAGGAACTCCGTCTGATAAGATTTCGGCTTCACGTGTTGCAGATAAGCTGTTGGATGTTGACGGTGTTCATGCTTCCTTTGCGTTATGCAGGATAGGGGAAACCGTTCATATTTCATCCAGATCCCTTGGCGGAGTCAATGTTCAGCTCATTCTTGAAAAGCTTAACGGCGGAGGACATTTTGACTCGGCGGGTGCACAGGTAAGCGATACATCCATGGCTGATGTACTTCAATTATTAAAGAAATCAATAGATGAATATTTAGATACAGAAAAGAAAGGTTGATACGAAATGAAAGTAATTCTTACAAAAGATGTTAAGGCACAGGGAAAAAAAGGCGAACTCATTGATGTATCCGATGGATATGCAAAGAATTTTCTGCTTCCCAAGGGCCTTGCAATAATTGCCGGCGCCAAAGAAATGAACGAGCTTAAAAACCGTGAAAGTGCTGAACGCTTTAAAATCGAAACCGAAAGAAAAGAAGCAAAGGAACTTGCCTCAAAGCTTGATTCTGTTGTGGTAAAAGTTACGGCAACTGCAGGTGCAGAGGGAAAACTTTATGGCTCTGTGACTTCTATGGAGATTGCCGATATTCTTGCAAAAGACCATGGGATTACAATAGACAAACGAAAAATTGTTATGGGTGACCCAATTAAGGCTTTTGGAAGTTACACTTTTGATGTAAAGCTTTACGCCGAGGTGGTTGGCAAGCTTAATGTGATTGTTACAGAAAAGAAATAAGTTTTAGGAAGTAGTAGTTATGAGCAATGCTGATAATAAAAACATAAACAGTACCCAATCTTCGTTTATGAGACAGGTACCGTATTCTCTTGAAGCCGAGCAGGCGGTAATAGGATCTATTATTCTCGACGGAGAAAGACTTGCTCAGGTAGCTGAGATTATCAAAGCAGATGATTTTTATGTTGAAAGGCATCGAGAGATATATTCAATTCTTCAGAGTATGTACCTTGAAAGCAGAAGCATTGACCTCATTACTTTGCTTAATAATCTCGTATCTTCGGGTTCATATGACGAGGATAATGCCAAAACATACGTTAAGCAGCTTTGCGAAATGGTTCCATCTGTTTCAAATATTGTAGATTATGCAAAAATAGTTCGTGACAAAGCGCTTTTGAGAAAGCTTATATCTGTGTCGGAAGAGATAAGTGATGCTGCTTATCAGGATACGGAGGACGTGACCAATATTGTTGATTCGGCCGAATCCAAGGTATTTGCCTTAACGCAAGGTATGATAACAAGCGACTTTGTTTCCGTGCATGATGTAATTCTTGAGTATTATAAACAACTCGAAAGCATTATGCATGATCCGGAAGGAGCAAACGGTACTCCTACTTACTATTCCGGCCTTGATAAGGTTTTGGTAGGTATGGGAAAAGGGGATTTGATACTCATAGGTGCACGTCCCGGTATGGGAAAAACAAGTTTTGCGTTGAATATTGCTTCTCAGGTTGCGATGCACCAGGACAAGAGTGTTGCTATTTTCTCGTTGGAAATGTCTAATACTCAGCTTGTAGCCCGTATGTTGTCCAGCGAGGCACGTATTGACAGTTATAAACTCAGGAAAGGCGATATTTCACCCGAAGAGTTTCAGGCACTTGCAAAAGCAGCTACTGCTCTTTCAAAAACTCAGATTTATATCGATGACACAAGCGATGTAACAGTTACAAGAATGAAGGCAAAGCTTCGCAGACTTAAAAATCTCGGACTTGTTGTTATAGACTATCTTCAGTTGATGCAGTCAGATAAGCACACAGACAACAGAGTCGTAGAAGTTGCTGATATTTCAAGAAACCTTAAGCTTATGGCGAAAGAATTCGGAGTGCCCGTAATTACATGCGCACAGCTTTCTCGTGGTCCGGAATCCAGAAACAGCAAAAAGCCTATGCTTTCAGACCTTCGTGACTCGGGAGCCATAGAGCAGGATGCGGATATTGTAATATTCCTTTATAGGGATGAATATTATAAGGATTCAGGAGACAACAATGATGCCGAAAAGCCTGCAGATAATATTGCAGAGGTTATAGTTGCAAAAAACAGACACGGTTCTACAGGAACGGTAAAAATGGGCTGGGAGGGACAGTATACCCGCTTTACAACCTTGGACAGTTCGTATGATGAAAATTGATAAATTCGAAATCAAACTATTAAACACATTAAAAAAATATAAGATGCTTTGCAGTAATGACCGAGTGCTCGTTGCGCTGTCCGGCGGAAAAGATTCGGTTTCACTTCTGTATGCTCTTGTCAGACTTTCGTCACATCTGGGAATTTCCGTATTTGCTTTTCATCTTAACCACGGAATACGAGGCGAAGAAGCGGATGCAGATGAGGCGTTTTCAGAAAAATTATGTCAGCGCTTAGCTGTACCGTTTTTGTCAGCTTTTGCTGATGTTCCCGCAATGTCACAGTCATCTTCAGATGGACTTGAAGCAATTGCACGTGATATACGTTACAAAGAATTAAATATAGCGGCAGAGAAATTTGGATGCAATAAAATAGCAACGGCACATACGGCTACCGACAACAGTGAAACTCTTCTTATTACTTTGTCGCGAAATTCTTTTGCTAAAGGTATTCCTCCTGTGCGTGACAATATAGTACGTCCGCTAATTTCACATACTGCCAACGAGGTTGTTGACTATTGCCGCAAAAATAAATTAGAGTTTGCAACAGATTCAACTAATTTTGATGATTCGTATACACGTAATTATATCAGACATAAAGTTTTGCCGCAAATTTACAAGATGTCACCTTCATTTGATGAAAGTGTGTTGCGCTTTTCTCAAATACAACGTTCAAACACAGCGCTTGTTGAAACTATCGCAAATAAGTATTTTGAAGAAAATGCTTATCCTATGTTACTTGACTCTCTGTATACGTTGGCGCGTGATGCTTGCTATTATAATGTGTTGTATTCTGTTATTTGCTCTTATTTTAATATAAGAGTATCTTACAGCCAGTTTGATGACGTTATTGCTCTTCTGACAAAGGGAAGGACAGGGCAAAAAGTTATTGTTAACGGGAATTGTTATTTGAAACGCGGATATTCAGAACTCGAGCTTCATAAAGATGACAGTGTTTTAGAAGATTATGAATTTGAGATTAAAATGGGAAAGAATCCCATACCTGACAGCAATATGATTCTTTGGTTAGAAACACCCGAAGAATATGAGTTAAGAAACAAAGAAAATGAACTGAAAAATTTAAAAGTTAACAAATTAACAAAGAACATTTTAATAAAATATAATATAATAAGTTCGTCTCTTATTGCACGGTCAAGAAAAAACGGTGATTCATATATTTGCAGAGGTATACGCAGAAGCATAAAGAAGTATATGATTGACGAGAAAATACCGTCAGAGATAAGGTCCAGAATTCCCATAGTTTGTGATTTAACGGGGATAGTATGGGTGGCAGGTCTTGGAGTTGCGGACCGTATAAAACAAAATAATACAGATGGGGATTGTTTTTCCTTGTCTGTGGACTTTGAAAAAACAGACAGTTGAAAGGTACTATAAAAATGGACAATATGAATATTTCCCATAGCTTGATGGATGATATCGAAAAGGTTTTATTTTCGGAAAAAGATTTGGACGAAATTGTATCAAAGGTCGCTGCTGAAATTACAGAGCACTACGCCGAAAGTGTTTTGGTGAAAAACGAAAAACTTGTCATACTCGGCGTTCTTAACGGCTCTTTTCAGTTTGTTTCGGATCTTGTTAAAAAGATAGATCTACCTATCGAAATTGAGTTTATGTTTGCGTCATCTTATGGCAAAAAGACGACCTCATCGGGGGAAGTTAATATTAGTGTAGGCAAGAATCCTGAGGTTCTTGAAGACCCGAATACACATATTGTTATTGTTGAGGACATAATAGATTCGGGAAATACTCTTTCAAAGCTTATGTCAGTAATGAAAACAAAGGGAAATAAGTCTGTTGCATTGTGTGCCTTGTTTGATAAGCCCGAAAGACGAACAGTAAATGTAAAGGTTGATTTTCTCGGCACGAGAGTCCCTGACGAATTTATTGTTGGATACGGACTTGACTACGATGAAAAATACAGAAATATGCCTTTTGTCGGCGTATTAAAACGTGAAATATACGAAAATTAAATTAGTTAGGAGTGATGCGGTCTAATGAAAACTAAAAACGGTTTAAAGGTTATTATTTTTTATGTAGTTTTGATTGCTCTGATTTTATGGGCTACAACTGCATTATTAAATACACAAAGCGACAAAGTTAGCTTTAGTGCCATTGTAAAGTACTTTAATGATGAGCAAGTTGAGAGCTTTTTTGTTGACGATGACAACACTTTGTATCTTACTCTTAAGTCCGAGAACAAACAAAATCCCAATATTGTCGAATATCCACTCAGAAGCATGGATGTTTTTGAAGCGTATCTCGGTGATACAGTACGCCGTCAGTATGCTGAGGGGATTATCTCGGATTATGATTATGTTGCGCCCAAGGTTGTACCTTTTTGGGTGTCTTTCCTGCCGTATATCATAATGATAGTAATATTCGTTGTAATATGGATGTCATTTATGAATCAAGCCGGCGGCAAGGGAGGAAAGATGAATTCCTTCGGAAGAGCAAAGACCAAGCTTGGCTCTGATGAAAAAAACAAGGTTTTATTTACTGATGTAGCCGGCGCTGACGAAGAAAAAGAAGAACTTACAGAAATTGTTGAATTCTTAAAGAATCCGCAAAAGTTTACAGACCTTGGCGCGAGGATCCCCAAAGGTGTACTTCTTGTAGGCCCTCCCGGTACAGGTAAAACACTTCTTGCGAAAGCTGTTGCAGGAGAAGCCGGCGTACCTTTTTACTCCATTTCGGGTTCTGACTTTGTTGAGATGTATGTGGGAGTAGGCGCATCACGTGTCCGCGACCTTTTCGAAACAGCACGAAAAACTTCTCCGAGTATAATATTTATCGATGAAATAGATGCAGTAGGAAGACACAGAGGCGCCGGTCTCGGCGGTGGTCATGACGAAAGAGAACAGACTCTTAACCAGCTTCTTGTTGAAATGGATGGTTTTGGAGCAAATGACGGTGTAATCGTGATTGCTGCTACTAACCGACCTGATATTCTTGACCCCGCACTTCTCAGACCGGGTCGTTTTGACAGACAAGTAACTGTCAATTATCCCGATATCAACGGTAGAAAGCAAATTCTTGATGTTCACGCAAAGAACAAGCCGTTTGAAAAAACTGTTGATATGCTCACAATCGCAAAAACTACAGTTGGTTTTACAGGTGCTGACCTTGCTAATCTTTTGAATGAGGCAGCTCTTTTAGCTGCAAGAAAAGGCAAAAGATTGATTGGTATGAAAGAGATTGAAGAGGCTTCAATCAAAATTATAGTAGGAACTGCAAAGAAATCTTTGAAGCGAAATGAACTTGAAACAAGAATGACTGCTTATCACGAAGCAGGACATGCTGTAGCTCACTTTGCGTTACCTACACTTGACCCTGTTCAGCAAATCTCTATTATACCTACTGCTCGTACAGGCGGATACACTCTTTCAGTGCCTCAGGAAGACCGATTCTTTACTTCTCGTCGTCATATGCAGGAGGAAATCGTTTCGCTTCTCGGCGGCCGTGTTGCAGAGTTTCTCATATTCAATGATTTTACAACGGGTGCATCTAATGATATACAAAGAGCAACACAGCTTGCACGTAATATGGTAACACGCTACGGTATGAGTGAAAAGCTTGGCTCTATTGTGTACGGTTCCGAGCACGGAAATGATGAGGTGTTCCTTGGCAGAGATTTCTCAAATTCAAGGAATTTCTCCGAAAAGATTGCAGCGGAAATTGATGATGAAATAAGAAATATTGTTGATTCTTCATACGCACAGTGCACAGAGATTATTAATCAGTATATTGGTAAACTTCACCTTATAGCCGAATATCTGATAGCAAACGAAATAATGGATGATGAGCAGTTCAGAGTGGCAATGGAAACAGATGCATCGGTTGAAGATCTCGAGAAAATCAGAGATGAAAAGCGTCAAAGAAGCAATGACGAAAACAGTAATGTAAGCAACCACGAAGAAGCTTCTTCCGAAGAAACAGATCCTAATGTATAATACTAAAGAGTCCGGATACATCCGGACTCTTTTCGTCGTTAAATATCTTTTTCAAAGAAAACGTCATCTACTTGGAAAATTCTTCCGCTTAAGTACGAAAGCAAATTTGTTTTTTCTTTCGGATTAAAGGATAACCTGTATGAATACAGCGCTTGAAATTTATATCCTAATTTTTTATCATCTCGGTTTATTCCGTATTTACCGTCTCCGACAAGAGGGTGTCCCATATGCGCAAATTGCGCTCGTATCTGATGAGTGCGACCGGTAACAAGTGTTACTTCTACAAGAGACATGTTTTTGTTTTTGTTGCTTTTTAACACTTTATAATATGATTCGGCAGTCAACGCATTTGGGACAGGCTTTTCGTAAACCTTAACGGTATTTGTTGCTGTATCTTTTAAAATAAAATTCTTTATATGACCTGACTGGTTAGCAAAAGTACCGTGTACCAAAGCCAGGTATTTTTTTGTTACTTCATTATTTTTTATAAGTTCGTTAGTGCATCTGAGGGCTTCGGCGTTTTTGGCGCAAATAACTATTCCGCCTGTATTTCTGTCAATTCTGTTACACAACGATGGAGCGAAACTTATTTCGGATTCCGGAATATATTCACCTTTTTTATATAAATAGGCTTTTATTTTGTCAATTAATGTGCCGCTTGTTTCTTTATCATCTGAATGCACTATTACTCCGGGTTTTTTGTCAACAAGCAGTATGTTTTCGTCCTCGTACACTATACTTAGGTTTGGATTGAGATTTGTAAAAGACAAGTCATTTTCTTTTTCAAAGAATTCATCTCTTATATAAAACTCAACCACATCACCGGTGTTTAGCCTTGTATTTTGAGTTGCTTTCTTGCCGTTGATTTTTATTCTTTTTTCTCTTATATATTTGTACATAAGAGACATAGGAAGTAAAGGCATGGATTTATTCATAAATTTGTCCAGCCTTTGTCCTGCATCGTTTTTTGAAATGACAATGGATCTGATAGGTCAGTCCTCCTTAATTCAGAAAAGCTTCCAGTCTGTTGATTTTGAAGCCTTTGGCAATAAAGTTTCTTTCGTATTCTGTTTTTACATTATCGTAAGGGAGTTCCTCGGTATGTAAGTCAAAAGTAACATTCTTTAAGGTATAACCGCATTCAGGAAACGTTTCCAGCGAGTAGTCGAATAAAGGCCTGTTATCCGTTTTAAAATGAATAGAACCGTTTTTTTTGAGAATCTTTTTGAAGATTTCAAGAAATACAGGGCTGGTTAAACGTCTTTTTGCATGCCTTTTTTTGGGCCATGGATCACAAAAATTTATATACAGGACATCAAACATCTCTTCGTGAAAAATCTCGGGAAGAATTTCAGCATCACAGTTAATAAAACGAACATTACTTAGGTTTGCTTGATTTATTTTTTCAAGGGCAAGAACGATTATGTCGGTTGCTTTTTCAATGGCTATGAAGTTGATGTCGGGGTTATTTTCCGCCATTCCCTTAACAAAATCTCCTTTTCCGCATCCTATTTCCAAACGTATGGGGTTATTATTTCCAAAGACTTCATGCCAGTTGTTTTTGTGTTCATTGGGATTTTTTATGTAATAGTCGGAACACGCCTCGATTCTTTCTGGTGTGTTTTTTCTTTTTCTTGCTCTCAATTGAATTCACTCCGTTTATTATGTTTTTATGTATTATATTACTTTTTGACCTTTTTTTCAAGAGGGAAAGAATAACTTATTTTTTTTATGACAAAAATTATTTGAAAGAAGGGGAATTTGATGATAAAACTGTCAAAAGATGTAGTAGAAGTAATTGAATTTTCACGTGTTATTGCCTCAAATTTAGGACATTCGTTTATAGGCACGGAACATTTGCTTTTGGCTCTTTTGGGAAGAAAAAGCTCTCTTGATGTTTTTGTAAGAACAGGAGAATTGAAAGGAAATGTGGCGTATTCTGATGTAATGGATGAAGTTCTGAAAAGAAATATGCACGGAGAACGTGTTTTTTTAAGCGAAAAGAATATAACGAAAAATTTTGAAGCAATAATGTCAAAAAGCTATATCAGAGCTTTTTCTCTGAATAAAAATGAAGTCAGTTGTGAAGACGTCATTAGCGTGTTGCTCAATGAAAGATGCTCAGCTTCCGAAATATTAAAGTGTTGTAAAAGAGGGGAATCAGTGAAAGACAATAATGTTAACAAAACTTTTTCACTTACGTTTGAAAAAATATCGGAAATGAGAAAGAGCACACCGATATTAAATGAATATTCGGTAGATGTTACTTTATCAGCTCTGGAAGATAAGTTGGATCCTGTGTTTGAAAGAGAAGAAGAAATTGACAGAGTTATACAGATTTTGATGCGAAAAAACAAGAATAACCCATGTCTTGTCGGCGGAGCAGGAGTTGGTAAAAGTGCAATTGCAGACGGACTGGCTATCAGAATAATCGATGGAAAGGTGCCGTATGAGCTATCACAAAAAAGACTGGTTGCTTTAGATATTGCCTTATTACTATCAGGGGCAAAATACAGAGGTGATTTTGAAGAAAGAATTAAGCATATATTGGATGAGGTTAAAAAAGCAAAAAATGTAATCTTGATGATTGATGAAATACACAACATAGTAAATACAGGTTCGGGAGAAGGTACCTTGGATGCTGCTAATATTTTAAAACCGGAATTAGCGAGAGGCGAAATAAGTATAATAGGTGCAACTACATCCGAAGAATATATAAAAACAATCGAAAAAGACAGCGCACTTGACCGACGCTTTCAGAAGATTGTAGTTGAAGAACCCAGTGTAGAAGTATCGATAAAAATTCTTAAAGGACTAAAAGGCAGATACGAAGCATTTCATGGAATTAAAATAGATGATTCAGCGTTGGAAAAAGCCGTGGAGATATCTATGAAAGCATATCCAAACAAGCATCTTCCTGATAAAGCAATAGATGTAATTGATGAAAGCGCATCAAAAATTCGTATTAACAGAAATAAATTGCTTACATCTGAAACAATTGAAGAACTATATTGCAATAACACATCGCTTTGTTTTAAGCAATTGGAAAGTATAGGAGAGAATTTAAACAAAGAGGTTATAGGACAAGAGGATGCTATTGAAGAAATAAAACAGTTTTTAATAATAAGGAATACAGATTTTTTTGAAAAAACATCTCCTTTATCACTTTTATTTGTAGGTGCAACAGGATGCGGTAAAACAAAGACTGCCAAAGAGCTGTCTAAGCTAATTTCACCGGGTAAAACTCCGATTAAGCTTGATATGGGTGAATATTCAGAAAGTCATGCTGTTTCGAAATTGATAGGCGCTCCTCCGGGATATATCGGATATGAGGATAACGGAATTTTAATAAAGGAGGTTTCAAAGAATCCTTCTGCAGTAATAATATTTGACGAAATAGAAAAGGCTCACAGTGATGTTCTCAAGTTGTTGTTAAATATTCTTGATGACGGTATTATGACTGATAGCAGGGGAAAGCGTGTCAGTTTTTCTGAATGTACTATAATTATGACCTCCAATGTAGGATATGAAGGAATGGCTAAGTCTACAGGGTTTATTTCCTCTGACAAAAAAGATAAGCTATCTAAAATCAGAAGTGTTCTCGGTAACGAAATTTTCGGAAGATTGGATGGAGTGATTGCTTTTAAAAATGCTAATGAAAGTAATGCGATTGAACTAATAAACAAAAGCGTAGAAAGTATCAGAGAAGCTTGTTATCGCAAAAAAACAGCTTTGGAAGTTGATTTTGAGGTGATTGAAAAACTGGTTGAATTATCCGACATAAAAAGGCTGGGGTATAGAAATGTCAATAAAACATTTGCATCATTTTTATTAAAGGATGTTACAAAAGCTTTTATGACGAACGGAGAAAATATCAGAAAAATTAGGTTTTACGTAAATTCAAAAGGGGAAATTTCATCTTTTTTTGAATTTAATAAATTCGGACTTGAAAACAATGAACTTTCAATGTATAATAATCAAAAAAGAGTAGATTGAAAGGAATTATAAATGCTTGATTTTTTGATACCTAATTTTCATTTTCACTCAATTCACGATGTGCCGATTGATTTTTATTTAGAAAACAAAATAAGCTGTGTGCTGTTTGACATTGACAATACACTTGAGCCTTATGCGACAGCTCACCCAAGCGAAAAAACGATTAAGTTGTTTTCCGAATTGAAAAATAACGGGATAAAAGTTGCTGTTATTTCCAATAATCACGAAAAACGTGTTAAGAATTTTTGTGCTTCGCTTGAAGTTCCATATACTTTTGATTCCGGAAAACCGTCAAGCAAAAAAATAAATGAAATTATAAAAAAGCTAAGTGCAAATAAAGGTGAGACGGTTATCGTTGGGGATCAATTGTTCACTGATATATGGGCATCGGCAAATTCAGATATAAGAGGCATTTTTGTTGACAGAATCAATTCCGAGGAATCTTTTTTTATAAAGTTGAAACGAGGGCTTGAAATTCCTTTTGTGTCCTTTATCAAAAAGAGAGGATACGGGAGAATAAAATGAATACAGCGAAGTTTGGTCCGGGCGGCAATTCTGCTTTGTTTGAGGCGTCAGGGTATAAAAGCAGTATAAATGCACCTCAATGGGTTAGCGATATGCAACTTGATGCTTATGAATATGAGTGCGGTAACGGCATATCGGGTAGCGAAGAAATGCTTGCCATGGTAGGCTTAAATGCGGCAAAATGCGGAGTTTCGGTTTCTCTGCACTCGCCGTACTACATATCACTTTCGGGAATAGTACCCGAGAAAAGACTGGGTAGTATCAAATATATTACTCAAAGTCTCGTTGCGGCAAAGTGTCTCGGCGCAGGTGTGATTGTTGTCCATGCGGGAAGTGCTTCTAAAATTGATCGGAGAGAAGCGATGTTGCTTGCATCAGACACTCTTAAACGGGCGCTTGTTGAATGTGAATTAATCGGTTTTGATAATATAAAAATCGGACTTGAAACTATGGGAAAAATCAATCAACTGGGAACTCTTGATGAAATCATAGAGTTGTGCAGCATTGATAGCAGATTTGTGCCTGTTGTTGATTTTGGACACTTATATGCAAGATCTTGCGGAACTGATATTTTAACAAAGGACAGCATCAAAAGAGTGTTTGATAAAATTTCAAAATCGATTGGTGGAAGTGTAGCAGATAATCTTCATTGTCATTATTCTTGCATTGCTTATACTAAGGGCGGAGAGTCAAAGCATTTAACTTTTGACAACGGACATTTCGGACCGGATCCGAAAATGTTTGCTAAAGCTATAGCGGAGCTGGGAGTGTCACCAACTGTTATATGCGAATCGGCAGGAACTCAGGATATTGATGCGAGAGCCTTAAAAACAGCATATATGGAGGAATTGAAATGTCAATGATTGGAAAATTCACAGAAAAATTCGGAATACAGCAAGGACGTGCGGCTCTTGTATTATCCGAACAGAACAGATTGTATCTGACGGGAATTGAATCAAGCGACGGAGCTGTTTTGATTACTCCGTGCAATGCGTATCTCATTGTTGATTTCAGATATTACGAAATGGCAAAATCAAATTCCGACGGATTCAGTGTAGTGCTCGCTGAACGTTCTTTGCTTGAGTGTGCACAAAGCTTATGTGAAAAAGAAAATATCAGTACTTTGAGTATAGAAGATGATTATGTAACTGTTTCACTTAACAACAGAATTCAGAGGATTTTTCAAAATGTTCAAGTTGAGTATTTGGGGTCGCTGATTTCAGAGATGAGGTCTGTAAAAACTGAGTCGGAAATTCAAAAAATCATAAATGCTCAGGAATTGACAGATGCTGCATATACGCATATTCTTGAATACCTGAAGCCGGGACTTACCGAAAAGGATGTTGCATCTGAAATTGATTTTTTTATGCAGAAAAACGGCGCACAAAGTACTGCATTTAAAACTATTTGCGTTTCAGGTCGAAACTCATCGCTGCCGCACGGTGAGCCTGCAAAGGTGCAGCTTTCTCCCAATTCCTTTTTGACTATGGATTTTGGCGCTAAGCTTGACGGGTATTGTTCCGATATGACGCGAACGGTTGTTATAGGCAGAGCTGATAGTGAAATGAAGTTCATTTACAATACTGTTTTGGAAGCACAGCTTGCGGCTCTTGAAGTAATACATGCAAATGTTCTTGGCTGCGATGTTGATGCGGCGGCACGCAATATTATACGTTCCAAAGGTTTTGGCAACAATTTTGGCCATTCGACAGGTCATGGACTTGGTATAGACGTTCATGAACATCCGTCGTTTTCTCCGAATTATAAAAAAGAAATTCCGCTAAATTCCATATTAAGTGTTGAGCCGGGTATTTATATCGAAGGAAAGTATGGTGTAAGAATCGAGGATATAGTTGTTGTCGGTGAAAAGAGTGCGATTAATTTAACAAAAAGTGATAAAAAACTCATAGAAATATAGTAAAATTCAAAAAAAGTATTGCTTTTTTGAAGAAAATAGTATAAAATAGTATGAAAAAGCTATATTTAATTTTATGGAGGATATAAAAATGGCAGTAGTAGCTGGAGATTTTAGAAACGGCGTTACATTCGAGATGGATGGAAACGTTATGCAGGTTATCGAATTTCAGCATGTAAAACCGGGAAAGGGTGCTGCGTTTGTCAGAACAAAGCTGAGAAATGTTATTACAGGTGCAGTTGTTGAAAAGACTTTCAACCCCTCTGATAAGTATTCGCCTGCATATGTTGAGAGAAAGGATATGCAGTACCTTTACTCTGACGGCGATCTTTATTACTTTATGGACATGGAGTCTTATGATCAGATTCCGATCAGCAAGGACATCCTTACTCCT
The DNA here is from genome assembly GCA_964650465.1 of uncultured Oscillospiraceae bacterium. Classification (GTDB taxonomy): domain Bacteria; phylum Bacillota; class Clostridia; order Oscillospirales; family SIG627; genus RGIG6353. Next base: position 13,553 of record CAZYTA010000018.1, on the reverse strand, counting down.
AATTTTAAGTTCGTTAAGGAAAACGATATGGTAAGAGTTGCTTCTTACAAGGGCAATGTTTTTGCAGTTGAACCCCCTATGTTCGTTGAGCTTACTGTAACCGAAACAGAACCCGGCTTTAAGGGTGATACAGCTACAGGTACAACAAAACCCGCAACTCTTGAAACAGGTGCAGAGATCAAGGTTCCTCTCTTCATCGATGAAGGTGATGTAATCAAGATTGATACACGTACAGGTGAGTATCTCGAAAGAGTATAACGAAAAGGAGGCTGTTTATGTCATTGACAGAAAAAGTCGCTTACATTAAAGGTGTTGTTTACGGAAAGTCGTTTGATACAGAAACAACAGAAGGGAAGATAATTGAGCTTCTTATTGATCTTGTTGACGATATGGCTCATGAGATCACTTCTCTTTCTGATGAGAATGAAACTCTCAGAGATTATATCGAAGAAATAGATGAAGATCTGGGATGTCTCGAGGAAGTTGTTTACGATGATCTGGACAGCGAATGTGAAAGTCACGGTGATTATGATGACTTTGAGTGTGATGGTAATTGTGACGAATGTGTCTGCGATGATGATTGTGACGAGTGCGAATCAGGCGGCGCTTACGACTTTTTTAAAGTGGTTTGCCCTTCGTGCGGTGATCAAGTCTATCTTGACAACAGCATCAATCCTTCAAGCGTTATATGTCCTTCGTGTCATAATGTGTTTTCTGTTGAAAACAACTAACACTTGTTATTTCCCCCTGTTTTTACAGGGGGGTTTTTTGTGTTTTTTGTGTATATAAGCTTTTTTGTTTGATTTTTTGTAAATATTTATTTTTTTACTTGATAAAAAACACATTTTACTATACAATAGAACCAATATATTAATAATAGGAGGTACGTATGAGTGTAATCAAAAGCAATGCCCAGTATGTTGTTAAATTATTAATCAACCACTTTGTTTCAGGCATTTATTCACTGATTTTGTTTGTTTTTTTCACAATTGCATTTGAAGGCAAATTTCAATTGGCAGGAAGTATTATTTCAATTGCTTTTTACCTTTACTTGGTATACAGTTTTATGTGGGAGGCTGGTGCGAAACGTGCTGTTGGAATAGGAGCTGATAAGATACGCAAAACTGATGGTGTTGTGGTAATGATAGCAGGCTCACTCCCTTATTATCTAACCACGGTGCTATGTGCTGTGCTTTCTTTATTTGCTTCAAACAATGGATTTGCAGAGCGAACAATTGATGTTCTGTACAGGGGTGTTTTCTATATAAATGTATTTTTTTCTCAATGTATGTATTCTGGTCTGTTTTCGACATTGTTTGACGGCGTAGCTAATACCTCTGCTTTTTTGTACCTTTTATCTGTACTGCCCGGGGTTATAGTAGGTGCCGGTGCTTATATTTTTGGCACAAAGAATTATAGGCTAAGAAGTATATTTGGAATAAAGTATAACGAAGAAAAAGAGAAGATTAAAAACAATTATTAATAATTGACTTTTACCTTTCATACTGTATAGTATGGAGGTAAGCTGTATGCTCATAAAATCTGAAAAGCTACTGTTTTTAGTTAAAACTGTTATTGTTTCATTACTTATTGTTGCGGCTGCTTTATCTTTCTTTTATATCGGAAAGGTATTATTTGATAAGCCTTTGCTTGAGGTTGTCGAATATACAGGTGACAGAGTTACTGTTGTTATTGATGCCGGACATGGCGGAATTGATTCAGGTGCTACTGTTGGCGAGGTACGTGAAAAAGATTTGAATTTAAAGGTGGCAAAGCAAATTGCAGTATTCCTTGAATACTATGATGTTGATGTGTATATGACTCGTTCTGATGATAAATTATTAGCGCAGGATTCGTCAAAACACAAAAAACGAGACGATTTGCTCAACAGAGTTAGTTTTGCCAATCAGTTTAATGACCCTGTGTTTGTAAGTATTCATATGAACAAGTTTGCTGAAGGCAAATATAACGGATTGCAAGTGTTTTATTCACCTAATAACCAATATAGCGAAGCTTTAGCACTTGTTTTACAAAGCAACAATAAAGAATTTCTTGAACCTCACAATGCAAGGAATATAAAAAAATCTACCGATTCCATATATGTTTTGGATCGGCTGCAGTGCTCTGCTGTATTAATTGAGTGCGGTTTTTTGTCAAATGATGAAGATTTGTCTAAGCTTTCGGATGAAGAGTATCAAAAAAAATTGGCTTTTGTAATTGCGAATTCTATTATTGAATATATAAAATTATAGGATGTTGAAGTATGGCAAAAAATGATGTAAAAACAGTTTATGTTTGCAGTGAATGCGGATTTATTCATTCCAAATGGGGCGGAAAATGTAAAGAATGCGGCGCATGGGATTCACTCGAAGAAGAAATATCCGTTCCGCAGCAAAATACTTTTAATAAATCTATATCCGTTGTAGCATCCACTGAAGCAGAACTTATTTCCGAAATTTCGCTTAACCAAAGAGAAGAAGTTCGAATGGAGACCGGGATTTCTGAGTTTGACAGAGCTCTTGGCGGAGGAATAGTAAAAGGATCTGTTGTTTTGATAAGCGGTGAACCTGGTATAGGTAAAAGTACTATACTTTTGCAAATATGCAAAAGTCTTCCGAATTCACGCAAAATACTTTACGTTTCTGGAGAAGAGTCAGCTACTCAGATTAAGCTTCGAGCTGAAAGGCTCGGTGTTACCGGAGATAACGTTTATCTTTTGTGTGAGACCAATGTGGATGCAGTAATTGCATACGTAGATAAGCTAAAACCGGATTTGTTGATTATAGACTCGGTTCAAACTGTGTATTCTCCTGCCGTTGACTCCATTCCCGGCAGTATAACTCAGGTTAAGCAGTGTGCCTTATCGCTTATAAGAAAAACAAAAGAGTCTTCTGTTGCTACTGTAATAGTCGGACACGTAAACAAAGATGGCGGAATAGCAGGACCTAAAGTTCTGGAACATATGGTTGATGTAGTTTTGAGTTTTGAAGGGGAACGCACACAGTTTTACAGACTTATTCGCTCATCCAAAAACCGATTTGGCTCAACTAACGAAATAGGTGTCTTTGAGATGGGGGACAGGGGACTTATAGAAGTTACCGACCCCAGCAGAGCTCTGCTTTCAGAAAAGCCTAAAAATGTTTCCGGTAGCTGTACAGTTTGCGTGCATGAAGGCACAAGACCTATTCTTGCGGAAATACAGGCCCTTGTGTCTAAGACGGTATTTCCTGCTCCTAAAAGAGTAGTTACCGGATTGGATTTCAACAGGGTGTCAATTCTTCTTGCTGTAATCGAAAAACGACTTGGAATTTATTTGTCAACTCAGGACGTTTACCTTAATGTAATCGGTGGTTTAAGACTTGACGAGCCTTCTTCCGACCTTGCAATTGTTATGTCTGTTATCTCAGCTTACAGAAATATAGAAATTGATGATAAGACCGTTGCACTGGGCGAGGTGGGACTTTTAGGAGAAGTTAGGTCCGTTAGCTTTGTTACTTCAAGAATAAAAGAAGCGGCGAGGCTCGGGTATAAAAGAATAATAATCCCAAAGTCTTCTTTGCCAAAGTCTTTGCCTACTCTTCCCGCGGATTTTGATATTGTAACTGTAAAAAGTATAACTGAAATTTTAAAGCTTTTTTCATAAAACAAAAGAAGGTCTGACCAGACCTTCTTTTGTTTTATGTTCTCTTTATTGAATGAATTCTTATGTTAGTAATATCTGTGCCTGTCTCTTCTGCTACAACTGCGGAAACAGCTGCAATTAAAGATTGCTTGTTTGGAATTTCGTTATTTGATTGAATGTTTTCGGCAGGAGCAGTAACGGGTGAGGGGGTGGCTACTGTTTTGTTCTCGGTTGCCCTGATAAAAAAGCTCATAAGCTTACAGAGCAAAATAATAATGATAAGTCCTGCGAATACGGTTCCCATTCCAAGTAAAACAACAAAAGTATTTGAAACCATTTTGACCTCCAAAAAAATCTTTTATAATCTTTTCTTATTATATATCAACAGGCATTAAAAAGGGGTATAAAGTTTTGGTATCAACGTAATAAAAGCGTTAAGAAAAAACAGCGAAACATTATAACTTTTTTACACGGTTTTGTTATTATAAATCCTAATCTTATACAGTCTGTTATATAATATACTTAAATATTATACAATGACGTAGAATGGGCTGTTTAAGAATGTCGGTAAGGTTTTATTTGTCAGCAAATCGATACCCTACGCCTATTTCGGTAAATATGTACTTAGGCTCAGGGGAGTTATCTTTAATTTTCTTTCTTAAGCTCGCCATGCACACACGTATGCTTTTTGCATCTGAGTTTTCCCTGTAACCCCACACGTCCCGTGATATTTGATGGTGCGTGATTACTTTTCCCGGATTTGAAGCAAGTATTACAAGTAATTTGTATTCAAGCGGTGTCAGATGAACATCACAACCATCTACATAAATTCTTCTTTTCTCCGTGTCAATAGTCATGCCGCTGAATTGCAGGATTGTATCCGGTTTAACGACGGGTTCACGGGCGATATATCTTTCCATTACTCTTACTCTTGCGAGCAGCTCCCCCATACTGAACGGCTTTGTCATATAGTCATTCGCGCCTGCATCAAGCGATGAAATTATATCTGATTCAGACTTTCTTGATGAAACTATCATTATTGGTATGTCCGAGACTTTTCGGACCTCTTCAAGTACTTTCATACCGTCCATGTCGGGGAGACCGAGTCCGAGCAGGATAATGTCAGGGTTAGATGTACAAAAGCTGAGAATTCCCGATTGTCCTGTCTGCGCACTTGTTACTTTATACCCTTTGGCTCTCAGTGCCATGGAGATGAAGTTTACGGTTTTTATTTCATCTTCTATTATCAGTATGCGTGTTCCTTCAAACATTATTTTTTGTCCTTTGCTTTATGTATTTTTTGTATTATGAAATTATTACATAATCATTACACAAATTTTATCACATTCATCATTGAAATGCAACATTTTAAGAAAAGTTTTTTAGATATTATTAAAGTTACAAAATAAATTAAAATATATGAGGTGTAATTATGAAAAAGTATCATGTAGTTGTTAACGGCGTATCCTACGAGGTTGAACTTGAGGCAATGGATTCCGCAAGTGCAAATACAGCTCCCGCTGCAAAGCCTGTAGCTGCTCCTGCTCCTGCGCCCGCAGCTGCGGCTGCTCCTGCCGGCGGAGAAATCGTAAAGGCTCCTATGCCCGGTACAATCCTTGATGTCAAAGTTTCAGCGGGTCAGGCTGTTAAGGCAGGGGACATTCTGTTTGTACTTGAGGCTATGAAGATGGAAAACGAGATCCTTTCTCCGTGTGACGGTACTGTTGGTGCTGTTTCTGTTTCAAAGGGACAGGCGGTAGAGACAGGCGCTCTTCTTTGCAATATAGGTTAAGTTGTCGGAGGTTTTTTGACTTATGGAAGCCATTATAAATTTTTTGCAACAGACAGGAGTTTATTTGTTCAAGGATAACCTTCTTACTCTTGTGATGATTGCGGTTTCATTTGTTTTGGCATATTTGGCGATTGTCAAGAAGTTCGAACCTATGCTTCTTCTTCCGATTGCTTTCGGTATGTTTTTAACAAATCTTCCCGGAGCAGAGATGTTTCATGAAATTCTCTTCGCGGGCGGTCATGTTCATTGGGGATTGTTTGGCGGAGAGCCTATAACAACAGAATTTCTCCTTGAACTTTTTGAAGGCGGTGTAAGCCTTGATGTTTTGAAGCCTTATGTTACATTTGACTTTATCAATGCCTTAAATTCAGCAGATACTGTTGCTTTTAGCGAAAAAATGCTGAGTGCTATTGCTGCTTCAGAGGCACAGATAAAGGAACTGACATCTGTGGTGGCTGCAGATGGATACAAGGCGATAGAATCTGTTTCGGCGGGGTTGCTTGACTACCTCTATCTCGGCGTAAAGCTTGGTATTTATCCCTGCTTGATATTTATGGGTGTAGGTGCAATGACCGACTTCGGTCCTCTGATTGCCAATCCCAAGAGCTTATTACTCGGTGCTGCGGCACAGCTCGGCATATTTGCTACATATGTAGGCGCTTCATTGATGGGATTTAACGGTGCCGAGGCATCTTCGATAGGTATTATCGGAGGAGCAGACGGTCCTACAGCTATATTTGTAACATCGAAGTTGGCTCCTCGTCTTCTTGGTCCTATAGCTGTTGCGGCATACTCTTATATGGCTCTTGTGCCTGTTATACAGCCGCCTATAATGAAGTTCCTTACCACAAAGGCTGAACGTTCTATAGTTATGACAGAGTTGAGACCTGTATCAAAGAAAGAAAAAATATTATTCCCGTTCCTTGTAACGTTGATTGTTGCTATGATTGTGCCTTCTGCAGCTCCTCTTGTAGGCGCTCTTATGCTTGGTAACATATTCAAGGAGTGCGGAGTTGTTGAAAGACTTAACAAAACTGCTCAGAATGAGCTTATGAACATTGTAACTATATTCCTTGGACTTACAGTAGGTGCTACAGCTACAGCTACTACTTTCCTTTCTCTCGGAACTATCAAGATTATTGTCCTTGGTGTTGTTGCTTTCGGTCTTGGAACTGCCGGCGGAGTGCTGCTTGCAAAGTTTATGAATCTTTTCCTCAAGAACAAGATAAATCCTTTGATCGGTTCTGCGGGTGTTTCTGCTGTTCCTATGGCTGCCCGTGTATCCCAGGTTGTTGGACAAAAGGAAAATCCTTCAAACTTCCTTCTTATGCATGCTATGGGACCTAACGTTGCAGGTGTTATCGGCTCTGCTATAGCGGCAGGCGTTCTGATTGCACTGTTCGGTTAATAGAAAGGAGATTTTATTATGGAAAAAAAGTTATATATAACTGATACTATTCTCCGTGATGCTCACCAGTCACAGGCGGCTACCCGTATGAAAACCGAGGACATGCTTCCTGCTTGTGAAGCACTTGACAAAATAGGTTATTGGTCGCTTGAGTGCTGGGGCGGCGCTACATTTGATTCCTGTATGCGCTTTCTCAACGAGGACCCCTGGGAGAGACTTCGTGCTCTCAAGAAGGCAATGCCTAACACTAAGCTTCAGATGCTTTTCAGAGGTCAAAACATACTTGGATATAAACATTATGCTGATGATGTAGTTGAAGCGTTCTGCAGGAAGTCGATTGAGAACGGCATAGATGTTGTCCGTGTGTTTGATGCTCTTAATGACACAAGAAATCTTGAAAAGGCAGTAAAATCAATAAAAGCATATGGCGGTCATTGCGAAGCCGCTCTTAGTTACACAACCAGCCCGGTTCACAACGAAGAATACTTTGTAACGCTTGCTATGAAGCTTGAGGAGATGGGTGCTGACAGCATATGCATCAAGGATATGGCAAACCTCCTTCTTCCTATGGATGCGTATAGTCTGGTTAAAAAGCTCAAAGAGCGTGTGTCGGTACCGATTCACCTTCATACTCATAACACATCAGGTACAGGTGATATGACTAACTTGATGGCTGTTCAAGCAGGTGTCGATATTGTTGACTGTGCATTGTCTCCTTTGAGTAATGGTACCTCTCAGCCTACCACAGAATCGCTTGTTGCGACACTCAAGGGAACTGAGAGAGACACAGGACTTGATCTTAAACTTCTTAGCGAAGCTGCTGTTCACTTCAGAAATGTTTCCGCTAAACTCAAGGAGCAGGGAAGTCTTGATCCTAAGGTTCTCAACGTTGATACAAATACACTTCTTTATCAGGTACCCGGCGGAATGCTTTCGAATCTGATTTCACAGTTGAAGCAAGCTAATGCATCGGATAAGTATTATGAAGTTCTTGAAGAGATACCTCGTGTAAGAAAAGACTTTGGTTATCCTCCGCTTGTTACTCCTACAAGCCAGATAGTAGGAACTCAGGCTGTACTGAATGTACTTCAAGGAGAAAGGTACAAGATGATAACAAAGGAGTCCAAGGGACTTCTCAGAGGTGAGTACGGAGCTCTTCCTGCACCGGTTAACGAAGAAGTTAGAAAGAAAGCTATCGGTGATGCTGAGGTTATTACCGTTAGACCGGCAGACCTTATTGAGCCGGAGCTTGAGAAATATCGCGAGGAAGCCAAAGAAATTGTTAAGTCTGAGGAAGATGTACTTAGTTACGCTTTGTTCCCTCAGGTTTATACAAAATTCGTAGAAACTCGTGACAGGGTTGAAAAGGTGAATGACCCTGATGCTGTCAGAACGATAGTTGTTGAAGATTTAACCTAAAGATTAAGCCGACAGAAATGTCGGCTTAAAAATTTGCTTTAGTTCAATATTTTGTTTTCGTTTGTTGACAAATGAGCTTGTAAAAGGTATAATGTAAGCAGTAAAGAATCGGGAGAGATGAAATGATTAAACTTGTGGTATCGGATTTTGACGGAACTCTTTTACCTTATGGTCAAAAAACTGTTTCGAAAAATTCGATAGAATGTATAAAAAGGCTTATTTCCAATGGTGTTTCTTTCGCTGTAGCATCAGGACGTACATATTCGGAGCTCAGTGCATTGCTTTACGATATAGCCGAGGATATTTACTTTATTTGTGATGACGGTGCGGTTACGGTAAAGAATGACAGTGTTGTTTTCAAAAAGCAGTTTTCATCAGCTTCCCTTAAATCTTTTTTTGGTGAAGATGTTTTAAAAAACGCTGTACTTTATTCGCTCTCTAAAGCTTACTTAGTCGGTAACAACGCCAAACCCGATTTGTTTGGTAAGACTCCTGTTAAGATTTCTCGCGCTTTTGAAATAAAAGAAGATGTTTTTAAAGTATCAGCTGAGACTAAGCGCTTTGATCTTGTTAGCACCAATGACTTTCGCGTTCATTATTCTGATGGTTATTTTGCTGAATTTGTTTCACCTTATGCCAATAAAGGTGTAGCTGTAGCAGATTTACAATTAAGGTTGGGGATATCAAAGTACGAAACTGCGGCAATTGGTGACGCTGACAATGATATAGCAATGATGGCTCATGCGAAGTACTCTTGTGCGATAGGGGATAAAAGCAGGGACTTAAACGAAAAATGCTCTATGAGTTACGATAAAGCCGAAAGTGTTCTCTGCGACATAGCAAACAACATTTTTTTACAAAAACACTACAAAACAACATAAAACAACATGCCTTTTGCCTGAAAAATAAAAAAACAACAAAAAGATTCAACAAAAATGTTGACAAACCCCAAGTTTTGTGTATAATGATATTTAGAGAAAAATATATTTTTATTAAGGCGGTGAAATGATGAAGAAGTACACAGTGGAAACACCTGAAAAAACGCCGAGAATAGAACTTCTCAAGCAGGCACTGTTTAACGCTCGTCCTCAGATCGAAAGCGACAGAGCTGTTCTTCTCACTCAGTCATATATGGAGACCGAGGGAGAACCCATGGTTATCAGGCGTGCAAAGGCGTTTAAGAATATATGCGAAAATCTTCCTGTTACAATAAGAGACAATGAGCTGATTGTAGGCAGCTCTACAGTTGCCTCAAAGAGCTGTCAGATTTTCCCCGAGTTCTCTTTTGATTGGGTAGAAAAAGAATTTGACACACTTGCGACAAGAAGTGCGGACCCTTTCTATATTTCAGATGAAAACAAAAAAATTCTTAGCGAAGTATTCAAGTATTGGAAGGGCAAAACCACCAGTGAACTTGCTACCTCATATATGGCGGCAGAGACTATTACTGCTATTGAGCACAATATCTTCACTCCAGGCAACTATTTTTATAACGGAGTTGGTCATGTTTGTGTTCATTATGACAAGGTGCTTGCATTAGGTTATAACGGGATAATTGCCGAGGCTCAAAAGGAGCTTGACAGTATAAATGTCGGTGATGCCGATTATGTAACAAAGTCAGCTTTCCTTGAAGCAACGATAATGTCATGCCGTGCTGCTATTACATATGCTGTGCGCTATGCGAAGCTGGCTCTTGAAATGGCTGAGAAAGAAACTGATGCGAAACGTAAGAAGGAGCTTCTTCAGATTGCTCTCAATTGTTCAAAGGTTCCTGCGAACCCTGCGGAAAACTTTTACGAAGCGTGTCAATCATTTTGGTTTGTTCAGCTTCTTCTTCAGACAGAATCCAACGGCCACTCCATCTCTCCGGGTCGTTTTGATCAGTATATGTATCCTTATTATGAAATTGATAAAAACAAACCCGGATTTGACAAGAGCTTTGCTCAAGAGCTCATTGACTGTCTGTGGATTAAGTTTAACGACATCAGTAAGGTAAGAGATGATGCTTCTGCACAGGGCTTCGCCGGTTACGGCACGTTCCAGAATCTTATCGCAGGCGGTCAGACAATTGACGGAGAGGATGCGACGAACGATTTGTCATTTATGACAATTGCCGCTACAATGCATGTTCTTCTTCCGCAGCCTTCATTTTCTGTTCGTGTATGGAATAAGACTCCCCACGAATTTCTTGTTAAAGCTGCTGAGCTCACCCGTACAGGTGTAGGTCTTCCTGCTTATTATAATGATGAAGTTATCATTCCTGCTCTTGTAAGCAGAGGTCTTACAATGCAGGATGCAAGAGATTATAACATTATTGGTTGTGTTGAACCTCAGAAGTCAGGTAAGACTTGGGGATGGCACGATGCTGCTTTCTTCAATATGTGCAGACCGCTTGAGCTTGTATTTTCGAGTGGTGTTGATAACGGCAAACAGATAAGCGTAAAGACCAAGAAGATTGAAGACATGACAACTTTTGAAGAGTTTTATGATGCTTATAAAGAGCATATGAACTATATGATTGGTCTCATGGTTAATGCCAATAACGCTATTGATGTTGCTCATGCGGAAAGATGTCCTCTTCCTTATCTTGCTTCTATGATTGATGATTGCATCAAGAGAGGTAAGACACCTGAACAGGGCGGAGCGGTTTATAATTTCTCGGGACCTCAGGGCTTTGGAATTGCAAATATGGCAGATTCTCTTTATGCTGTTCGTAAGCTTGTTTTTGAGGAGAAGAAGTTTACTCTTGTTGAGCTCAGAGATGCACTTGCTAACAATTACGGAAAAACAGATTCTTCTGAAGTTGTTACAAAGGTTGTTAACGAGCTTCGTCAAAAAGGCGTAACGGTTAGTGAAAAGGAAATAGCCGAAGTTACAAAGGCTGTTTTGGCGCAGAACGGCAACAAAAAGCATGCTGAAATCAGAGAGATGATACTTGATGCATCAAAATTCGGTAACGATATCGAAGATATAGATGCTCTTGCCAGAGATGTGGCTTATACATATACCAAGCCCCTTGAAAAGTATAAAAATCCTCGAGGCGGTATGTTCCAGGCTGGTCTTTATCCTGTTTCGGCAAACGTTCCGCTTGGTGCTCAGACGGGTGCTACACCTGACGGAAGATATGCATACACTCCTGTGGCGGACGGAGTTTCGCCTTCGGCGGGCAGGGATGTTCATGGTCCCACAGCTTCTGCGAACTCTGTATCTAAACTTGACCACGGAATAGCATCAAACGGTACTTTGTTTAATATGAAATTCCATCCTTCTGCTCTTGAAGGCAGCTCGGGTATTGAAAGCTTTATTGCTTTGATCAGAGGATATTTTGATCAGAAGGGAAGCCATGTTCAATTTAACGTTGTCAGCCGCGAAACTTTGAAGGATGCTCAGGCGCATCCTGAAAAATATCAGAGCCTTGTTGTTCGTGTAGCAGGTTACAGTGCTTTGTTTACAACATTGTCAAAGTCTCTTCAGGATGATATAATCAACAGAACTGAGCAGGGGATGTTTTGATGGAACAGAACAAGGACCTTCTGGTAAAAGGAAGAATATTTGACATTCAACAGTTTTCGACTCATGACGGTCCCGGAATTCGAACTATAGTTTTTTTAAAAGGATGTTTGCTTCGCTGTCGTTGGTGCTGTAATCCCGAATCTCAGGAATATGACATTCAGACTATGATGCGTAATGGTAAGACAGAAACTATAGGTCGTGATGTAACTGTAGGAGAGATATTTGAAACTGTAAAAAAAGACCTTATATATTATCGCAGAAGCGGCGGCGGACTCACTCTTTCGGGTGGTGAAACCTTGTGTCAAGCAGACTTTGCACTTGCTCTTCTCAGGACTTGCAAAGAATATGGGATCAACACAGCGATAGAAACTACATTGTGCGTACCTTTTGATATGATTGAACCGCTTATACCTTATATTGATAACTTTTTGGTCGACATAAAGCATATGAACTCTGCAAAGCACGAAGAGTTTACGACGATGAAGAATGAGCTCATCCTTCAAAATGCAAGAAAAGTTTCGACTCTTGCAAAGAACTTTGTTGTCAGAGTTCCGGTCATTCCGGGATTTAACGATACGGAAGCCGAGATAAGCGATATTGCGAGTTTTGCAAAAACACTTGTCGGTGTAAAGGAGATCAATTTGCTTCCTTATCACAGACTGGGGTACGATAAATACATAGGTCTTGGCAGAGAATACAAAATGGGGGATGTACCTTCTCCCACAAAGGAGCATATGCTTGCTCTTAAGTCTGCTGCAGAGCTTTCCGGACTTAGAGTAAACATTGGCGGATAAACAGAGGTGATAATTTGGAACGATTAGATGGCGAAATCAAACAAAGAATAATTCAGGAGCTTGTACCGGGAAAACAGATAACACTTGCGCATATTATCGCAAATCCTGATGACATTCTATATAGAAAACTTGGTCTTGATCCAACGGTTGATTATTCGGTACGCTCTGCTATTGGTATTGTTACAATGTCTCCTGCTGAATATGCGGTTATTGCTGCAGATATAGCTCTTAAGACTTCGGGTGCTACTCTTGGCTTCGTTGATAGGTTCAGCGGTACTTTGATAATAACAGGCAGTGTTTCTGAGGTTACCGAATCACTAACGGCTGCGGTAAATTATGCTAAGGAAAAGCTTGGTTTTACCGTGTGTGAAATTACAAGAACATGAAGCGCTTGATTCTTATGGGAAGAAGCGAAGCAGGGAAGAGCACACTTATTTCTGCTTTAAAAAACGAAAAGCTTGAGTATCACAAGACGCAATATGTTGGTTTTGACGATTTTATTATTGATACTCCGGGCGAATATGCGGAGACAAAGACACTTGGAGGTGCTTTGGGAGTATATTCTTATGAGTCTGATGTTATCGGTCTCGTTGCTTCGGCTACAGAGCATTACACCTTGTTTCCTCCGTGTATTGCAGGATTAGCAACTCGGCCTGTAATAGGTATTGTAACAAAGTGTGACGCACCTGATGCCCGTCCCGACATGGCGGAGCTGTGGCTCAAAGAGTCCGGATGCGAACAGGTGTTCTTTACCAGCAGCTATGACAGGCAGGGAATTGAAGAACTGCTTGATTTTATCAAAAATTAACAAAAACCAACTAAATCAACATAAAACTTACAAAAATCAACAAAAAATCACTTAAAACCTATTGACATATACAGGTATTGGTGTTAAAATTTAAGTGTGAAAAGATGTAATCAAAAAAATAATTAATTATAGAGGAGAAAAGACTATGACTTCAGAATACGAGATCAAAAAACAAATTTGTGAAATTGGTAAGCGTA
>CAZYTA010000017.1:0-49872 GCA_964650465.1 uncultured Oscillospiraceae bacterium | reverse complement strand
CTCATTCACTAGTAGGTTAATATTTTATTTTGTCTAAACTTTGGGGCTCACTTCAGTAGCTCGCCGCTTTATTATCTTCTATGAAATTGCATCAAATCAACCTCGCCTTATGCCCTGTTTGGGTGTATATATTTTGTTGCGAAAGGCGAGTATTGCCTGCGGAGGCTCTCCGCTTTATTGGCTTAGAAATTCCAATCGTATTTATTGTACTCGTTTGTAATAAGGTCGATAGCGTGCTTGATATCTGCCAGCTGTTCTGCACCTTCGGGAATCTCTCTTTCAATGGTGTAATGACCTGTGTACTTGTGCTCGTTAAGAAGCTGAATAAGTCTGGGGAAGTTAACCTTACCGTCACCAACTCTTACTTCTACTCCGCACTTCTTACCGCAGGTGGGGTAGAGACCGTCTTTTACGTGTACGCCTCTTACGAAATCGCCGATGGTGTCCATTGCGTCACAGGGGTTAGCCTTACCGTAGGTAATAAGGTTTGAGGGGTCAAGGTTGATACCGATATTACCTGTTCCGATATCCTCAATAGCTCTTGCAATAGTAGTAGGTGTCTCTTGTCCTGTCTCAAAGTTGAAGTGGAGTCCGAGATTCTTTGCCTTGTTGCAAAGTGTCTTAAGAGCAACAATAGTGCCGATGTAGTTGGGGTCATAGGGGTTTTCGGGCATATATCCAACATGTGTTGTAATGTCGGGTGTGCCGATTTTTGCCGCCCAATCAGCTCCCTGCATAAGCTCGCTGAGTCTGTGGTTACGGGTAGCTACGGGAACGAGACCCAGTGTTTCCTGTCCCTCATAGAAGTTCCAATAGCAAGTGGGTGTCCATCCGCACCAGAGTGCAGAGATTTCCATGTCGTACTTTTTGCAAAGATTTTTGATTATCTCTGCAGATTCATCTGTTCTTTCGCTTACCTGCCATGAGCTGAGCTGTAAGCTGCACATTCCAAGCTCCTTCATCTGAATGAATTTCTTCTCAATGGTGGAAGGGCTGAGGTAAACAATTGATCCTATTTTAATAGCCATATTTATCATTCTCCTTTAATGTTGTTGTACGGTGTTGCCAAGGCGAAGCCTTGGGACTTAGAATTGAAAATTGAGAATTAGGGTTGAAAACCTGCGGTTTTCTTCCAAAATGTTGCCGAATGCAATAGTTCGTACACCGGCGGTGTGCTTCATTTAACACTTAAAGTGTTACAAGCTGTCCTTTAAGGTCAGCTGATTCCATTTCCGCAAGAGCGAGGCGAATAGTGTTCATTGAATCCTCGGGAGGATTGACAGTATTCTCTCCGCCGTTCATAATAAGCTCTGCAAAGAACTTGATTTCTGCGGAGTGGGGAGTCAAACCGTGTTTCTTTTCGATAGTAATAGGCTCATACTTTTCGTTGTAAGCACGAAGTCCATTATCATCGAGTATAACAGTACCCTTTTCAAAGTCTGCTCTGAAACCGCGTCTGAAGCCTTGCTGAAACTGTACCCAGTTGTTAGATGTATGCACACAAAGATTGTCATAGATATAATTGGTAGCGCATGTGTCATAGCCCGAGCCCGGACGTACTACTCTTCCCACGGTTGAAACAGCCTTGGGCATACCGTAGAGGTACTGTACCATATCTATATCGTGTACGTGCTGGTCGAAGAGTCCTCCTCCGCCCTTTTCACGGCAGAAGAACCATTCCTTGGTGGGTGCTGAGCCACCTCTGTAGTAGTGACCGCCAATGGGCTTGCCAAGTGAACCATTGTCAAATATTTCTTTGAGTGCCATATAGTCTGCGCCGAATCTGAGGCACTGACCTATCATAAGTCGAACATTGTTCTTCTTTGCTGTGTCAATCATGAGCTGACACTGCGAAAGAGAGATAGCCATGGGTTTCTCACAAAGACAGTTGATGCCTGCGTTCATAACCTTACAGGCAACTGTGCTGTGCTCATATGTGGGAACAACAACGTTTACAAGGTCAAGGTCCTTTTCGTTTTCAAGCATTTCATCTACAGACAGGTAGCAGTGATACTTTGAAAAGTCATAGTCCGACTTTTCCATACCGGCAAGATTAAGTGATGCTTTTACTTGTCCAAATGCCTTGGGGTCGATGTCGCAGAGTGCAACAAGCTCAACCTGAAGTCCGCTTGCTATAAGCTGCTCGATCATATTAAGATGACCTCTGCCCATTCCGCCGAGGCCGATAAGACCCATTTTTAACATGATATCTTTCTCCTTTAATATTATCTTACGGTATCATCTTTGGGTTAAAACCGAAAAGAGAAAATAATTGAAAATTGAGAATTTTGGTTGAACCCCCGGGGTTTTATTCCAAAATGTTGCCGAATGCAATGCTTCATACACCTGGGGTGTGCTTCATTTAACACTTAAAGTGTTACAAGCTGTCCTTTATTGTCTGCGGATTCCATTTCTGCAAGTGCCATCTTGATGCTTCTCATTGAATCTTCGGGAGGGTTGATTGTATTTTCTCCGCCGTTCATGATAAGCTCGGCAAGATACTTGATTTCAGCATAGTGTCCGCCGTTGTTGTGCTTGGACTCGACGGGTATTTCCTTGTAATCAAGGTCATATGCTCTGAAGCCCTTTTCGTCGCAGACAACAGTACCCTTTTCAAAGTCTGCTCTGAAGCCCCACTTGAAGCCGGGCTGATGCTGTACCCAGTTATTAGATGTGTGTACACAAAGGTCATCGTAGACATAGTTTGTAGCACATGTGTCATAACCTGAGCCGGGACGAACAATTCTACCTACTGTAGAAAGTGCCTTAGGCATACCGTAGAGATACTGAACCATATCAATATCATGTACATGCTGGTCGAAGAGTCCTCCGCCACCCTTTTCACGGCAGAAGAACCATTCCTTTGTAGGAGCCGCGCCGCCCCTGTAATAGTGACCGCCTATAGGCTTGCCGAGAGTACCGTTGTCGATTATCTCTTTGAGTGTAAGGTAGATTCCGTCAAAACGCTCGCACTGACCTATCATAAGTCGAACATTGTTCTTCTTTGCTGTGTCAATCATGAGCTGACACTGCGAAAGAGAGATAGCCATGGGTTTCTCACAAAGACAGTTGATGCCTGCGTTCATAACCTTACAGGCAACTGTGCTGTGCTCATATGTGGGAACAACAACGTTTACAAGGTCAAGGTCCTTTTCGTTTTCAAGCATTTCATCTACAGACAGGTAACAACGATACTTGTCAAAATTATAGTCGGATTTCTCCATACCTTCAAGGTTAAGAGATGACTTAACCTTACCGAAAGCCTTAGGGTCGATATCGCAAAGAGCAACAAGCTCGATATCAACACCGTCAGCCATAAGCTTTTCAATTATTGAAAGATGACCTCTGCCCATTCCGCCGAGGCCGATAAGTCCCATTTTTAACATGATATCTTTCTCCTTTAATGTTATCGTACGGTGTGTCTTTTGGGTGTAAACCAAGGGCTCTGCCCTTGGAACCCGCATAAGAAACTTTTCGTGAAAAGTTTCTTATGTATCTTCAAAAGCTTTGAAAATGAAAATTATAATTTTTCTTTTCCAATCTATTTTTCGAGGGAGTCCGAGGGAGAGCTTTTTTAAAAAAGCTTTCCCTCGGAATATATTCAATCAATATAATGAAATCAACCTTAATTATTCACTACAAAGCTTTGCTTTGCATTACAGCTCTACTACTGCGCCGCCGAGGTCTGCAGACTTTGCTTCTGCAAGAGCTATGCGGATAGTATCCATTGAAGATTCGGGAGGATTGATTGTATTGATGCCGTTGTTTTCGATAAGCTCAGCAAAATACTTGATTTCGGGGTAATGTCCGCCGAGCTGAGGAACTTCGGGAAGCTCAATGGGATTGTATCCCTTGGAGAAAGCTCTGAAGCCCTTGTCATCAAATATTACAGTACCTTCTTCAAAGTCTGCTCTGAAGCCGTGACGGAAACCGGGCTCACGGTTTACCCAGAGGTTTTCGGTATGTACGCAATAGTTCTCGTCATAGATGTAGTTAGTAGCACATGTATCATAACCGGAGCCGGGGATAACAATCTTACCTACAGTTGAAACTGCCTTGGGAACACCGTAGAGATAGTTTACCATGTCAACATCGTGGATGTGCTGGTCAAAGAGAGCACCGCCGCCCTTTTCACGGCAGAGATACCAATCCTTTGTGGGTGTACCGCCGTTACGGTAGAAGAAACCGCCGATGGGAGCACCGAGCTTTCCTGATGTGAAGAAGTCCTTAAGAACAACCCACTCACCCCAGAATCTCAGACACTGACCTATCATAAGCTTTACATTGTTTTTCTTAGCTGTGTCGATCATAAGCTGACACTGTGAAAGAGAGATAGCCATGGGCTTCTCGCAAAGACAGTTAACGCCTGCATTCATTACCTTACATGCAACAGTGCTGTGCTCGAATGTGGGAACAACAACGTTTACAAGGTCAAGCTCTTCATTTGCAAGCATTTCGTCTACGTTGTCGTAGCAGTGGTACTTGGAGAAATCGTAATCAGCCTTCTCCATACCTTCAAGGTTGAGTGAGGTCTTAACCTTACCGAATGCTTTGGGGTCAATATCGCAGAGAGCAACAAGCTCAATGCCTACTCCGTCTGCCATAAGTTTTTCAAGCTGTGTAAGATGACCTCTGCCCATTCCGCCGAGGCCTACAAGTCCCATTTTTAACATAATGTTATACCACCTTTAAAAAATTTTGTTTTTTGAGTCAAAAGACTTGACTTTTTCCTGATTTTATAGTATACCATAATTAGAAGAAATGCAATGTCCAAAACGACGGTTTTTATGGACAAAATGACGATTTTTACCTTTGCGGAGTTTTTTATGGGCGAAAACGTTAAATATATGGCGCAAGCATATTTCAGAATTGATAACATAGATGACAGAAGCGTAAACATCCTTGTTAACTCATGCGGTGAGGAGATAGAGAAGAACCGCTTTCAGACACGGATGGAGGCAGGCAGACGCGATTACTACCTTATGTATGTTTTGGGCGGACGTATGGATGCTGTCATTGATGGAAAAAAGGGAGTTCTGGAACGCGGAACGGTTGTGTGCATTACACCGGGAACGCCTTATTTTTACTCTAATACATCCGATGATTCTGACTTTGTAAGATACAGATGGATTCACTTTACAGGCAATAATGTTGACTCTGTACTCAGCGCCTGTGAAATCAATCCGAATGAAATCATGAGAGTGGAGGTCAGAGAGGATGTTTATTCCTTGTGGGAAGACCTTTTTTATGAATTCAGAAACAATACTGCCAAGGTAGATGTATCTGCGGCAGTTATTTTGCCGTACATACTTATGAAGGTTGGCAAAACAAAGATGGAAACAGGCGACGGAGGCCGTAAGCTGGATTTGTCCATAAGGCATATACACACCCATCTGTCATCTCCGATTTCAATAGAAGAGCTGTCTGCTATGGAGTTTTTGAGTCCCAGTCGCTACCGTGAGGTTTTCCGTAAAGTAACCGGACATTCCCCCGTGGAGTATATTACGCTGCTTCGCTTGAGACAGGCTGCTGAGCTGCTTGCTGAGGGCGAGGTTACAATTGAAGAGGCTGCTCTTGCGGTGGGATATACGGACAGGCTTTACTTTCAGCGTGTGTTTAAAAAGCATATGGGCATTACACCGGGAAGCTACCTGAAAAGGGTTAACGGAGGTTAATCTTCTGTGCTGTCAGCGCCGGTAATTTGACGTGTTAATTTTAAGAAAGAGGATATACGAATGAAGAAATTTGACGGAATACTGATGTGTACCGACCTTGACGGTACCTTGTTGATGGATGACAAATCAGTATCTAAGGAGAACATTGATGCAATAGAATACTTTAAATCCGAGGGGGGTCTTTTTACTTTTGTTACAGGAAGAGTTCCCATGGTTATCGGCGAGCTTTACCGCAAGGTACATGCAAATGCTCCTGCAGGCTGTATCAACGGCGGTGCAATTTATGATTGCAACAAAGGCGAATATCTTTACAAAAAGCCTATAAGCCGCGATGTTCTTGAGCTTGTTCGCTATATTGACGAAAGAGTAGAAAATATCGGAATACAGATTAATACATTCGAAACTACATATTTTTCCAGAGACAATGAAAAAATGGTCCAGTACCGCGAGGATACGGGAGCCCCATTAATAACCAAGCCTTATGATGAGGTACAGGAGGAGTTTTCAAAGATACTTTTCGGAGACACTGACCCCAATAAACTCGAGCTTGTAAAAAAGCTCCTTACCGAGCATCCCAGCGCATACAAATATGACCTTATCAGAACAGAAATAGGTCTTTATGAAATATTGCCCAAGAACACAAGCAAGGGTACAGTGTTGGAAAAGATGACAGAGCTTATGGGTATTGATATAAGAAAGACTGTCGCTTTGGGAGACTACAACAATGATATAGATATGCTTCGTGCGGCAGGAATAGGAATTGCTGTTGAAAATGCCATTCCTGAGGTTAAGGCGGTAGCTGACCATGTAACTGTCGGAAACAACGAGCACGCTATTGCAAAGACAATAGAGGAGTTGGAATGCGGAAAACTCAACTTTCCACGATAAATTAAGAGGCTGAAAAAACAGCCTCTTTAATTTTACTGTCCATGTTAAATTTGTATAAAGATTTTTATATAAAAGATGTGATTTTGTTGACTGCAGGTGGTAAAAAGTGTACAATATCTTATATATGCGAAAAATATAATTACACATAAATGAAAGGACATTCAAACATGAAATGGACATCGCTCAATGACCTCAGAGAAGCATATCTTTCTTTCTTTGAGTCAAAAGGACATCTGAGACTTCAGAGCTTTTCGCTGGTGCCTCAGAATGATAACTCTCTTCTTCTCATCAACTCGGGCATGGCGCCCATGAAGCCTTATTTCAAGGGTACAAAGGAGCCGCCCAGAAAAAGAGTTACAACCTGTCAGAAGTGTATAAGAACTCCCGACCTTGAAAACGTTGGTAAAACAGCGCGTCACGGCACATATTTTGAAATGCTCGGCAACTTCTCTTTTGGAGATTATTTCAAGAATGAAGCTATTCCGTGGGCGTGGGAGTTTTTGACAGAGACCCTTGAAATTCCCGCAGAGCTTCTTTGGCCCTCTATCTACGAAGAGGACGACGAAGCCTTTGATATATGGACAAAGAAGGTAGGAGTGCCCGCCGAAAAGGTTGTCAGAATGGGTAAGGCAGACAACTTCTGGGAGCACGGAAGCGGTCCCTGCGGTCCCTGCTCTGAGATATATTTTGACCGCGGTGAAAAATACGGCTGCGGCTCGCCTGACTGTAAGCCCGGCTGTGAATGTGACAGATATATGGAAATCTGGAACAATGTATTTACACAGTTCGATAATGACGGCCACGGAAATTATACAGAACTCAGCCAGAAGAATATTGATACGGGTATGGGTCTTGAAAGACTTGCTTGCGTTATGCAGGGAGTTGATAACCTTTTTGAGGTTGATACAGTAAGAAAAATACTTGATACTGTTTGTTCATATTCATCAAAGAGCTACGGTACAGACTATAACAACGATGTATCCATAAGAATTATAACCGACCATATCAGAAGCTCAACTTTTATGATTGGTGACGGTGTTATGCCCTCAAACGAAGGCAGAGGCTATGTGCTTCGCCGTCTTATCAGACGTGCGGCACGTCACGGCAGACTCATAGGTATAAAGGGAGCTTTCCTTAACAAGCTTTCCGAGGTGGTTATTGAATGCAACGAGGGAGCATATCCCGAGCTTCGTGAAAAGGCTGACTACATCAAGAAGATACTTTCCATAGAGGAAGAACGCTTTGATGCTACAATCGATGCGGGTCTTGCTATCCTTGCGGGTTTTGTTGCCGAGGCAAAGGAGAAGGGTGAGACTGTTCTTTCGGGTGATAATGCCTTCAAGCTTTATGATACCTTCGGATTTCCCATCGACCTGACACGCGAAATTATTGCCGAGGACGGCATGACAATTGATGACGATGCCTTCACAGCACTTATGACAGAGCAGAAGGAAAGAGCAAGAGCAAACCGCAAGGCAGGCGGCGGCTGGGACAACACTCAGTCAAGCCTTATTGAAGGTCTTGCAAAGACAGAGTTCAAGGGTTACACAGAAACCGAGTGTCAGGGCAAGGTGCTTGCTATTATTGCGGACGGTATGCTTGTTGATACTGTCAGCGAGGGCGAAGCTGTCATTGTGCTTGATTCTACCGTATTCTATGGCGAAGGCGGCGGACAGGTAGGTGATAAGGGTACTATTACAGCGGGTGAAGCTGTTATTGAGGTAGTTGATACCAAGAAGCAGGACGGAGTATATCTCCACGACTGTGAGGTGACAGCTCCTGTCAGCGTAGGAGATACAGTTACAGCTAAGATAGATGCGGCAAGACGAGGCGCTATTGCAAGAAACCATTCTGCGGCGCACCTTCTCCAGTCTGCACTCAGAAGAGTGTTGGGTGACCACGTTGAGCAGGCAGGCTCTTATGTTGACGAAAACAGAGTAAGATTTGACTTCAAGCATTTCGCTCCCATGACAGCAGAGGAAATTGCGGCAGTTGAAAAGCTTGTAAATGAATTTGTCCTTGCGGCAAGCGCAGTTGAAACCATAGAAACAGACCCCGAGACAGCAAAGTCAATGGGTGCAATGGCTCTATTCGGAGAAAAGTACGGCAAGACAGTAAGACTTGTCAGAATGGGCAATGTATCGGCTGAGCTTTGCGGAGGAACACATCTTAAGAATACTTCCGAAGCAGGCCTTTTCAAGGTGCTTTCAGAGTCATCTGTTGCGGCAGGTATCAGAAGAATAGAAGGCACTACAGGTTTGGGCGTATTGGCTCTGCTTGCCGAGAAGGAAGCTCTTCTTGCAGAGTGTGCAACTATTGCGAGAGCAAATGATACAGGCTCTCTTCCCGCAAAGGTTACTGCTCTTGTAAACGAGCTTCGTGAAATAAAGAGCGAGGTGGAATCACTTCATGCAAAGGCGGCAGCAAGTGCCGGCGCTGACCTTGAAGCGTCCATTGTCAAGACGGATAAGTATTCACTCCTTTTCGGAGAAATAAAGGATGCAAAGGTAGATGTGCTCAGAGGAGAGGGAGACAGACTCCGCGACAAATATTCGGATATTGTGGGAGTGCTTTATTCTGTAAATGACGGCAAGATAATCTTTGCTGCATTCTGCGGTAAGGATGCACTTGCAAATGGGGCTCACGCAGGTAATATCCTTAAGACAATATCTCCCATAGTAGGAGGAGGCGGCGGCGGACGTCCCGATAGCGCATCCTCGGGCGGTAAAGATACAACAAAGCTTCCCGAAGCAAAGGCTAAGTTTATTGAAATGATGCAATAAAGCCAACATAGCTTCGAGGTGATGTTCGACCTTTCGGCAAGCGATATATCGGCTACGCCAATGTTAAGGTTGATTTGCAAATTTTCAATTAATTATAAAAAACTTCAAAATGCTTTTGGGAGGTTCGGAGGGGCTTTTTGCTAAAAAGCCTCTCCGAGAAAACACCCAAAAGACACGCCGTGAGATAACATAACTTTAAGGAGAGACAATATGGATTGTTTGTTTTGTGCAATAATTAATGGCGATATACCTTCAACAAAGGTTTATGAAGATGAAAAGGTGCTGGCGTTCAGGGACATAAACCCTCAGGCGCCCACACACATACTTGTAATACCTAAGGAGCATATTCCTTCGGTAGACGGAATAAATGCGGAAAATTCCGCGACGGTTGCACATATTTTTGAGTGCATTCCGCAAATTGCAAAGACAGAGGGTCTGACAAACGGATACAGAGTGGTTTCCAATTGCGGTGCCCACGCTTGCCAGAGTGTAAAGCACCTCCATTTTCATATCCTCGGAGGCAAACAGCTCTCTGACAGTATGGCATAATGGCTTACCCTGTAAAGAGAGACGAGGTAAAGGAGCTTAGGGACAAAATAAAGCTTGACCCCGAGGGAGCATATCTCTTTTGGGGCGAGGAGGAGTATCTCAAGCACTATTATTTGGGAGAGCTCAGGAAAATAGTTGAAGATGAGGGTATGACCGATTTCAACAGAACAGTTCTTGACTTCCAGCGTGACGATACCTTAAAGGAGCTTGACGAGGCAGTGGATTCGCTGCCGGTTATGGCGGAGCACAAAATAATAGAGGTTTGGGGAATGGATATCCTCGGGCTGAAAAAAGATGGAGAAAAAAGGCTGATTGATGCGGTTAAGCGTGTGGAGGAGGGTGTTATTCTTGTTATTTTTGCAAGAGCCTCCGAGCTTGAATTTCCAAACAAAAAGTCCCGTGAGAGAAAGATAATCAAGGACCTTGAAGCAAATCTGACAATGGTAGAGTTCCCAAGACAGAGCGAGGGAAAGCTTTTGTCTTGGACGGATAAAATATTCCGTACAGCCGAGGTCAGAATAAGCGATGTGAATATCACAAAGATGATAGGTCTGTGCGATTTCAGTATGACAAGGCTGAAAAACGAATCGGACAAGCTTATTGCCTACTGCAAATTCAACGGTCTTGATTCTGTTCCCAATGAAATAGTAGATGATTTCGTCAAGCCCTGCGCAGAAAATGAGGTATGGGATTTTACTGATGCAGTAATCCGCCATGCAAGCCGCGAGGCGATGAACATACTTGAAAATCTGAGAACCCAAAACATCGAGCCTATAATACTTGTTTCAATGATTGCCAAAACGGTGAACGGACTGGCACTTCTTAAATCGGCACGAAGCACTATGAGCGACAATGAGTTTGCGTCGCTGACGGGCTTTTTGCCATGGCAGATAAAGAAGTATATGCAAAGCCTTGACCGTTGGAGCGAAGGCTCACTGAAAAAAGCGGTAGAGCTTACTTTTCGGTGCGAGGGTGAGCTGAAAAGCATGAAGGCTCCCGATTATGTGCTTGTAGAATCATTGATAACGGCGATAATGGGGTAACGAAAATGAAGCTTCCTATAAAAGAAGTGGTTGTCTGTGAAGGCAAGTACGACAAGATAAAGCTTGAGTCGGTGCTTGATGCGGATATAATTACTCTTGACGGATTCGGGATATTCAAAAGCCACGAAAAAAAGGCACTTATACGCCAAGCGGCAAAAAAGCGCGGTGTAATAGTTGTTACAGACAGTGATTCTGCCGGAATGGTTATTCGTAACCATATAAAAAATATCACAGGCGGAGAGGGTGTTTATCATATCTATACTCCCCGTGTAAACGGCAAGGAAAGCCGCAAATCACAGCCTTCAAAGGAAGGTATACTTGGCGTTGAAGGTATTGATGCAGAGACGGCGAGAGGTCTTTTTGAGCAATTCAAGTCCGCAAGAGAGCCTCAGCCATTTACAAGAGCTATGCTCTACGAGGACGGATTTATAGGCTGTGACGGCGCATTGCAAAGGCGGCAGGCTTTGTGTGAAGCGCTTGGACTTCCGAATAATATGAGTGTAACAGCGCTTTTGCAGGCAATGGCAATTGTCACAACGTTTGAATGGTACAACGAGGCAAAGAAAACCTTATGAATGCGAAGCGGTGCCGTGAAAGGCGACTTCGTTGCGTGAAATTTTCACTTTGTGAAAGTGAAATTCATTCCTGCGGAATGAGTGAAATGTTGCCTTCGGCAACATTATGGTTGATTTCGCAAACGAAATCTTCAATAAATGACAAAAAACTTCAAAATGCTTTTGGGAGGTTCGGAGAGGCTTTTTGCTAAAAAGTCCCTCTGAGAATCCCCCAAAAAGGACACACCGTAAGATAACATAACTTTAAGGAGATAGAAATGTTAAAAAGCATGACAGGCTACGGCAGAGCTCTTCTTGAAAAAGAGGGGATGGAGCTGACCTTTGAGCTCAAGAGCGTCAACAATCGCTATCTTGACACATCTGTCAGACTTCCCAGAGCCTTTGGATATTTAGAGGACAAAATCAAAAAGGAGATAGCCAACCATACTTCAAGAGGAAAGGTTGATGCATATCTTTCGATAAACATAATTGAGGACAGGCTTACCAAAGTTACTGTCAATTATCCTCTTTTTGAAAGCTATCTTGCCGTTTTCAATGAAGTAAAGGAAAAGTACGGACTCAGAGACGATACGGCGGTTTCCACAGTTATGAAAATACCCGATGTTGTGGGGACAAAAAGCGACGAAGAGGACGAGGAAAAAATGACAGCCCTTCTGTGTGAGGTAATGGGTGCGGCTCTTGACAGCTATGACAGAATGCGCGAGACCGAGGGCAAAAAGCTTTATGACGATATTAACGAAAAGCTTGACAGAATAGAAGAGCTGAGAAACGAGATTGCAAGACTGTCTCCCGAATCGGTAAAGGCTTACGAGGAAAGGCTCCGTGCGAGAATTGAGGAGCTTCTCGGCAATACTAATTATGACGAAACAAGGGTAATTACCGAGGTAGCGCTTTATGCCGATAAGGTGGCAGTGGATGAGGAGATTACAAGGCTCGGAAGCCATCTTTCTCAGTTCAGAAGCATTATGAAGAGTAATGCGCCTGCGGGCAGAAAGCTTGATTTTCTTACTCAGGAAATCAATCGAGAGGTAAACACAATCGGCTCAAAGTGCTGTGAGCTTGAAATTACCAAGCTTGTGGTAGAGGCAAAAAGTGAAATAGAGAAAATAAGAGAACAAATACAGAATGTTGAATAAAGCGGAGAGTCTCCGCAGGCAATTCCCGCCTGCCGCAGTTTGTGTTTACACCAAAATAAGGTAAAACGGCGAGGTTGTTTTCAAGAAACTTACTATAGTGTAAAAAGGAGTATTTTTATGAAAATGCTGTCATTGGGAGCGGGGAACATGGTTGCATGTGACAGAATAGTTTGCATTGTATCTCCCGATACTGCTCCTGTAAAAAGACTTGTACAGGATGCCAAGGATGAGGGCAGAGCCATAGATGTAACAGGCGGTAAAAAAACACTGTCTGTAATTCTTACCGACTCCGACCATGTGATACTTTCAAAAATACGCCCTCAAAAGCTGAGAGAAGCCATAAATTCAAATGACGAGAGTGAAATAGAGGAAGAATAAAATGAGCAACAGAGGAAAGGTATTGATAGTTTCGGGCTCGGCAGGCAGCGGAAAATCCACTGTTCTTACCCCCTTTAAATCCGGTGAAATATCACCCTTCACCTTTTCGGTGTCGGCAACAACAAGAAAGCCAAGACCCGGAGAGGTAGACGGACGTGACTATCTGTTTGTTACCAAAGAGCGTTTTGAAGAGATGATACAAAAAGGTGAGCTGATAGAGCACACCACGTTTAACGGCAATTACTACGGTACTCCCAAAGCGCCGCTTGAACGGCAGATGGAGGACGGCAAGGTAGTAATACTGGAAATCGAGGTAGACGGCGCAGAGCAGATAATGGGACTTTTTGATAAGAATGACCTTATTTCGGTGTTTCTTTCACCGCCCGATTATAAAACTCTGGAGGCGAGACTGAGAGGCAGAGGCACAAATACCGAAGCTGATATAGTTGAGCGTTTGGAACGGGCAAAGGTTGAGCTTGAATTTTCACGCCTTTACTCAAATATACTTATAAACTACAACGACAGAGCTGTTGATGTAACCGATGCTATTATAAAAATAGTCAAAGGTGAATCGGTGGACGGTCTTGATATATACTGCAGAAGCACAGATGCTCTGCTGGAAAAATTCTATGAATAAGCAAACACAAATGAAAAGGAGATAAACTATTATGATGAATGAACCTTCAATCGAAAAGCTTACACAAAACGGAGTAAACCGTTATCAGGTATGTATTGCAACAGCAAAGATAGCACGTGAGATAATTGATGAGTACAATGCGGAGGCGGCAAGAATTTCCGCTCAGGCAGAAAACGGACTCAGCGTTAAAAAGCCCGTGCACGACGACAAGCCTGTCAAGACAGCTGTTCAGGCAATAGAGAGAGGCGATTTTAAAATCGTTGTTCCCGAAGAGTAAGATTTGCGAAAAAGAACCTTTTTTCGAGGGCTTACCCGACTAAAAACATTGACAAAAACAATGAGATATGGTAAAATAAAGTGTCCTGTGACTGACGGTTTTTGCGAATTGACGCAGGGGAGCAGGACACAATATTGCCGACCGTCTGGGCAGTCCCCGAAAAACAAGGGACTGCCTTGCTCTTTTTTGGGCGCAGCCTGTCAAAAAAGCTTTGACGGTATAAATAAAAAACACTTAATATGGAGTATTTATGAAAAAAGTAGCTATAATAATAGGCTCGGACAGCGATATGCCCGTAGCCGAAAAGGCGTATAACACTCTCAAGGAGCTTGAAATTCCCGCAACGGTGCATATACTTTCTGCTCACCGTACTCCTGAGGAAGCTCGTGAGCTTGCAGTAAATGCAAGAGCTGACGGGTACGGCGCAATAATTGCGGCGGCAGGTATGGCGGCACATCTTGCAGGTGCTATTGCGGCAAATACAACACTTCCCGTCGTGGGAATTCCGGTCAAATCGGGAGACCTTGGCGGAATGGACGCACTTTTGTCAACGGTTATGATGCCCTCGGGTATTCCTGTAGCTACAGTGGCAATAGGCGGCGGAGTGAATGCGGCGCTTCTCTGCGCTGAAATGTTTGCGATTACAGATGATGTGCTTCGCGAGAAGCTTGAAAAGAAGCGTGCTGACAATACAAAGGCTGTTTTGGAGAAGAACAAAGCAGCAGGTGAGAGATTTAATTTTAGTGAATAGTGAAGAGTGAAAAGCGAAGAGATACGGTTGATTTGCTTCGCAAATCTGCTATTGATGGATTCTGCAGGCGCTTCGCTGTGCAGAAAAATTGCAGACGGTGAGATTAAGCTTGTTTGTTGCATAGCAACGGGAGCCGAGACGGCTCTCCTACAGTAGACTTTTTACAATATTTAACTGTAGGGGAGGGGTTTCCCCTCCCGCCGCATACAGTTAATGTAAGAAAACCTAAGGTGCTGTGAGCGAAGCGAGGAAACGTTCTTTGGTGGTGTTTTCAACCTTTACAAATCATAATTTCACATCAAAAATTTTTGGCATTCTTAAACCCTTTTTATTACGAAAAAATGCGAAGCATTTTCTTGAGTAAAATAAAAATTTACCAATAAAATCGTGAGCGTAAGCGAACATCAAATAAGCAAATTTTTCTATAAAAAGGGTTTAAGCGGTTCCAAGGCAGAGCCTTGGTTTACGCCCAAAAGACACACCGTAAGATAACATAAATAAAAGGAGATATAATTATGGCAATGACTAAGATTTACACAGGTAAGACAAAGGATGTATTTCAGCTTGATAACGGAAACGTACTTCTTAAGTTCAAGGATGATTGCACAGGTGCCGACGGAGTGTTCGACCCCGGAGCAAATACCGTAGGACTTCAGATAGAGGGCGTAGGCAAGGTAAATCTCAGAATGTCTGTTTACTACTTTGAAAAGCTCAAGGAAGCAGGTATTAAAACACATTATGTTTCGGCAGATATTGACAACACTACCATGGAGGTTCTCCCCGGAAAAGTGTTTGGTAAGGGTCTTGAAGTAATCTGCCGCAAGAGAGCTGTAGGCAGCTTTTTCCGCCGCTACGGTGAATATGTAGAAGAGGGCGCAGAGCTTCCTTACTATGTTGAAATGACCTTCAAGAATGACGAGAAGGGCGATCCCCTTGTAACAAAGGACGGACTTGCAGTGCTTGGCGTTATGAGCGAAAAGCAGTATGATGACGTCAAGGATATGACACAGAAGATAACCAAGATTATTTCTGACGACCTTGCGGAGCTTGGTCTTGACCTTTATGATATTAAGTTTGAATTTGGCTACAACGGAGACGAGGTAATTCTCATTGACGAGATTGCTTCAGGCAATATGAGAGTATATAAGGACGGCGAGTATATCGATCCTATGAGCCTTTCCGACCTCTTCTTCTCAGCAAGATAAGAGGGCGTAATGGGAGGATTTTTCGGACTGTCATCAAAAAGAGACGCTGTATCCGATGTTTTCTTCGGTACGGACTACCATTCCCATCTCGGCACCCGCCGAGGAGGTATGGTATCATGGGACAGTGAGGACGGCTTTACAAGAGATATCCACAATATAGAAAACTCGCCTTTCAGAACAAAGTTTGACAATGTACTTAACGATATGAAGGGTACATCCTGTATCGGAGTTATAAGCGACAGCGACCCACAGCCTCAGCTTGTCCGCTCGGGTCTTGGTACATATGCTATTGCAACTGTAGGCAGGATTAATAATGTTGAGGAAATAATCGAGGAGCATTTTCACAAAAAAGGCGGTTATCACTTTGACTCGCTGAGCGGAGGAAAGATAACTACCACAGAGCTTGTGTCTGCGCTTATCGATATAAAAGAGGATTTTGTTGAAGGTATCAGATTTGCACAAAAGGTAATTGACGGTACGGCACTTATTCTCATATTGAAATCGGACGGTACTATCATTACCGCTCGTGACAAATGCGGAAGACTGCCGCTGTCAATCGGACGGGACGAGGATGGATATTGTGCGGCTTTTGAAACCTATTCTTTTACAAAGCTGGGTTATGAAAAGGTGCGCGATCTTGCGCCGGGAGAGATAGTTAAGCTGTCACCTGATGGGATTACTGTTCTTGCAGAGGGACATAATTGCAAGAAGATGTGTTCTTTCCTGTGGGCGTATTACGGCTACCCTGCATCCAGCTATGACGGTGTAAATGTAGAGGTAATGAGAACTCGTAACGGCGAGATAATGGCTGAAAATGACGGTAAGCTGGAGATTGATTCGGTTTCGGGTGTGCCCGATTCGGGAACACCGCACGCCATCGGATACGCCAACAGGTCAAAGATACCATTTACAAGACCCTTTATTAAATATACACCGACATGGCCTCGTTCATTTATGCCTTCCAGCAAGGCGCAGAGAGCGAGAATTGCCAAGATGAAGCAGATACCCGTACACGATTTTATCGAAAACAAAAAGATGCTTCTCGTTGACGATTCGATAGTGCGAGGTACACAGCTTCAGGAGACAGTAGAATTTCTGTATGAAAACGGAGCGAAGGAAGTCCATATGCGCTCTGCATGTCCGCCTATAATGTACGGCTGTAAGTTTCTCAATTTCACAAGAGCTTCTTCGGAATACGATTTTATTGCAAGACGTATTATTCTGGAGCTTGAAGGCGAGGACGGCGAAAAGTACATCAAGGAGTACTCAGACCCCTCTACAGAGAGAGGAAAGAAGCTCAGACAGAAGATATGTGAAAAATTCGGCTTTGCCTCTCTTGAATATCAGACTCTTGAGGGCATTGTCAAGGCAATAGGCTTTGGTGAGGAAGAGCTGTGCACATATTGCTGGACAGGGAAGGAATAACGGCGGTGCCGTTATTCAGTGAAGAGCGAAAAGCGAAGAGGTGTGGTTGATTTGCTTGGCAAATCTGCCATCAACGGATTTCTGCAAGCACTTTGCCGGGCAGAAAAAATTCACATAAAAAGTTTTTAAGCGGGTTTCAAGGGCAGAGCCCTTGAAAAAAGGAGAATGAAATGGAATATAAATCTAATTCTGAAAGCTATGCAGCGGCGGGTGTTGATATAACAGCGGGCTACAAGGCTGTAGAGCTTATGAAAAAGCACATAGCAAGAACACAGAACGAGGGCTCGATGACAGATATCGGAGGCTTCGGCGGACTGTTTGTTCCCAACCTTACAGGCATGAAGAGTCCTGTGCTCGTCAGCGGTACAGACGGTGTAGGAACAAAACTTAAGATAGCCTTTTTAATGGATAAGCATGATACTGTAGGTATCGATTGCGTGGCAATGTGTGTAAATGATGTTATTTGCTGCGGTGCGGCACCCCTGTTCTTCCTTGATTACATTGCATGCGGTAAAAACGTACCTGAAAAGATAGCTGATATCGTATCCGGTGTAGCCGAGGGCTGTGTAATGTCAGGAGCGGCACTTATCGGCGGAGAAACAGCGGAAATGCCCGGATTTTATCCTGTCGATGAATACGACCTTGCAGGCTTTGCGGTAGGTCTTGTTGACAGAGAAAAGGTAATTGACAACACAAAGATGGCTGAAGGCGATGTAGTAATTGCACTTCCTTCATCGGGAGTACATTCAAACGGATTTTCTCTTGTCAGAAAGGTGTTTGATGTAGAAAAGGCTGACCTTAAAACTCCTATTGCCGAGCTTGGCGGAAAGAGTCTTGGCGAGGCACTTCTCACCCCTACAAAAATATATGTAAAGCCTGTGCTTGCGCTTCTTGAAAAGGTACAGGTAAAGGGAATCTCACACATAACGGGCGGCGGCTTCTATGAGAATATTCCCCGCTCCATTCCCGACGGTCTTTGCGCTGAGATAAAGAAAGATGATGTCAGAGTTCTTCCTCTTTTTGACCTTATAGCAAAAACAGGTAACATTCCCGAGCATGATATGTTTAACACCTTTAATATGGGTGTTGGTATGAGTATCGTTGTTCCTGTCAACCAGGTTGACACGGCTCTTGAGATACTCAAGGCTCAGGGTGAGGATGCTTATGTTATCGGTAAGATCATCAAGGACGACAGCGAAAAGATAAAGCTGATATAAGGAAAAGCTATGAAGAAGATAAAGATAGCGGTATTTGTTTCGGGTGGCGGAACGAATTTGCAGGCGTTGATAGATGCCGAAAAAAGAGGGGAGATACCCAGCGGAGAGATTGCGCTGGTGCTTTCCAACGCCTCGGGCGCATATGCCCTTGAGCGTGCCAAAAACGCGGGCATCAAGACTGCGGTAGTGCTGAAAAAAGAGCTTGGCAGCCAGGAAGCCTTTGAAGAAAAGGTTGTTGAAATACTCAACGAGGAGAATATCGACCTTATTGTCCTTGCAGGCTTTATGTCCATACTTACAAAGAGCTTTACGGACCGCTACCCCGAAAGGATAATCAACATTCATCCTTCACTTATTCCCTCGTTTTGCGGCAAGGGATATTGGGGACTTCACGTTCACGAGGCGGCTCTTGAAAAGGGAGTAAAAGTGACGGGTGCTACCGTGCATTTTGTAAATGAAATCCCCGACGGCGGAAAAATAATAATGCAAAAGGCTGTAGACGTAGAGGAAGGTGACACACCCGAAACCCTCCAGAAGCGTGTAATGCAGTTGGCGGAATGGATAATACTTCCAAAGGCAACCGAAAAGGTAGCAAAGGAAATTGCAAGCCGTCAGTAAAAATATAATGGAGCCGTTATGAGTGATAAGATGACGTTAAGGGCTGTGTCTGTCAGCTCCTTGGAAAAAATATTTCACGATACAGACGTGAGCGGAAAGGAGATAACCTCTTTTTCGGCTATGCGTAACGAGCCGCTTAATTTTCAGATAGCCTACCGTATGGAGAATGCAAGTGTTTCTCCCGTGCACGTGGGAGTCGAGGTGGTTTCCGACATACCGATCTCCTTGTACGGCATAAAAAACGTTCCCATCTCTCCGATGAATCATGTTCCCAAATACGGCGAGCCCTTCCGAGAGCTTTGCCCGGACGTTTTGATTCCGAAAAGAACAAATCCGGAGTTTGTGGAGGGCTATGGAGCGAGCGAAAGAGATTTTGCGCGTTTTGAAAAGGACGATCAGGCACCGCTTTATGCATCGGATAAGTGTAATCAAGCCCTTTGGGTCACGGTAAACGAGGACGGCAAGCGTCTTACGGCAGGAACCTACCCTGTCACCTTCAGATTTTTTCAGATGGAATCAAGGGAGCCGCTTGGCGAATGCGCGGTTTCAATACGCTTGATCGCGGCGCTTTTGCCGAAGCAAAAGACCTATTGTACTAACTGGTTCCACTGCGACTCTCTGGCGGAGTATTACGACGTACCCGTATTCTCAGAAAAATTTTACGAGATATTCAGAAGTCAAGTGTCTGTTGCCGTTAAAAACGGTATGAATATGATGCTTCTTCCCGCATTTACCCCCGAGCTTGATACGCCGATAGGACGGGATCGTATGACGGTACAGCTTGTCAGGGTTACCCTGAAGGACAACGTCTACTCCTTTGATTTTTCCGAAATGAAGCGGTATATAGATATCTGCCGCAGCTGCGGAATTACATCATTTGAGCATTGTCATCTTTTCTCCCAGTGGGGAGCAAGGTTTGCACCTAAAATAATGGCAACCGCAGACGGTAAGGAAAAGCAGATATTCGGCTGGAACACAAAGGCGGAGGGTAAAAGGTACAGAGCCTTTCTGAAGGCGTATCTGCCGTCGGTATTGGAATTTTTTAAGAGTGAGGGGCTTGACAAAAAAGTCCTGTTCCATATTTCTGACGAGCCAAGAGTTCAACATCTGGAGCAGTATAAACTTTTAACCTCTATCGTAAAGCCTTATTTAGAGGGGCAAATGCTTGGCGATGCACTTTCACACTACGAGTTTTACGAGCAGGGGGTTACGGACATTCCCATCGTATATACTGCAATGATCAAGGATTTTGTGGGAAAATGTGAGCATTTATGGTGCTACTACACGGGAGAGGGCGAAGCCGCTAGAAGCAATCGCTTGATAAACACCCCCTCACGCATCAACCGAGTTATTGGAATTCAGATGTATTACACCAATGCAGAGGGATTTTTGCATTGGGGATATAACTACTATTACGACCATCTGAGCTTTTGCATAGCGAATCCGTTTGTTACAACGGCAAACTACATGTCTTATCTGGCAGGAACATCCTTTATAGTATACCCCGGTCTGAAGGGTGTGGCTTATCCCTCCATCCGTCAAAAAGTATTCGGAGACGGAATGGTGGATATAAGGGCACTTCAGCTTCTGGAGCGCCTTGGCGGAAGGAAGACTGCCCTTGAGCTTGTTGAAAAGCATTTCGGCAAGGTAGATTATAAAACGTTACCGAAAAGCAACGATCAGCTTCTTGCTTTTCGTGAAGATGTAAATAACACCATTTGTGCCTTGGTGGGAAATAGGGCATAAAAGAATTAAGGAAGTTAACGGAGGTCTTAATATGGCATTATTTGATTTGAAAAAGCTGTTATCCGAAAATACATATCCCGGCAGAGGAATAATTGTGGGAAAAAGTATGGACGGTAACAAGGCTATGATAGCTTACTTCATTATGGGAAGAAGCTCAAACAGCCGTAACAGAATATTTGAGAGATACGACGGGGGAATGCGAACAAAGGCGTTTGACGAGTCCAAGCTTGAGGACCCCAGCCTTATAATTTATAACCCCTACCTTTCATTGCCCTGTGCCGATATAGTAACCAACGGTGACCAGACCGATACTGTGTACAATTATATCAGGGAGCACGGAGAGGACGGCTTCTCCTTTGAAAAGGCACTTCACACAAGAGAGTTTGAGCCTGACGCTCCCAACTTTACACCCAGAATATCGGCTATCTTGTATTATGGTGAAAAATGCTTCCACTATAAGATGTCCATTCTCAAGAGTGCCAACGGAGACGGAAGCGTTTGTAACCGCTTCTTCTACTCATATACCCCCAGAAACGGTATAGGACATTTTATACACACCTACAAGTGCGACGGAAACCCCATTCCCTCCTTCTACGGTGAGCCCGAGGAAGTGGCATTGCCCAACAGCGCAGGTGAGCTTGCAGACATCGTATGGTCGAATCTCAACAGCGACAACAAGGTATCTCTCTTTGTGAGAGAGGTCGACCTTGAAACAGGTAAGGCAAACGAATTTATTTTTAATAAAAACAATTAAGGAGCAGTAAAATGACTGAATTTGAATTGAAATACGGCTGTAACCCCAACCAGAAGCCGGCAAAGATATTTATGCACGATGGTTCTCAGCTTCCCATAGAGATACTCAACGGAAAGCCCGGCTACATAAACTTTCTTGATGCTTTTAACTCATGGCAGCTTGTAAAGGAGATAAAGGAAGCAACAGGAATGGTTGCCGCAACATCTTTCAAGCATGTCAGTCCCACCTCTGCGGCAGTAGGAAAAATACTCCCCGAGTCGTTGAAAAAGGCTTGCTTTGTTGATGATATTGAGGGGCTTGACGATTCTCTCCTTGCTTGCGCATATGCCAGAGCAAGAGGAACCGACCGTCAATCATCCTTTGGTGACTGGATAGCTCTTTCCGATAAATGTGATGTAACAACAGCTAAGATAATTCAGAGAGAGGTTTCTGACGGTATAATTGCTCCCGATTATGAGCCTGAAGCGCTTGAAATACTTAAAACCAAGAAAAAAGGCGGCTACAATATTGTTAAAATTGACCCTGAGTACAAGCCTGACCCTATCGAGCATAAGCAGGTATACGGCATCACTTTTGAACAGGGCAGAAACGAATTTAAGATTGACCGCCAGCTTCTTTCAAATATAGTTACAAAAAATAAGGAGCTCCCCGAGGATAAAGCAATTGACCTCATAATTGCTCTCATAACACTTAAATACACACAGTCAAATTCAGTTTCTTATGCATATGACGGACAGTGTATCGGTGTTGGCGCAGGTCAGCAGTCGAGAATACTTTGTACACGTCTTGCAGGAAGTAAGGCAGACCTGTGGCATCTCCGTCAGCATCCCAAGACACTTGCATTGCCCTTCCTTCCCGATGTAAAGAGAGCGGACAGAGACAACTGTGTTGATATCTACCTTTCCGATGAGCCAGAAGAGGTGCTTGCAGACGGTGTATGGGAAAGATTTTTCTCGGAAAAGCCCGAGATACTTACCAAGGAAGAAAAGAGAGCATACCTCGATTCAATTACAGGTGTCAGCCTTGCATCGGATGCCTTCTTCCCCTTTGGTGATAACATTGAACGTGCAAAGAGAAGCGGTGTAAGCTACGTTGCAGAGCCCGGAGGCTCAGTGCGTGATGACCAGGTAATAGAAACCTGCGACAAGTTTGGTATGACTATGGCGTTCACAGGAATGAGACTTTTCCACCATTAAGGAGATATTAAATGAAGATACTTGTAGTAGGCGGAGGCGGCAGAGAGCACGCCATAATTAAAAAGCTTCTGGAAAACAAAAAAGCAGAGCATATCTGGGCGTTGCCGGGAAACGGCGGCATTGCTAAGGATGCTGAATGCGTGAATATCGGTGCAAAAGATATTGATGCCATTGCTGAATTTGCAAAGGCGAACAAGCCTGATTTTGCCGTAGTTGCACCCGATGACCCCCTTGTGCTCGGTGCTGTAGACCGACTGGAGGCGCTTGGAATTCCTTGCTTTGGCCCGAAGGCGGCTGCAGCAGAAATAGAGGGAAGTAAAATATTCTCAAAAAATCTTATGAAGAAATATAATATTCCCACAGCAGAGTATGAGACCTTTGATGACCTTGAAAAGGCGATATCCTATGTGAGAACAAAGGAAATGCCCATTGTTATAAAGGCAGACGGTCTTGCGCTGGGTAAGGGTGTTATAATTGCTGAAACGCTTGAGGATGCAGAGCGCGCACTTGTAATGATGATGAGCGAGGGTGCTTTCGGAAAGAGCGGAAGCAGAGTGGTGATAGAGGAATTTCTCACAGGACCTGAGGTTTCCGTGCTTTCCTTTACCGACGGCAAGACGGTTGTTCCCATGGTTTCATCTATGGACCACAAGAGAGCACTTGACGGCGACAAGGGACTCAATACAGGCGGTATGGGTACAATAGCTCCCAACCCCTATTATACAGAGGCTGTTGCCAAAGAGTGTATGGAAAAGATATTCCTTCCTACAATGAATGCAATGAACGCCGAGGGAAGAACCTTCAAGGGCTGTCTTTACTTCGGACTTATGCTTACACCCAAGGGGCCCAAGGTAATTGAGTACAATTGCCGTTTCGGAGACCCCGAGACACAGGTGGTTCTTCCTTTGATGGAAAGCGATCTTCTTGAGGTTATGATGGCTGTCAGCGAAGAAAGACTTTCGGAGATGGAGGTAAAATTCTCCGACGGCGCGGCTTGCTGTGTGGTACACGCTTCAAAGGGCTATCCCGAAAAGTATGATTCGGGCTTTGAGATAACCGAGGATGATATGGGTGATGCTTTTGTTTACTATGCCGGTGCAAAGCCTTCTGACGGTAAGGTTGTTACCTCGGGCGGCAGAGTGCTTGGTGTTGTGGCAAAGGGCGCTTGTCTCAAGTGTGCAATTGATGCGGCATATGAAGCAAGCAAAAAGGTTCATTTTGAAAATGACTTTTACCGTAAAGATATAGGACAAAAGGCGCTGAAGGCGTAGAATACGGCGGAGCCGTTATGCAGTGAACAGTGAAGAGGTATGGTTGATAAGCTTGGCAAATCTGCCATTAATGGATTTCTGCAGGTGCTTCGCTGTGCAGAAAAAATTGCAGACGGTGGTAATGTGCGAATTTGTTGCATGGCAACGGGAGCCGAGACGGCTCCTCTACAGTAGACCTTTTACAATATCTTACTGTAGGGCGGGGGCTTGCTCCCGCCGTATATAACCAACGGAAGAAAACCGAAGGTTTTCAACCAAAATTATTCATCATTCATTAAACAAGGGCGGAGCCCTTGATATAATATCATTTAGGAGTTTAAAATATGGTTTACCGTATTTATGTTGAAAAAAAGAAAAATGAGGCTCATGAGGCGAAGGCTTTGCTTCGTGACCTTCAGAATTTTGTAGGACTTAAAGAAGTAGAGGATGTCAGAATAGTAAACCGATATGATGTTTCGGGAATTGAAAAAAAGCTTTTTGACAAATCTGTAAATACTGTTTTTTCAGAGCCTCAGCTTGATGATACATATACCGAGCTTGAGACTAAGGGCGGAATTGCTTTCGGAGTTGAATACCTTCCCGGTCAGTTCGACCAGAGGGCAGATTCTGCGGCACAGTGCATACAGATAATTTCAAAGGGTGACAGACCTACTGTGCGTACGGCAAAGGTGTATATACTTTCGGGCAATATTACCGACGAGGTGCTTGCAAGAGTAAAGAAGTATGTAATAAACCCCGTTGAATGCCGCGAGGCAGGGCTTGAAACTGTTGATAGTCTCGATAATGTTGCGGACGAGCCTGCAGATGTAGAAATACTTAACGGCTTCTGTGAGCTTGATGTTGAAGGACTTCATGATTTTCTTGTGAGTCACGGTCTGGCAATGGACGACAACGATATACTTTTCCTTCAGCAGTACTTCAGAGATGAGGGCAGAGACCCCACTATCACTGAAATCAGAATGATAGATACCTATTGGTCGGACCACTGCCGTCACACCACCTTCCTCACAAATATCGATTCGGCTGAATTTGAGGATGAAGTAATAGAGGAAACCTATAAGGCTTACATAAAGACACGTGAAGATATAGGCACAAAGAAGCCTGTGTGTCTCATGGACCTTGCTACTGTTGCAGGAAAGGCTCTTTCCAAAGCAGGTAAGCTTGACAAGATGGACCGCTCGGACGAAATCAATGCCTGTACAGTAAAGATAAAGGTAACGGTTGACGGAGAGGAACAGGATTGGCTCCTTCTCTTCAAGAACGAAACCCATAACCACCCCACAGAAATCGAGCCCTTCGGCGGTGCGGCTACCTGTATCGGCGGTGCTATCCGTGACCCTCTTTCGGGACGTTCATATGTATATGCCGCAATGCGTGTAACAGGTGCTTCCGACCCCACAGGCGCTGTTGAGGATACACTCCCCGGCAAGCTTCCTCAGAGAAAGCTTGTAACCACAGCTACACAGGGCTACTCATCATACGGTAACCAGATAGGTCTTGCTACCTGCCAGGTTGATGAAATCTATCATCCCGGCTATGTGGCAAAGCACATGGAAATAGGCGCGGTGCTTGGCGCCGCACCCCAGGAGAATGTCAGACGTGAGTGCCCTGCTCCCGATGATGTAGTAATACTTCTGGGCGGAAGAACGGGCAGAGACGGAATCGGCGGTGCAACAGGCTCGTCAAAATCCCATACAGAGTCCTCCCTCGGCTCTTGCGGAGCAGAGGTGCAGAAGGGTAATGCGCCCGAGGAAAGAAAGCTCCAGCGACTTTTCCGCAACGCCGAGGCTTCAAAGCTTATCAAGAGATGTAACGACTTCGGTGCAGGCGGTGTATCCGTTGCTATCGGCGAGCTTGCTGACGGTCTTAATATCAACCTTGACAGAGTAACCAAGAAATATGACGGTCTTGACGGTACAGAGCTTGCAATTTCAGAATCGCAGGAGCGTATGGCGGTGGTTGTTGCCCCTGAGGATGCTGACAGATTTATGGAGCTTGCAGGCATGGAAAACCTTGAAGCTACGGTTGTAGCAAAGGTAACGGAGGAGCCCAGACTTGTTATGAGCTGGAGAGGAAAGAAGATAGTCAATATCTCAAGAGAATTCCTCAACTCCAACGGCGCTCCCAAGCATATCAATGTAAAGGTTGCAAAGCCTGCCCTTCACACAAAGCCTGTTTATGACAGCTTTACCGAGGGCATGAAGGCAACAGCACAGGACCTTCTTGTATGTTCGAGAAGAGGTCTTGTTGAACGCTTTGACTCAACTATCGGTGCAGGAACTGTTATGATGCCCTTTGGCGGCAAAAATCAGCTCACTCCTTCACAGGCAATGGTAAACAAGATACCCGTTGAGACCGGAAAGACCGATGACGTTTCCTTCCTTTCATGGGGATATAATCCCTATATCAGTGAAAAGAGCCCCTATCACGGTGCTTATATCGCTGTAATCGAATCACTGGCTAAGCTTGTTGCAACAGGCGGCGATATTTCGGATGACACTTATTTTACATATCAGGAATATTTTGAGAAGCCTCTTCGCGACCCCAAGCGCTGGGGCAAGCCTATGGCGGCACTCCTTGGTGCTTTCAAGGCACAGATGGATTTTGAGATTGCTTCTATCGGCGGCAAGGACTCCATGAGCGGTTCGTTTGAAAAGATAGACGTCCCCCCGACACTTGTGTCTTTTGCTGTTACTGTGGGTAAAACCGATGATGTTATTACCTCAGAGTTCAAGGGCGCAGCTCACAAGGTTGCTGTAATTGCTCCTGTTTACGATGACGGTCTTCTCCCCAATCCCGATTCCCTCAAAAAGGTGTTTGCAAGAGTAACCGACCTTATCCGCAGCAAAAAAGCGGTTGCTGTCAGAACTCTTGGCTACGGCGGTGTTGCTGAAGCAATACTCAAGATGTCAATGGGTAACTCCATCGGCTTTAAGTTTGCCGATGGCATCTCTCTTGACAAGCTGTTCGGCTACGGATACGGCACATTTATTGTTGAGCTTGCAGACGGTGTAACAACAGAGGATTGTGTCCTTGGTGAAACTGTAGAAGAAAAGAGCATATCCTTTGGCGGCGAAGCTCTTGCTTTGGATGCTCTTATGGATATATATAATTCCAAGCTTGAAAAGGTATATCCGACAAAGGCGGCTAACGGTGATTATGTTCCCGAGGTGTTCAGCCACAAGGCATCTAATACATACAAAGCCAAGAACGGCGCACCTCTTCCCCGTGTGCTTATCCCCGTATTCCCCGGTACAAACTGCGAATATGACAGTGCGAGAGCAATGCGTGAGGCAGGTGCCCAGCCCGAGATATTTGTAATTAATAACCTTACATCTCAGGGAATTGCCGATTCCGTGCATCGCTTCGCTTTATCGGCGGCGAATTCACAGATAATATTTATACCCGGCGGCTTCTCAGGCGGTGACGAGCCTGACGGTTCAGGTAAATTTATTACCGCTTTCTTCCGCAACGGCGAGATAAGTGATGAGGTTAAGAGCCTTCTT
Organism: uncultured Oscillospiraceae bacterium; assembly: GCA_964650465.1. Taxonomy (GTDB): domain Bacteria; phylum Bacillota; class Clostridia; order Oscillospirales; family SIG627; genus RGIG6353. Next base: position 22,242 of record CAZYTA010000017.1, on the reverse strand, counting down.
GAGCTTCGAGACGGTCTTATGTGCGGTATCTGTAACGGTTTCCAGGCGCTTATCAAGCTGGGACTTGTTCCTTTCGGACAGATACTTGAGCCTTCTGTATCACTCCCCACACTTGCGGGCAACATAATATCAAGACACCAGTCCAGAATAGTAAGAGTAAGAGTTGCCTCCAACAAGTCTCCTTGGCTTACGGGAGTTGAGGTAGGTGAGGTTTATAACGTGCCTATTTCGCACGGAGAGGGACGCTTCCTTGCGTCGGACGAGCTTATCAGAACACTTGCTGCAAACGGACAGATAGCGACCCAGTATTGCGATGCAGAAGGAAAGCCTACTATGGACATCGATTTCAATCCCAACGGCTCTGCGCAGGCAATAGAGGGTATCCTTTCTCCCGACGGACGTGTTATCGGTAAAATGGGTCACGCTGAACGTATTGGCGACGGTCTTTACAAGAATGTACCCGGCAACTACGATATGAAGCTGTTTGACTCGGCTGTTAAGTATTACAAGTAAAAACGGCAAGTTTAATTTAGAGGATTTCTTAGGAAACGAAAAAGATAATTTTGAAAAATGAAAGAAAAAATTAAAGCAACATTAAAAATGCTGTGGGAATGTCTCCTTAATCCCAGATTACTTTTGTGTCTGGGTGTTGCATGGCTCATTACAAACGGTTGGTCATATGTTATGTTTGCAGTGGGCACAGTGTTTGGAATATCTTGGATGGTAACCGTTTCAGGGGCATATCTTGCGTTTTTGTGGCTTCCTGTATCTCCCGAGAAGCTTGTTACTATTGCAATAGCCATAGCATTGTTGCGTTCTTTCTTTCCGAATGATGAAAGAACTCTTGGAAAATTGAAGCATTTACATGAAAAGATAAGAAGTGCTATCAAAAAAAGAAACTGATAGTATGGGGCTGTAAAAAACTCTGTTTGAGTTTTTTACAGCCTCATTCTTTCTTTATATCCTAGAAAATTGCATTAAATCAACCTCGCCGTATTACTTTGCTTCGTTTTATACATTGGTAGCGATAGGCGAGCATTGCCAGCGGAGGCTCTCCGCTTTTTTAGGAAAAAATCGGCAAATCAGCCTTGCCGTTGCCTCGTTCGGCTATATAGTTATATGTGAGAATTGCCGGTGTTGCATGGAGATTTTCAGAAAAAAACACAAAATCAAGGTGTTGTATGCTTTTTATTTAAAAACTTTCTTGCATGCACAACTTGTTGATATTTTTCTTTTTTTGCGTTTTCTGTAAGAAAAAAACAGCACAAAAACCAAAAGAAATTTTTGTTAAAATTTAAGCCCAAAAAACAAAAAACTCTCGGCAAATTTACTTGACTTTAACTCTTGAAAAGGGTATATTTAATATAGCATAATAGCCAACTTGTATGTTCGTGTGTTGGAGTTGACAGGGGCGGCAAGCACCCTGATGTATCGCACTCTGTCCAAAGGCAGAGTATCAAAATGCTTGAGCTGCTTATGTTGATTTTAGCATTGAACGTACACAAAAAATATTTTAGGAGGATTGATTATGTCATTTAAGAAACTCAGCCGCATTGCGGCAGTTGCATTCGCTCTTGTAATGCTTCTTGCAGTTTCGTCACTGGCTTATTCACTTGAACTCGACGGTACAGTATCAGGTCTCGAGGACGGCATTGAGTATACATATGCCCAGTACGATTTTGCTAACAATGCATACGGCGAATTTACACAGCTTACAGACACAACTGTTATTACATCAGGTGTCTATGGAATTAAAGCAGGAGATGCAGAGCCCGAAGCTTTCTTTACTTACGGTGCACAGTCCGGTAAGACAAGCTTCTGGACAGACGGAGCTACTGCTGCTGACGATGTATTTAACAACACTACAAAGGACACCTATCTTCCCGGTAAGTGGACAATATCTTCCAACGGTGCATTCCAGGGCATTCGTTGCTATAAGAATGCTACTCTTACAGATGTAACTGTTTGTATCGATGTTGTAAAAGCAAAGGTTATTGAAAAGAAGACAATAACCACAGATACACAGAAGACAGTTACCGTTGAAGAGGTTGCATATCCCGTTTATGCAATCGACGAGGTTGAGTACTATCTCAACGGCGAGAAGTACTATGCAGTTGCAGATAACACAGAGTACACAGGCGAAAACGCTGCTTCCGCTACAGCTGTTTACCTTACAGAGATTACATGGGTAGGCATTGAGGGTGAAGGCAACAAGTCTCAGGAATCCGTATACTACTACGGCTTTACAAACGACCAGGTTATTCCCATGACCGAGCTTGTGAAATACTCTCCCAAGTCACTCTCTGCCTTTACAGGCGGTATTCCCGTTGCAGACGGTCATGAAAAGTCCGAAATTTCTCCTAAGGTTACCTATTTCGCAAAGAAGATAGGCTCCGATGAAGTAACCGAGTATACTGTAAAGGTTACAGATTATTCAACAAACGGCGCATTCACAGTGCCCGCTCCTGCAGAGGTTGCGGCGGATGATTACCTTGTAGGCTTTGCTATTGCTCCCTACGACGGACTTCCCGACGATTATTTCACAAACCTCTATGCAGACGGTGCATGGAACACAGAAACCAACGGATATTTCCACCAGGCAATGTACACCAACAGCTCAAACGGTGTTACTGTTGTTGCTCCTACTGTTGACCCTACAGCTCCCGCAGGTCTTGCTGTTGTTAACGGCAAGGTTACAGGTCTTCAGGCAAGCAAATACTACCAGTATGCAAATGTTTCCATTAACAAGAACGGAACCGCTATTGAGTATTCTACTCCCGCAACTCTTACAGCCGATACAACAGTTGCAGGTCTTGTTGTGGTAAGAGAGACAAATCCCGATGCAAGTCTCTGGACAAACTGGACAACAGAAATTTTCTATGCTGCAGGTGATGGCATAGGAAACATCATTCACACCACTGCAGGTACAACCAGCGGCGGTGTTGCAAAGGATTTCATCAATGTTGCTTCTTCGGGCGGATGGAGTCAGACAGCACTTCCCGTTTATAACGAAGCAAAGTGGACAGGTGCAAACCTTTCAAACTCACTTGCAAAGAATTACGGCTACGATCCCCTTATCCTTGGTACAACAGGCGGTCAGGGAACCTTCTCCTATCTTAACAAGACAGATGCAACCCAGCTTGCAGCTGCTCAGGCACAGGCTAAGGCACACCTTGACTCTATCTACTATTCGTATAAGTACGCAGCTAACGAAGTTATCCCCATGTCTCTCTTCGAGAGCTTCAAGTTCAGAGTTGCTACCCGTCAGGGCGGACAGACAACAACAGGCAACCCTGTTTACACCAAATTTACCTTCAAGGTAATTACAGATGATGGTCAGCTTGTTGACAGAACTGTAACAAAGGCGACAGGTAAGTTTGCTACCACAACCCATACAGTTACGGCTGCTGATTTTGCAGATACCACAGGTTACATCGTAGGTATCATTATTCACCCCTATACAACAGAGGATGCTTCTATACTTAAGTATTCAAACAGCGCAATGGTAGATTACAACATTTACCACTATCTTGACGGCTACAGCATCGTACTTCCCAAGGCTGACAAGCCCACAGGTCTCTACCTTGACGGCAACGTTATCAAGGGACTTGATGCAAATCAGAAATATTGCTGGGCATATCAGTACATTTCAGACAAGAGTGCTGATACAGCAGTTCCCGCAGGCTCAACAGAGCTTACAGGTGTGACAGGTCTCGTTGCAGTTATGATTGCGGGAGACGGTGCTTCAAGCAAGAATTCAGACCCCGTGCTCTTCTACATCCCCGGTGATGACGATGCACGAGCTACACTTGGTGTTATTTCCAATAGCAAGGCTGCATATCAGTCCACAAGCGAGTGGAAAGCCGGTGTATGGACAGGTCTCTATATGTCATGGTACGATTGGAACCAGATTACAGGTACACAGACATTCCTTGACCAAGGTGCAGGTGTTACCGCAGAGCAGGGACAGAATCTCTGGCTGTATCAGGTAACCAAGGAAGAGGCTCAGGCAAGACTTGATGCTGATGAGGCTAAATCTATTGCCAACGGTATTCCTTCCTCTTGGGCAAACAATAACGTAACCTCTAACCCCGCAAGACTTCAGGCGGCTATCGATGCACATTATACAGAAGATTATGAGACTACAAAGGAATCAGAAAAAGCGGCTCTCCAGCAGACAATGGCTGACGGCTTTGCAAGCAGATATATGCAGTATGCATATGACGAGACAGAGATTATCCCTGTTGATCAGCTTAACGAAATTTCCTTTGCTTCAAACAGAAGACAGGGTAACTTAGCACTTTACAATGTTAAGTCCAAGGTAATATTCTATGTTATGCAGCTCGACGGCACAATTTCAGAGCATTCCTGGACATCCGGAGAATTCAATATAACAGGTAATGTTGTAAATCAGAAGATTACAGTTGATGTACAGTCCATTGAGGGACTTCCCACAGAGGGCTATATCGTAGGTGTAAAATACATTCCTTGGTCAACAATGGACGCTTCCAAGATTGTTTATGTTATGGGAACCAATGACAGAGTAGATGCAAGTAACGTTGCATACTCCTTCGGTCAGCAGCAGATAACAATGGGATATTATACAGCACCTTACACAGCATATGTTATCAAGACGGCTGCCCAGGCTCCCGCGGTAGAGTATGCTCCCAATGAGAATTGCGGATATACAGTTTCCGTTGTTGAGCCTAACAGCACCTTCGTATATGAGTATCAGAAGGAAGGCGACACAGAGTGGACAGCATTTACAAAGAAATTTGATGCTCCCGAGGCAGCTAAATACACAGTTCGTGTATCAGGCGACACTGTTATCGGCACAGCCGAGACAACAGTTGAGGTTGCTCCCGTTGAGCCCGTAGCTCCCGAAGTATATGTTGCTCCCGTTGGCGACGTATACAAGATCAAGCTGATGAACTACTTCGGCGCTTATACATACGAATACAAGCTTGCTTCGGCTACCGAATGGACCAAGGTAGCTCCCGGCGCTAAGTACTTCACATTAGATACTGCAGACAGTTATGTTGTACGTGCAGGCGGTATCACTTATGACGGATATGCAGAGACAGCGTTTGTTACTACTGCAGCTCCCGCAGCTATCGAAGCTATCACGTTTGATACAGATACAGTAACACTTGATGCAAATGTAGCATACGAGTATGCTGAGTTTGATATGTACGGTGCAGGCGAGTACACAGCTATTCCTGCAGGCAGCACCTCATTTACTTTTGAGAGTGCAGGTCTCTGGGCAGTAAGACTTGCGGCAACAGAAACAGAGCCTGCATCTGTTGCAAAGGTATTCCTTGTACTCGGTCCTCTTTCCGACAGCAAGACAATTATCAATACCAAGTCCGTAACCTATGCAAACGGTACATGGTATGACAAGACAGCAAATGTTACTATTGACACAGTTAAGATTCAGGCATACTCTGACAGACTCAATCCCGAGTTTGTAGAGGGTGTATGGACAGGTTATAAGATTGGTGACCTTGCATATTGGAACAAGGATTGGCAATACGCTCTCGGTGTTGTATCGGGATGCGTAAATGTATCTGCTCTCGGTAACAAGCTTACCGACGGCACTATGACACAGCAGGAAGCTAAGGACTTCATTGCAACCTATGGCTTCAGATACAAGTATGAGCCTGCTGAAATCATTCCTTTTGAGGATATGGTTTCCTTCACCTTCACAGCAGGTGGACGTCAGGGTCATATTAAGGCTGACGGTGTAGCGTATACAAAGGTTATTGCTCATGTAGCTACCGATTACGGCTTCGTTGAGCAGAGAGATATTCTTCTCCAGACAAATTATGCATATGCAACAGCAGTTACAAAGCACACTATTTCAGCAACAGACTTTGATGATCAATCGGGTTATATCGTAGCACTTGAGGTTATTCCTTACGGCTATATTCCCGAAACTACAAATCTTATAGTTGATGGCACAACAGATAGTGACTGGTTCGTTATGCTTCACAGCTATCAGATTGACCTTCCCAGAGTAGACAAGCCCGTGGTTTCATACAATGCGGAAACAGGTCTTGTTGAAGGACTTAATGCTTCTCTCACCTACAAGTATGCTAAGTACACAGTTGCAGGTGCAGGCGAAGCTACAGAGGTTACAGGCGTAACTTCACTTGAGCTCGGTACAGGTCTCTGGGGTATCGTAACCTGCACATCAAGCGATGAAAATGCAGATTCTCTTGTTTCATACGTTCACATCGGTGCAACTCTTGATACAAAGAGCGATATCGGTACTCTCAAGACATACAGCAACTACACAGCATACGATTATACCGCAAACGATGTATGGGAACAGGGCAAGTGGTCAGGCAAGGATGTATCTAACCACTCCAGCTTCGGTACCTACACTCTCGGTACTCTCGGCGGCCATGTAACAGCTGATACATCAAAGGCGTTCTATACTGCTACTCAGTCCGGTGATGCCGAGGCGCTTGAGGCTGCTCGTGCAACCATCGTTGCTCAGGGTAACAACGTTAAGTTCAGATATTCTTATAACGACGACGAAATTCTTCATGTAAACGATCTTATGAACCTTGGCTTCAGCGTTGCAAGAAGAATGGGTTCATTGAACCTTGGTAACGTAACATGTAAGGTAACATTTGTTGTTGTAGGCGAGGACGGAAATCTCAAGAATTATGTTTGGGCATCCGACAGATACAATTCCAATACATCTACTGCCTTCTCTGTAAATCCCAGATTTATCGAAAACTGGCCCACAGAAGGCTATATCGTAGGCTTCCAGATCAATCCTTGGTGTGACATTGACGGTACAACCGTTAAGTACACCTACGCTGACGGTACAACACATTACAACACCATGGCAAATATGACCTTTAAGCCTGATGACTATCAGCTTGTAACAGGTGATGAGGTTACAGAAACTCCCGTTATCTCATTTGCACCCTTCAACCAGGTAATTACTGTAACAAACTACAATAAGTTCCTTAAGTATGCATACTCCGACGATAACGGTGAAACATGGACAGAATTCAGCGGAAACAAGTTCAATGCTACAAAGGCAAGCACAAACTATATCGTTAAGTCGCTTGAATCTCTTCCCTATGTAGAAAGCGAAGCATCAGAAGCGGTTACATCATCTCCCGTTGCTCTTGTAGGAACAAGCCTTGTCCTTGACGGACAGATAGGCCTCAAGGTTTATATGGAAGTTGATATAGCAAACGTTAAGGATGTACAGCACTACATGACAAAGGTTAATAACGATTTCTATGACATGCGTGACCAGCTTGCATACGGTCAGGGCTACAGAGTCGGCGGCGGTGTTAATCTTAGTGAGGGCTGTTCTTGGGCAACCAAGATTCAGCTTGATAAAGCTACAGGCTACTATTACTTCATCATTTATCTTCCTGCAAAGGACCTTGATAATACATCCTTCGAGACAGACCTTGGTTACTGGCCTGCAGGTTCTACCGGTGCGCAGAGCGAAAGAATTCAGGTAAGCAATGTAGGACTCAACTTCAACAAGTACATTACAGCGGCTAAGGAACTTGCAGCGGCAGGCGATGAAGAGTTTGTAAAGGCACTTGAGCTTGTAGAGACACTTGAAACATATGCAAACTACGCAGACAACTACTTCAACAAGGGCGATGATGCGGCATACGCTTCAACAGCATCTACCGAAGGAGTTGAGGTTGCAACAAGAACAAATGCAACACTTGAAGGTGTAGCATTCTACGGAACATCACTTATCCTTGAGGATCAGGTAACAATCCGTCACTACTTCACAGTAGAAGATCTTGATGCATTTACAGCAGCATATGATGTAGCAGGTATGTACGGTATAAAGGGCGATTACATCTACTTTGATATCGCAGATATTCCTGCACAGGAAATCGGTACAGTTCAGACACTTACAATAGCAGACCTCGAGGGCAACACAGTATACGAAGTTAACTACAGCGTTGCAAATTATATCGTAGATATGATGAATGACGATGATGCTAACCTTGTAAGCCTTGTAAATGCTATGTATGACTACTACCTTGCGGCGGTAGAGTATAGCAAGTAAGCGTTACAAATTCCCGAGGGCATCTTTGGGTGAGACCGCAAATGCAATGTAAATTGAAAAATAAATCTCTCCCATAAAGAAAGGGACGGTGTGGAAACACATCGTCCCTTTTAACATTTTTTATTAGGAAAAAATCCTTCGGATTTAATAAAATATTTGCATTTTCTTTCGTCCCTTTTGGCACTCGACGTACATAAGTACGCCTAACGTGCCAAAATGAACGAATCTCCCTCCAAACCTGCTCCTCGGATGGGTTATAAATTCACGGTGTGTCTTTTGGGTGTAAACCGAAAAGGCAATGTAAATTGAAAAATAAATCTCTCCCATAAAGAAAGGGACGGTGTGGAAACACATCGTCCCTTTTAACATTTTTTATTAGGAAAAAATCCTTCGGATTTAATAAAATATTTGCATTTTCTTTCGTCCCTTTTGGCACTCGACGTACATAAGTACGCCTAACGTGCCAAAATGAACGAATCTCCCTCCAAACCTGCTCCTCGGATGGGTTATAAATTCACGGTGTGTCTTTTGGGTGTAAACCGAAAAGGAAAGAATAATTAAAAATTGAGAATTGAGAATTGAAAATTTTGGTTGAAAACCTGCGATTTTCTTCAAATTAATTATATGGAAGTTGTGTCTTGTCGTTGATTATAAATTGTAGGGCGGAGGCTTGCTCCCGCCGCATATAATTTGTTAAAGCTTTACTTCGCTTTTCTTTTCAAATCTGCTCCTCGGAGGTTTGCCGTTTTTTTCTCTCTTTTTCATTTGTTACAAAAATCAAAGGGAAAATTTGTACAAATTTCAGCCGAAATTGGCGAGCATATTTGTGCTTTTTCGCTTGACTTTGCGGCAAATTGGGAGTATACTTAACATAGCATAATAGCATACTTGCACGCTGTAATAGCAAATTAAAGCTGTTTTGGACAGATAGAACGCACCCTGATGTATCTAACTCCGTATTTTTATACTATACGGAGATCAAAAGCTTTTTATCTTTACTGCAGTTTTGATGCGCGTATACCGTGCCAAAAAAAATCAGGAGGCTATATTATGACTATGAAGAAACTTACACGTGTTGCGGTAGTTGCATTTGCTCTCGCAGTGCTTCTTGCAGTTTCGTCATTTGCCGCTTACACCCTCAATCTTGACGGTACAGTAAACGGACTTGCAGACGGTGTTGACTACACTGCTGCACAGTATGACTTTGCAAACGATGCATGGGGCGAGGATGCGGCTCTTACCGCTTCAACACAGCTTACCCCCGGTGTTTGGGGAATCAAAGCAGGTGAAGCTGACGCTGAGATTATATTTGTAAGCGGCGGTGAAAACGGCAAGATCACTTTCTGGAACACAGAAACAAACCTTCCTGCATATAACTTTGCAGGCGTGAATGACAATATCGTTCCCGGTAAGTGGAGTGTTTCCTCAAACGGTGCATTCAGAACCGTTCAGGCGTATAATGGCGCTAACGAGGCTTCCGCTTGTCTCTACCTTGTTAAGTCAAAATATCTTACACAGGTAGAGTCTACTACTCAGAAAACCGTGACCGTAGAAGAGGTTTCATACCCCGTTTACTCTATTGACGGCGCTGAGTACTACCTCAAGGATGATGTATACTACGCAACAGCAGACAACTCCGCTTATGAAGGCGAAGGCGAGGCTGCAGCGGTATATACTCTCACATGGAAAAACGCTACTCCCATTGTTGACGCTGAAGGCGAAAACAATAACAAGCTTCAGGAATCTTCTGTAAAATATGGCTTTACAAACGAGCAGATAGTTCCTGCAAAGGATGTAAATGCTATCAAAAACGCTTGGATCGCTATTACCACAGGCGGTAACAGAGTCAACACAGAAAAGTATACCAAGGCAGATGTTAAGGGTACCTTTACATTCTTCGTTAAGGTTCCCGGTGTAGAGGGCTATGAGACATATGTAGTTGATATTGATGAAGCTACTATCGGAAGAAGCATTGCTGCTCCTGCGGCTATGGCAGAATCCGAGGGCTACCTCGTAGGCTTCGAGTTTGCTCCTTATGCAAACTGTCCCGATGACATTTTCTACGGCAACGCATCGGATGGAGCAGGCGAGTGTTATGCTCACTATGGTCTTTATAAGGGTGCAAACACTATCGACTATACAGCAGAGCTCCTTCCCGGCCCTACAGGTCTTGTTAACGGCTTCGGTACAATCGGCGGACTTGATGCTGACAAGACCTATGAGATTGCTTCCGCTACAATCAGCGAGGATGGTAAGAGCATCCTTTGCGGAGAATGGACAGCATTCGATCCCGATGACCGTTCACTTGTTGGTCTCTACGCAGTTAGAGAAGTATATGGCGACAGAGCTACAGATGTTACATATGCATATTCTTACGGCTCATATGAAGAAAGAGCAGAGATCGGTGCACTTGGCGGTTCAAACGGCACTACCGTTCTTGTAACCGGCGGTTCCAAGTTCCTGCCCGGTCAGTACTCCGGTAGCTACACAAGCTACTACACACAAACTCTCTGGGAGATTATGTCTCACGGTCAGGTAGATGCAAGCCTTATGAAGCCCTCTTACGATGCTAAGGCGGCTTATGATGCTCTTGTTTCAGGCGGAACCGCAACAGAGGAAGAGCTTGCAGCGGCTAAGGCTACACTTGATACTGCAAATGCGGCAGTTATCAACAAGCTCAAGTCTATCGTGCTCAGATATACCTACGCTCCCAAGGAAATAGTTCCTGTAGGTGATGTTAACAGCTTCAATATCACAGCAAAGCAGAACAACGGCGGCTTTACTATGAGCGGCAATCAGAACAAGAGAGTTGTTGCATATGTTGCTGACAGCACAGGTAAGATTACTACATATGAGACAATTATTTCTCAGGCATTTTCAACTTCTCTTAATTTCACAATTGATTTTGCTTCATTCCTTCCCGAAGAGGGATATCTCGTTGCCTTTGAGGTTTATCTTGTAGACAACGTAAGTGCAGACAACTTCATCAAGGTAACTAATCAGTATTCATTCAGATACTACACAAAGGTACTTCCCACGAGTTATTCAATCGACAAGCCTGCAGACCTTCCCTTTACAGGTGACAAGCCCGCAGGACTTATTGTTGATGTAGTTAACGGTATAGTTTCAGGTCTTGACTCAGCAAAGAGATATCAGTATGCTCTCTTCAACATCAACGGAATTGCAGCAGATGGATGGACACTTGCCCCCGTTGGAGCAACAAGCATCGAGCTTGGTGATACCGAGGGTCTTGTAGCTATCGCTCTTGTTGGTGACGGCTATACCACCGCAGGCTCACTTCCCACTTACATTTACCTTCCCGGCGGCAGCTACAACAACATCCTTCACACAACGGAAATTGTAGGTAACGGCGGTACATACAACGGCGTGACCATTAACGTTCCCGTTGTTAAGGATTCCGGAAACGTATCAACTCCTGCGTTTACAGATGGAACATGGATGGGTATCTATGTTACCAATGCACTTGCAAAGACTTATGGCTATGCTCCTCTTGCAATGGGTACAACAAGTACTCCTGTTGCAACCTCTCTCGGTAAGGCAATCAAGTCTGCACAGGAGGCATATGACGCACTTGTTGCAACAGGCACAGCAACAGAGGAAGAGCTCGCAGCAGCTCTCGCTAAGCTTGAGTCTGCAAGACAGGCAGCAGCTGACAGAAACGCACAGATTTTCTACTCTTACGCATACGAGGCAGACGAAATTATTCCTATGGAGGATTTCGTAAGCTACAAATTTGCTCCCAGAGTTCGTCAGACAGGTCTCAAGGTAGCAAGCGGACAGGTTTACACCAAGTTCATATTCAAGGTAGTCGATGAAAACGATCAGCTTGTTGACAGAGTTGTTCTCAAGCCTGTTACCTTCGGTTACAATGAATCTGTTACCGTTACCAAGGAAGACTTTGACGATACCACAGGCTACATTGTAGGTATTGTAATCTATCCCTTCGGTGTTATCGACGGTTACTATGCATATAATTCAGACACCAACGGTGACTATATGGTAGTTCTCTTCGAGGACGGCTACACTGTTGAAGAGCGTGTTCTTGAGCCTGCTGAAATGACAAAGCTCACAGAGACTGACGGTGTTGTTACAGGCTTCGACGCAAGCTACACATACGAATACGCAGCTTATGCAATGAACGGTGCTATTGGTGAGTGGACCGCTATCGAAGGCGACTCCTTTACTCTTGAAAATGTTGGTCTTACTGCAATCAGAATTAAGTCCAATAACAAGACGTATGAGTCATCAGCACCTCAGATATTCTACAAGGCAGGTCTTGCATCTGCACGTAAGGCAATCTCGGAGACTAATGCGGAAGGCGCATTGGTTTACCAGAATGTTACAGACTTCGTTGTAGGAACTTACACAGGTACAAGAATTTCCTATATGAATGATTCGCTTGTTGCTAAGACAGGTGCACACATCCACCTTGACCAGCAGGTAGGCGGACTTAACTCTCCCGATGAGGCAGAGCTTCTCTGGCTCTACGCACGCACTAAGGAAGAGGCACAGGCGGCACTTGACGCTGAAGCGGCAAAGGAAAGTGAATACAAAACAGACAACAGTGCATATTATCCCGAACGTCTCCAGGGTGTTATCGACTCCTTCTACGGCGTTGAGGGCAAGGATTATGAGGCTGATTATAAGGCGCTCAGAGAAAGCATTGCAGAAACTTATAAGGGCTCTTATGTAAGATACGCTTATACAGCAGACGAAATCGTTCCTGTAGACGAGCTTGAATCGATTACCTTCTACAACAAGCAGAGACAGGGCTCTATCCGTTTCTATGCTAAGTCGGCGGCAAACTTCTACGTAATGGACGAAAACGGTGTAGTTACACCTTACCAGTGGAAGTCCGGATATTTCCACAGTTATCAGTATAGCGAGTACACACAGACCGTTGATGTTCAGAACGAGGTTGACCTTCCCGAAAACGGATGGATAGTTGCTATCGAGTACATTCCTTTCGCTGAAGTAGCGGCAGATACAGTTACAGCAGTTTGCTACACCAAGCTTGCATACAAGGCACAGGCATATGCATTTGAGCAGAACCACGTTAATATGGGCTTCTACTACGACAATTACACAATTGAATATCCCACACTTGAAAAGCCCGCTAACGTTGAATTTGCTGACGGCAAGTTCGCAGGTCTTGATGCTGATGTAACATATGCATACGGCAGATTTACAGCAGACGGTATCGAAACAACCGAAATCACAGGTGTAACCGAAGTTGCAGTTGATGGTGTCGGCGTTTGGGGTATCAAGGTTGTTTCAACAGACAGTGAATACGAGGATTCTCTTTATGTTGTAGGTTATAACAAGGATCTTACAACAGCAAGAGACAACATTATTCATACTAAGGAAGCAACCAAGTCCAACGGTACAGTTATCAATGTTCCCATTGTTGCTTCGGCAGGTACTTACAGTGCAACAGCGGCTCCTGTGTTCAACGAGGGTACATGGACAGGCTTCAGCCTTTCCAACTCACTTGCAGTTAACCACGGTTATACAGCAATGACTCTCGGTACAACCTCTTGTACCGTTCCCGGTTCAGGTCCTGCTGCTTCTATTAAGGCGGCTGCATCGGATGCAGCACTTGAGGCTGCAAGAGATTTTGCGGCAGATGCACTGGCAACGGTTTACTACTCATACGAGTATTATCCCGAGGAAGTAATTCCTATGAACGAGTTTATCAGCTGGTCCTTCAAGTCTGCTGAGCGTCAGGGCTCACTGATAGTTGAAGAAGGCTCACTCCAGACTAAGTTCGTATTCAAGGTTGCAACCGAAAACGGCGTGGTTGACAGAGCGGTTTACAAGGATGCGGCTCTCAACGGCAGCGGAACAGCAATCACAATTTCTATCGACGATTTTGCTGAAACAGACGGCTACATCGTAGGTATCATCATCTATCCTTACGGTAATTGCCCCGAAGGCACTGTTATCGGAAGCGATAAGGACGTTTACAACAACGTTCCCATTTCAGAGGATATCCTCGTTGTTCTTAACGACGATTACACAGTATATCCCGCAGTTATTACTGCTGCGGAAGCTCCCGTTCTGACCATTGGTACCACTAATGCGGATATCGTCGTTACCAACTATATGACAGGTCTTGACTACGCATATTCTTGTGACGGAGGCGAGACATGGGTAGCATTTACAGGCAAGTCCTTCAGAGCAACAAAGGCTTCAACAGAGTACATCGTTAAGTCTCTTGCAAACGAATTTTACGAAGAAAGTGCTGTTTCAGAAGCGGTTGTTTCTCCTGCACTTACACTTGTAGGTACAAGTCTTGTTCTTGACGGACAGATAGGGCTCAAGGTTTATATGGACATTGATATGGACCTTGTAAGTTCAGCACTTTATTACACCACCAAGGTTAACAGTGACTATGCAGGTAATACAGATATGGCAAGCCTGTACAGACAGGGTGACTATGTTTCTCTCGTAAGAGGCAACAAGTGGATGACTCAGATTCAGCTTGATGAAGAAACAGGTTATTATTACACAATTATCTACGTTCCTGCAAAGGATATTGATAACACAAACTTCGAGGCAGCGCTCAACATTTATCTTAAGAGCGCTCCCGAAACAAAGGTTCTTGTAAGTAACATAGGCTTCAGATTCTCGACCTACATCGATCAGGCTAAGGCTCTTGCAGCGGCAGGCGATGCAGAATTTGTTAAGGCTCTTCCTCTTGTAGAGGCTCTTGAGACTTACACAGCATATGCAGACAACTACTTTGGCAATGGCGAAGATGCGGCATACGCTTCAACAGCATCTACCGAAGGAGTTGAGGTTGCAACAAGAACAAATGCAACACTTGAAGGTGTAGCATTCTACGGAACATCACTTATCCTTGAGGATCAGGTGACAATCCGTCACTACTTCACAGTAGAGGATATCGACGCATTCAATGCAGCATACACTTGTGATATTGCATACGGCACAAAGGGTAACTACATCTACTTTGACATTACAGACATTTCCGCTCAGTTCATCGGCGATACTCAGACTTTGACTATCAAGGATGCAGAGGGCAATGTAGCATATGAGGTTAACTACAGCGTTGCTAACTACATCGTAAATATGATGAACGACAACGATGCAAACCTTGTAAGCCTTGTAAATGCTATGTATGACTACTACCTTGCGGCAGTAGAGTATAGTAAGTAAGCGTTACAAATTCCCGAGGGCATCTTTGGGTGAGACCGAAAAAAACAATATTAATTAAATAAAACAATCTCTCCCATAAAAAAGGAGTGGTGTGGAAACACATCACTCCTTTTTCACGCAGTTTAATAGGAACAAATCCTTCGGATTTATTTATTGTTTTTTTCTTTTGCCACTCCCTCGCACTGCCGTACAAAAGTACGGCGACGGCTTCGGGATTGACAAATCTCCCTCCAAACCTGCTCCTCGGATGGGCTATAGATTCCCGAGGGTATCTTTGGGTGAGACCGAAAAGGAAGGAATAATTAAAAATTGAGAATTGAGAATTGAAAATTTTGGTTGAAAACCCGCGGTTTTCTTCAAATTAATTATATGGAAGTTGTGTCTTGCCGCTGAATATAAATTGTAGGGCTGGGGCTTGCTCCCGCCGCATATAATTTGTTAAAGCTTTGCTTCGATTTTCCCTCCAAACCTGCATCTCGGAGGTGTTACAAATTTCCGAGGGCATCGTAGGGTGTTTTCTGTAGGGATCGGCATCCTCGACGTCTGCGATTTTAAGGATTATCTTATCAGGGTATTAACCTCGCCGCTTTACTTTACTTGGGTATATTCACAGAGTGCGTTATGCGAGAATTGCCGACAGCTCGCCGCTTTTTTGTGTTTTTCCTACATATTGTATAAGCTCTTGCCATGAAGCCCTATTTGTTGTAAAGGCAAAAAAATAGCACAAAAAACTGTTAAAAAAATTGTTAATATTTTTTGCCTTTATGGGGTGTTTTACGCCTTTTTTATTATTGACTTTATTAATTAAAAATAGTATACTTAATGTAGCACAATAGCACAAAAGTACGTTTTATAAAATGATTTTTTTCAGCATTTCGACAAAAACATCCTGATGTATCACCTCCGTTTCATCGGAGTTTCAAGGTTTTGAGAAATGCTTAAAATTGTTTGTCAACGTACGCTAAAAATTTTTTAGGAGGATTTATTATGTCATTTAAGAAACTCAGCCGTGTTGCCATAGCTGTCTTTGTTATGGCTCTCGTTCTTGCGGTTTCGTCCTTTGCGTATTCATTGACCATTGACAGTACTGTTGAAGGTCTTGAAGACGGTGTTACATATACCGCCGCACAGTACGATTTTGCAAATAACACATACGGCGAATTTACAGAGCTTACCTCTGACACTGTTCTTTCAGCAGGTGTCTGGGGAATCAAGGTAGGAGATGCGGAACCCGAGGCATTCTTCGTTCAGACCGATGAGTCGGGACGAATTTCGTTCTATGCTGACGGAGCACTTCTCCACAACTACAGCGATTCTGTTACTGATACTTATCTTCCCGGAAAATGGACCCGTTCATCCGACGGTGCATTTTCTCTTATCACAGATTACAACGGCGGCTCAGCTGCTTCTGTTTGTATCTGGCTTCAGAAGAAGTATTTCCTTACTCCCAACCAGGTAGCACAGACCGTTACCGTTGAAGAGGTTGCTTATCCTCTTTACACAATCGACGGTGCAGAGTACTACCTCAAGGATGAGGCTTATTATGCAGTTGCCGACAACGCACTCTACGAGGGTGAGTCAGAGGCGGTTGCAGTAACAAAGGACGATTGGAAGAATGCACAGCCCTTTACGGGAGAGGACAACAAGCTCGCGGAGTCCAAGTACTACTACGGCTTTACAAATGCTCAGGTATTCCCTGCAAGCGTTTATGAGGGCTACTCATCCTACACCTTCCAGCCCAAAACAGGCGGTTTGGATTTCAACGAAGGCTATGATGCAAGTTACTTCAATCCCGTAGTTACCTTCTACACAAAGAAGGTTGGCTCGGATGTTGTAAATGAATATCCCGTTCAGGCTACCTTTGATTCCTCAAAGGTTAATATCACTGTTCCCGCACTTGAAGGCGTTCCCGCTGACGAATATGTCGTTGCAATGTCCTTTGCTCCTTATGCAGGCGTTCCCGACGATATCTTTGTAAACAGCGCAACCAATACAGAGGAAAGAGGCTATTACCATCACTATCAGATGCTTTCCGAATCAAACGGTGTTGACATAACTCCCGTTGAGTTTGATGCTCCCACAGGTATCACAGGCGGTATCACAGTTATCAACGGTCTTGATGATAGCAAGAACTATCAGATGGCTTATGTTTATATCAACAGTGACGGCTCAGGCTATACACTTGGTGATTGGACAGCAGTTACCTCCGAAACTACAGGCCTTGCAGGTCTTGCAGTAGTGCGCTATTGCAACGAGGAAGGTACAACCGGCTCACTTCCCTCCGATATTTTCTATATCACAGGTGACGCTCAGGTAAGACAGGTGCTTGGTAACCTTAACGAATCGGGCAAGCTTGTTGCCGCTAACGGCGATGCTTATGTACCCGGTATAATGAAGGGTGCTTCCTGCGGCGTATACGAACAGCCCACAGGTGCTTATGCAGTGCTTGACCAGAATGTAGGCGGACAGACAGATGCTCAGAATCTCTGGCTGTATCAGCATACCAAGGAAGAGGCTCAGGCTATTCTTGATGCACAGGAAACCTCAGGTACCTACACTGCGGCATGGGTAGGCGGATGTAAGCCCGAGGTTATGCAGAAGTATATAGACGAATTCTACGCTGCAGCAGCTGAAAAGGATGCTGACACTCTCGCAGCAGAGCTTGCAGCTCTTCAGGCAAATATTGCTGTTTCTATGGAAGTAAGAAACTTCAAGTATGCTCTTGACAATACAGAAATCATCCCTGCAGACGAGCTTATTGGCTTTGACCTTACAACCAGAAAGAGACAGGGCTCACACAAGCTTAATGCTAAGACTACTGTTATATTCAAGGTAATGGACCTTGAAGGTAATATCACGGATTACACATGGACAGGCACAGAGGTTGCTTACGGTGAAGGTTCTACCTCATGGAAAAAGGAAACTGTTGATGCAGCAACTGTTCTCGCAGGTGCAGAGGGCTACGTTGTAGGTATCGAGATTCACCCTGTTGGTGAAATTGACGATGCATCTATCGTATGTGGCAACGGTACTTACATGGCGGCAGGTGCTATCGCTGCTCGTTTCATTCAGAACCAGTTCCAGGCAGGCTTCTATCCCACAACATATGAAATAGAAGTTCCCGAATATGATAAGCTTACAGGTATTGAAGGCGACTTTGGTACTATCACAGGTCTCAAGGAAGGCTCAAAATACCAGTACGCTCTTCTTACTATCAATGCGGACGGTTCAGGTCTTACACAGGGACTTTGGACAGAGCTTGATACAGACAGTATGCCCGCAGGTCTTATGGTAGTTAGAGAAATAATGCTTGACGGCGGTGCAACAGCCCCCTCAGACATTATCTATGTATACGGAAGCGTATATGACAGACAGGCTCTTTCTAACGTAAACGGTGAAACCGCAAGCGTTGACACAACAAACAAGATAAAAACTCAGGCAGGTACAGAATTTATTGAAGGCTATTGGGTTGGTAAATCTGCCAGCACACACACTACCTTTAGAACCTACGTTGTATCCACTCTCGGTTCTGGCTGGATAACTTCAGGTCAGGTTACCAAGCTTAAGACCACAGAGGCAACTCTTGCCGAGCTTAAGGCGGCTGAGACACCCGATGAGGCGGCAATCGCAGAAGCTGAGGCGACTGTTCTTGAGGCAAGACAGGCTATTACAAATGCAGTTACAAATAACTGGCTCTACTACGGCTTTGATCCTGATGAGATAATTGACATCTCAGAGCTTAACACCTTCAAGTTTATGTCATGGACACGTCAGGGTATCACTTATAGCAAGGCATATACCTCAAAGGCAGTTGTATATATTGCAACTCTTGACGGTACAGTTTCCGCATACGAGTATATCACTGCAGCGGCAAAGGACGGTGCTACACGTACACTCGACTTTACTAATGCTACCGCTTGGACACCCGCGCTTCCCACAGAGGGATACGTTGTAGGTCTCAAGATTGACCAGTGGTATGGTAAGACAGATATCTCCGGATGGGTAACTCCCTCAGGTACTGCACTTAACTCCATGCCCGGTTTTGAATTCTTCCCCGCTGAATATTCCATCGACACCCCCGCACTTCCTGCAGAGGATGCTCCCACAGGACTCTACGCAGAAAACGGCGTGATTAAGGGTCTCGATGCAAACAAGAACTACAAATACGCAACAGCTAACCTTAACGGTATCGGTGTATATACCGCTCTTCCTGAAGGCACAACAGAAATCACAGCTCCTGCCGCAGGTCTTTATGCAGTAATGGTTGCAGGTGACGGTATCGCAACTGCAGACTCCGAGACTCGTATGGTGCTTGTTCCCGGTGCTAACCGCGGTAATATTCTTCATACTACCGAAAAGACAGGTACAGCAGGCAAGTATAACGGTGTAACAGTTGACCTCCTTAACTTCAAGAGCGTTGCCTATGCTACCCGTGATACACTTACCTTTAATGAATATTACTGGACAGGTATGAACCTTGCAGAGTCACTTTGTCTCGTATATGGCTATGACCCCCTCAACATGGGTGGTACAGGTTGTACAGTAAGTATCGCAGGTCTTAAGACTGCTATTGACGATCTTGCTTCCCTTCAGTCAGCAGAAACTCCCGATGAAGCGGCAATTGCCAAGGCCGAAGCCGCTCTTCTTGCAAAGGAAGCAGAAATCGTTAATAACACAAAGAGCATATGGTACACATATCAGTACGGTGCAGACGAAATTATTCCTATGGATGAGTTCGTAAGTCTTAAAATCAAGCCTTGGGCACGTCAGTCAGGTTATGTTCTCTCAGCAGGCAGCTATCAGACAAAGTTCGTATTCAAGGTTATTACAGAAAACGGTGAGCTCGTTGACCGAGTTGCGTATAAGAATAACACATACGGCAACGCTACCGGTTCAGTACAGACCTACACACTTTCCGACTTTGCTGAAACAGACGGCTACATCGTAGGTATCGTAGTATATCCTTACGGTGTTGCAAGCGATGATATCAGAATTAAGGTTACCCCCGATTATCCCGCAGGTAACGTTGCGTGTGATATCAACCTTCAGCTTTACACCGACGGTTATAAGGTTGTTGCTCCCGCAAATGCACCCGAGGCTGAAATTACAGCGGCTATCGGCGGTGTAAACGTAACAATAACAAATTACATTGCAAATGCTCCTTACGCATACTCACTTGATAATGCAACCTGGACTACTGCACCCGTTGGTATTTCGACCTTCACAGTACCCGGTGCAACAGACAAGGTATACGTTAAGATGCTCACCAGCGGCAACTATCTTGAATCTCCCGTTGCGGAATTCACAGTTCCCACATTCAAGACAGCTCCTGCACTTACACTTGGTGAAGGCAACGTGCTTTCCGACACAACAGGCGCATATGAGATTGCACAGTACGTATTTGGTGAAGAGCTCACATATGAGGCTCTTACAGAAAAGACACTTACAGCAGGTGTTTGGGCTGTAAGAACCGCAGGTGATGAAACTGCAGGTGCTTCCGAACCTCAGATATTCTATATCGCAGGTGAGGATGTTGGTACAATCAACTACACAGCAACCCCCGGCACAACCTTCGCAGAAGGTAAGTGGTCGGTACCCTCCTTCTCAACAATGTACAAGAGCGGCTCCGATTGGGCAACAGGCATTGCTGAAATCCACGGAAGTGCACCTTACAAGCAGGCAGCAAGACGTGCGTTTGCAATCAGATATCAGTTCACAGAGGATGAAATCATTCCTGTAAACGCAATAACAGATATTTCCTCCGCAGCTCCCGCATTCTACCATGGTTATATCAAGGAGGGCTACACAGCGGCAGATACCAACGGCGCAAGAGCGGTTTCAACACACGGTCAGACTCTTGCAAGAGTTTATGTTGCAGGTGCGGCAGTTCCTTACTACGATATCATAACAGATATCAAATATTCAGAAGGCTACAAGTTCGCTATCTCCGAATACCTTGCGGACAAGGAAGGCTACATTGTAGCGCTTGAGCTTTATCCTCTTTGGTCGGTTTACGGTGCAGACAATGCAACAGACCTTGGAGATGATTGTGTAACAGCTCTCTGGCTTACATCTATCACTCCTGCCGGCTGGAGCGACTACACCTACAAGCTCAGATTCAACAACCAGTTTGTTGAAAACGAGCTTCCCGAAGGAGAGACACTTCCCACTACTAACAGCTGGTACGCTTGTGTATATGCTGATGGAACAAACCGTTTCGCACTTTCTATCGAAAAGGTAACTCCCGCAGCTCCCACACTTACCATCAATGTTAAGAGTGTGATTACAATTTCCGACTACGTTGCATCTTACAAGTATCAGTATTCAAATGATGGCGGTGAAACTTGGGTAGACATTACCGACAAGACCTTCAACGCAACAAAGGCAAATACAGAGTACCTTGTAAAGGTTGTTGAAAGCGGAAACTCCTATGCTTCCGAAGTTGCCGCAATTACATCTCAGCCCGTGACAGTTGTAGGTACAAGCCTTGTACTTGACGGACAGATTGGTGTTAAGATGTACTTCGACATTGACGAAGAGCTGGTTAAGCTTAGCACAGTTACATTCCACGCAACAAAGAAAAATTCCGATTATTCAGATACAGCCGAGCTGTACAAAGAATATGGATATACAAGTATGGTTGCTAATTCCAAGGATTGGATGAGCAGACTTGGTTATGATGAAGCACTTGACCTCTACTACGTAATCGTTTCTGTTCCTGCTAAGGATGCAGATAACTCTGTTCTCGAAACGGAGCTTATCTACTTCCTTGCAGACGGTACTACAAAGGTTACTTACGGTAGTGTTGGCTCAAACTTCAAGGTTACAAGCTACATCGCATCGGCTAAGGATCTTGCCGAGGCAGGTAACGAAGAGTTTGTAGCAGCTCTTGACCTTATCAACGCACTTGAGGGTTATGTTGCATATGCAGATAACTACTTTAACAACGGCGCTCTTGAAGCATACAAAACTACAGC
>CAZYTA010000016.1:0-52167 GCA_964650465.1 uncultured Oscillospiraceae bacterium | reverse complement strand
CCGCACGTCCGACTCGCTTTAGCCTCGCACATTGCTCGGCTACGCTCTCTGTACGGCTTGAACTTTTGCACTTTACGCTAAACGCTTCAAGGCAAAAGTCCCCCGCACGTCCGACTCGCTTTAGCCTCGCACATTGCTCGGCTACGCTCTCTGTACGGCTTGAACTTTTGCACTTTACGCTAAACGCTTCAAGGCAAAAGTCCCCCGCACGCCGAAAAGCAATTTGGAAGTTTTATTTATATGTAGAAAATTTCTTAGCAAAAACGCCCGGGCCGCATAGAATTTACTTGGGTTGAGATGCGGTAACTGCGGCGAGCATTGTGAGCGGTCACTGACCGCTTTTTTATATTATAGGAAATTGCATTAAATCAACCTCGCCGTTTTACTTTGTTTGGGTGCATATATAGGCTACAATAGGCGAGCATTGTCAGCGGTCACTGACCGCTTTTTTAACATATAGGAAATTTCTCGAATATAGATACATAGTATATTATACTAAATTATAGCAGTTATGTCAATGACAATTAAGCAAAAAAACAAAAGCCGCCTTGCTTTTGCAAAGCGGCTTAAATTCATCTTAGTGAACGATGCACTTCTCAGTGTCCTTGTCAAAGATGTGAAGTCTTGTAACATCAAGAGCAACCTTGATATCTGTATCAACCTCGGAAGCTGAGTGAGCGTCAACGTTAGCAATAAGGTTCTGCTCCTCTGAAACGAGGTAGAGGTAGATGCATGAACCCATAAGCTCGGTAACATCAACGTGTGCGGGGATAACCCATTCAGCAAGAGACTCGAGGTGTGAAGCATCGTCGTGGATACACTCGGGACGGATACCTGCAACAACTTCCTTGCCGATGTAATCGTCAAGCTGACCGTCTTCAATCTTTTCCTGAGGAAGTCTGAGCTTATTCTTGCCGAAGCAGAAGTAAACGTTGTCCTCACCCTTGGGCTTTTCGATAGTACCGTTGATGAAGTTCATCTGAGGAGTACCGATGAAGCCTGCAACGAACATATTAACAGGATAGTCATAAAGCTTTTGAGGGCTGTCAACCTGCTGGATAAGACCGTCCTTCATAACTACGATACGTGTAGCCATGGTCATAGCCTCAACCTGGTCATGAGTAACGTAGATGAATGTAGTAGCGAGTCTTGTATGAAGCTTTGTAAGCTCTGTTCTCATCTGTGTACGGAGCTTAGCGTCAAGGTTTGAAAGAGGCTCGTCAAGAAGGAATACCTTGGGCTGACGAACGATAGCACGACCGAGAGCAACTCTCTGTCTCTGACCGCCTGAAAGAGCTGCGGGACGTCTGTCAAGAAGGTGAGCAATGTCAAGAACTCTTGCAGCTTCCTCAACCTTTCTCTTTATTTCTTCCTTGGGAACCTTACGAAGCTTAAGACCGAATGCCATGTTCTCAAACACGGTCATATGGGGATAAAGAGCGTAGTTCTGGAAAACCATCGCAATGTCTCTGTCCTTGGGTGCTACATCGTTAACGATCTTGTCGCCGATGAAAAGCTCACCCTCGGAAATCTCTTCAAGACCTGCAATCATTCTAAGTGTTGTGGATTTACCGCAACCTGAGGGACCAACGAGGATAATAAATTCCTTGTCCTTGATCTCCAGGCAGAAGTCCGATACAGCTGTTACGCCGCCGGGGTACTTCTTATAAATGTGCTTAAGTGATACACTTGCCATTGACTGACCTCCTAAATTAATTCAAAACTTATAGTTTCTTAGATTACATTTTTTCTTACTGTAATATAATAACAGAAATATGCAAAATAGTAAAGATGTTTATTTTCCAATTTTCGCCCTCTTCATATATGCAATTTGCACAAATCTTGGACAAATGATGTCCAAAACCCCCTTAAAATAGGGAGGAGGGAATTTGAAAATTGAGAATTGAAAATTGAAAATTGAAAATTTTTGTTGATTTCGCTGTGCCAAATCTTCTATTGATTATCTTTGATTTACAAGTGTGTTTCATTCTGCTTTACGGAAGATTTTGCATCACTTTATACGGCATCAACGCAAAATCATCGTTGTTTGATTAAGAATTGAAAATTGAAAATTTCGGTTGATTTTGCAGCGCAAAATCTTCATTAATTCTCAACTATCAATTACTTGATTCCCTTCATTGTAAGTCCGATTCTCTTTGTCTTGACATCAACGGAGATGACACTCACCTTTACAATGTCACCTACCGACAGAGCCTCGGAGGGATGCTTGATATACTTGTCGGAAATCTGGGAGATGTGTACAAGACCGTCCTGATGCACACCGATATCCACAAATGCACCGAAGTCGCAGACATTTCTCACAGTACCTGTCAGTACCATGCCTTCGTAAAGGTCATTGAGGTCGAGAATGTCATCACGGAGTACGGGCTGTTCAAAGTCATCACGGATATCAAGTCCCGGCTTTTCAAGCTCACGGACAATGTCGTCAAGGGTAGGCACGCCGATGCCAAGCTCCTCGGCAAGCTTTTCCTTACCGTAGCCTCTGACCTTGTCACCAAGCCCCGAAAGACCCTTTATGTCACCCTTTACAAGCTCCAATCCGAATTTAGCCATAAGCTTTTTTGCCGCTTCATAGGATTCGGGATGCACGCCTGTGTTGTCAAGAGGCTCTTTAGAGTCGGGGAGTCGGAGGAAGCCTGCACACTGTTCAAACGCCTTGTCTCCCACTCTGGGTACCTTCTTTATCTTGTCAACGCTGTCAAATTCGCCGTTTTCTTCACGGTATTTTACAATGTTCTTTGCCGAGGTGGAGTTGATACCCGCAACATAGGAGAGAAGAGCGAAGGAAGCGGTATTCAGGTTTACGCCTACGCTGTTTACACAGCTTTCCACAACTCCGCCCAGCGCCTCATCAAGCCGCTGGGGCTTCATATCGTGCTGATACTGTCCCACGCCGATAGCCTTGGGCTCTATCTTTACAAGCTCGGCAAGAGGGTCCTGTATTCTTCTGGCAATTGATACGGCGCTTCGCTGCGTTACATCGAAATCGGGGAATTCCTTTGCCGCAAGCTCGGATGCCGAATAAACGGATGCACCTGCCTCTGAGGTCACAATGTACTTGGTTTTGAGCGAATTGTTCTTTATCATGCCCGCAACGAACATCTCGCTTTCCTTTGAGGCTGTGCCGTTACCGATGGATATTACATCAACATCGTATTTTCTGATAAGAGAAAGCATTATCCTTTCGCTTTCCTCAATTCTCTCCTGAGGCTTTGTGGGATAGATGACCGCTGTGTCCAGCACCTTGCCCGTCTTGTCAACCACCGCAAGCTTACAGCCTGTTCTGTAGCCCGGGTCAAAGCCGATGACCGTCTTGCCCTTAAGCGGCGGCTGTAAAAGCAGATGCTTTAAGTTGTCCTCAAATACCACAATTGCGCTTTCTGATGCTGTGTCGAATATCATTGAACGTATTTCACGCTCAATTGACGGGAATATAAGTCTGGAGTAGGAATCCCTTACAGCCGAGTCAACAAGGGAGGTGAAGATGCTTTCGGGGATAACGTTGCGGTTTATGAGGAAGGAAAGGGGGAGATATTCGTCTATTTCCACCGATACCTTGAGGAAGTCCTCCTTTTCGCCTCTGTTGAGAGCAAGTACTCTGTGTCCGGGGATTTTTGACACAGGCTCGCTGTATTCGTAGTACATACGGTATACCGAATCCTCTTCGGTATTTGCCTTTGATACTATCTTTCCGTTGTCAAAAATGAGCTGACGGAGAGTCTGGCGGAATTGGGCGTTGTCCGAAATGTCCTCGGCAATGATGTCAAGCGCTCCTGCAATTGCATCCTCTGCCGTCTCCACACCCTTCTCCTCGTTTATGTATTCTGCGGCATAGTCTGCAGGTGTGCCGTCCTTTATTTCCTGAGCGAAAATAAGTGCCGCAAGAGGCTCCAGTCCCTTTTCACGGGCAACAGATGCCCTTGTCTTTCTGTGGGGCTTATAGGGGCGGTATATGTCCTCTACCTCTGTCATTGTCTGCGCCTTTTCAAGGGCATCTCTTATTTCGTCGGTGAGCTTGCCCTGCTCCTCAATGGAGGAAAGCACCTCTTCCTTTCTCTTTTCCAGATTTCTCAGATATGTAAGTCTTTCAAATATCTGGCGTATAATCTGGTCGTCAAGTGAGCCTGTCATTTCCTTTCTGTATCTTGCGATAAAGGGAATTGTATTTCCGTCATCGATAAGCTCAATTACGTTTTTAGCCTGAAGCTCTTTTATGCCGAATTCTGCGGCAATAACCTTAATGAAATCCATTTTTACCTCTTAAAACAATATTATTTCATATTAAGTTTACCATATTTTCACACAAATTGCAACCTCACAGATTGACTTTTTTTATCTTTGTGGTAAAATATTCTGTAGTTATTTTGAAAGGAATATATCCGATGAAAGAACAATGTAAAAAATACAGAGACATTGCAAAGATAGCGGTATTCTCACATCTGGGAAGCTCGGTTGTTGCCGTTATTTTTTCGGGTCTTGTCTCAACCTTGATAAATTATTATTATCAGACAATGGCAGATGAGCTGAATGTTGATATTTTTTTCGCCGACCCCAAGCTTTACGGCATGACACTGGCGGTTTCGCTTGTGTCGATGCTGGTAAATCTGCCTCTCAGCCTTTGCGCCACCCGTTTTTATCTCATAATTTCCAGAAAATCAATTTATACAAGGGCAACAATGAGGGAGTTTTTCATGCCCTTTTCTCATCCCCGCTTTTTGCTCAAGGGCTCATTTCTTGTGCTTATGACAACAATATTGAACTTTTTGGGATTTTTTGTGTTTTTCTTCCCTGTGTACTTTGCTTTTTGTATGTCGGTGTTTGTATTGCAGGACGACCCCGGAATGTCTCCCTTCAAGGCGCTGTCTGCCAGCTGCCGCATTATGAAGGGGCATAAGTGGCTTGCCTTCCGCACCACCTTACCCATACTTCTGCTTGAGATGTTGTTGACGCCGCTGCTGGGCTCAATAATTTTTTCCATCATCATCTATGTAATTCAGGCGGTGTTCTATGTCACTCTTGCGGTGATTTACAATTCCGTAAGAGGAGAAAATGAACCGAATACATCCGATGATAACGAACCGTTACCGTAAAAAAACAGATATGTTGAAGGGGCTGTAGCAAAACACATTGCTACAGCCTAAATTTTGTCTGAAATGACAAATAAATTGTACGGACCGGCGTCCTCGACGGTCCGTAATTTGTATATATTGCGAATTTTGCTACATCTCCCGGTCTTTAATTTATAAGCTCTCTTATGCACCGCTCAACATCATTCAGCTCTGCAAGCAATCCTCTTGCGGATACACGGATAGCTCCGTTTCCGAATATAATGAGCTGCTCCTGAACATCCGAGGTGGCAACACGTACACGGTGGTTTTTTGACAGCTCGTGGGACACCTTTTCAATATATGTGTCGGCTGTCTCCGCCTCCTTGGTGTATACCACTGTAATACCGCCTGTTTTTTCTGTCTCACCGTGGTTTCGCTTGACCTTGTACGCATCGAATACCACTATGACCTCACAGCCTCGAAAGCCGTGATAGTTTGAAAGCCTGTCGCACAGTACTGTTCTTGCAAGGTCCAGACTCTTTTCCGACATGGCACGCAGGTCATCCCAGCTGTAAATAATGTTGTAGCCGTCTACCAGCAAATACTCCGAGCCTGTGTAAAGCTTTTTTACGGCAGGGGGATTGGGCTTTGGCGGTGCAAAGGTCTTTTTTACCTTCCGTTCGTTAAAATTTCTCTGCTTGACAGGTCCGTAGGTGCGCTCAAAAATACGCATCAGCTCTTCGTCGTCGGCAACAGCCTGCATATATTTGTTTGCACGCTCTGCCAGTTCATCGTTTTCGTGTGAAAAATCAACGCCGCTTTCAAGGTGCTTGTAGCTGTCAACCTCATACCAGGGGACGGTGAAGCCTGCTCCGTGTCCGCAGAATATGGAGTCGGCTGTGTTTTCGGTGTCTCTGTCGGCATCGTAGCCGCACTCGGCAATGACAGTCTCGGGCTCGGCGCATTCCTCATAGCCCCGAAGGGTGGTGAAAAGCCTGCCTATGCCCTTGGTGTAGCCAATCAGCTCTCTGTGATAGCCCCGCATTTTCGCAACAGGCGCACTTCCCGAAAGCACACTCATGCCGTCATCGAGCTCGGGCTCCGAGAACCGTCCGCCCATAGCGGATATATCTGTCATGGCACGTCCCAGAGTGTCCGAGGGGACTTCAAGACGGAAATCATACCACGGCTCCAGTATTACAGACTCAGCCGAGCGCAAGCCGTGACGCACGGCGCGTATGGTAGCCTGACGGAAATCGCCTCCCTCGGTGTGCTTCAGGTGCGATTTTCCTGCAATCAGTGTTATCTTCATATCGGTAACAGGCGAGCCTGTCAAAGCGCCGATATGTGCTTTTTCGTAAAGGTGAGACAGCACTAAACGTCTGAAATGACCCTCAAGTCCGCAATCACGGTCTGCGGCAAACTCAAGACCCGCACCCCGTTCAAGAGGCTCAAGTAAAAGCTGTACCTCGGCATAGTGGCGCAAGGGCTCGTAATGTCCTATGCCCACAACCGCACGGCGTATCGTCTCACGGTAGGCGATTGAGCCGTCGCTGAAGCTTACATCCATTGAAAAACGCTGTGCTATTATCCGTGTGAGCACCTCCAGCTGAACCTCGCCCATAACGCCGAAGTATATCTCGCCCTTTTGCTCGCTGTACATAATGTGAAGGGAGGGCTCTTCCTCCTCTAATCGGCGGAATTTTGCCAGTGCCGTGTGGGTGTCTGTTTGGTCGGGCAGGTTTACACGGTAGGACAAAACGGGCTCAAGCCGTGCCGCACCGCAGTCTTTTTCTTCTCCCAGTCCCATGCCTGCACGGGCGCTTGTAATGCCTGTCAGCGCACAGACGGTACCTGCCGTCACCTCGTTTACGTTTTTGAATTTCTCTCCCGAGTATATACGTATGGTGTTGACCTTTTCGCTCCATTCACTGCCGTCACAGAGCTTGCCTGTGAGGGTATCCTTTACCCTGAGAGTGCCGCCCGTCATTTTTATGTGGACCAGTGTCTCGTTTTTGTCACGTGTTATTTTATATACCTTTGCGGCAAATTTGTCCTTGTAGACGGGTGAATTGACATATTTTGCAATGCCGTCAAGCAGCATGTTCACGCCCTCGCCCCGAAGCGCTGAGCCGAAATAGCAGGGGAACAGGTGTCTTGCGGATATTGCCGAGGAGATGTCATTCTCGGAAAAGTCCGCACCTGCAAGAAAGCTCTCCATCAACTCTTCCGAGCACATTGCAAGCTCCTCACGGTGTCTTTCAAGCGCCAATGCTCCTATGTTTACAACCCCGTCGCTGAGTCCCGAGCGTATATTACCGCACAGTACATCCTGTGAATAGTCGGAGATGTCCATTTTGTTTACAAAAATAAAGGTGGGAATGCTGTAGGCTTCAAGCAGCTGCCACAGTGTTTGAGTGTGGCTTTGCACGCCGTCTGTGCCGCTGATGACAAGTACGGCGCAGTCCATGACCCGAAGCGCTCTTTCGGTTTCGGGAGAAAAGTCCACATGTCCCGGTGTGTCAAGAAGGGTGAATTCGGTATTGCCCCACGTGAAGGCGGCGGAGCTTGAAAATATGGTTATCCCTCTGTCGCGCTCAATGTCATCGGTGTCCATAAATGAGCTGCCCTTGTTGACCGAGCCCTGCTTATGCACTACTCCCGCTTTGTACAGTATTGCTTCCGACAGCGTGGTCTTGCCGCTGTCAACGTGCGCAATTATGCCCACTGTCAGCTTCTTCATCTCCCGTGTCCCTCCTTTCTTATATCTGTGTTATTATATCACATTTTACGGCGATGTCAACATAAAGTCTTTTGTAAAAATTCTTACATATATATTGTAATTTTCTTTGTTGTATAGTATAATACAATAGATAAAGAATGCAAATTCCCATAAAGTAAAAAGACGAGGTTGATATGGAAGGTAATTATTGTACATTAGCTGACCTTATAAAGGAATTCGGGCTTATCCCCGTATATATTCCCGATGCACCCGAGAATATATATATTACAAAAAACGAGGTGATCCGTCCCGGATTGCCCCTTGCGGGATTTTTTGAGCATTTCGACCCTATGAGAGTTCAGGTGCTTGGCAGAATGGAATACAAATATCTTGACAGCCTTGGCGAAGAGGCGAAGCAACGCCTTGAAACCTTCTTTTCCAAAAATCCCGTAGCCGTTATTTTCTCCCACACGGAGGAGGTATATCAGATGGCAATCCCCATTGCGGAGAAGTATAAAGTGCCTCTTTTACTTGTGAAGCAGAGGACATCTCCCTTTGTGGCGGCACTTATATCATCTCTCAACGTAAAGCTTGCTCCCATGATATCCATGCACGGTGTTTTTGTTGAGGTATACGGTGAGGGTATACTTATTACCGGTGACAGCGGAATAGGCAAAAGCGAGGCGGCAATTGAGCTTGTAAAGAGAGGTCACCGTTTAGTTGCCGATGATGCGGTGGAGATAAGACGGGTGTCTGATAAAACATTGGTAGGCTCTGCACCCGAAATGATACGCCACTATATTGAGCTTCGAGGTATCGGAATTGTTGATGTAAGGCGAATATTCGGTATGGGTGCTGTAAAGAACACCGAAAAGGTTGACCTTGTTATAAATCTTGAGCAGTGGAATCCCGAAAAGTTTTATGACCGCTTTGGGCTTGAGACCGAATACAGCGAAATAATGGGATTGAAAATTCCCAGCATAACCATACCCGTAAAGCCCGGACGAAACCTTGCGGTTATTATCGAGATAGCGGCAATGAATAACAGACAGAAGAAAATGGGCTACAACACCGCGGTTGAATTCAATAAAAAGCTTATGGGAGAGACCGACGGCGAGCCTCGCTGATACGGAGAGTATATGACAGATATTATTAACTGCTTTTTTAAGGAAGCACAAGAAAAAGGACTTGAAACAAAAGCTAAAGTTCCCATGTGTGAATATACCACCTTTAAGGTTGGCGGAAATGCCGACCTTGCGGTGTTCCCCAAAAGCAAGGCACAGCTTATTACGGCTGTCGAGACGGCAAAGAGATACGGCATACCCTTTTATGTTGTGGGTAAGGGGTCAAATCTTCTGGTTGCCGATGAGGGCTACAGAGGGCTTGTGGTGTTCACGGGCAAAATGAACAGCTTTTCCTTTGATGAGACCTCAGCCACAGTTGTTGCCGATGCAGGCGTAAACCTTGCATCACTGTCAAAAAGTGCCGCCGACAGAGGAATGTCGGGTCTTGAATTTGCCTGCGGTATTCCGGGTACGGTTGGCGGTGCGGTATATATGAATGCAGGCGCATACGGCTCCGAAATGAAAAATGTGACGGTGTCAACAAGCTACTGGTCCCCCGAAAAGGGAGAGGGCAGCTTTGAAGGTGAGGAAAATCTTTTTGACTACCGAAGAAGTGTATATATGGACTTTGACGGCATTATACTTGGCTGTAAGCTTGCTCTTGTCCGAGGTGACAGGGAGGAAATTACAGCTCAGTGCCGTGAGCTTCTGGCAAAGCGCCGTGAAAAACAGCCCCTTGAATATCCCAGCGCAGGCTCTACCTTCAAGCGGTATCCCGGGCGTTTTACGGGACAGATGATAGAGGAGGCGGGGCTCAAGGGCTTTGGCGTTGGCGGAGCCGAGGTCAGCTGTAAGCACGCAGGCTTTGTAATAAACAAGGGCGGCGCTACCGCAGGTGACATAATAGAGCTTGTAAAAAGAGTCAAGGAAACAGTTTACGAAAAAGAAGGCGTGGAAATAGAGTGCGAGATAAGATATCTTGCACCGGAAGGAGAGAAAAAGCTTTGAACTATACATCCTACAGTTCAAGGGTAAAGGATTACCTCTGCAGTAAAACAGCCTTTGAGGTAGGCTTGGGCGGAGAATTTTCAGATGAGACCGTCGGCAAATGCGGCAAATGCTGTGCCCTTGCTTTTTTCTACGGAGTGACCTTGTTTTCACGCAGACTCAAGCGTGATACAATGACACTTTCCATTGAAAATGAAAATTTACTTGAAATATGCACATACATAATGATACACTACTTTCTTGCACAGCCTGAGGTGAGACAGACTCAGAGAGGGGGCAGGACAAAATTTGAGGTAACCTTCGGACGTGACCTTGTGGGTCAGGAGCTTTTTGAAAGGCTCAGCGACGAGGAAAAGGATTTTGGCTTTGCCTGTGAATGTGCAAGCTGTGTAAGGTTCTTTCTCAGGGGAGTGTTTTTATCATCGGGTACCATTTCCGACCCCGATTCCGACTACAGGGTGGAGTTTTTGCTCCGTGACATGAAAAACGCCTGTGCACTGTGTGATTTTATCGGGCAGGACCTTTCACCGAAAATATCAAAGCGGCGCTCGGATTATGTGGTATACATAAAGGGCGGCGAAAGAACAGAGGAGTTTTGTACCGTTATCGGCGCCGAAAGAGTGGCGCTTGATATAATGACAAAATCCATTGAAAAAGAGACAATGAATGCTCTCAACAGAAGCTGTAACTGCGAGGCGGCAAATATGCGCAAAACGGTAAACGCCTCGGTGCAGATACGGCACGCAATACAAAAGCTGAGGGAAAGCGGCAAATTCGATGCCCTTCCCGATGACCTTAAAGAAACGGCAGAGCTGAGAGAAAATTACCCCGACGCTTCTCTGTCAGAGCTTGCAAAAATGACCGAGGGCGGAATATCAAGGTCGGGAATAAACCACAGATTGAAAAAGCTGATTGAAGCAGCGGAGGAATAATGGCAGATTTTGTACATCTTCATCTCCATACAGAATACAGCCTTCTCGACGGCGCCTGCCGTATAGAGAAGCTTTTTGACCGTGTGAAGGAAAATTCTCAGAGTGCGGTTGCCATAACCGACCACGGCGTAATGTACGGAGCTGTTGATTTTTACAAGGCGGCAAAAAAGGCGGGAATAAAGCCCATAATCGGATGCGAGATGTATATGGCATCACGCACTCTCCGTGATAAGCTTTATTCTCTTGACCGTGAAAATTATCACCTTGTTCTCCTTGTAAAGAATGCCGAGGGCTACAAAAATCTGATAAAGCTGAATTCCGTTGCTCATACAGAGGGCTTTTACTCAAAGCCCAGAATAGATATGAAAACACTTGCCGCCCACAGCGGTGGGCTCATAGCACTCTCGGCGTGTATCGGCGGAAGAATTCCGCAATTGATACTTTCAGGGGACTATGATGGTGCAAAAAAGCACGCACTGGAGATGAAGGATATCTTCGGTGAGGACTTTTATCTGGAGATACAGGACCATAACATTTCGGAGGAAGCCATAGTCAATTCCTCTCTTGTAAGGCTGTCAAGGGAAACTGATATCCCCCTCGTTGCCACAAACGACGTGCATTATCTTGATAAGAGCGATGCCGACAGCCACGCCGTGCTCATGTGCATACAGACCAATACCACGGTTGACAAGGGCAGGCTTGAGGGCTTTGCCACAGATGAATTCTATCTCAAGGACACGGCGGAAATGTACTCTGTTTTCGCTTCTTACCCCCAAGCCCTTGAAAATACCGTTAAAATTGCCGATAAGTGCAATTTTGACTTCGATTTCGATTCTCATTTTCTGCCATCCTTCAAAAATGATGAGGGTACAGACAATGAAACCTATCTCAAAAAGCTTGTAAAGACCGGACTTGACAGAATTATTTCCGAAAAAGGGATATCTCCCGAGAAGGCTGAGGAATACAAAAGCCGTGCGGAATATGAGCTGTCTGTAATAATACAGATGGGCTTTTGCGAGTATTTTCTCATTGTTCGTGATTTTGTAAACTATGCAAAAACTCACTCTATTCCCGTTGGACCCGGAAGAGGGTCGGGTGCGGGCAGTCTTTGCGCCTACTGTCTCGGCATTACGGGTATTGACCCCATTTGTCACAATCTGCTCTTTGAGCGCTTTCTCAATCCCGAGCGTGTCAGTATGCCCGACTTTGATATAGATTTCTGTCAGGAGAGACGGCACGAGGTTATAGAGTACGTTGAACAAAAGTACGGCGCATCCCATGTGTCAAAGATAATTACTTTCAATACCATGGCGGCGCGTGCGGTAGTCAGGGATGTGGGAAGGGCATTGGGAATGCCGTATGCCGATGTGGATGCGGTTGCAAGGCTTATTCCCAGAGCTTTGGATATGACTATTGACAGGGCTCTTGAGGAGGTGCCCGAGCTTGTTGATATGTACAAGGGGTATCCCGATGTAAAGAACCTTATAAACATTGCACGTACCCTTGAGGGAATGCCCAGACACGCCTCCATTCACGCAGCGGCGGTGGTTATTACCGATGAGCCTGTCAGCGAGTATGTACCTCTTTGCACAAGCTCGGACCAGGTTATAACCCAGTATTCCATGAACACCGTAGCGGATTTGGGACTTTTGAAAATAGACTTTCTGGGGCTCAGGTATCTGACGGTCATTGATACGGCGGTCAGAATGATAAGGGACAAAGAGCCCGATTTTGACTTGAAAAAAATAGATATCGGGGACAAAAAGGTATTTGAGTATATATCAACGGGAAATACTACAGGTATGTTCCAGATAGAATCCCGAGGAATGAGGGACGTCATTATGAGAATGAAGCCCCGTTCCGTAGAGGATATAACGGCGGCGATAGCGCTCTTCCGTCCGGGACCCATGGATGCAATTCCCCGCTATATCGCAAACAGCCGCAACAGAGAAAATATAGTGTACAGTGTACCTCAGCTGGAGGACATTCTTTCGGTCACCTATGGCTGTATTGTCTACCAGGAGCAGGTAATGCAGATATTCCGAAGCCTTGCAGGCTACACCTTCGGACACGCTGATATAGTGCGGCGTGCAATGGCTAAGAAAAAAGCCGACGTAATGGAAAACGAAAGGGAGACCTTTATTGCGGGCTGTGTGGAAAGGGGAATTGACAAGTCATCGGCTGTGGCTATATTTGAGGACATGGCAGAGTTTGCAAAATACGCCTTTAACAAATCCCACGCCTGCGCCTACAGCTATCTGACCTATCAGACGGCATATCTCAAATATTATTATCCTGCACAGTATATGGCATCTCTTATTACTTCAACTCTGGATGACGACGAAAAGGTGAACTTCTACATTGCGGAATGCAAGTCCCTTGGTATCAAGGTACTGCCTCCCGATATAAACGAAAGCACAGCGGGCTTTGACATTACGGGAAATGCGATACGCTTCGGACTGCTTGCGGTGAAAAATGTGGGAGTCAGCTTTGTCAGTGCGGTCTGTGCAGAGCGTGAAAGAGGCAGATTCAAGAGCTACGAGGATTTTCTTATGAGAATGTCATCAAAATCTCTCAACCGCAAGATGGTGGAAAGCCTTATATGGTCGGGTGCTTTTGATGAATTTGAGCATACCCGTTCACAGATGGCGTGTGTGCTGGAGGATGCAATCAATACCGTCACCGATATGAACAGACGAAATGTGACGGGACAGATGGACCTGTTTTCGGAGCAGGGAAGCACACAAATGTCCTTGAAGCTTGATTATCCCGATATTCGCAGGGACACTCTTTCCGAAAGACTTGCAATGGAAAAGCAGATAACGGGCGTATACCTGTCAGGGCATCCGCTGGATGCATATTCAAAGCAACGCCGTAAATGCGCTTCCATATCGGATATAAGAGAAGCCCTTGAAAGCGCCTCTCCCGATTACAGAGAGGGACAGGTAGTGGACATTCTCGGTATTGTGGGCAGTAAAAAGATAAAGGATACAAAAAACGGCGCCATAATGGCATTTGTCAGCTTTCTTGACATATCCGCCTCGGCAGAGGTAGTTGTATTTCCAAAGACCCTTGAGGTCACATCCCATATGCTTGAGCCCGACAGAGTGCTGGTGGCAAAATGCGAGATTACTCTTAAGGATGATGAGCTCAAGCTCCTTGCAAGAAGCTTTACTCCCGCAATTTCCGATGACGAATATACCGAGGAGAAGGCAAAGCCTCAGTTCGGGCGGATGATTACCGCCGAGGGGCTTGGAATAAAGACCGACACGCCGTCTTCGCCTGCCAATGATAAGACTCACACCCCTCCTTCATCCGAAAAGGACAAGAAGGTGTATCTGAGGCTTAAAACTCAAAACGAAGCGCTGATAAAGCGCATAAGCGCATTA
The DNA here is from genome assembly GCA_964650465.1 of uncultured Oscillospiraceae bacterium. Classification (GTDB taxonomy): domain Bacteria; phylum Bacillota; class Clostridia; order Oscillospirales; family SIG627; genus RGIG6353. The sequence continues at coordinate 37,983 of CAZYTA010000016.1, read as the reverse complement.
GTTGCCATCTTTGAGGGAAGCACAGAGGTCGTGCTTTTCTATGAGGATGAGCACAGGTATGTAAAGCTTGTCGGAGGCGGCATTGAGCTGTCCGACGATGTTATCGGCGACCTTGACCGCCTTGTGGGTCGGGGTAATGTAGTTATAAAATAACCGGAGGGAACAATGAAAAACACGAAAAAACATGACGGAGCAACCGCAAAAAAGGTTATGAAGGGTGTGCTTAACACCTTCCTTACCGTTTTGCTTATCGGTATGATAACAGGTACTATAGTGGGCATGGCTCTTCTCATATATCTGAAGGACTATATCAATATGGACTATGATATAGAGAATCTCAAGCTTGACCTTGACCAGACTACCTCTATTTACTACATGGACTATACCGACGAGGAGCGTACCGTGGGAAGCTGGGTAGAATGGGAGGAGGAGAGAATTCACGGCAGCGAAAACCGTCTGTGGGTCTCATATAAGAACATTCCCGAACACCTTATAAATGCCTTTGTTGCCATTGAGGACCAGAGATTCTGGGACCACAACGGCGTGGACTGGAAAAGAACGGGAGGTGCCGTGCTTCAGGTACTGAAATCGGGCTCCTTCGGTTACGGCGGTTCTACAATAACACAGCAGCTTATCAAGAACGTAACGGGCGATAAGGATGTCAAGATACAGCGTAAGATTGAGGAAATATTCCGTGCTCTTTCTCTGGAAAAGAAAAAGAGTAAGGAGGACATTCTTGAAATGTACCTCAATACCATATATCTTTCACAGGGCTGCAACGGAGTCCAGTCGGCGGCAAACTTCTATTTCCATAAGGATGTTTCCGAGCTCACCCTTGCCGAATGCGCATGTATTGCCTCCATTACAAACCGGCCCACCTACTATGACCCCATTCAGAATCCCGACAACAACCAATACCGCCGAGAGGTCATACTTCAGGAGATGCTTGAGCAGAAGTATATAAGTCAGGAGGAGCACGATGCGGCAGTTGCCGAGGAGCTTCGCTTCTTTACGGCAGAGGATGTTGAGGAAGAGGTAGACGAGAGCACCAACGTGCATTCCTGGTTTGTGGAGACGCTTAAAGCCGATGTAATCAGAGACCTTATGGAAGAAAAGGGGCTGGACGAGAATACTGCCACCCAGATGGTGTATTCGGGCGGTCTCAAGATATATTCCACCGTTGACATTGATGTTCAGCGTGCAATGGAGGAGGTATTTGAAAACGAGGAAAACTATCCCGAGCTTGAGGGTGTACAGCCCGAAGCGGCGATGGTGGTTATAAATCCCTATAACAGCAATGTGCTTGGTATAATAGGCGCAAGAGGCGAAAAGAAAACAAACGGAGACTGGAACAATGCAACCATGTCTCAGCGTCAGCCCGGCTCGTCCTTCAAGCCCATTGCGGTATACGCACAGGCTATAGAAAAGGGAATTGCCACATATTCAACAATTGTTGACGATTACCCCTACAACGTAAACCCCGCAACAGGCAAGCTCTGGCCCTCAAACTCTCCCAACACCTACAGAGGCTATACCAGTGTGTGCGATGCCATTATCCGCTCGGTAAATACAGTTGCGGTACGTCTGCTTGACAGGATAGGCACAGAGGATTCATACTACTTCCTCAGAGACAAGTTCAGAATTTCAACCCTTGTGGAAAAGGTAGGTACAAAGGGTGACATGGGACTCTCCATGGCGCTGGGCGGACTTACCTACGGTGTAACCGTGCGTGACATAACCACTGCTTACGGTACTTTTGCAAATTCGGGTATCTATACCGAATCCAGAACCTATATCAAGGTGTGCGATGCCGAGGGCAATATAATCCTCAGCAACGAGGAAAAGAGTGAGGTAGTGCTCAGCCAGTCAACAGCTCAGATAATGACCTCAATGCTCAGTGAGGTTGCTGACCCCAACGGCTACGGTACGGCAAGAAAGGTAACTGTTGCAAAGAAGGTTGATGTTGCGGCAAAAACAGGTACAACAAACGATAACAAGGATATTTATTTTGTAGGCTATACACCCTATTTCGTAGGCGGTGTATGGTTTGGCTATGAACAGCCCAGATACCTTCCCGGCTTCTCTGTAAGCCCCTCGCTTGCTCTCTGGGATAAGGTAATGACAAAGCTTCACGAGGGCTATATAGAGAATGCAAAGAACGGCGGTACGCCTCTTCGTCAGTTTGATTATTCCGACCTTGTATCCTATCAGTATTGCAGGGATTCTGGTATGCTTCCCGGTGAATACTGCTCACTTGACCCGAGAGGCAGCAGAACGGCAACAGGTTACGGAACAAAGGACAACATCCCCACTGCAACCTGTGACAAGCATGTTCCCGTTGAGTGGTGTACAGAATCGAAGGCTGTGGCAGGAGATGGCTGTCCCGATGACAAGCTGGTAACTATTGCGCTTATCCGTAACGAGGAGCGACGTCTTGAAAGAGATGCCGCCGTTACCGATGCACAGTACACCTATATGGATGTACCCTCAGACTATGTTTATCCCAAGGAAAAAAATGTTCCCTTCTATATAAATCTGTATCTTAACGGCACATACCCCGGCTACACTGCAGGTGTGGGCAGACCCGTCAACAGCTGGTGCGTCGAGCACAACAGCGAAAACACCGAGTCATGGGCTGTGATGTGCGAAAATTACAGACTTGCACACCCCGAGGAATTTGAGGACGAAGAGGACGAAGAGAATGAACAGTGATGACCGCATAGCCGCCTTGCGTGCGTGGGGTGCGGTTCTTGCACTGGCGGCGTTGCATTCTCTTGACCTTTCGGGAATTTGGCTGACGGCGGTAAAATATACCGCCTACATCGCCTTGACGATTATTGCGGGCTATCGCTTTGACACAGTAAAAGCCCGCTTCCCCAAGATGTACACATCCTACTGTGTCTGCCTTATGCTTGCTCTTGCCATTGTTATTTCCTATGTGCTGCCTTCTCAGTCTCAAGGCGAATGGGGGATGATACGGATACTGACGGCGGTAATTTTTGCCCCTGTTTTTGAAGAGCTGTTTTTCAGAGGTGCGCTGATTTCCTTTAAAAAGCTTCCTCTTACCTGTATCACATCATCCTTGATATTTGCGATTTTTCATCCGGGCTCGTATTTTCAGGCGTTTCTTTTGGGACTGGTGCTTTCATATTTTTATATATCATCAAGGAATATTGCAGTTCCGATAATATGCCACGCAGCAAATAATATTCTGGCACTTTTGTGTATGAGGTGGGATGTGCGCATACCTGTGCTTGCAATTTCTTTGACAGCCGCAGTGCTGATATATAAATTCGGAGCAAAATATGAAAAAAAGATATTATAAAGAAATAGATACATCAAGCTTTGATTTTATCTATGGCAACAGCCCCGTAGAATTAATTGACCGAACATCCTGCTACGACATCGAAAGCTTTGAATACTTTTTGGTAGTAAGGCTTCGCAATGTTTCGGGGCGTCGGATTGCCTCGGTCAGTGTCAGAGTTGACCTTTTTGACGGTATTTCGATATTGCCCTACAAAAGGATAGATTACATCTACAAGGTGAAAAAACAGGGCAAAACGGAATCGGACATAATCGGAGACAGGGATTACATACCCATTCCGCAAAGCTATTATAAATCATTGGAGTTTACCGTTGTCAGCGTAACCTTTGCCGACGGTGAAACAATGGAGCTGAACCTGTCCTCCGCAAGAAAGCCCAAGCTCATTTCCGAGCAGCCAAACCACATTATAGCCGCCTGTGAAGCAGTGGATGACAGCGAGCAGCTCAGAGATACGTATCCTGCAATAATAATGCCCGAATTCGGACAGTCGGCGTGGATATGCAGCTGTTCTCACAAAAACAGTGCGAAGTCAGAGGAGTGTGAGCGCTGTACAAGAAGCCGAGAAGCACTGCGTGAGCTTTATTCTCACGAAAACCTTGTGCGTGTTGCCCAAAATGAAGCCAACGGCACGGCCACCATGACCCAAAGGCGTGTAAAGAGCGAGTTTATGGACAGGCGTGAGCCAAAGGTGACCGACAGCAAAAAGGAGCTTCTTATAGAGGAGCAAAAGCAGAAGGTGGAGAAAAGAGAACGCTATAAGGAAAAGATGCGCATTCAGGCATTGCCCAGAATAGCACTCTATTTTGTTCTTGCTTATCTTTTGTATTTTATACTCAATTGGATTTTCGGATTGGTGCCGTAATTATGAAGGAATATTTTATGAAAAAAGCCCTTCACTATGCCCTCCTTGCTTCAAAGAGAGGGGAGACCCCCGTAGGTGCGGTAATAGTAAAGGACTCAGAGATAGTATCATGGGGCTACAATGCCAGAGAGACGAAAAAAAATGCACTTAAGCACGCCGAAATCATGGCAATAGACAGAGCCTGCAAAAAGCTTGGCGGCTGGCGGCTGTGGCAGTGTGAAATGTATGTTACTCTTGAGCCCTGTCCCATGTGCGCAGGCGCAATAATCAACTCAAGGCTGAAAAAGGTGTACTTCGGAGCGTATGACAAAAAGGCGGGCTGTTTTGGCAGTGTTGCCGATTTCAATTCATTGCCCTTTAACCACCGACCCGAAATCGAGGGCGGTATAATGGAGGCGGAATGTGCCGCAGTGCTCAGCGATTTTTTTAAAAAGCTTCGCGAGGAAAGAAGAAAAGACAAATGAAGGATTTTAAAATAATTGATTTTCATACCCATCCCTTTACCACGTTTGAACAGAATATCTGCTACTACAAGCGTGATGTGGGTGTAGATGCCGATGAGGTATATGAATTTATGACGGGACTGGGGATAGGGTGCATTTGCGGCTCTGTAATCAATACTCCGCCGATTCCCGATATGACCTGGGAGGACGTCAGACATCTTAACGATACGGCACTGGCGCTTGCAAATAAGTACAAGGGCTTTTATGTACCGGGCTTCCATATTCATCCCGCCTATTTGAAGGAGTCTCTTGAGGAAATGGAACGAATGCATTCCCTTGGAGTAAACCTTATCGGTGAGATAGTTCCCTACAGCTTTGGCTGGTCGGATTACAGTTCGCAGGCAATGGATGAGATTCTTGATTTGGCGCTTGAATACAATATGATATTCAATTTCCATACCATGAACGAGGATTCAATCGACCGCATGGTTGAAAAGCACCCGAAAAACATTCTTGTAGCGGCGCATCCGGGTGAATTTGACAATTTTTCAAGGCATTTGGAGAGAATGGAAAAGAGCGAAAATTATTACCTTGACCTTTCGGGGACGGGCATTTTCAGACAGGGAATGCTCGCCTACGGAATAAAGCGCTTTGGTGCTGAAAGGTTTATTTTCGGTACGGATTTTCCTGTTTGCAATCCTGCGGTTTATGTGGGCGGTGTGGGACTTGATGCTCTCATATCCGACAGCGACAAGGAAAAGGTGTTTTATGATAATGCCCAAGCCCTGTTAAAAAGAACTAAAAACACTTTTTATGAAAAATAATTAAAAAATTTGTAAATAGCCTTTACAAGAAACGGTTTTTGATATATAATATAATGTATTTTGAATGCCGACATACAGTCGGCTAAAAATGAGGAGTGGTAAAACTATGAGCCGTACGATAGGCACAGTTTCACGAGGTGTTCGCGCACCTATAATTAAAAGCGGAGACGATATTGTAAAGATTGTTACCGAATCCGTTCTCGAAGCATCCAAGGATGCGGGATTTGAGATACAGAACAGAGATATCATCGCGATGACAGAGGCTATTGTTGCACGTGCACAGGGTAACTATGCATCTGTTGACAATATAGCCGACGATGTAAGAGCAAAGCTTGGCGGTCAGACAGTGGGCGTTATTCTTCCCATTCTCAGCCGTAACCGTTTTGCAATCTGTCTCAGAGGTATTGCAAAGGGCGCAAAGAAGATAGTTCTTCAGCTTTCTTACCCTTCAGACGAGGTAGGAAATCACCTTATCAGCCTTGATGCACTTGATGAAAAGGGCATTGACCCCTACAAGGACGTCCTCGACCTCAAGCGTTACCGTGAGCTTTTCGGCTATGAGAAGCACACCTTCACAGGCGTTGACTATGTTGAATACTACGAGGGGCTTATTAAGGAGTGCGGTGCAGAGGCTGAAATAATCTTTGCTAACGACCCCAGAGCGGTTCTTGAATATACAAAGAATGTTATCAACTGCGATATCCATACACGTCAGCGTACAAAGAGACTTCTCCGTGCTGCAGGGGCAGAGCGTGTGTTCGGTCTTGACGAGATACTCAATGCACCTGTCAACGGAAGCGGCTACAATAAGGAATACGGACTTCTCGGCTCAAACAAGGCTACAGAGGACCAGGTAAAGCTGTTCCCCAGAGACTGTCAGCCTGTGGTTGATGCAATTCAGAAGAATATATACGATGCAACAGGCAAGACCGTTGAGGTTATGGTGTACGGAGACGGCGCCTTCAAGGACCCTGTCGGTAAGATTTGGGAGCTTGCGGACCCCGTTGTTTCTCCTGCATATACTCCCGGACTTGAGGGTACACCCAACGAGCTTAAGCTTAAGTACCTTGCAGACAATGAATTTGCAGGTCTTTCGGGCGATGCTCTTAAGGAGGCTATTAAGGACAAAATAAAGGCAAAGGACGGCAACCTTGTAGGTAAGATGGCAAGCGAGGGAACAACCCCCAGACGCCTTACAGACCTTATCGGTTCACTTTGCGATTTGACCTCAGGCTCGGGCGACAAGGGAACACCCATTGTATTCATTCAGGGCTACTTTGATAACTACACAACAGAATAAAAGGGGATGTAAAAAAAGTCCAGACCGCCAAAAACGACAAGGAAAAAGAGGCAAATAAAATCTCTTTAACAGTTTGAAAGTCGAATTTTTTAAGGTAAAAACTTGAAAATCAAGTTTACTCGAAAAAAATATATGTTTTTGGCTATGAACAAACCTCGCCACTGACGTACACAAGTACGCCGACGGGCTTCGGTTTGTCCATTCTGAAGCATTTTTTCTATCCTCTATAAGTCGGGGCTGTAAAAAAACTCAAACAGAGTTTTTTTACAGCCCCTTACATTAAATCAATATTATTGTTTTTTGCGAGGGAATGCTTTTTAGCAAAAAGCACCCTCCCCCTGAGAAAAAATTACTTCATATTCAGTCTTAGGGAATTAAGCACTGTCAGAAGCATAACTGCCGTATCTGCAAAGACAGTGAAGGTGAGACCTGTTATTCCCACGATGCCCAGCACAAGTAAAATGAGCTTTATTGCAAGAGAGGCAATAATGTTTTCCTTTATGGCAAGAATCGTTGCGTCTGAAAGCTTAACGGCAAGCGGCACTTTTTCAACCGAGCCGTCTGTAATAAGTACATCTGTGGCATCGGTGTCGGCAATCATGGTGATGCCTATGTCGGCACTTTCGAGAACCGGCGCATCGTTTACTCCGTCTCCCACAAAAGCAAGTGCTTCGTTTTCTGCACTTTCTGAAATTATGTCACCCACTATTTTCACCTTGTCCTCAAGGACAAGATTGGGGTGGAATTCATCAATTGCGTGGAGCGTGTCCGCAACTCTTGCGGCGGCGCCCATTTTGTCGCTTGTCAGCATAACAATTGATTTTACTCCGCCTGATTTAAGCCTGTAGAGCGCCTTGTCTGCACCGTCCTTGATAACATCGCTTATAACAATGTTACCGAGGTACGTCTGTCCTACCGCAACATGGAGTACAATTCCTTCGGTTTGGGGAAGGTCAATGGTTTCAATGTTGAGCTTTTTCATAAGCTTATCATTTCCCACCGAAAGAATTTTGCCCGACATTGATGCGATTATTCCGAGTCCCGGCAGTTCTTGGGTCTTTTCCACAAGCGATGTATTTACAGGAAAGTCTACTGCATTTCTGATGGACTGTGCTATGGGATGGGAGGACCGGCATTCGGCAATGCACACAAGCTCCAGAAGGCGTTGCCTGTCTATCTTTTCGGGATTTACCGAATTGACGGTGAATTCACCGTTTGTAAGAGTACCTGTTTTGTCAAATACCACGGTAGCGCATTTTGCAAGACGTTCAATATAGCGTGAGCTTTTGATTATTATGCCGTTTTTTGACGCCTTTGACATTGTGCAAATGAAGGCTAAGGGTATGGACGCTGTGAGGGTACAGGGGTACGCCAGCGCAAGACAGATTATACTGCGGTACAGTGCCTCTCTCCATGCTGAAGCATTGATTATCAAGCCTGCAATAAATACAATCACGGCAATTGCCGACAGCATGGGTATAAGTGCTTTTTCTGTCAGTGAGATAAATTTTTCGATACCCGACTGTCTGAGCTTACCGTACGCCGCTTCTTCCTTCGCCTTGCCTCTTGCCGAAAGCAGAAGGACATGTCCCAGTCTGTACAGCAGAAGTACGGCGGTGGCTTCAAAATATGCACCTATTACAACCGAAAGCACAGATACCGAGGTGATCGGCAGATGTTCGCTCAAAATGTGCTTTTTTTGGAATTTTTCTATGAGCTTTTTGAATATCTCAAAGCCTGCAAGAAAATAGGGGATAAGATGTAAGACTACATCAAGAATTCCCTTGGCGGGTATCAGCGTGATTATTATGAGCAGGGCAAAGAGCACCGCAATTGCGGTAAGCTCTTTTTTGAACGCCTTTGTCATGGTTTAACCCTTTACCTTTATCATTGAGCTGTCCCACTTTTCGGGAGCCTCGTAGCCAAGAAGATTGACTACTGTTGCCGCAATGTTGGAAAGTCCCCAGCTTCCTTCGACTACATCATACTTGTCAGCACCTGTCTTGTCATAGAAAATGAAGGGTACGGGATTGAGTGTGTGGCTTGTCTTTGCCTTGGGGAGTCCTGTCTCCTTGTCAATTGCAAAGCCGCCTGTTTTCTTGTCCTTTTCAAGACATTCATCGGCGTTGCCGTGGTCTGCTGTAAAGAGAACAGTTGAGCCAAGCTTGTCGGCAGTCTTGAGAATTCTTCCGATACAAAGGTCAAGAGCCTCCATTGAAACAACTGTAGCCTCAAGGCTTCCTGTGTGACCTACCATGTCTCCGTTGGGGAAGTTTACACGGATAAAGTCATACTTTCCGCTTTCCATAGCCTCGATGAGTGTGTCTGTTATCTCGGCGCACTTCATCCAGGGTCTCTGTTCAAATGGAACAACATCTGAGGGGATTTCAATATATGTCTCGGTCTCCTCGTCATACTTGCCCGACTTGTTTCCGTTCCAGAAATATGTTACATGTCCGTATTTCTGAGTCTCGGAAAGAGCAAGCTGAGTAACCTTCTCTGCGGCAAGGTACTCGCCGAGAGTATCTGTGATTTCAGGAGGAGAAACAAGGTATCTGGACGGAATATGAAGGTCGCCGTCGTATTCAAGCATACCTGCGTAAACTGTTTTGGGGAAGCGTACTCTGTCAAACTTGTCAAAGCTCTCGTCCTCGAATGCACGGGATATCTCAATGGAGCGGTCGCCTCTGAAGTTGAAGAACACAACGCTGTCATTGTCATTGATTGTGCCCACAGGTGTTCCGTTTTCTGCAATTACAAAGCCCGGAAGGTCCTGGTCAACATAGCCCCCCTCTGCTCTGTAGGTCTCAATAGCGCACTTTGCGCATTCAAACTGTCTGCCTTCGCCCAGAACGTGGATGTCCCAGCCTCTCTTTACCATGTCCCAGTTAGCCTCGTAACGGTCCATGGTGATGTTCATTCTTCCTCCGCCCGAAGCGATTTTTGCATCAAAGGAGGCATCGTTGAGTGATGCGAGGAATTCCTCAAAGGGAACAACATAGTCAAGAGCCGAGGTCTCGCCCACATCACGTCCGTCAAGGAGAATGTGAATTCTTACCTTAGCAATACCGTCAGCCTTAGCCTGTGCTACAAGAGCCTTCAGGTGGTCGATGTGTGAGTGAACGTTACCGTCGGAGAAAAGTCCGAGGAAGTGGAGTGTTGAGCCGTTTGTCTTACAGTTGGAGGTAAGAGCCTGCCATGTTTCCGAGGCAAATATCTTGCCCGACTCGATGGAGGAGGAAACAAGTTTTGCACCCTGTGCATATACCTGTCCCGCACCGATTGCGTTGTGGCCTACCTCCGAGTTGCCCATATCGTCATCCGAGGGGAGACCTACGGCTGTGCCGTGAGCCTTCAGTGAAAGGGTAGGGTAGTTTTGCATCAGCATATCAAGATTGGGTGTGCGTGCCGAGTATACTGCATTGCCTTCGTTTTCCTTACCTAATCCGACACCGTCCATAACGATGAGGGTAAGAGGACCTTTTGCAATTTTTGTGTCAAGTTTCTTAAGCATCTTTTTATCTCCTTTATATTAAGTGAAATTTTCTCATACATTTCAGTTTATCATATTTGAGAGAAAAAAACAAGGTTTTCACAGAAATTTCCGAAATAACATTTCTTTAACATTTCGTAAAAAACCTCAAACACAAATTTGTTATCTTATATAAAATCAGGGGGGATATTATGAAACGTAAAATAAGCTACAAGGTAAACGATACAGAGGTGGAGAAGGAGTACAATTATATTCCTGTCCGTTATATCATAGCAATACTTATCACTGTTTTTGAGGTAGCAGCCATTATCGGTACGGTAATAGCGCTGTGTTATTATGTTCCGTATTTCTATATTCTGTGCTGGATGACGCAGATAGCCTGCGTTATAAAAATAATTGCTTCCGATGATAATCCCGATTATAAGGTGCCGTGGCTTCTTTTTGTGATGATACTTCCGATAGCAGGATTTATGCTTTATTTTCTCTTTTATTCAAGAGTGCTCAAGAAAAAGTATGTAAAACGTCTTGATACTATTAAGCACCGTGCATACGCCAAGGATGACAGCGCCCTTTTTGAAGAGCTTGAGAAGGACGATATAACAGCGGCGGCTCAGGCGAAAATGCTGTGCAATATTGCAGAGGCGCATCTGTTTACCGACACAAGGCAGACATATTTCCCTCTTGGAGAGGATATGTTTTTACAGCTTCTTGACGACCTGAACCGCGCGGAAAGCTTCATATATATGGAGTATTTTATCATTGAAGAAGGCAAATTCTGGAATTCGGTGCTTGAGGTGCTTAAGGGAAAAGCCGCCGATGGATTGGACGTAAAGCTGCTATATGACGATGTTGGCTGTATGTCAACTCTGCCGGGCGATTACTGCAGGCAGCTTAAAGCCTTCGGAATCGAGGCGGCGCCGTTTTCAAGACTGAAGGGAAACGCCGACAGCGAGTTTAATAACCGAAGCCACAGAAAGATAACTGTCATTGACGGTAGGATTGGATATACAGGCGGAGTCAATCTTGCCGATGAATATATCAACGAAACGGTAAGGTTCGGACATTGGAAGGATACCGCCATAAGACTCGAAGGGGAAGCGGTTTGGGAGCTGACAAAGCTTTTTCTTATTGATTTCGGAATAAATGTAAAAAAACTGCCCCAAATAAAAGCGGAGCTTTTCCCTCACGCAGAAATATCCGAGCCCGGATATCTCATCCCCTTTGGCGACGGACCACGTCCCGTGTACCGTCACAGGGTGGCAAAAAGTGTTATACAGAATATGCTGAACTCCGCCGTTGGCTATGTTTATATGACAAGCCCCTACCTCGTAATTGACAATGACCTTTGCCAAAGCATTGAGAATGCGGCTTTGAGGGGTGTGGATGTGAGGATAACCGTACCGCATATTCCCGATAAAAAGCTTGTATTTTCCATAACAAGAAGCTTTTATAACAGGCTGATGGAGGCAGGAGTGCGTATATATGAATATAAGCCGGGCTTTATTCATGCAAAAAGCTATATATCCGATGATAAATACGCCGTGATAGGAACGGTGAATCTGGACTACAGAAGCCTTGTCCACCACTTTGAAAACGGTGTGTGGATGTATAAATGCAATTCGCTGTCGGCACTGAAAAAGGATATAACCGACACACTTGAAAAAAGCATAGAGGTCACGCCTGATATGCTTAAAACAGGCATACTGCAAAGGGCTTTGCGCTCGGTTGTAAGAATATTTGCGCCTATGCTTTAAATAACATTTCTTTAACATTTTTTAATCAATTCCTGAACAAACCGAAGCTATAATGATGTCACAAAATGAATGAAAGAGGTACAAAATCATGAACAGAAACGACAAAGAATATCTTGTGCAGAAGATACGCACACAGTACACGGAAAAGGAGCACACTCAGCTTGACGAGCTCAGAGCGCTGGATGCAAAGGTAAAGCAGCCTGCCAACGTATTTGCTTATGTGTTCGGCGGTATTGGCGCACTTGTAATGGGTATGGGAATGAGTCTTGTTATGACCGACCTCGGCGCAATACTGGGTCTTAACGAAACAATGATTACAGGCATCGTAATAGGTGTTGCAGGGCTTCTTATGGCACTTGTAAATTATCCGATTTATAAGTCAATACTTACATCAAGAAAGAATAAATTTGCCGACAGAATACTCAGACTCAGCGAAAAAATAATGAATGATTAAAAGGAGAAAAACAATGGGAGAATTTTTTAAAAAAGCATTTCAGGATATGAAGGACAACGCAAAGGCGCAGCATGAGGTTGATAAAGCCAACCTTGCGGCAGTGAAGGCGGAGTCCAAGGTGATGTGGGAGGAAGCAAAGGCAATGGGCGACCCCGACAGACGCAAGGACGTTATGCAGGCAAAGAGAGATGAACAGATTGCCGAGGCGAACAAGAGAAAGGCAGAGGCACGCATAAAGTCGGTGAAGTGATTTTTTACAAAGGGGCTGTAAATAAACTCGGCAGAGTTTTTTACGACCCCTTTAACTCGTAGGAGATTGGAAAAAATGCTCCGGAATGGACAAACCGAAGCCCGTCGGCGTACTTGTGTACGTCAGTGGCGAGGTTTGTTCATAGCCAAAAAGCATATAATTCTTTCAAGAAAACTCATTTTTGAGTTTTTTTCCTTGTTTTCCGGGGAATTGCTCAAAATCAACCTCGCCGTTTTACAATGCCGGGCTAATTAAAAAGCTACGATAGGCGAGCATTGCCAGCGGAGGCTATCCGCTTTTTGGTGGTCTGGACTTTTTTTACATCTCCTTTAAACGTAAACAAAACTTTAACATTTGTATGTTATAATGGCAAAAACATTGCAGGAGGCGGGGTTATGTTTCAGATATTGGTATTAGAGGATGACAGAGAGCTTAACAGAAGTGTATGCTCCTTTCTCAATCAGAGCGGATATGAGGCGACGGGCTGTTTGAATGCCGACGAGGCATATGATGCCATGTACTCCAAGCTTTTCGACCTGATTGTTTCGGATATTATGATGCCCGATACAGACGGCTTTGAATTTGCAAGAACTGTCAGGGAGCAGAACTCTGAAATTCCCATACTGTTTATAACAGCCCGTGACGATATCACATCAAAGCAAAGAGGGTTCCGCATAGGCGTTGACGATTATATGGTAAAGCCGATTGACCTTGACGAGCTGTTCTTGCGTATCGGGGCGCTGTTGCGCCGTGCAAAGATTGCATCAAGCCGCAGACTTGAGGCGGGGGATTTTGTTATGGATGCCGATGAGCATACAGCCTATTGGAAAAACGAAGAAATTACCTTGACAGCAAGGGAATTCAACATACTTTATAAGCTGCTGTCATATCCCAAAAAGACCTTTACCCGTTCTCAGCTTATGGATGAGTTTTGGGATGTGGATACCGCTTCGGGTCCCCGCACGGTGGATGTGTATATGACCAAGCTCCGTGCAAAGCTGACCGAATGCAGTTCCTTTGAAATAGTGACGGTACACGGTCTGGGCTATAAGGCGGTGATAAAGTGAAGAGAGAAAAGCGGATAAGAGGCATTTTTAAATGGCTGAATAACTATCTTGTTTTCTTTATGTTTGTTGCATTTGTTATAACCTGCTGTACAATGCTTTTTGTGTCAACTCTTTCGGACACGCTGGGGATATCCCTCAACGATGAAAATCTGTCGGCGGCGGCAAAGCTGACGTTTTTGAATGTAATACTGCTCAGCCTTTTAATTACGGTTTTTGATGCAGTCCGCCGAAGGATTACTGTTGAGAGACCTGTAAAGAGCATAACCGATGCCGCCGAAAAGATAATGAAGGGTGATTTTTCCGTGCGTGTAAAGCACACCTCGGGCTTTGCCAGTGATGACTCCTTCAATAAGGTGGCAGACTGCTTTAACAAAATGGCAGAGGAGCTGGGCAGTGTCGAGACTCTCAGAACCGATTTTATAGCCAATGTATCACATGAGTTGAAAACTCCTCTCAGCGTAATGCAGAACTACGGCACTATTCTCCAACAGCCCGACCTTGACGAAAAAAAGCGTGTGGAGTATGCAAGGGCTGTAACTCAAGCCTGTCACAGACTTGCAAGCCTTATTACAAACATTCTCAAGCTGAACAAGCTTGAAAATCAGCAAATATTTCCCAGTATGTCGGAATACGATTTGGGAGAACAGCTGTGTGAGTGTCTTTTGCAGTTTGAAGAAGTATGGGAGGAAAAGGGGATAGAGATAGAAACTCACATTGCCGAGAATGTCACTGTAAATGCAGACTCGGAGCTTTTGTCGCTTGTGTGGAGCAATCTCTTTTCAAATGCCTTTAAATTTACCGATGACGGCGGTACGGTAGGAGTCAGTCTTACCGCCGACGGCAATTATGCCGTTATAAAGGTGTCTGATACAGGCTGCGGCATGAGCGCAGATGTGGGAGCACACATATTTGAAAAGTTTTATCAGGGCGACACCTCACGCTCGTGTCAGGGCAACGGCTTGGGGCTTGCTCTTGTCAAGCGGGTTATTGACATTATGAAGGGTGATATCGAAGTTGAGAGCGTTTACGGGAAGGGAAGTACCTTCACGGTGAGAATCAGGAGAAAACCATGAAGCTGTTTGACTCTTACCGCAACGATGCGGTTTTTCGCACCCGTGTATCCCTGTACACTTCTTTCAGTGTAAACCTTTTGTATGTTGTATTGAACATAGTATCCTACCTTCTGTACCGCTCAATGTGGTTCACAGTGCTGGCAGTGTATTATGCAACCCTTGCTCTTATGAGATTTATGCTTGTGAAATATACCATAGGAGTAAATTACATAGGCGAGCTGAAAAGAGCTGTGCTTTGCGCCTCTGTACTGCTGACAGTCAACTTTGCCCTGTCGGGCGCTGTGCTGATGATAATGTACCGTGATAAGGGCTTTGAATACCACGGAGTGCTCATTTACGCTGTGGCGGCATATACCTTTTATATTACAGTTCACGCTATTGTCGATATGGTTAAATACCGCAAGTACAACAGTCCTGTTATGATGACTGCAAAGATTATTGCCCTGTCATCCGCCCTTGTTTCAATGCTTGCTCTGGAAACGGCTATGTTTTCACAGTTCGGACAGGATATGTCAAAGGCAAATCAGAATCTTATGATAGCACTGACGGGCGCAGGCGTAAGCATTGCCGTTATATCAATGTCGGTGTATATGATAGTGCATTCATGTAAGGAAATAAAGAGAATTAAAGGTAAATAAACATGGAAAAGTTCAATTACAGCTATTCTGCAAAACAGCAGGAGGAAATACGAAACATACGTAAAAAATATATTGCCGAGGAGGATAAAATGGAACGTCTGCGCCGTCTTGATGCAGAGGTTTACCGCAAGGGGACAGCCGCATCGTTGGCGGCAGGTATTGCAGGCTGTCTTGTTATGGGTACGGGAATGAGCTGTGCAATGGTATGGCAGGGCTTTTGGTTCATCCCCGGAATTGCAATAGGACTTTTGGGAATGGCGGCAATTGCACTTGCGTACCCCCTCTATCAGTATGTGGTGAAAAAGGAACGCAATAAAATAGCTCCCGAAATAATCAGACTTACCGACGAGCTTTTGAAGTAAAAATGTAAACATATTGTGTTTTTTCTTGACAAGTGTTAATTGTGTGTTAAAATATAGGTACTTATGAGAAATGGGTAAGGAGATTATATGAAACACACACATACCCCCCCACACGAGCCGATGATGAAGCTTCCGCCGAAGATTGAGGAAATTTTTGGCAGGAAAGGTATTTTGTCATCGGCTGTTCGTTTGTTCTATAAATCCGACATGGGCGAAAATCTGGAGTTTTGCGACACATGGGTAGTGCTTACCGATTCGGAAATGGCAGTGCTTGAGGTTTTGGGCGGAATATTCCCAAGAACGACTCACAGCCTTTTTGATATGAAAAAGACCCATGTGGAGATTGCCGAGCGTTCCTTCAGAGTTTATTCTCTTGAGGATTATGAAAAGTTCCGTGTAGAGGAGCTGTTATCTGGTGGCAGAGCTGTTGCAACCGAAAAGGCAACGGGGCTTGATACACTTATCTTTAATTTCTCAAATTCAGCCAAGGACGGCGCATATGTCATATGCCGTGCGGCAGAGGATGATAAGGTGACTCAGGAGGATTTGTCGGGTGAGCATCCGCGGCATACCGAGGACGGAGGAAAACGTCCGCCGAGAGGACCGGGCGGTCCGGGTGGTCCGGGTGGTCCCGGCGGCCCCGGAGGTCCCGGCTCGGATGGCCTTTTCAAAAAGCTGAAGGGCAAAGATGCCAAAAGGCTGATTGTCAGGCTGTTGCCGTTTTTTATGAAGTACAGGGCATATACGGTGATTGTATTTGTCATGGTGGTGCTTTCCTCTCTTTTGGGACTGCTTTCACCCTATATGAGCGGCTCGTTTTTTATCGACAATGTACTCAGCGACAAAACAAACCGCTTCTATGCACAGATAGGTGCGGCTATTGCCATAATTGCAGGCACAAAGCTTTTGTCAACGGTGTTTATGATGATTCATTCCATCGTCACCGCTAAGATATCGGCACGAGTTACCTATGACCTGAAAAAGACTATATTCGAATCTATTCAAAAGCACTCGCTCAGCTTCTTTTCATCACGTCAGACAGGCGGCTTGATGACTCAGATAAATCAAGACTCCCGTTCGCTGTATTGGTTTTTTGTTGACGGGCTTCCTTATTTCACAACTAATATTATACAGTTTGTTTCAGTAATTATCTTGCTGTTTGCGATGAACTGGCAGGTATCACTCATAGTAATGATACCCATACCCATATTCGTTGTTCTTCGCCGTGCGGTATACCGTCTGGGGCGTAAGATACACGCTCGGGATTATTCTAAGCGCCGTTATTTCAGCTCCTTTGTTTCGGATATTCTTACGGGTAACAGAGTGGTAAAGGCGTTTTCACGAGAGGAGCTTGAACAAAAGAAATTTGACAAGCGCAACTATGATTATGCCGATTCTGTCTATGACGGAACATTGAAGTTTAACTGGATAGTTTATCCCATTTCTGTAATCCTGGAGATAGGCACATATGCGGCGTGGGCTTTCGGCGGCTATATGGTAGCACGCTCAACCCTTGACGGTTCCTTTGCCTTTACCTACGGTACTCTTGTTACATACATTGCCATGCTTTCCATGGCATATGCACCTCTTGATTTCTTCAACAGGTTTTCCAATCAGCTGTCCGAGTGCATGAATGCCGCACACCGTCTGTTTGAAATAATGGATGCTGTGCCGGAGGTGCAGGACAGAGAGCAGCCCATTACCCCCGATACCTTTGAGGGCGAGGTGGAATTCAGAAACGTTTCTTTTGAGTATCAGAAAAACCGCAGAGTCATTGATAATGTGAGCTTCAAGGTGAACAAAGGTGAGACAATCGGCATAGTAGGCCATACGGGTGCGGGAAAATCCACCATAGTAAACCTGATAATGCGTCTTTACGATGTTACGGAGGGTGAAATTCTTATCGACGGACACAACGTTAAGGACCTTTCCATGAGCTTTATCCGAGACAAGATAGCAATTGTGTCTCAGGAGACATATATGTTCAGAGGCTCGATTGCCGACAATATTCGATACGCTGTACCCACAGCTACCGACGAGGAAGTAATAGCGGCGGCAAAGGCATCGGGCGCACATGACTTTATTGTAAAGTATCCCGACGGATACAATACACAGATAGGCTTTGGAAACAAGGGACTTTCGGGCGGAGAGCTTCAGAGGGTATCGATAGCCAGAGCTATATTAAAGAACCCCGATATTCTTATACTTGACGAAGCCACAGCCGCTATGGACACTGCTACCGAGCAGCGCATCCAGAGGGCAATCACAGAGATAACAAAGGACAAAACTACCATTATCATCGCCCACCGCCTGTCTACTCTCAGAGATGCGGACAGACTTATAGTTATTGAGGACGGCAAAATGACCGAGAGCGGAACACACCGAGAGCTGCTTGAGGCAAAGGGCGATTATTACAAGCTTTACAAGCTGCAGCTTGATGCCTTGAAGCTTATAGGCGTTGAGGAATAGAAAGGACAGGATATGGAAAAAAGCCTTATCAATCAGAATGCGGAGCTGAAATATCTCACTCCCGAAAACACAGAGTTTGACATCACTCCCAACGGCTTTGTTACTGCAAAATTCGATAATACAGGGGATTTTGAGAGGGTGCATCTCAGCCGTGTGTTTCCTCATGATTTACCCGAGGAATATATTTCGGTAACCGACGGCGAAGGAAATGAGCAGGGCATTATAAAAGCGCTGACGGATTTTGACATCGATACGGCAAATAAGCTGAGACATGAGCTTGAAAGAAAGTATTTCAGCGCAAAAATAGTGAAGATTACTGCTGTTGATGAAAGGTTTGGCAATTCGGTCTGGACGGTTGTGACCGAGCAGGGAATGAGAATAATGACCTTGAAGGATACCTTCAAGAGTATTATCAGAATAGGTGATGACCGTGCAATAATTGTTGACGAGGATGCAAACCGCTATGAAATTGAGAGCCTTTCAGCCCTCGACAAAAACAGCTTCAGAAGGATAGAGTTATACTTATGAGTAGACTTAAAAAGCTCAGAAAGGAAATATCGGCAAGGAGTGACAGCCGACGCAGACTTATGCGTGAAACGGTTGAAAAAAGCACCGATACCGAGATACTTTTCAAATTTAATTTCAATCTTGATTCGGAAAACCGAGACCGTTGCGGCGCTGTTGCCGTGACAAGGGAATGGATATTCAGGGCGCTTGAGTCTCCCGACGGCGAGGAAAAATCACCTGCTGTTGTTGAGCGCTTCAGAATAGAGGATTATACCGAATTTATTGCACGGCGAAATGTAGGCTCTGTCAGCCTTGAAGCCATTGGCGAAAAGGACACTGTAGAGCTGTGCAGAGGAGATATGACACTTGCTGCCGTGATTATTGATGCCGCACGCTCACTCAATGCCATGCTTGACAACCGAGACAATCCCGATTTCAAGGTGGTATTTGAGCAAGACCGAAAAGTGTGTCCGAAATGTCACAGACCCTTTGAGAAGGGAAAGACGGTATGCAGTCACTGTGTAAAGACAAAGTCTATGTTCAAAAGGCTTTTCTCAATGGTGAAAAAGGATATACCGCTTCTTGCCTTTTCCTTTGCCTTTTTCGGACTGCTCAGCTTTGTAAAGGTGCTCAATCCCGTGCTTCAAAAGAAGATGGTTGACGAGTACATAACCGTTACCGAGCCCAAGGAAAACCTTCTTTTGGGGCTTGTTATAATTTGTCTTTGCATATTTCTTTTGTCGGTGCTTTACAAGGTGATAGAAATTGTCAGGTCGAATATGCTGTCTTATGTAAATATGCGCCTTATGAAAAAGCTCCGTTCAATGCTGTTCGGAAAAATTCAGGCACTGTCTGTATCCGCCATATCAAAAAGAACGGCAGGAGAGCTGATACACAGAGTGACGGGCGATACGGGTGTCATTTCAAATTTCTTTGTGTCAAGCCTTCCCCAGTTTGTTGAAAACGGACTGATAATACTGATTGTCGGAACGGCGATGTTCTTTTACGATTGGAAGCTTGCTCTCCTTGTTCTTGTGCCTGCCCCCGTAATAATGATTGCGGTACGCAAGGTGTGGAGGTATACACATAAGCTTTATCACAGACAATGGTACATGGAATCCCAGTCCAACACGGTGCTTCACGATGTTTTTCAGGGCATACGTGTCGTAAAGGTGTTCGGAATGGAGAAAAAGGAGATAAAGCGTTATGATGAGGTAATAAAGAAGGTTGCTGATATTTCGGAGAGAAACGAAATTACATGGGCGATGATTGTGCCTTATATGACCTATCTTGTAGGCATCGGAAACTATATTGTGCTTGCATATGTGGGCAATAAGATACTCGGTCATACAATGACCCTCGGCGATATGACAATGTTCACCTTCTTTACAGGTCAGATATACACTGCATTTGACTGGCTTTCACGTATGCCCCGTCAGCTTGTCCAGATGATAACCTCCACCCGCAAAATATTTGAGATAGTTGACGAGGAAATAGATGTCAAGGATAGGGCGGATGCAAGGGAAACAGAAATTCACGGAGACATCGAGTTTAAAAACGTAAGCTTCGGCTATGAGGATTCCGAGGACGTACTCAGACAGATTTCTTTCAGCGTAAAAAAGGGTGAAATGATAGGAATTGTGGGACGCTCGGGAGTTGGCAAGAGTACTCTTATCAATCTCATAATGCGTCTTTACGATGTGAGGGACGGCGAGATACTTGTTGACGGAATAAACATAAAGGACATTTCTCAGCATTCACTCCGCTCTCAGATAGGCGTAGTGCTGCAGGAGACCTTCCTTTTTTCGGGCACTGTATACGATAACCTGTCATACGCCGACCCGACGGCATCGAGAGAGGATATAATCAGGGCGGCAAAGATGGCAGGCGCTCACAAGTTTATCATGAAGCTGTCCGACGGCTACAATACCAAGGTGGGCGAGAGAGGCCACACACTGTCGGGCGGAGAAAGACAGCGTATTGCAATAGCACGTGCCATACTCCGAAACCCCCGCATCCTCATTCTTGACGAGGCGACCTCGGCACTTGATACCGAGACAGAGAGGCTTATACAGGATTCCATTGCTTCCCTTGTCAAGGACAGGACTACCTTTGCCATTGCTCACCGTCTTTCCACTCTGAGAAACGCCACAAGACTCATTGTTCTTGATAAGGGCAGAATTGCAGAATGCGGTACTCACGAGGAGCTTATGAAGAAAGAGGGCATATACTACGGACTGGTTCTTGCCCAACGTAAGATGTCCTCAATGTCGAACAAAGAGTAATAGTTTACAAAAAATATGTGGTTTTTGCCTTGCTTTTGTGTGATGTGCACAAAAGCAAGGCTTTAATTTTGGCGTTTGACCGAAGAGAAAAGATTGAAATTCTATTGAATATGGAGGGGAAATATTGTATAATAACAACAGTAATTTACTTGTATCCGATTCGATATATGTAAATAATAAATAATTTTATTCCAAATACAACAGGAGGAAAAGTACAATGGCTAATATTTTATCAAGACAAATCAGAAACGTATGTCTGCTGGGACACGGTGGAAGCGGAAAGACATCTTTAGCAGAAGCATTGCTTTACTATGCAAAAGATACCGACAGATTGGGAAAGACCGCTGATGGAAATACCGTATGTGACTTTGACCCTGAAGAAATAAAGCGTGAAATGTCGATTTCGGCAGCCGTTGCACCTATATTTTACGATAACAAGAAAATTAATTTTATAGATACACCCGGTTATCTTGATTTCAGTGCCGAGGTTGAGCAGGCACTTCGTGTTGTAAGAAATGCTGTTATAGTTATTGATGCAAAATCGGGCATTGAGGTAGGCGCTGAGCTGGCATGGCAGAAGGCTACCGATGCAGGCGTAGCAAAGGCATTTTTCATAAACCGAATGGATGAAGAAAATATCAACTTCACAGCGATACTTAATAAGCTCAAGGAGCTTTTCGGCAATGTAATATGCCCCCTTTATGTACCTCTTTTTGAGAATCATAAGACCGTAGGCTATGTTGATATCATTTCGGTAAAGGCATATAAGTACACAAACGGTGTTGCTGAGGAAATTCCCGTTCCCGACACCAATGCGGATTGGATTTTGGAGTACAGAGCAATGCTCTTTGAAGCTCTTGCACAGACAAGTGACGAGCTTATGCTCAAGTATTTTGATGACATCCCCTTCACCGATGATGAGATAACAGATGCTCTTCAGGCAGGACTTAAGATAGGAACTATCGTGCCTGTATTCTCGGGCTCGGCTGTTACTCTTGACGGTATTGACTATTTCCTTCACAAGGTATCAAAATCCTTTACCAGCCCTGTATCCAGAACTCATGAGGTAAATGAGGACGGCGAGGACATCGAAATCAATCCCGAGGG
Source organism: uncultured Oscillospiraceae bacterium (assembly GCA_964650465.1). Classification (GTDB taxonomy): domain Bacteria; phylum Bacillota; class Clostridia; order Oscillospirales; family SIG627; genus RGIG6353. Next base: position 15,770 of record CAZYTA010000016.1, on the reverse strand, counting down.
CGAGACCGCTTTGTTTATCTTCAAGACCGTTGCCGACCCGTTTGTAGGTAAAATGAGCTTCTTCAAGGTTATGAACGGTTCTCTTAAAAAGGATCAGGTTCTGAAGAATTCACATAACGGTCAGGAAGAAAAGATTGCCCGTATCTACTGTGCAAAGGGCAAGAAGCAGACCGAAGTGGACGAAATGGTCTGCGGTGACATAGGTCTTACCACAAAGCTTACTTTTGCAAATACAAATGATACTCTTTCGGTATCCGGTGACATAACCTACCGCAAGATAAGCTTCCCCAAGCCCTACTATTCCATGGCTATCGAGCCTCTTGCAAAGGGTGACGAGGATAAGATTTCACAGGGCATCTCCAAGCTTCTTGAAGAAGATTTGAGCCTTAATTATGTAAATAACGCCGAAACAAAGCAGATGATTATTTCAGGTCTCGGCGATGTACATCTTGATGTTCTTTCCTCCAAGCTTAAGACACGCTTCGGTACCTCCGTTAAGCTTTCTCCCGAAAAGATTGCATACCGTGAGACTATCAAGAAGAGCGTTCAGGCTGAAGGTAAACACAAGAAGCAGTCGGGCGGTCACGGTCAGTACGGCCACGTTAAGATTGAATTCGCTCCCGGCGAGGCAGAGGGACTTACCTTTACAGAATCCATCTTTGGCGGCTCGGTTCCCAAGAACTTCCATCCCGCAGTTGAAAAGGGACTCCTTGAGGCTATGGAAAAGGGCGTTCTTGCAGGCTTCCCTGTAGTTAACCTTAAGGCTAACCTGTATGACGGCTCGTACCACGATGTAGACTCCTCGGAAATGGCGTTCAAGCTTGCGGCTCACTTGGCTTATAAGGAGGGACTCAAGAACGCAAATCCCGTTATTCTTGAACCCCTCGGAACACTTACGGTAGAGGTTCCCGATGACCTTATGGGCGATGTTATAGGAGATATGACAAAGCGTCGAGGCAAGGTACTCGGTACAGACCAGAGCGAGGAAAAGAAGGGCGTCAGCATAATTCAGGGAGAGGTTCCCAAGTCTGAAATGTCCAACTATGCGGTACAGCTTCGTGCTATCACTCAGGGACGTGCTACATTTGAGTATACCGTTGAGCGTTACGCCGAGGTACCCGGCAATATCGCACAGAAGATAATAGAGGAACACAAGGCAGACGTTGCTGAATAAAATGTATTTAAATTTACACACCTTGTTTTTAAGGTGTGTAAATTTTTCTTTTTTTGGTAAACAATTCTATTGCAAAAATATTAAAAGTATGTTATTATTATTGTGTGGAGGTGTTGCTATGAAAAAGAGTGTTTTGAAAAATTATGCCCGTCTTATTGTTAAGTCGGGAATCAATATAGAAAAGGGGCAGGATGTGATTATCCGTGCCGACCTTGACCAGCCTGATTTTGTAATGACAGTAGTAGAGGAATGTTACAAGGCAGGCGCACGCAAGGTAGAAGTAGAGTGGGATGTGCAAAGACTGACAAAGCTTCATCAGCTGCACCGCTCTCTTGAAACTCTTTCCACTGTTGAAAAGTGGGAGGAGGAGAAATTTGAATACAGATGCAACAAGCTCCCTTGTATGATATATCTTATCTCCGAGGACCCCGACGGACTTGACGGGATTGACGGTGAAAAGTACGCCAAGGCATCACAGGCTCGCTTCAAGGTGTTTAAGCCTTACCGAGACAGAATGGACAACAGGTATCAGTGGTGCATTGCAGCAGTGCCCGGAGTTGCTTGGGCAAAGAAGATGTTCCCCGATTTATCTCCGAAGAAGGCAGTGGAAAAGCTTTGGGAGGCTATACTCTATACTTCACGTGCCGACGGGCGTGACCCCATAAAGGCGTGGGAGGAGCATAATGCAAATATCCGTGCAAAGTGCGATTATCTTAATTCTCTCGGACTTGACAGCCTTGAGTATTCGGCATCAAACGGCACATCTCTTAATGTGGGGCTGATAGACGGTACAGTGTTTATGGGCGGTTGCGAGGATACAATTCAGGGCAGGGGCTTTAATGCAAACATTCCCAGCGAAGAGGTGTTCATCTCGCCCGACAGGTCAAGAGCCGACGGAATTGTATATTCCACCAGACCTCTTTCCTATAACGGACAGCTTATAGAAAATTTTTATATACGTTTTGAAAAGGGAAGGGCAGTTGAAGCCCACGCCGAGAAAAACGAAGAGCTTCTCAATCAGCTTATCTCTATGGATGAGGGGTCGGCTTATCTTGGCGAATGTGCTCTTGTTCCTTACGATTCACCTATACGCAAGTCTGAGCTTACTTTTTACAATACGCTTTTTGACGAAAATGCTGCCTGCCATCTTGCACTGGGCGCAGGCTTTACAAATACACTTCTGGGATATGACAAGCTTACTCTTGAGGAATGCCACAAGCGAGGTATTAATGACTCAATGGTACACGAGGATTTTATGATAGGAACTCCCGATTTGAAAATCGTCGGGAACAAAAGAGACGGAGGCTCCGTCTTAATATTCGAGAACGGAAACTGGGCGTTTTAGTCCATTGGAAAGGATAGAGCATGAAAAAGAAAATTTTTAAGGTTTTATTGGTATTGTGTCTGATGCTTGTGGTAACTGTTACCGCATCGGCAAAACGGGTAACCGAGTTGGTTACATCGGGCGGTGATACCGGTTTTTCACTGAAAATCACCGAGCAAGGAATTAATATTTCGGGTAAAATTCAGCATGAGGATATGAATTATCTTTTGATTATCACCGATGCAAATTACGCAACGAGCATATCTCCCGATGTTGGCTTTTCCACAACCATAAAGCTCCCTTCCGAAAAAACCGAAAGGACTACATTGGGGTTATATGTAGGTCCTAAGCTTACTGCTGATTTTTACACAGTGTTTTCCGTGGAAAGAGAGGACATAGTTCTCGAAAAGGCTGACGGCAAGTGGTATTTTGTTGTGAATGACGAGATTTATGACAACAACAGCCAGTGGATGTCAGGATGGATAGAGGTGAATTCCCAGCTCAAAAAGAGTCAGCCCGATGCAGTTAAGCTGGTTACCGCCAGTGTAACGGAAGGCTTGACCGATAATTACGAGAAAGCTGAGGCAATACACCGTTGGATAGCTGACAACGTTTATTATGATAAGGATTATGCGCTGGATCAGAAAGCGACAACATCTCTTACACCTATTGAGGTTCTTACCAGCCGTGTCAGTGTATGCGAAGGCTTTGCAAACCTTGCACATTCAATGCTGAATGCGGCAGGCATTCCCGCAATTACTGTAAAGGGCTATTCGCTGGGTGCAGATGCCCCTGTGTTCTGGTATCAGGTAAATGATTCAAATGTAGCAAATCATATGTGGGTAGAGGCATATATAGACGGCAAGTGGATAACAATGGACCCCACTTGGGACTGTAAAAATATGTTCTATAACGGCAAAAAAGAAAAGAATTTGCCCGTAGCATACCGCTATTTTGATATACAGCCTTACATGCTTGCAGCTACACACAAGGTACTTGACCGTCCCAATGTGTTCGGAAAAAGCGGGGCATCCTCTTGGGCTATTGATGAGGTCATAGCTGCTTACAGCAATGGACTGGTTACAAATGAACTTCTTACAACCCTGAAAAACAGAATATCCCGTGAAGAGTTTTGCAATCTTGTAATGAATTTTATAACAATAAAGACGGGAAAAACTATAGAGGCTGTTTTAAAAGAGAAGAACCTTGTGTTGAACTATGAGTTTTTCATAGATACCACAGAGTATAATACCCTTGCGGCAAACGCATTGGGCATTGTAAACGGCAAGGGCGATGGTATCTTTGACCCGCTGGGGGATATTACCCGTCAGGAGGCGGCAGTTATGCTTCAGCGTACGGCGAAGGTGTTGGGAGTGACAGAGCCCAACGACACTAAGATAAGCTTTGCAGATGCAAAGACCTTCCCCTCATGGAGCGCATCCGCTATTGACTTTGTTTCTGCCTCGGTCAGCCGTCAGGGAACCAGAGTAATGGGCGGAGTAGAAAACAACAAATTTGACCCCAAGGGCTTCTACACCAAGGAGCAGTCCGTTCTGACTGTTTACAGACTCTTTAGCACATATTAAAAAGTGTCGAAAAAACTTTACTAAATTTGTACCATTTTACATATTGCTTTTTTTACTTAAAAGTGATATAGTAAATAGGGCACCATGTAAGGTAATCTGAGCGTCTCCCAACGGGAGATGCTTTTGATTTTGGAGGAGTTATGCATAAAATAGGATTTGACAACGATAAGTATATTGCTATGCAGTCTCAGAAGATAAGAGACCGTATTGACCTTTTCGGAGGAAAGCTTTATCTTGAATTCGGAGGAAAGCTTTTTGACGATTTTCATGCATCCCGTGTACTTCCGGGATTTAAGCCCGACAGCAAGGTTAAGATGCTCCTTGAGCTTAAGGACAGTGCGGAAATAGTTATCGTCATCAGTGCAGATGCAATTGAAAAGAACAAAAGAAGGGGAGACCTTGGCATAACATATGACCTTGATGCTCTCCGTCTTATTGACGCCTTCCGAGGAATAGGACTCTATGTGGGCAGTGTGGTTATTACTCATTTTAATTCACAGCCTGCCGCCTGCGCTTTTGAAAAGAGGCTTGCCTCTTTGGGGATTAAGTCCTACAGACACTACATCATTCCCGATTACCCCTCTGATATACCCCTTATTGTCAGTGACAACGGCTTTGGTATGAATGATTATATAGAAACCGAGCGTTCCCTTGTTGTGGTTACCGCACCCGGACCGGGAAGCGGAAAAATGGCTACCTGTCTTTCACAGCTTTACCATGACCATAAACGAGGTATCAGGTCGGGTTATGCTAAATTTGAGACCTTCCCCGTATGGAATCTTCCTCTCAGCCACCCTGTTAATCTTGCATACGAGGCGGCAACTGCCGACCTTAACGATATGAATATGATAGACCCCTTCCATCTTGAAGCTTACGGCGAAACTACCGTAAATTACAACAGGGATATAGAAATTTTCCCCGTGCTCAATGCGATGCTGGAGAGGATACTCGGAGTGTCTCCCTATAAGAGTCCCACTGACATGGGTGTAAACATGGCCGGAAACTGTATTTTCGACGATAAGGCTGTCTGCGAGGCATCATGCCAGGAGATACTCAGACGTTATTACAGCGCTCTTTCCTCCGTAAGACAGGGAATGTCCGAGGAGTCGGAGGTAAAACGTCTGGAGCTTATAATGAATAAGCTTGGCATAACCAAGGAGTCCAGACCTATTGTGGATGTGGCAATCAAGCGTGCCGACGAAACCGGTGCACCTGCCGTTGCAATTGAGCTTCCCGACGGAAGTATTGTTGACGGTAAGACCTCGTCATTGCTGGGAGCATCAGCCGCGGCTATACTGAATGCGCTTAAGGCGCTTGCCAATATTTCGCACGATGTCACCCTCATTTCACCTACTGTAATTGAGCCTATACAGGAGCTTAAAACCAACGTGCTGGGAAACCATAATCCAAGATTACACATTGATGAGATTCTGATAGCTCTGTCTATCAGTGCAGTTACGGACAAAACTGCCGCACTTGCGATGGAGCAGCTCTCAAAGCTGAAAAACTGTGAAGCGCATTCTACCGTAATTTTGTCAAGAGTTGACGAAAACGTTTTCCAAAAGCTTGGAATAAACCTGACCTGTGAACCGAAATATCAGACTAAAAAGCTTTATCATCACAGATAGTAAAATGAGTTATAAATCGTTGACAAACACAAACTGATATGTTATAATTAAAATGTTCAAATTTAACCTAAAAAACGGAGGACGAAAATGAAAAAGTTATTTGGTTTTATTCTGGCAGCGCTCCTTTGCCTTCAGGCAATGGTGGTAATGGCTGCAGAGCTTCCCTTTAAGGATGTACCCAAAGGCGAATGGTACTATGACGGTGTTAAGACGGCATACGAGCTCGGTCTTATCAACGGCAAGGGCGCGGCTGACACATACAAGCCCGGCGACGATATGACATATGCCGAGGCTATTAAGCTTGCTGCTTGTATGAACCAGCGTTACACCACAGGCAAGGTTACCCTTGTAAACGGTGAGAAGAACTGGTACGACACATATGTTGAGTACTGCAAGACCAACGGTATCATTTCCAAGGATTACAATTACGGTGATAAGGTTACAAGAGCAGGATACATTGAGATATTCGCTAAGGCTCTTCCCGATGAGGCTCTTCCTGTGATTAACAATGTTGCCGACGGCTTTATTCCCGATGTAAAGATGGATGCTCCCTATGCGGCGGCTGTTTACAAGCTTGTTCGTGCAGGTATCATTACAGGCGTTGATGAAAAGAACAATGTGGCTCCCGACAATAATATTCAGAGAAATGCGGTTGCTACTATCCTTGCAAGAATGATGGACAAGACACAGAGAGTTACTCTTAAACTTCCAACAGCAGAGCTTGACCCCGGTAAGCTCTCTGCAGAAGATGAAAAGATTTATAAGAGCAACAAGTCAGCTATGGAGAGACATGCAAAGGATAAAGCCTTTGATGCTGCTGTAGCTACAATCTCAAACTCTTACAGCGCTACTGCTAATTCTAATAAGGTTATTAAGTCTGATAATTACTTCAGATATGTAATTTCCTTGAATATTACAAACAGCTCTATCTCAGGTACAGATATTCTTAATTTTAATGTACTTATCAGAGTTTCTACCGACTATGAAACAGTTGAAGTATATAAGGTTGGAAGTACAATTACCGATGAAGATATGATAGCTGCCGGTTGGGGAACAAGACCCGCCGACTTTGGCGCAGAGCCCGAAGAATAAGATTACGGAAGGATGCTTTTTAGCATCCTTCTTTTATATAAAAAGATAGGAGTCTGACCGAAGTCAGACTCCTGATTTTTTACGTCCTTTCCCGCGCGAGCCGTGTATCTGCAGATGAAAACCCTGCTTTAGCAAGGGCGGTTTCCGCTCTCTGGCATTTTTGCTCCCAACGTCCGTAACTGTTCGTGACAGCACGGGAGGTCTGCACCTGCTTTGAGTAGGGGAATCCATTTATCATTTGTGGGTTTATATGACAGATATCACGAGAAGGGCAGGAAACTTTTGTGTTATAAAATTGATTAGTAACAAGGCTCTGCCTTGAACTGCTTAAACCCTTTTTATAAAAAGGGTTTAAGAATCCCAAAAATTTTGATGATGAATAATTATTATTCATATTAAAAGCTTTTGAAGTTCCAAGAAACTTTTTTCAAAAAGTTTCTTGGTGGGTACAGGGCAAAGCCCTGTGATAATCAATTACTTGTCGCAGTTGTCGCAATCGCAGTCACAGCCGTCATGGTCACATTCTTCCATGAGCTGATCCTCGAATGCATCGGCAACCTTGTCAAACTCATCATCGTCATCGATGGTAACAAGCATTTCGTTTCCGTCCTCGTCAACAGCAAGCTTAAGAATAACAAACTCATCTCCGTCCTCATCATCGGGAACGAGAGCAAGATAATTGTTTCCGTCAAGCTCCATATCGCCTATAACAGCGAAATCTTTTTCAACACCGTCTTCATCGGTAAGAGTGAGAATATCAGCTTCAAATTCGTTCTTTTCTGCCATTTTTATGTCCTCCTGAATTTATCGTTTTGCCTACCTATATATTACACTATTTTTGCTCTGTAGTCAAGAGCTTTTTAGAAATTGAAAAATTCCTTAAAGGCATTGAGCTTTTTAATGCTTTCTGCTTCGTTGTGGGATGAAATAAAGTAATAAAGCTTAATTTTAGGTTCTGTGCCCGACGGACGGACGGTTATACTGCTTTCGTCTTCAAGTATATAGGTCAGCACATTTTCCGGTGCAAAGGGAAGAGCTTCTGTTTCGCCTGTTGTGATGTTGCGAAGAGTTGAGGTGGAATAATCGGCAATCTTTGCTACCTTCAAGCCTGCAATTTCGGCAGGCGGCTGTGTCCTGAGTCTTTTCATGATGTCAGCCATTTCTTCAACGAAATTGGGCGCTGTAATAATAGCTTCGCCCCAGTATTCGCCCCAGAAGCCGTATTCGGCGTAGATGCTGTCAAGCACCTCAAACAGTGTCTTGCCTGCCAGCTTAGCATCAAGAGCCGCTTCTGCTGCAAGAAGAGCCGCTACTATGCCGTCCTTGTCTCTTGCATAAGTGCCTGTAAGATATCCGTAGGATTCTTCAAATCCGAATATGAAGCTGTGAGAGCCTGTCTCTTCAAATTCCTTTATCTTCTCTCCTATATATTTAAAGCCTGTGTAAACATCAAACATTGTGATTCCGTTTTTCTCACAGATGACCGATGCAAGCTTTGAGGAAACTATGGATTTTACCATGGCGGGATTTTTCGGCATGGTATTGTTATTAGTTTTAGCTTTTATTATATAGTTTATGAGCACAAGTGCGATTTGATTACCTGTAAGAGCCTCAAATTTTCCATCCTTGTTTTTTAAAGCAATGCCCATTCTGTCGGCATCGGGGTCGGTGGCGATTATTACGTCATAGCCCTCTGATACTTCAATAGCTTCGTTGAATGCCGCAATAAACTGTGGGTTGGGACGCTCTACGGTGGGGAAATTACCGTCCGGCACAGCCTGACTGGCTACCGTCTTTACACATTCAAAGCCGGCGGCTTCAAGAGCCTTGGGCGCCAGTCTGTAGCCTGCTCCGTGAAGAGGAGTGTACAGAATTTTGATTTTGTCTGCGTTGTTCTTTATCATATCAGGGGAGGGAGATTGAGCAAGAACATTTTCGAGATATACCTTGTCTACCTCCTCGCCTATTACGGTAATCTTACCTTCGTCTACAGCCTTATGGAAATCGAGCTTGGGAATGCTCCAGAAATCAAGGGTAAGGAATTTGTCGGCAACCTTCTTTGCTTCAACGGGCGGAAGCTGAGCGCCGTCCTCCCAGTAAACCTTGTAGCCGTTATATTCCTTGGTGTTGTGAGATGCAGTAACATTTATACCTGCCTTACAGCCCAGATGTCTGATGGCAAATGAAAGCTCGGGTGTTGGGCGAAGTGAATCGAAAATATATACCTTAATGCCTGCCGCCGCAAGGACTTCTGCAGAAAGCTCGGAATAAAGCTCGGAGTTGTTTCTGCTGTCACAGGCAATTACTACACCGTTTTCTGCACCGCCTGCTTCGAGAACGGTTTGCGCAAGGGCATAGGTAGCAAGGGCTACGGTCTCGCAGTTCATGTTTGCGCTTCCCGGAAGCATTTTTCCGCGAAGTCCCGCTGTGCCAAAGCCGATGACCTTGGCGAAGTTGCGGATGATGCCGTCATTATCAAGAGAAGCGATGTATTCGCTGTCACCGTCGCACTTGACAGCTCTCGACTGCCACTCGGCAAGATTTGCCTTTGCTATATCCAATAATTCGTTTTTTGTAAGGTTGTTGTCACTTATAAATTTCATGTATGTTCTCCTATATGTTAGTTGTTATTATTATATCAAATAACTTCAAAAATTACAACAGTTTAGATATAAAAATGACCGCCGAAGCGGTCATTTGGTGGTATTTTACTTTGCAGCTTCCTCTGTAGCAATCGACTCGTATCTGAACTCCAGAATTTCTCCGCCTTCCATTTCGTCATGCTGAGCGGTAAGACCTGTCTTATCAACAAATTCACTCTTTGCATTGTCTTTTCTGTAGTATACGAACTGATTGGTTTTGTCTGATGCGATATCACCGATGTTTGTAACTGCAAACGCTTCGGAATCTTCCTTATTTACATAATACTCAATGCCTGCCTGTGTAAGAGCTGCTTCAAGACAGTCGAGGGCGTAGAAATTCTCTCCTACGATTGAGTTGGGGTTCTCAGCACCGAGTTCAACTGTTTCGTCGCAGATGACTGTGCCTTCGCCGTCGAGTACACGAACGGTAACAGTTTTGGCGGAACAAGAAGTAAGAACCAAAGCAGCAAGTGCAAGAATTGTGAGTAATAAAACCGTGATTTTCTTCATTATAATAATCTCCTTGTATTCTTCGCGGCAGAGCCGAAATTCATTAACGTATCAATTATACCTTAACTCATGTTTTTTGTCAATAGAAAAACCAAAAACCGCTTGCAAAACAGACTAAAAAGTGATATAATGCATGCGTTGGCATTGAAAGTGCAAAAATATTTGTGAACATTTTGTAAATAATTCGGGTAATTGGTTGCAAAAATTTACAATATATATTATACTATCAGAGCTTGATATGCGAAGAAGCGGGAGGTTGCTACCGTGAGGTAGGGAATTTCCGCAGAGTATGTCCGACAAACGGGCGACAGTACAACTGACATAATCCGATTTCGTTAGGTTTTCTTCCATTATATTATATAGTGGCAGCATGCCGAGTTGCGGCGAGGTCGGGACCTCACTTTCCAATGGGTGAGGTGCGCCTGTGGATTTTGGAGCTTCTTCAAAATCCTTTTGTAAAGGGTGTTGATGAAACACCCGGGGCGGTGTTAAGTTTCTGCTCCCAAAAAACCAACAATTTTTTAAGGAGGCAAAATCATGGCAAACGAAAAGATTCGTGTAAGACTTAAGGCTTACGACCACACACTCATCGATCAGTCAGCGGAAAAGATTGTAGAGACTGCAAAGCGTTTTGGCGCTCAGGTTTCAGGTCCCATTCCGTTGCCCACCGAAAAGGAAGTGGTAACAATTCTTCGTGCTGTACACAAGTACAAGGATTCCCGTGAGCAGTTTGAGATGCGTACTCACAAGAGACTTATTGACGTTATCAAGCCGTCAAAGGCCGCTGTTGAGGCACTCACAAGTCTTGAACTTCCCGCCGGCGTTGAAATCGAACTTAAGGTATTTTAATTAAGGCAAACAAAACTAGTCATGTTGGGCGGAATGCTCAACCAATAATTAGGAGGAAAAAATGAAAAAAGGTATTATCGGTAAGAAGATCGGCATGACACAGATCTTCCTCGAAAGCGGTGAAGTAATTCCCGTAACCATCATCGAAGCAGGTCCCTGTCCCGTAGTACAGAAGAAGACTGCTGAAACTGATGGATATGATGCAGTTCAGCTCGGTTTTGAAGAGATTGCTGAAAGAAAGGTAACTCAGCCTGTTAAGGGTCACTTCAAGAAGGCTAACATCACTCTCAAGCGTCATCTTAAGGAGTTCAGACTCGAAGATGCGGCTAACTACAATGTAGGCGACGAAATCAAGGCTGATATATTTGCAGCAGGTGACAAGATTGATGTAACAGGTACATCAAAGGGTCACGGTTACACAGGTGCTATTAAGCGTTGGAATCTCAGCATGCTCGGTCAGACACACGGTATCGGTCCGATTCACCGTCAGTCCGGTTCTATGGGTGTTATCGATCCTGCGAGAATCTTCAAGAATAAAAAAATGGCAGGTCAGTGGGGTAACGAGCAGGTTACAATACTGAACCTCGACGTCGTTAAGGTTGACACAGAAAAGAACATAATCGCTGTTAAGGGTGCTATTCCCGGTGCTCGCGGCGGTATCGTGTTCATCCGTGACTCCGTTAAGGCGTAACTTGTAGGAAGGAGGAAAAACAATGCCAAGCGTAAAAGTATATGATATGACAGGTAAAGAAGCAGGCAGCGTAGAACTTTGCGAAAAGCTTTTCGGAGCTGAAGTAAACGAGTCTGTTCTTCACATGGCAGTTCGTGCATATCTCTCAAATCAGAGACAGGGCACACAGTCAACTCTTACAAGAGCAGAGGTTTCCGGCGGCGGTATCAAGCCTTGGAGACAGAAGGGTACAGGCAGAGCGCGTCAGGGTTCAACCCGTTCACCTCAGTGGACACACGGCGGTGTGGCTCTCGGTCCCAAGCCCAGAACTTATAAGCTTTCTCTCAACAAGAAGGTTCGTGCTATCGCTCTTCAGAGTGCACTTTCAGCTAAGTGTGCAGCTGAGGAAATCAAGGTAGTTGACTCAATCGCAACAAGCGAATTCAAGACTAAGACAATGGTAAATATGCTTGCGGCAATCGGTGCAGACAAGAAGGCTCTTGTAGTGCTTCCCGAAAACGACAAGATGATTGTTAAGTCTTTTGCAAATATTCCCGGCGTTAAGACAACACTTGCCAACAACCTGAATGTTTATGACATTCTTAACAGCGGCAGTTTGGTTATAGCTAAACCGGCAATTGAAATAATCGAGGAGGTATATGCGAAATGAAAACATCCTGCGATATTATCATAAGACCGATTATCACAGAAGCCAGCATGCAGGGCCTTGCAGACAAGAAGTACACCTTCGAGGTTGCCAAGACCGCAAATAAAGTCGAGATAAAGAAGGCAATTGAAGAGATATTCAAGGGCGTTAAGGTTCTCGATGTTAACACAAGCAGAATAAACGGAAAACCCAAGAGACTCGGCGTACACATGGGCAAGACAAGCTCATGGAAGAAGGCTGTTGTAACACTTACAGCTGATTCCAAGACCATCGAGTTCTTCGACGGTATGATGTAATCGAAGGAGGAGTGAAAAAATGGCTACAAGAGTTTACAAACCCACAACTCCCGGTAGAAGACAGATGTCTGTTCCTACATTTGAGGAAGTAACAAAGAAGACACCTGAGAAGAGCCTTATTGTAGAACTTAAGAAGAATGCCGGACGTAACAACCTCGGTAGAATCACAGTTCGTCACAGAGGCGGCGGAAACAAGAAGAAATACAGAATCATCGATTTCAAGAGACAGAATGCAACACCTGCAACTGTTCTCGCAATCGAGTACGACCCCAACAGAAACCCCTACATCGCTCTCATTCAGCATGAGGACGGAACAAAGGCGTATGTTATCGCTCCCGTTGGTATCAAGGTAGGAGACGTTATCGTTTCTTCACCCGATGCTGATATCAAGCCCGGTAACACACTCCCCATTGCCAACATCCCCGTTGGTACATTCATCCACAACATTGAAATTTACCCCGGCAAGGGCGCACAGCTCGTAAGAACTGCAGGAAGTGCTGCACAGCTTATGGCTAAGGAAGGCGATATGGCTCAGGTAAGACTTCCCTCAGGCGAAGTTAGATACATCCGCATGGACTGTAAGGCTACTATCGGTCAGATAGGCAATGTTGAAGCTGAGAACGTTAAGCGCGGTAAGGCAGGTAAGACTCGTCACCTGGGTATCCGTCCTACAGTAAGAGGTTCTGTAATGAACCCCGTTGACCACCCTCACGGTGGTGGTGAAGGACGTTCGCCCATCGGTCGTCCCGGCCCTGTAACTCCTTGGGGCAAGCCCGCACTTGGTTACAAGACACGTAACAAGAAGGCTCGCACTAATAAGTTCATAGTTAAACGCAGAAACGACAAATAAGCTGTTATCGAAAGGAGGAAACAATAATGAGTAGAAGCGTAAAGAAAGGCCCTTTTGTTCAACAGGTTCTCTATGACAGAATCGAAGCAATGAACAAGGCAGGCGAAAAGAAGGTTATAAAGACTTGGTCACGCGCCTCAACAATATTCCCCGAGTTCGTAGGACATACGATAGCGGTTTATGACGGAAGAAAGCATGTTCCCGTATATGTTACCGAAGATATGGTAGGTCACAAACTTGGTGAATTTGCCCTGACAAGAACCTTTAAGGGTCACTCAGGATCTAAAACATCAAATAACTAATAATAGTAAGACGCGGTAACAAGCTTTGACCGCGAAAGGAGGATCTGCATGGCAGAACAAGCAGTGTCTAAGGTATACCGTCGTGACGTGCGTATCAGCACCAGAAAAGTCATGATAGTACTTGACCTTATAAGAGGCAAAGATGCACAGCTCGCCCTCGGTATTCTCAAGAATACACCTAAGGCAGCGGCACCTTATATTACAAAGTTATTAAACGAAGCGGTTGCAAATGCTGAGACAAACTTCCACATGAGCGCTGATAAGCTTTATGTGGCTGAGTGCTTCGCTACACCCGGCAGAACACTTAAGAGAATCATGCCGAGAGCAAAGGGCAGAGCAGACCGTATTTTGAAGAGAACATCTCACATTACCCTCGCGGTAAAAGAGAGAAACTAAAGAAAGGGAGGTTGAATCAGTTTTATGGGACAGAAAGTTAATCCTCACGGACTCCGTGTCGGCGTAATTAAGGACTGGGATTCAAGATGGTTCTTTGACAGAAAGAGCATCGGTGATACAATTGTTTCAGATTACGAGCTTAGAAAGTATCTCAAGAACAAGCTCCAGCTCGCAGGAGTACCCAAGATTGAAATCGAAAGAGACAGCTCAAGAGTTAAGGTTCTCATTCACTGTGCTAAGCCCGGTATGGTAATCGGTAAGGGCGGCGCTGAGATTGAAAAGCTCAGACAGGATATTGAAGCCTTCCTTGGCAAACCCGTTTCAGTAAACGTAAACGAAGTTAAGAACCCCGACCTCAATGCACAGCTCGTTGCAGAGAACATCGCTTCTCAGCTTGAGCGCAGAATTGCTTTCAGAAGAGCAATGAAGCAGTGTATTGGCAGAACAATGAAGCTTGGCGCTAAGGGTATCAAGATTGCCGCTTCAGGCAGACTTGCAGGCGCTGAAATCGCTCGTACAGAGCACTATCACGAAGGTACAATTCCCCTTCAGACCATCCGTGCCGACATCGACTACGGTTTTGCAGAAGCAAACACCACATACGGTAAGATCGGTATCAAGGTATGGATCTACAAGGGCGAAGTTCTCAACGCATCTGTAAAGAGAGAAGCAAGAGAAGTAGCTCCTCGCCGCAGAGAGCGTCCTTCCAGAGAAGGAGGAAAACGAAATGTTAATGCCTAAGAGAGTAAAATACAGACGCCAGCAGCGCGGAAGACTTAAGGGACGTGCATACCGTGGTAACACACTTGCATACGGACAGTTCGGTCTTGTAGCTGAAGAGCCCGCATGGATCACCTCAAACCAGATTGAGGCAGCCCGTATTGCGATGACTCGTTATACAAAGCGTGGCGGTAATGTATGGATCAAGATATTCCCCGATAAGCCTGTTACAGAAAAGCCTGCTGAAACTCGAATGGGTTCCGGTAAAGGTTCACCCGAGTACTGGGTAGCAGTTGTTAAGCCCGGAAGAATACTCTTCGAGATGGATGGTATTTCTGAAGAAATGGCTAAGGAAGCTATGAGACTTGCAAGTCACAAGCTCCCCATCAAGTGTAAATTCATCAAAAAAGAAGCTGAGGAGGTAGCAGAATGAAGATTAATGACATAAGAGAAAAGACTACCGAAGAGCTTAATGCACAACTTCGCGAAAAGAAGGATGCACTCTTACATCTCCGCTTCCAGCATGCAATCAATCAGCTTGATAATCCTCAGAAGATAGTTGAAACAAAGAAGGATATTGCCAGAATTATGACAGCTATCAGAGAGAAAGAACTTGCTGAAAGCAAGCAGAATTAAGCGGGAAGGAGAATAGAATATGGAAAATACAAGATCACTCAGAAAAACACGTGTTGGTAAGGTTGTATCTGACAAGATGGACAAGACCATCGTTGTTGCAATCGAGACAAGTGTAAAACATTCTCTTTACAACAAGATAGTAAGAAGAACCGTTAAATTCAAAGCTCATGACGAAAATAATGAATGTCGCGTAGGCGATAAGGTGCTTATCATGGAGACAAGACCTCTTTCCAAGGATAAGAACTGGCGTCTCGTTGAAATCATTGAGAAAGCTAAGTAAGCCAAAGGAGGATACACACAGTGATACAGACACAAACACTTATGAAAGTCGCTGACAACAGCGGTGCAAAAGAATTGATGTGCATCCGTGTGCTTGGCGGTACAGGCAGACGTTATGCCAACATTGGCGACATCGTAGTCGCATCTGT
>CAZYTA010000015.1:48035-54927 GCA_964650465.1 uncultured Oscillospiraceae bacterium | reverse complement strand
AACGGCAGAAGCCTCTTTGGAACCACCTGCTTAGCAGGTGGTTTTCTTATACCAACAAAACGCAACGGTTTATCCGTTGCGTTTTTTGTATTCAATCTCGCCGCTTTATTTATCAAAGGATGAAATTATTATAGCTGCCACAATCATGACGCCGCCGAAAACAATGCTTGCAGTTAAAGAATCAACGCCCATCATTATAGACGAAATGGTGGTTATGACCGCAGAAAAGGGCATTATTACAGCAACCGTTGAAGCGGAAATGTGCTTCATGGCATTAGTACGGATTGTCCAACACAGAGCAGAGGACACTACCGTTACCAGAATAACGAAACCGAGGAGCTTTGGTGTTGTGGGGAATACTATTTTTTCTATTCCCGCACCGTCGAGCACAAATGCAAGTATAAGCCCCGAAGTCAGACCGACAACACTCTGAACCGCAAGATAGAGCGGCACATAAAATTTCTTTGCAAATGCGCCTGTTCCCGCAATATTAAAGCCGTAAAGTATACCCGACAAAGCACACAAAAGCTCACCTACTCCCCATCCGCCGTCAAACGACACTCCGTTGAGTATAAAAACTCCCGCAAGGCATAAAAGGGATGAGATTACGGTAAAGACTTTTATTTTTTTCTTTACAAGAATAAACATAAGTATGGGTACCGCTATGCAAGAAAGATTTTCAAGAAAAGCATACTTGGCAGGAGTGGTATACAGAAGTCCTATTTTCTGACTTATGTTGGCAAGGGCAAGAAAAAATCCTGTAGGAACACCCACCTTGATATATTCAAAGCTGAACTCTTTTAAATGCTTTGCCGACATCAAAAAATATACAATTATAAGTATCAGCTCTCCAAAGGCAGTCTTGAAGGTAGGAGAGTAGTATTTTTGCAATTCGTATGTAAATATAGGAGCCAATCCCCACACAAACACTACGAAAAACAGTCCGATATAGGACATGAGCCTTTTATTTTTTATCATATTTGCCTCCGAAAATATCGCTGTTACATATAATATCACTTTTGGCGGCAAATGTAAAGATATTCTTTGTGTTTTTCACCACAGATTAATGGAAATCCCTAACCGTCCCGCTGAATTTAGCCTCACACTTTGTTTGGCTGCGCTTCATGTACTGCTTGAAAAACATTTTTATAAATCTCCAAAAATGCTTTTTAGGGGGGGCTTGGGGAGGGACTTTTGCTAAAAAGCCCCTCCCCCAAAAAACAAAACATTTCTTTAACCAAACAAATGCCACAATGATATATGCATCATATATTGGTCATACCACAGCTCTATTTCGGGCTCGTATCTGCCGATTGTTTCTTTGAGCTCTACAAAGCGCTGATGGGCACTGTCATCTTTTCCCTCTGCCTTATCTATGGCTGCATTGAGCACAAGTTCAGAATATTCAAGGTAATAACCGAGAAGCTTATATGCTACCGATTGCGCCCTGTAGGGGGATGCTATGTGCTCTTCCGCAAAGCTCTTAAATTCCCCGGTAAGGGTTATCGCTTTTCTGAAATTATCCGTAAGGCTCGGTGCATAATAGGGTCTGCCGCTTTCCTCGGACATTTTTCCGTTAAAATATCTGTAATCGGCAAGCTTGCCAAGCTCCTCAAAAAATTCAACTACCTTTTCCCAGTCCTCGCCGTAGGCGTGGCTGAAATAATCCTTTTTCAGGCTGTCAAAATCCACCGAGGTGTCAAACAAGGTTGAAGCATAGGTGTAAAAGGAAAAACCGTTTGGAAAATAGCTTCTCTGTGAGCCGTCCTCCACAACGCCGTCACAGCCGTTGGACTTATAGCCCTTGATGTCATTGCATATTATTCTTGCTGAATCAAGAACTCCAAGGTCTCTGTACTGAGCCTTCCAATAGTGATACTCATAAACAAAAACAGGTACATTACATTTTTGGCGCCACTTTTCTGCATGGGCTATGTACTCATTTACGCTTTTGGGCAGACTGTTTTTATTTCTGCAATATTCCCTAAGCTCAAGTGACGATGTATCAAGACTCATCTTTACACTCTCGGTATAATCTCTTGTTATAGCGGCAAGAAGCAATGAAAAGCGGTCGGGGTTGTTGACAGTCACGGTTTCGGGCGCCCATGTGGTATCCACATAGCAGATAAATACTATTCTTGTTTTCAGCCCTCTGACAGTCAGCTCTTCATCTATATCATTCATCAGCATCATATACCAATCCGAGGGTATTTTCTTCTGACACTCCGTGCATTCGCAGTGATTGTTTGAACCGTCAGCAAGCCAGACATGCAGGTAATCAACATTGGTTGCACGCTGAGCGTAATCTGCAATGTACCTTGCAACAATGCCCCTGGCTTCGGGGTTTGACATACAGAAATTGGTATTAATGGAAACGCCTTTGAACAGGTCACGCTTGCCGTCTGTTTCGGCAATGTATTTACGCATTTCCTCGGGAACTTTCGCAGGCTCTTCGCTGTTCCATGCATCTGCCGTATCGATTCCGAAGGGCTCTGCCGTCCAACCGTGACCCATATCATGAAACTGCAAGCCTCTTTTTGAGATTTCTGCCTCGCATTGCCTCTTCCACTGCAAAACGGTGTCGCGGCTGACAGGCTCGGGACGGCGTGTGCTGTTCCGGGTATGTCTGTAATATGCATCGTAATATACTTTGGGGTTATCAAACTCCAGCATAAATATATTCATACCTATTTTAGGAGTAAAATCGATAGCATCCATCATAAGATGCTGAGCCTCAGCCCCCTCGTTGCACTGCCCTCTGTAACGGCAGGATGCCATTTTGTGATAGCTTACCGCTTCTATATCCTTTATGGGAATAAGCTCACCGTCAATGCCGGGGAAAAGCCAACGGCATCCGTTTATTGTGAGATATCTGTAGACCGCCAGAAGCACGCTTCGAGGATTACTGCCCGAAATGATACCGCCGTTTTCATCGCACTCAATGTGAATAATATCGTCAAGGTAAACATCCTCTGCCTCGGAGGTATCAAGACCGAAGTCGGACATGATACCAAGCCTGAAGCCGTCTCTTGCCTCGGGGGCATAGTTTATATCAATTTCTCCGCACATCGGCATCATCATGCGCAGGTACTTTTTCAGCTCCTCTGCCGCAAAGTCTATTGTGTGATTTGAAGTAATTTTATTTATCTTAAGCATTTTATCCCTCCTTTTTTACAATTGTATAACAAAAAAACGGGTTTTTCAATGGAATA
Organism: uncultured Oscillospiraceae bacterium; assembly: GCA_964650465.1. Lineage (GTDB taxonomy): Bacteria > Bacillota > Clostridia > Oscillospirales > SIG627 > RGIG6353. Next base: position 51,715 of record CAZYTA010000015.1, on the reverse strand, counting down.
TAAATAAAACATTATTGGAATATCAAAAAGCGGAGAGCCGATGTCTCTCCGCTTTCTTACTATATAGGAACTTTCTCGAAACCTACCTCGCCGTTTTTGCGAGAGAATGCTTTTTAGCAAAAAGCACTCCCTCGCGCTCCTACGAAAAGCAATTCTAAAGTTTTTTATAATCAGTCAAATATTTTCTTTTGAAATCAACCATAATTCTGCATTTAATTATAAGATAGGCGAAAATTGCCGATGTCTCTCCGCTTTCTTTTCAATTCGGACTTTTATCATCAATCAACAGGAACATATATTGAGCTTGACTGGCAAACCTGCTTTGAAACCTTATACTGAAGCTCTATATAATATCCCTTTACTTCTTCGGGGATAGTACCGCTGACAGTTCCCGTGGTTTTATCAACCTTCAGCCATGAACGTGTTTTGCTCCACTTCTGGTCAAGGAACACATAACTTCCCCAGCCGAATTTGTCATGCTTACTGTAGCTCATGGGGCTTGTAATATAGTGCACATAAGCCACTACCGAGCCTGTTACATTTTCTGGTATCTTAATACGGCAGTTCACCTCTTTGCCCTTTGGCTGTGTCACAAATGTAACCATTCCGTTTTGGTTATATGTCACCCAATCGGCAAACAAAAGGCTGTGAGGCTTTGACCAGCCTGCGGTGTGAGAATGTCCCCAACCGCCAAGCATAACAAGGCTGTTTTTATCGTTGAAGCTGCGAGTGTGCTTGTAAGAATCCACATAAGAATTAATGCCAAAATTGTTGTCATCGTTGTAAGCAAACCAAAGAATGGGCATTTTTGCGTTATCAAGATTTCTTTCAGCCGCCCACAGTGCGTCAACATACGGGTCAGCGAAGTTGGAGAAGGAGCGCATTTCGTCGCCCAGATAGGCTGTACCGTAGATGGGAATTGCAAACGAGAAGCGATTGTCATATCCTATTACCTGTGCTACCATTGTACCGCCCCAGGAAATACCTGTTATGCCGATATTATCGGAATCAACTCTTTCGTCCTGCCGAAGAATGTTTCCCGCAAGAATAACCTGGCTGAGTCCGTGATAAGCCCACTGGTCCTGAACCTCGGTGTATGTAGTAGGATATGTTCTGCCCGGTGCATTGCCGTAGCCTTCCTCGGCAAAATCCTCGGTAAGACCGTATACATAAGAGCCGTTAGGATCCTTTCCTTCCGTAACTCCGACATTTGCGTTCGAGGGATAGCAGCCTGTTGTTTCCATTGCTATAGCCGCATAGCCTTTTTCGTTCCAGAGACGCACCCATTCCATATAGGGATGTCCTCCGCCACCGTGTACAAGAACTATTGCAGGCACGGGGTTTTCAGCCGATGCTCCCTCGGGGAAGCCTACGTATGCAAAGATTTTTGTCTTTTTACCCTGATATTCCAAGCCGTCATAGGTTATAGCCTTGATATAGTTATACTTTTCTATTGTAGGATTGTATTCGGGAACTTCCTTCCATACAGTTTCGGTGTTCATTGCAAGGGTCATACCGTCAAGTATTTCCTGACGCTGTTCCGCTACAGTCTTATCCCCTTCCTTGCCAAAGGTATAATTTTCCCACAGGTTTTTTTCGGGCAATATAAATGTTTCCACAGGAACCTCCTCTATAGGCGCAGTTGCTATGGTGTCAAAGCTTACTCGCTTTGATTCGTCCATCATTCGGGCAACTATCGCCGCAACCTCACTTCTCTTTATATTTGACATTGGATTGCAGTTATGCTGTGAGTCTGCTCCTGCAAGTATTCCTGCCTTGTAAAGCTTGTAAATGCCATCGGCACCTGCCATATCCGAAGGAACATCCGGTATGGAATTTTTGGGTATGAGGTTTATTTCCTTCAACGCTTCGTCGGGAAGCGCCTTTGCGAATATTTCCATATATCCCACTCTTGTAGCAAGCTCGTTGTAGGCATATTCCTTTGAAATAATGCCGTTTGTCTTGCAGTAGTCAACATATGTCTGATACCAGGGGTCTCCGTTGGTGAGAGTGACCGAGCCCGAAGTGTGCCTCTGGTGCATACACGCCGCCAGCTTGATTGCCTCGGCATAGCTCATATTCTCATCGGGCATATACGTATCTGCACTGTTTTTGCCGTTTATAAGCCCCAACTCATACGCCTCTTTAACACTGCTGTAGTACCAATCAGCTTCCTTTACATCCTTAAAAGGGAAATTTGTGGCACTTATGCACAGTGTCAGTGATGAAATGCACATAACAAGTGCCAGTATAAATGCGGTAGAACGTTTCATGATTTTTTCCTCTCATATTTTATATCTACTGTATTTGCTCGGGGTCAAAGGATGGCATAAGCTGAAGCTTGAACAGATTCATTTTATGCTTTCGGTCAATAGATTCCTTCTTTTCTTGGTCATCTATTTCCCCTGTCCTTATATATCGGTCAAGCTCAGCGTAAGTAAAGCCGAGATTATCCTCATCGGTTTTCCCGCAAAGTCCGTCTATGGGAGTTTTTTCCACAAGGTCATCGGGAAGTCCCAGTACATGACCTATCGCCTTTACCTCGGCGACGGTAAGTCTTGAAAGAGGGCTGAAATCGCCTGCTGCATCGCCGTATCGTGTAGAATATCCCACCCAATCCTCAGAGAGATTACATGTATTGGCTACACGTCCGTTGACACTCTGGGATACTGCATAAAGCGTTGTCATTCTGATTCTCGGAGGAATGTTTGTGACTGTCTGTGCCGTCAGGTCAAGCCCGTCGGGCATAGCACCTCGAAGTGCGTCAACAGCATCCTTTATATTAATAACAAAATGCCGTATTCCAAGGTGCTCCACCAGTCTGTAAGCACAGTCGATATCATGCTGTTCGCCGCAGGGCATAAGAACACCCACGACTCTCTCTCGTCCCAGTGCCTCAACACAAAGTGCGGCAACCACCGAGCTGTCCTTTCCGCCCGATATTCCCACAACCGCATTGCAATCCTTGCCGTTGTTATGAAAAAATTCTCTTATCCACCGAACGCAAGCATTTTTTATTATTTCAGCGTTAAACATATTCACCTATTCCTCAATTCTGACCTGTATGGCTTTCATGGCATCAAGTGCTGTTTTGTGGCTTTCGGGTGTAACACCCGCACAGCCCCTTGCATCAACCGTCAAGGGTATCTCGGGGAAAAAAGCCTTTACAACAGCAACGTTTGAAATAACACAAATATCGGTGCAAAGTCCCGCAAAGACTATCTCCTCGATGTTATCCTCTTTTTTCAGCACCTCAACCAGCTCCTTTGAACCAAAGGTCAGCTTATCTACAGCCTCGGTGTTGCGGAGCGCTTCAAGCTCAGGGTGTATCTGCCAGCCCTCGCTTCCCTTTATACAATGCTTTACGGGAAGCTTTTTGCCCTCTTGAGTATCAAGGTAGTTTTCAAAATGTGTATCTCTTGTAAAGAACACCTTTCCGTCAAAGCCTTCAATCAGCTTTTTTACATACGGAACTATCTTTACCGCCTCTGCACTGCCCAGTGCACCGTCTATAAAATCCTTTTGCATATCAACAACTACAAGTATTTTCATAACAATCTCCTTTGAGGTTATTCTATCACACAATTGCTTTAAATGCAACCGCAAAAGCTAAAAACATTGACATCTTTGTTAAGTTATGATATCATTATTTCATAAAAAAGCGGAGAGTCGCCGCTGAC
>CAZYTA010000015.1:0-47935 GCA_964650465.1 uncultured Oscillospiraceae bacterium | reverse complement strand
AATGCTCGCCTATCGCAACCAATGTATAAGCTGAAACGAAGTAAAACGGCGAGGTTGTTTCCGAGAAATTTCCTATAAAGTAAAAAAGCGGAGAGCCTCCGCTGACAATGCTCGCCTATCGCAACCAATGTATAAGCTGAAACGAAGTAAAACGGCGAGGTCGATTACGAGCAATTTCCTATATATTAAAATAATGTACGGAGTTGAATCAATGAATACAGCAGAAGCATTTGAGATTTTGGGACTTGAAAGAAAGAACGGCACTCTTACCTCAGAGCAGATTACAAAGGTAAAGGGGCTTGGATGTCTGAGAGACAAGCGATTTGATGATGTTTTCAACGTAAGAGTGATAACGGGAAACGGCAAAATAACCACCGATAAGCAAAGAGCAATCGCCGAGGCGGCTGACCTGTTCGGCTCGTCGGAGGTAGCAATGACCAGCCGTATGACTGTAGAAATTCAGGGTGTTAAATATGACAATATTCCCTCTCTTATTCTCTTTTTGAAGGAAAAAGGACTTGAAACGGGCGGAACGGGTCCCAAGGTAAGACCTGTTGTTTCCTGCAAAGGTACTACCTGTGTTTTCGGGCTTATTGACACCTTCTCGCTGAGCGAAAAGATACATGAACGCTTTTATGTGGGATATCACGGTGTTATCCTTCCCCACAAATTTAAAATTGCCGTGGGAGGATGTCCCAACAACTGTGTGAAGCCCGACCTGAATGACATCGGTATAATCGGGCAGAGAGTATTCACTCCCGATTACGGTAAATGCCGCGGCTGTAAAAAATGTGCCGTTGAGCTTGCCTGCCCCATGAATGCCTCGGTTCTCAATGACGGAAAAATAAGCCTGGATACCGAAAAATGCAACAGGTGCGGACGTTGCCTTGAAAAATGTCCTTTCGGAGTATTTGCAGAGGCAGTTGAAGGCTATAAAATTTGTATCGGCGGACGCTGGGGAAAGAAAAGCGCCAGAGGAATACCGCTGTCAAAAATATTCACCTCAGAGGAAGAGGTGTTGGAGGTAATCGAAAGGGCGCTCATCCTATTCCGAGACGAAGGAATTAAGGGAGAACGCTTTGCGGATACAATTGAAAGACTTGGTTTTGAATATGCGGAACAGAAGCTTCTGGGCAAATAGTCTTATATGTCTCATATTCCTTTGTACCGCACTTTTTTGCGGATGCGGCAAAGAAAGTACACCTGTCAGTGAGGGCATAACATTTACCGATGCACTGGGCAGAGAGATTACCGTAGAAAAAAATCCCGAAAGAGTTGCCGCACTTATCGGAAGCTTTGCCGATGTATGGCAGCTTGCAGGCGGGACTGTCTGTGCCGCGGCAGAGGATGCGTGGGAGGATTTCGGGCTGGAGCTTGATGCGGTAAAGCTGGGCGGAGCACATTCGCCAAACCTTGAAGTGCTTCTTTCGGTATCGCCCGACCTGGTAATAGCAAGTGCGTCAACAGCCTCAAATGTCGAACTGCTTGATGTGCTGGACAGCGTTGGAATTACGGTTGCTTATTTTGACGTTGACTGCTTTGAGGATTATCTTGCCATGCTGGACATCTGCACAGATATAACGGGAAGAAAAGACCTTTTTGAAAAAAACGGATTGGATATAAAAAAGCAAATCGAGAAAATAAAGTCGGGTACAGACATACCCGAAAACGAGAAAAAAATACTTTTACTCCGTGCCTCCTCGGGTGCGGTCAAGGCTAAAGGCAGTGAGGGAACCGTGCTTGGAGAAATGCTGAGGGATGCAGGGCTTATCAACATTGCGGACAGCAACTCGGGACTCCTTGAAGAATTAAGCGTAGAAAGCATTATACAAAATGAGCCGTATCGGATTTTTGTTGTTACTATGGGCAGCAACACCGATAAGGCAAGGAATAATATATTTCATATGTTGGAGGAAAATCCTGCGTGGAATACCCTTGAGGCAGTAAGAGAAGGCAGACTGCATTTTATGGACAGAAGGCTGTTTAATCTCAAGCCGAATGTGCGCTGGGCACAAAGCTATGAACAACTCTTTGAAATTTTGCGCTAAATCGGGTATTATGTATGTCTGTGGAGTGCTGTTTCTTACAGCAACCGCATTTATGGGATTGGCATTGGGAAGCACGAGGCTGAGTCTTTCCGACCCCGATACTGCGCTGAAAATACTTCTTTACATACGGCTTCCGCGTACACTTGCCTGCATTTTGTGCGGTGCCGCACTTTCAACGGCAGGTGCGGTTATACAGGGCGTGCTTGCCAATAAGCTGGCTTCTCCCGGTGTTATAGGAATAAATTCGGGAGCAGGCTTGGCTGTGACAATTTGTACGGCGTTTGGTATATACGGAGGATGGCGGCTTTCATTTTTCTCCTTTATAGGTGCCTTCCTGACGGTGCTTGCCGTCAGCGTAATCTCCAAAAAATACTGCACTTCCAAATCAGCCGTTATTCTCATAGGCGTTGCCGTCAACAGCCTTCTAAACGCGATTTCGGATACGGTCATAACCCTTGACCCCGATGTGGGAGTTATGAGCAACAATTTCAAAATCGGAGAGTTCACCTCGGTAACGTTAGATGAACTCATACCGTCGTCGGCAGCTGTTATTACGGCGTTGATAATCATTTTTACAATGGCAAACGAGCTTGATGTTCTCTCCCTTGGAGAGGACAGCGCACGGGGGCTCGGGCTTAATACTAAGGCTGTGCGCACAGTTTTTCTGATACTTTCAGCCATACTGGCAGGCTGTGCTGTCAGTCTTGCGGGGCTTCTTTCCTTTGTGGGACTTATTGTACCTCACACGGTAAGATTTTTTTCAGGAAGCAGGTCTTCCCGCCTTCTTCCCCTGTGTGCCATATACGGCGCAGGCTTTGTCACTCTTTGCGACACAGCCGCAAGAACGGTATTTTCACCCTACGAAATACCTGTGGGAATAATTATGTCCTTCCTCGGTGTCCCCTTCTTCCTCTTTTTACTCTTAAGCAAGCGGAGAGGTTGTTTTAACGGTACAAGAAAGGGAGGAAGCGCCGATGCTTGAAATAAAAAATATAACGGCAGGCTACGGCAAAAAAGCTGTACTTGAAGACCTATCGCTGAAGATATGCAAAGGAAAAATCATTGCTGTTATCGGACCTAACGGCTCGGGAAAAAGTACTCTTTTGAAGGCGGTATCGGGAATAGTACCTCTGATGTCGGGCGAAGTTCTGGCTGACGGGCTGTCAGTCGGCAATGCAAAGCCACGGGATATTGCCAAAAGGATATCCTATCTTGCTCAGGGCAGAAGTACTCCCGATATGACGGTGGAGGAAACTGTTCTGCACGGAAGATTCCCCCATCTGAGCTATCCCAGACGCTACACGGAAAATGACCGACGGGCGGCAAGGCTGGCTATGGAAAAGACGGGGATTTCAGACTTTTCTGACAGATATATGGAGTCACTGTCGGGTGGAATGAGACAGACGGTATATATTGCGATGGCGCTTTGTCAGGACACAGACTACATTCTGTTAGATGAGCCTGCAGTTTATCTTGATATTTCCAACCAGTTCAGACTGATGAGACTGTTAAAGGAGCTGTGTGCAAACGGCAAAGGGGTTATGGCGGTAATGCATGACCTCCCCACAGCCTTTGACAGCTGTGATGAGATAGCGGTAATGAATCAAGGTAAATGCATTATGCAGGACACACCCGAAAGGATATGCGAGTCGGGAATCATAAAAGAGCTTTTTGGAGCAGATATAATAAAAAGCCAATACGGATATATTGTAAAGGAGAAACAATCATGAAAAAAATCAAATGGGGTATCATCGGTTGCGGAGGCATTGCCGACCGCAGAACACTTCCCGGCATGATGCTGGCAGAAAATGCTGAGGCTTATGCCGTAATGGATGCAAATCTCCAAGCGGCAGAGAAGGTAAAGGAAAAATACGGCGCAAAATACGCTTTTGACAAATACGAGGACCTTCTTGCTCTGGAGGAAATAGAGGCAGTATACATTGCTTCGCCCGTATTTGCTCACAAGGAGCAGGCAATTGCCGCCGCAAAAGCTAAAAAGCACATACTTTTGGAAAAGCCTATGGGAATCACACTGGCTGATACCGAAGAAATAATAGCCGTATGTGAAAAGGAGGGCGTAAAGCTCGGAGCAGGCTTTATGATGCGCTTCCACGCATATCATCAGGCAATAAAGGAGCTTATCGAAAAGGGCACAATAGGAGAAATCGTTTCAATGCGTGCTCAGTTCACCTGTTGGTATCCCAAAATGGAAAACTGCTGGAGACAGGATGTGAGTCTCTCGGGCGGCGGCGCTCTAATGGATATGGGAATACATTGCATTGACCTTCTTATATATCTTTCGGGGCTTACCCCTGTTGAATGCACAGGCTTTGCACATAATGCAACCTTCGGCTATTCGGCAGACGATTCCTCGGCTGTAATAATGAAGATGAACAACGGCGCTCTTGCAATGGTAGATGCAAACTTCAATATTCCCGATGATGCGGCAAGCTGTCCCATGGAGTTCTACGGCACAAAGGGAAGCATCGTTGCGGTAGGCACTCTCGGACAGGTAGAGGGCGGTACAGTTAAGGTACTTACCTGTGATGACGGTGCGGGATATGATGCACTGCAGAACAGAGCACCTGCAAAGCCCATGGAAATAAAGGTGGAATTCGGTAATATGTATACCAAGGAAATTGAGGCTTTCTCAAATGCAGTCATCAATGATACCGAGGTACCTGTCAGCGGAAAGAATACATTTATTGACCAGCAGATAATCGAAGCTATCTACAAAAATAACGGAGGCAAGCTGTAATGAAACTTCAATACCTTGGCACCGCGGCGGCGGAATACATTCCTGCCATATTCTGCAAATGCGAAATCTGTAAAAAGGCAAGAGCAAACGGCGGCAAGGACATCCGAACAAGGACTCAGGCTCTTATTGATGATGGGGGACTGTGCATTGATTTTTCGCCCGACAGCTACTGGCATTCGGTACAGCACGGCTTTGACCTGACCGATATACATGACTATATTATAACTCACTCCCATTCCGACCATCTGTACTCAACTGATGTATCTATGCTTCATCAGGGCTTTGCAAATCTTGACGAGGATGCACAGTACCGTTTCCACGGCGGTAAATCCGTGATTGAAAAGATAGAAAAATCCATATATCTCCCCTATGACGAAAAGAGAATACAGCGTGTATTTCTTGAGCCCTTTGTAACCGTTGACATAGCAGGCTACAAGGTAACTCCTCTCAAAGCATACCACTCAACAAATGACCCATATATTTACATAATAGAAAAAGACAGTAAAAAAATCCTTTGGGCACATGATACGGGCTATTTCTTTGATGAGGTATGGGAATATCTTGAAAACAACAAGCCTTATTTCAATTTTATATCCCTTGATTGCACCTACGGTACAATGTCAAATATGCGTGACCACCATATGAGTCTCGATGTATGTGCCGAGGTTCGTGACAGACTTCTCAGTATTGGCTGTATTGACGAAAAGAGTGTTGCTTGTGTAAATCATTTCTCCCACAACGCCCCCAATGTCCTCTATGAGGATATGAAAAGAGAAGCGGCAAAGTACGGAATGATATGCTCGTATGACGGAATGACAGTTGAAATATAAATTAAAAGCAGAAAATCTCGTTTTTGAGATTTTCTGCCTTTAATTTATGCTATAAGGAGCATAAATGCCGTCATTATTATAAGAAATCCGAAGTTGAAAAGTGAAAACTTTAAAATATAGCTGCCTGCTTTGCCGGGGTTATGTCTCAGGTAATCACGGAAGGTTATCAGGCTTGCCAGAGAGGAGATAAGAGTTCCCACGCCGCCTATATTTACACCCACCAGCAGGTCTGCATAGTTCTCTGTAAACTGAGAAAGAAGTATTGCGGAGGGTACGTTGCTTATAATCTGACAGGACAGTATGCTGAACAGCAAAGTACTCTTTTGGAGAAGAGCCGAAAACAGCTCACGCACTGCATCAATGCGTGCCATATTCCCCGAAAAGATAAAAAAGAACACAAAGGTTAAAAGCAAGGGGTAGTCCACCATTTTCAAGGCTCTCTTATCAAGAGGCATGAGCGCCAAGGGTATAATTATAAGACCTATCCAATACGGAACTCCTCTGAAAACTATTATTATGGACAGTGCAAAAAGCAACAGATATATGACTGTTTTTCTTGGGTCAAGCTTCATTTTCTCTTCGGGCAGTGACAAGGGCTCGGGCTTAACAAAAATAAGACAGCAAAATGTTATTAGAGCGACCGCCAGAAGAAAAGGGGGAAGCATTATTCCCATAAATTCCATTGTGGGAATACCGTAGCTTGAATAAAGATACAAATTCTGAGGGTTTCCGAAGGGAGTGAGCATTCCGCCCAGGTTTGCGGCTATATTCTGCATAATAAAGGTGAATGCCATATATTTTTTCATTCCCGTGGAATCGAGAACAAAATATCCCAGAGGGAGAAATGTAATCAGTGCCATATCATTTGCAATGAGCATAGACCCGATAAAGGTTATGTACACGAGAGCAAGGATACTCATACGGGCGTTTTTAAAAAGCTGTACCACCTTGCGTGCAAGCATATAAAAGAAGCGTATATTCTTCAAGGCGCAAACCACAGCCAGCACGCAAAACAGGCAGGTCAGTGTCCTCAGGTCGAAATATCCTGCGTAAGCCCTGTCAGGCGGCACTATAATGCTTGTTATCAATGCCGCAACAAGCGCTATGCACATGACGGCATTCTTTCTTACGAAATATATAAACTGATTCTGCATACAAACCACTTTCTTCCCGATTAATACGAAAATGATTTTATCACCGAGAAAAGCTTTTGTCAACCGAAAGATAGTCAAAGACGACAATTTTTGTATTGTATACATGGATACTTAAATTAAGATTTTATGTAATATTAACAAATTATACAAAAACTATTGATTATTTCGCTTTAGTATGCTAAAATAAATATTATTTTTGAAAGGATAAACAATTATGGATTCAAGTACAATTCAGATACTGATTGCAATGATAATCTACATGGCTCTTGTCATCGGAATCGGTATCGCTTTTGCAAAGAAAGCAAACGCAAGCTCCGAAAACTACTTCCTCGGCGGAAGAAGTCTCGGTCCTTGGGTAACAGCTATGAGTGCCGAGGCATCGGACATGAGCGGATGGCTCCTTATGGGTCTGCCCGGTGTAGCATACTGGTGCGGTCTCGCAGACGCCTTCTGGACAGCGCTCGGTCTTGCTATCGGTACATATTTCAACTGGCTCATCGTATCAAAGAGACTTCGCCGTTACAGCATTAAGGCGAACAACTCTATCACACTCCCCGATTTCTTCTCAAACCGCTTTAAAGAAAAGAGTGGAATCATTATGACTCTTTCAGCTCTTTTCATCCTCATATTCTTCACAGTTTATGCGGCAAGCTGTTTTGTAACCTGCGGAAAGCTCTTCTCCACACTTTTCGGAGCTTCCTATCACTCAATGATGATTTTGGGCGCAGTATTCGTGCTTCTTTACACAATCCTCGGCGGATTCCTTGCCGAGTCTGCTTCTGACTTTATGCAGAGTATCGTTATGATAGCAGCTCTTACCATTGTAGTTATCCTGGGTACAGTTAACGCAGGAGGACTCGGTGCGGTTATCGACAACGCAAACAACATTCCCGGCTTCCTTGAGTTCTTCGGACTCGGAAGTCCCGCAGTTGATGCTGAGGGTGTTCAGCTTGTAGTTGACGGCGTACCCCAGTGGAACGGTGCGGCAGATTACGGAATTCTCACGGTATTCTCAATGCTTGCTTGGGGTCTCGGCTACTTCGGTATGCCTCAGGTACTCCTTCGTTTCATGGCAATCAGAGACGAGAAGGAGCTGGGCAGATCAAGAAGAATTGCTATGGTATGGGTAGTTATTTCCCTTGCCGTTGCAGTATTTATCGGTATCGCAGGAAGAGTTGTTGCAATAACAAACGCAGACGCTCTTGCAGGAGATATGCTTCTTACAAAGTCCACAGCAGAGAACATTTTTATTCAGCTTTCAACAAGCTTCCTTCCTCCCATTCTTGCAGGCTTTGTTATGGCAGGTATCCTTGCCGCTACAATCTCATCATCAGACTCATATCTTCTTATCGCCGCATCTGCGGTTGCTAAGAACATCTACCAGGGTGTTGCAAAGAAGAATGCTACAGACAAGCAGGTTATGACAGTTTCAAGAATTACCCTTCTTGCAATTGCCGTTATTGCCGCTCTCCTTGCTCTTGACGATAAGAGTGTAATCTTCAACATCGTATCCTTTGCGTGGGCAGGCTTCGGTGCTACCTTCGGTCCTCTTATGGTATTCTCTCTCTTCTGGAAGAGAACAAATAAGGCAGGTGCAATAGCCGGTATGGTAGGCGGTGCAGGCATGGTATTCCTCTGGAAGCTTGTTATTGCAAAGCTCGGCGGTATATTCGCTATCTATGAGCTTCTTCCCGCATTTATCTTCTCATCAATTTGTATCGTTGTTGTATCGCTTCTCACTCCTGCTCCTTCAAAGGAAATTCAGGACGAGTTCGATGCAGTTAAAGAAGGCAAATAATCAGATTATTTTCAAGAAAATCCCTATAAAAAAGCGGCTAGCAGCCGCTGGCAATTCTCGCCTATCGCAACTAATATATAAGCCCAAGCAAGGTAAAACGGCGAGGTTGATTTAATGCAATTTCCTAGGATATAAAGAAAACACGGTATGTAAGACATCGTCTTGCATACCGTGTTTTATGTTACATATCCAAAGTATATTCTTTTTGAATTATCTCGCCTTTAAGCTCCTTGCCCGTTGCATAGCTGTACACTTGGGCAACATGCTTTTTCAAAAGCGCCTTGTCTTTGTCACTCTTAAGCTCGTTGTAAAGCACGTCCACAGGGTAGGTCACAAGCTGTTTGCCTCTCTTTTCCACAGCCTTGAGTATCGAAAACTCAGCCCTGTCAATCCTGCCCGATTCAACATAAAGATGAATGGCAAGACTGTATTCGGGAAGGTTTTTCTTTACAATAATAGTGGAATTCGGAGACATACTGAAATTGCCTAAGGAATATGCACAAAGCACACCGTCAATGTATTTTACAGGCTGTACCATATGGGAATGACCTGCCAAAACGGTATCTGCTCCCGCCTTAACAGCCTCTGAAACCACATATTCGGAAAACTTTCCGGGTATGGGATTAAACTGACCGCCGACGTGAGGATAGCAGATAACTATATCAGCCTTTTCCTTTGCCTTCCTGATATCCTCGGTAAACTGTGCAATATACGGGGCTGATTCCTCTTCGTTCATATAATCGTCGGCTCTTTCGATGGTATTGGGCAGACCTACAGCCATTTTTATTATTGCCCTGTGCTCCTCCTTCATTTTAGGAAAGCGCTTATCCACCCATGTTTTCATTTTTGCCGAAACCTCGGGAAGATAGGTTCTCATATTCAAAGGCTTGAGATAGTTTACACACTCAAGATATTTTGCATCATCTCCATACACGCCCTTGTTTGTGGTGTATGTATATGCCACAAGAGCAAACTTAACGCCGTCAAGCTCAAAATAATACGCTTCCTCCCTCTTGCCAAGCGGAAATGTGCCTGTATGCGCAAGCCCCGCACGGTCAAGAACCTCAATGGTGCGAAGCATACCCTTTGCACCCCTGTCAAAGGTGTGATTGTTTACCGTGGATACAAGGTCAACTCCTGCCTCCTTTACGGCAGTTGCGTAGGAATCGGGGGCATTGAAGGCGTAGAACCTGTCGGTATAGCCCGCCTCCTCACCTGCCATGGGAAATTCAAGATTAGTTATGACATAATCAGCCTCGTCAAACATAGGCTTGATTTTAGCAAATACTCCGCTAAAATCATAGCCGTCTTTTGTTTTTGATGCCTTCAATATAGGAGGCTCACACATCATATCGCCAAGTACTGTTATTTTCATTTTTTATCCTCACTCATCAAAGTTGTCATCGGATTGATAATACAAATATTCGGGTACGGGCTCTTCCTTGCCTGTGTATATTCTGAATTTATCAAAATAGAAGGGGTTGACGAATTCCATTCTGAATATATGCTCTCCCTTTTCGATACGGAAAGGTCCCACCGTCACCGTTGCATAATTGTCACCGTCGGAAACAACGGGGACATCTGTAAGATGCTCGCCGTCAATATACCATTTTGCGAGAATATCCTCACCGTAGGGATGCGTGACCATATCTAAGTAATAATCATCGGTCTCTGGTATCTCGTACTTGTAATTCAGCCACTCACCCGGCTCGTTCATCTGTATAACATAGCTCATAACGGCGGGATTATAGTACATTCTTACCTCGTCGGAACGGTAAGGATTGTTGTTTTTAATGGGCTTGAGTGTCTTGTGATAGCCCACTCCCTCTCCGCCTTCCATGAAGTCCTCGGCTTCGATTATTCTCTTCAGCCTTGCGATCTCCTTGTCGCTCTTGCTGACAAACTCATTTATAACTCTTTCGTGTGTTCTGAGTCTGTGCCATTGCGGTATTGACGCTCTCTCCTCAAGCGCCTTGTATTCTCCCTGAGGTCCCGATCTTTCAACTATCGCCTGAGCCTCGAGGGGAAGATTGCTTCTGTCAACCAAAACGGGGCGTTTTACCTCCACACCGCCCTTGTCCTTTGGACCGAGCGTTCTGAGCGTATCCGAGAAATTATTGTATACCTTGATATCCTTGGTGGAATATCTCAACTCCTGAACCTGAATAAAGTATCTGCAGCCCACGATCACGTTGTTGTAGGAATTGATATGAGCGCTTCCCGCATCATTGTAAAGACCTCTGTCACGGCTGTCCTCAAAGAAATTGTCGTGAATGCTTCCGCCCTTCACTCCGCAAAGGGTGTAAACACAGCCGCCGTCATTGAGTACGCGCATAACTCGGCGTATATGGTTGTTTGCCACCTCGATATTCTGACATTCATAGCCGGGTGCGCCGTTCCAACCCCAGCTCACAGATACGCCTGTGTAGGGCTGATCGGTAATAAGATTGTTGATTATCTTTACGTCTTTCTCGTAATAGATGCTGATACCGCAGTTGTTATAAAGCTCTCCGCACATTCTTGCAATAACGTTGTTCTTGACAACAATGTCACTGCAGACGTCAATGCCCTCGCGCTTTACCTTGTGTCCGGCATGACCTATTCTGATAGCCACCGCCGAGGAATCACGGAATATATTACCCTCAATAAGCACGTTGCTCACGCTGTCATGCATAGCCATGACAGCCGAGCCCATATTGATGAACTCACAATTTTTAACGACAATATTCTCAGCATAATTCATTCTGAACTGCGAGGTGTTTATACCGAAGTAATCACCCTCGGGGGTATCTCCCGTAAGCTCGGGGAACTCAGGATCAATGGCGTCAGACTGACGGCATCTGTAGCCCTTCTCGGTAAGCACATTGCAAGCACCGCCTGAGAAACGGATTCCGTCAAAGGTGATATTCTTCACCTTCTCCTCGGAGGTGCCGAGAATGTGAACAAACATCTCCTTTGAGCCAACATAGGTGAGAGCTGTAGACATATCCTCGTTGTCGTAGGGGTAATAGTATATGGTCTTTTCTGCCTTATCATAGTAGAAGTCACCCTGATTTTTCAGGAAGCTCATATCGTTTTCAAGGTAAAATGCCTTTGTATAGCTGCCAAGTCTTCTCAGGTATGCTGAGCTCAGGTCAAGCTCAAAAACATACTGATGGCTTTCGGGCAGATATCTGTAATCGGTTATGGGATATCTGTGTGACTCCCACTCGTAGTTGTTGACAATCTCCATATCCTGCCATTTGTAAAAGCTCTTGGGAAAGTTCTTCTCACCCACAAGTATACCGCAGGGCTCCTCGCCCTCAGCTCTTGTATAGAGCCCGTCTATGTTGTATTTGTACTTGCTTCGCGCTCTCTGTGCAGGGAAGGTGTTTACGTAAAGATTTCTCACGTCGGGCATGTCAAGGCTCGCCTTGTAAATATGCTCGTTGTACTTCTCCCAGCCCTTTACATAAACACCGCCGAAAACCGTACTGTCATTGCCTTTAAAAACTATTTTCCTATTTCCGCTGTTCTCATTTGTGAACACCAGAGTTTTTTTGAGAGCATATGTTCCGGGTAAAAGATTAATTCTGACATCTCCGCTGATATCCGAAAGAGCATCAACTGCCCTTTCAGCAGTAGCAAATGGAAATTTTTCACTGCCATCTCCCGTATCGCTGCCCGCAGGAGATACATACAACTCTTTATATGCTTCCATAATACCTTCCTCCAACAGAAAATTATTTAGTTATAGTACTTCGCTCTTGCATCCGAGAGCTTCTTGATTCCCTTGATTATCTCCTCAACCTTGTCATCTGTGGTATGCTTCCAGGGGGCAGTCATAAAGCCCTTTACCGATTCAGCGGGAGCATTGGTCTTGAAATAATCCACAAGGTCATCGTGGTTATGCTCTACACCGTTATAGGTCGAACCGCAGGGCACTACTCCGTAGCCGTCCTCTGCCGCCTTGACAGCTTGCTCACGGAAAAGCACGCAGAAGGGCTCCTCCTCAACATAGGTAAGATTCATGGTGTCATAGGGCGGCTTTGAATAATATTCGCGGTATATTTCATAGTCATTTATGACAGTGTAATGCTCCTCCTTCAGTGCAAAGTAATACCAGGGAGA
The DNA here is from genome assembly GCA_964650465.1 of uncultured Oscillospiraceae bacterium. GTDB lineage: Bacteria > Bacillota > Clostridia > Oscillospirales > SIG627 > RGIG6353. The sequence goes on along the minus strand of CAZYTA010000015.1, from coordinate 35,237 downwards.
AAGCATGATACCCTCGGACGCGGGAATATGAGCGCGGAACTCCTCGGGATGCTCAAAGCAGTTATCCGACCATATCCAAGGAGTTGCACCTGTATCTCTTACACAGTCAACAAGGAACTGCAGGTCATACCATAGCTGTTCTCCCTTTCTGAAACGGATGAGGCCGCTGTGTCCGTTGAGAATAGCATGGTTTGCCTCCTCGTCCATTCCGAGATGGATATACTCGGGGTGGTCAAACAGCTCGTAAGCCTCTGTTATAAGGTCACGGCAGACCTGATAATAGGTCTTTGTACACATCATATATCTGTACTCACCCAACCACAAGTCATGAGTCGCCGAGAAATTCATCTTGGGAATAAGGGCAATACCCATATCGCGAAGGCGCTTAACCTCCTGTCTCACTCTTGTTCTTGTCCATGCACCCTCCTTGGCAAGCTCGGGGTGAGAGCCCCAACGAATGCCCTCTCCAATGTCAAGGACTATCATGTTGAGCTTCGCTTCGTGCGCCGCATCAACAATTTTATCCCATGCGCTGTCCGTAAAGTCAAGAGACTGTCTCTCCACTGTCCACATATTTGTACCGAGTGTTGCATATAATGCCCAAATCATAATTTGTTACCTCTTTCTTTTTTTATATTCTTATTTTATATCACCACTTTACCCAATGTCAATGGATAATGGATAAAATGTTGTTGGAATATACATAAAGGTAAATGTTGACAAGAGGCAGGTACACGGGTATAATGGGAATAGAATATACACGAACAGGAGAGTGCTTAATGAAAACGAAAAGAATAATTATTACATTAATAGCCATATTTGCGGTGTGTATAGGAGTGTTTTTTGCAATAGCTGATGTTTCTTTTGCAGATGTTGCCGCTGTGAGCTGGTTATGTCTTGAGGAAACAGGTGATAAAATCGTAAGAACTGTTGAAAATTCAAAATATGATGAGAATTTAATTATAGGAAAAGGGTATTCGGAAATAAAAGAGAAATACGGAGAGTTTGATATCGTCAATAAAGGCACCGACGATGGCTTAATGTTTTATGATGCACAGTGTGGCTATCTAACAAAGAAGGAAGCCAAGGATGCCATATTCAACGACGTTATTCCCGAGGAATACCTAATGATATATTTTAATGCCGACGGTATTGCCTACAAGGTTGAAAGAAACTACATTGACAAATGGAAATATATGTAGTATGTATAAAAAATAACTCTTTGTCCACAAAAATTTCTTTACAAAACAAGGCTTATATGTTAGAATACTAAAAAATAGAAAGGACAAAAACAATGAAAAAGATTACAGTATTACTTATTCTTGCACTCTCTCTTTCTCTTGCGTCCTGTGTGGCAACAAAGGTTGACGAGGAAAAGACAGATGATGTAAAAACAGAAACCGAACAGAATGACGAAACAGCAACTCCCTCCGACCTCGATGACGGAGAGCTTCCAGAGCTTCCCTGGGCAGACGGTCCTGTTGAAACTCCCATGATTCCTCCCGAATTCATGGATGGTGACATTCCTACAGAGTCCGAAGTGCCCGAGACACCTGTTGAGCCCACAGAGCCCGAGCAGACAGAGGGGCCCGCACTTGACGACAAGGAGCTCCCTATACTCCAGATTGTGCCCGAAGAAAACGAAACTCCAGCAATCCCCATTAACTGATACGGAGACAGAATATGACAGACCTGATTTTCAGCTTTGATACAGAGGATTATGTCAATCCCAAAGGTGCCGACGGAATAATCAGAGCCTCAAAAATGATAAGAGAAGCAGGCTATACCCCCTGCCACAATGTAGTGGCGTGGCTTGCCCAGGCGCTTGTAAAATGGGGCAGACAGGATGTTATCGACGAATTGAAGCAATGCGAGATAACCGCCCACTCCCTCAAGCACTCCTATCATCCCACAATCAACGAATATACCGACCTCGAGGACTTCAACGAGGCAATGAAGCTTTTCCGTAAGGAAGAGGATGAGGCTTTGAGAATAATACAGAGCATCATCGGAAACGACCGCTTTACTGCCGCCTGCCCTCCCGGTGACTCGGTTTCATATGTGGCAAAGTACGGCTATGCGGATATGGGAATTGAGATATATGACGGCGGTCTCACAAGAGACGAGGTAAGAGGCAGACCTGTAGGCTTCTGCAATATGCTGACTCTGATGTATTACTATTCCTTTGATGTGTTTATAGACTACACAGAGGAACAGATAATCGACCTTATGGATAAGATGGCGGAGCTTGATGTGTGTATCTTCTACCACCATCCTCAAAAAAACACTGTCACCACCTTCTGCGACCTGCAGAATTTTTACGGAAGCAATATAGAGGGAGAATGGATACTCAGCGACCTTGTCCCCGAGGAAAAGGTAAAGCGCTTTGAGAAAAATCTTGCATTCTTCCTTGAAAGGCTGAAAAATGACAAGCGCTTCAATGTTGTGACCTACGGGCAGATAGCAGACAAGTACCGCTCACACAGAGTTGTGAAGCCCTGCCACCTTCCCGCAATAAAGAAGGCGCTTGACGAGGACTTCTTCCCTGTTACAATGCCCGAATCCCTTTGTCTTTCGGATATTCTCCTTGCCTGCAGGGATTTTCTTCAGGGCAAGAGCGAGCATGTTTGTCAAAAGGTTTACGGCTTCCTCGATGTCCCCTACGCAATTTCACATCCCGTTAAGGTAACAGCCGAGGAAATGCGTGACTCCGCATCACAGATACCCGACAACACCTTCCTGCCCACAGAGATAACAGTAGGCGGCAAAAAGCTGGGTACTGCCGATTGGTTAAGGGCGGCGCTGATAATTCTATCGGGCGAGGACTCGGCAACAGTAGTGCCTGACAAGTGGCAGATAGACCTGAACGAATTTCCCCGTCTCCGTGACCTCTGCTTCACAGGCTCATGGGTACATGCCAAGGATTTCCCCGACAAATATGTATCAAACCGAAACAGACTCCAGAGCTGGACAATAAGACTCCCCAGAGACACAAGCAGAAAAATATATTAAAAATGTACCAACACAAAAAATATACCATTGATTTTACCAATGTAAAGCATTACCTTGAAATATATGAGATTATTCGCTTGTCATTGGATTTTCCTGATTACTGCGGAAGCAATTGGGATGCTATCTGGGATTGCCTTACCGATATGTACGGCGACCGCATACATATTGAAATAACAGGGTTGGACATGATTAAAAAAAGGTTTGGCAACGATACTGTTGACGAGCTGATAGAGATACTAAGGCGTTTCAAAAGGTTTTCAGATGAATTTGCCGACGACATCTTAATCGAAATTGTTGATAAAGAACATCAAACACTAATTGAATAAACCAACAAAGCACCGCTGTCCGAAAAAGACAGCGGTGCTTTGTTATCTTAATATTAAGAATTATTCAAGTATATTTGATGTAATGTAGTCAACACCCATTTCAGCAAGCTTTTCAGCAGCCTCGGGAGAGTCTACCGTCCACACATTGACCTCAAGTCCCTCTGCGTGAAATCTGTCAACCCATTCCTTTGTCATATGACCTGCCGCATCGTCAATATCGAAGCGGTATTCCTTGCACATTTCAAAGATGGTATCCGAAAGCTCGCCCGCAAGGAACTGTATCTTGTTATCCGTAAGCTTACGGAGTATCTTGCAGTTGTCGGCATAGAAGGAAATGAATATCATACCGTCAAGATAGTCCTGCGCCTTTATTTCCTCAACCATTCTCGCAAGCTGCTCCTCTGTGAAGGGAGTCTTTATTTCAAGCACACACTTCTTGTCATACTTTTTGCAAACATGAACATATTCCGCAAGAGACGGAATTCTGATGTCCTGTCTTATCTCGCTGCCGTCCTTATCGGGAAGAACGGTTGCCTGAAGCTCGGCGAGAGTTGACTCCTCGATAATATTGGTGTACTTACCGTTTGACACTCTTTCGGGTGTGGAATCATGGTGAAGCACGAATTTCCCGTCCTTCGACACTCTTACATCGGTTTCAACGCCGAAATAGGTACGCTGACCTGCCGCAAGAAATGCGGGAACGGTGTTTTCTCGCTCCAGTCCGCTGACACCTCTGTGAGCAACCATTTTTACATTACCTTTGTTGAATTTTCTTGTGTCCATAAATACCTCCGATTTATTTTTCAGATTGTTTTGTTTTTATCCGCTGCCAATTGTAAAAACCATAAATGTCGTTGCAAAGAAACATTATAAAACACACTATCATGGGAATATATGAAATGTTCTCAATGCTTGCCAATATCCAAAGAACTATAAGCACTATATCGTTCAATCCGTAAGCTATTCCGTAAAAAGGACTTCTGAGAAATGTAAGATAGGATGCCGCAACGCTGGTAGTCACCGACAGGGTGCTGAAGCCGATGTTTTTTGTGTCCAAAGCCGAAAGTATAAAGTAAAAGGCTACCGTTGCCGCAACTGCTATAACTGTGCCTATTAACCACTGCTTTTTGGTAACAGCGCTTACCTCCACCTCTTTTGTTCCTTTATACGGATGCCTCAGCCATGAGATTATTGACATCATTGCCGCAGGTGCTGACATTCCGAGGTAGGTTATCATTTCGCCGTAATATCCGAAATAAAAGGATACAATTCCGTAAGCCACAGCAAAAATAAGGCAAAGCACCTGTCCAAAGACATAGCCCTTGGACACGAATATCAAGGCTGTCACTCCGATAAGAGATGACAGTGCAGTCATAACATCTCCTGCCCCTGACAGTATATATGACAATGCAACAACTACTACTGAGGTCAGCCAGAGACAGAATTCAAATTTTGTAAGGTCACGAAAGGGATTTTTCATAACTCAAGACAAGCGTAGAGCACATTTCTCAATTCGTACTGCCACCTCAGTTCCCAGCCGTGCATCTCCTGAAAATATGTCATTGAAAGCTTGTTTTTGGTGTCCACGAGAGAAATACCTCCTGCCGCACCGTCCCAGCCGAACTCACCTATGGGCGAAAGTGAACCGCTTTTCGCCTTGTCAATATGTGAGCGCACACCAAGCCCATAACCGTAGCCCGTTCTGTTAAGGTCCGACACCTGTCTTTCGGAAAGGTGATTCATTCCCATAAGCTCAACGGTTGAGGGAGCAAGTATGCGGTTTCCGTTTTTAGCCATACCGCCGTTGGCAATGGCATCAAGGAACAGCGCATAATCGTCAACCCTTGATATAAGCCCCGCACCGCCGCATTCATATTCATCGGAAAGAATGAAACGGCATTCAAGAGGCTGTTTTTCAACCTTCCCTTCGGGCGTTTTCAGATATCTTGAGGTCATGCGTGAGAGCTGTTCTTCGTTTTTCGGAAGTCCGAAGAAGGTCTCCTTCATGCCAAGAGGCTCGAACACATTCTCTCTCATGTAGTCACTGAATTTCTGTCCTGACCACACCTCAATAAGAGCACCGAGAACGTCATGGGAAAGGCTGTAGCGAAAACGTGTGCCCGGCTCAAAGCCCAGAGGCATGTCAGCCATTGCGCCCACAAGCTCTCTCGTCGTTTTCTTGCCTTCGCCAAGTGCCTTTTGTATCGCATCATCGGCAAGGTTATAGCTCATACCCGAGGTCATGGTGAAAAGGTTGTGTACGGTTATGGGCTTTTTTGCAAAGCCGCTTTTTCCGCACTCAATGTTGTATTCATCGTTATAAGGAGGCAATACCTCCAGCTTCATTTTCTCAAACTCGGGAAGATATTTGCTTACAGGGTCATGCATTGCATATCTGCCCTTCTCAAGAAGCTGCAGAGCGCCTGTTACCGTCAGCATTTTCGACATTGAAAAGATAATGTAAAGGTCGTCCCTTTTCAGCTTTTTGCTTGCCTCAATATCCGCATAGCCCGTACAATGGCGGAAAATCTCCTCATGCTCAAGGTATACCGAGCAATCAACGCCGGGTACCTTGTATTCACTGACCATCCTTTCAAGGTGTTTCTCAAGTCTTTTAAAATCCATTTTTATCTCCTTACATTTTATGACTCAATTGTATCACCCATTTTAGCAAAAGTAAAGAGATAACCTTGAAAAAAATTATCTCTTTGAAAAATTTTAATTTCCGATTACAAATGCAGCAAATAATTGCCGTTACGTCTTGTGTATAAAAACAAAGGAACGTTTTGTATAATTATAACAAAAAAGCAATCCAAACAAACTTTTTTCTTGACAAATAAAATCCGCCGTGATACTATAACGTTATAGAGGTTGGCTTTTTGTTTGTAACTATAACGTTATAGTTGCATGATGAAACGAAAACCGAAAATTTTATAAGGAGAAAAGACTATGAAACGCAATTTCAGACTTTTCGCAGCATTGGCTGTTCTGCTTCTTGTGCTTTCCTCTGTGACGGCACTTGCAAGCCTCGACGAGCCTTCCGTCCCCGACGTTTACGTTGCAAGGTCATCGGGAAGCTACAAGGCCTTCTTCCCAGACATCGTAAATGTCCCCGCCTCGGTATATGAAAACGAACCTAACGGTAAGCTTGTGGTTGTATACCAGAAAGCAACAAGCCACTCCACCTCCTCAGAGGATATTCTTCAAACAAGCACCCTCGAACAGGTTGAAAGCCGTGACAACGGTTTAACATGGTCGGAGCCTGTCACCATTGTAGATCAGGCAAAGCTGGTAGAATGGGGCATTTCCTCGGCAGAGAAAGTATTCCAGGTAAGAGACCCCAACCTCACTCTTCTCCGTGACGGTACGGTTCTTCTTACCTTCTGGAGAACAGCCTACAATGACAGCACACAGAATGTAGTATATATGGTAGAAAGTACCGACGGATGTCAGACCTGGGGTACACCTATTGCCATTCCTTGCACAAAACTTGACCTTACTATCGCCAAGCGAGGCGATATTGCGGTATTCCCCGACAATTCAAACCAGATACTCATTCCCGTTTACGGCAGAGCATCCGATTCTGTCAGCTCAATGGACACCGATGCGGTGCTTATCCTCGCAACCAAGACTGCAGACGGCTGGACCTTTGATGCAGAGTACACTCTTGCAGAGTCCGACGTTGAAAACAGCATTACCTTCAACGAAGCATCTCTTCTTGCCGTTGACAACAATACTGTTTGGGCAATGGCTCGTGAGCCCGGTTATCTCTTCAAGTCAACCGACAGAGGTGCTACCTGGACACAAATAGCGGATGATGACAGCCTCAACCATCAGCAGCCCGGTATCAAGCTACTTTCCGACGGAAGTATGTTCTTTACCTGGTCGGTACACGGCAACAACGGCCGTCCCGTTTATGGAAAGCTTTTCCGTCCCGAATACAAGTGGGAAAACATCCCTGCAAGAATGATTTACATTTCCCCCAGAAACAACAGCGATATTGCCGACCCCTCCTCCATACTCACAAACGACGGCAGAATACTGGTTGTTTACTATGACGCAGGCGACCAATTCATCGGCGGTACCTTCTCGGAGATTTCCGACTGGGAGGTCCCCGAAATTGACATGAACTTTGAAAGCCGCGCAATTCTTCACACAGAAGATGCGGAAAGCGGCACTGTGGGCAAGGCATTCAGCAGCGCATACTTCTATAATGTGGGCACAGGTGCAACTGCGGGAATCAATGTTTCAGAGGTTGACGGAAGCAAGGTTATCGACTTCTACGACCTTTCCTCCGCAGGATACCCCAGACTTATGTCAAATGCCACTATTACAGGCAACTACACCGTTACAGCAGATGTGCAATTCGAGACCTTTGAATCTGTAGCCTTCAACTTCACCTCTGCTGAAGGCGGTCCAACCTTCCAGCTTGACGGCACCAATATCCTTGTAATGCACGCAGGTGTACAGAAGGCAAGTGCTTCTCTGCCTCTGGAAACAGGTATATGGTATAAGACAAAGTTCTCAAGAGTCGGAAACGCCGTTTTCGCAAAGATATGGACTGGGGACGAGCCCGAGGCTTGGACTATAAAATACTCAAGCCCTACAGATGTCACTCTCAATCAAATGAGATTTTCCTACTATTCGGGAGCATCAAATTCTCATGCTTATGTGGACAATATAGCCGTAACACGAGCTATGGAGATAAAAGTCAAGGACACTCTTGAGATAATGCACGGCACAACTGACACACTTACCTACGAGATATTCCCCGCTCCCATTGAGGACATAACAGTAACCTATACAAGCAGTGATACCTCGGTTGCAACTGTTACCTCAACAGGTGTCATCACTCCTCACAAGGCAGGTGAAACAGTTATCACCCTTTCGGGCTCAGGTATGACCTCGGAATGCAAGGTGACCGTTATTGAACAGAAGCTTGAAGCCTCAAACAGAGGAGAGCAGGTTGTCTTCTGGGAAGAAAACCTTGAGGACAATGATGTGGGTACCTTTACCACAAACGATTTTTCACAGTATATCACAGCAGAGAGAGCTGCGGCTACTGTAGTGGAAGAAAACGGCAACAATATACTTCGTATCAACGCCGAGCTTGTAACAGGTGTATTCCACTATGTCAGCCTTTTCGGATATAAGAACATTGCCGACGACTACACTCTTACAGCTGATTTCCGCTTTAACAGCGATACCGTCAACACCGCCGACGGCGGACAGACTATTATGTTCGGCGTACAGCACGCAACGGGCAACTATCTTATGAACGTCAAGACCGACAAGGTAACCTTTTCCGATAATTCGGGCAAGGTTCAATGTGAGCTTGCAAAGACTCACACACCCGGCGTATGGTATACCGCACGTATTTCCAGAGCGGGCAACGTAATTTACGGACGCACCTGGATAAAGGGCGACCCCGAGCCTACCACCTGGGATGTTTTGTACACAGGTGTTGACATCGGTAAGACGGGCACTATGAGAATAACCTACCAGAGTGCAAGCACAGCATACTACGGCGGCAGTCAGTCGGCTGATTTTGACAACATCTACGCTTCACGCCGCGCAGACGTATCTATCAACGATACCTACGTTTCGGGCAGAGCGGGTGATACGGTCGTTCTCAAAGGGGTTGTTAATCCCGACATCCTTTCCAAGAGTCCCAATATCACCGCAGGCTGGTACAGCGATGACGAAAGCATTGCAACAGTCAGCGATACAGGCAGAGTTACATTCATTGCACCCGGTACTACCAAGGTAAATTACAAGGTAGGACTCAAAACCGTCAAGAGCTGTACGGTAGAAGTTTCCCCCGGCTACAAGGTTTATATCAACAAAGCGGCAACAATCGGTAAGGCAGGAACATCCGAAACAATGTTCGTAGTCCACGTCCCCGCAATCGAAGGTACATCCTCGGTTAATTGGTACAGCGGGGATTCCACCGTTGCGACTATCGACCAAAACGGAAAGCTGACCTACATCAAAGCGGGAATAACATACATCACAGCAACAACAGACTACGGCATGGCAATCTGTGCTGTACAGGTAACAGACGATGCCGAAACAGAATCCCGTACAGTTTCGGTTAATCCCAAGTCTGTCCGAGCAACTGTGGGAGGAACAAACGTAACGCTTACTGCAAGCATCAGCCCTGCAGATGCATCCGCAGCAATCGGCTGGGCCTCAGCAGACACATCAATAGTTACTGTTGATGTTAACGGAACGCTCACCTTTGTGGGAGAAGGCATTACCTATGTTACGGCGACAACGGTATACGGAACAGCTATCTGTCCCGTAGTAGTTGACAGCCTCCCTGTAATTTCAATAGATGGCAATACACTCATTGTAGAAAACTATGTTTCGGGTGTTACCTATGCGTACACCGACACACCCAATGTCACTGACAGCTGGACAGCCTTCAATTCTCAGAGAGTAACACTTTCAAAAGCCAACACACTTTACTATGTAAAGGTAATGGCAGACGAGGACACAGCAGAAAGCGCAGTAGTTGAAGCTCCCGCAAAGACAGACGGTATCACCTTCAAGGGGGCAAGTCTCGTGCTTGACGGTACTATCGGTATGAAGCTTTACTTTGATATTGATACAACCGTTACCGATCTTGAAAAGACAACTCTGACCTACACAGCAATAGGCGAGGGCAACTCGGGCGAGGCTGTATTTGAGGTAGGCGAGGACGGCAGAACCGCTACGGTAATGCTCTGCACCCCCGCAAAAAATATGCCCACAACCTATTGGGAAACAAATCTTGTTTATACAGACAAAAACGGAAATACCTCTGACATGGGCGCACTTGCAAGCGCACTCAGTATAAACAGCTATGTAGCATCACTTAAAAACCTTGCGGCAACGGGAAATGCAGATGCAACAGCGGCTCTCGGTGTTGTACAGGCAATGGAAACATATTGTGAATACGCCGAAAACTTCTTCCTTGAAGAAGAAGCGCTTGAAAATGTGTCTGCCGAAATCGGTGAAATCACAGCGGCATCAAAGACAGGTACAATAGAGGGCATCTCCCACTATCAGACATCACTTATTCTGGAGGAGACAACCTCAATCCGCCATTATTTCAGAATAACCGATACAGCTGTACTCGATACTCTTGAAATCTCGTGTGACGGTGGAACACTTGTATATGACAAGGCTGTGGAAACAGATGCTGACGGCTCATACATCAAGATAGACATTGCAGATATTCCCGCTCAGGAGCTGGGTACACAGTACACACTGACTCTTACATCAGGGGAAAGCATTGCAACGGTCACCTATTCGGCAACAAATTATGTAGCGCAAACCCATAGCGGCGAAGGAAAGCTTGCAAACCTTTCAAAGACACTTTACAGCTACTTTACCGAAGCGAAAGCATATCAGGAATATCTGGAGCATCTCGGTGATTTAAATGCTGATAAAGACGAAACCCATCCCAACGAGTGGTAATAGAAGGGGATGTTTAAAAAACTCCAAAAGAGTTTTTTAAACATCCCTTTTTCTATATGCAGTGTAAGAATTGTCTGTGGCATCTCACCGCTTTTATCTCAAATCTGTCTCGTGCAAAACCACTCCGTTTTCAACCAGCTTCTTCTGCAAAGCCTTTACATCAAGGGCTGAAAAATCGTCTGTCATTGCCGCCGCAACTCCCGCCGCCTCACCTGTCACGGCACAGCAGGGAATTACTCTCATAATATCCCACATAACATCGCCAACGGAGGTGATTCGTCCCGCACATATGAGGTTCTTCACCGCCTTACTGTAAAGCGTTCTGAAGGGTACTTCATAGACAGGTCCTCTCTTACGCCAGTTTGCCACCATTCCCACTGAGTCCTCAAAGTACTTGTGTTCCTCTTCTATCTCCATGGTGTACTCACCCGCAATGCGTCTTGTCATTCTCAACTGAGGAATGGTTGCAATTGTAACGGGAACGGTTGTCTCATCCGCCTCACGCTTCTTTATGATATCACCCAGAAGATGTTCATGAGATTCACACATCATCCTTGATATTTCCTCACCGTCAAGACCTGTGTATCTGTTTGGAGAAATCATGGGTATCTCCTCTGTTCCGAGCAAATCAGCATAGCCTAACATCTTAAGGTCAAAGCCCGACTTATTGATAAAATAATACCACGCCGCAAGAACGTTTTTCGGCTTGAATGTTTCGGTGGGAGCCTTGGCGAATTTCGCTATATCCGCATCTCCTGTGGCATCAACAACGGATGTGACCTCATATGCCTGTCTGCCCGACTTGTTTTCGGTGATTATATGGCATATCTTGTCACCGTTCATGTTAACTCCCACCGCATATGTACCGTAGAGAATATCAACTCCCTCTGAAAGCAGAAGCTTTTCGGCAAGAATAGCAAAAAGCTGTGCGTTATACTGCACCTCAAAGCGCTTGTCCTTTTCTGTCCTTGTACCAACGCCGTCAAGCCAGTTTTCGGGGTATCTTGCCTCAGCGCCCATCGATATGGAAAGACGGAAAAGCTCCTCGGCAATGCCAAATGAAACTTGACGTCCAAAGCCGTCGCAAAGGGGCAGATAAATCGTTACAAGTCCGGCAGTACCAAGTCCCCCAAGCATGAAGGTCTTCTCAAAAAGTACTGTTTTCTTACCCATTCGTGCAGAGGCAAGTGCCGCCGAAATACCCGCAAAGCCGCCTCCGCAAACCGCCACGTCATATTCTTTTACTACCTTTGTTTCAATAACCTCTTTTATCATAAAAGCACCTCTCCCGCTTTTTTTAGCGTTTCTCCTTCATCTATGTAAATATCCGACACACTCCTTGCAGTGTCATGTCCGAAATTGTATCTGTCATATATACCCACGGTTTTAAAGCCTGCCCTTGAAGCTGTTTTAAGCGCCGCAGCCGAATCCTCAAATACCCATGTAGTATCAAGGTCGGTTCCAAGATATTCCAAAGCCGCAAAAAACACATCGGGGTGCTCCTTACCCTTTCCGACCTCAGCGCAGGAAACAAGCTTGGGAAAATATCCGTCTATACCGCAATGCTTCATAGCAAGGTATACCAAGTCGGGTGCTGTAGCCGAGGCAACACACATCCTCACGCCTTTTTTATGAAGGCTTTCAAGAAACTCCCGAACATCCCTTTTCAGCTTCACCTCAGTTTTGTAAAAATCCGCCAGAAAGTCGGTCACATAACGCCATAAAGCCTCACCGCTTGTGTCAATGCCGTAGTTTTTGTGAATCAGCATCATTGCATCAATAAGCGTCATTGTCCTTACCGCTTTGTCATCCTCCGCCGACGGACGAAAGCCACTCTTTCCGAGAAAATGTACTCCGAGATTCTCCCACAGCAAATCCCATATCATAAGAGAATCCACCAGAGTGCCGTCCATATCAAATATTGCGCCTGTTATTTTCGTCATGTTCAGAAAAAACTCTCTTCCTTTTCTTCTTTTTTGTCATATTCCTTTAACAGGGTATAACCGCATCCAAAACAATAATCTCTCGTTTTGGGATTATTGCATCCGCATACAATACAGTTAAGTATGCCGTCATCCAACGCTGATAATATCAATAACTCCTCAACACCTTTGAAGTGAATGGCAGTATCACCTATCTTATAGCTTGATATTGCTCCGCCAAAGGTGCTCACCTTTGCACTCTTCAAGCTTCCGTCATCTCTTTTTACCACCACATCAACAGTGTAGCGCGAACGATATCCAAGTCTTTTGCCCGAATCCGAGCTTCTGGCAACAACACTTCTGTTACCCGCTCTGACAACACTCTTTCCTGAGGATACGTGCGCCCATATACTGTCATCGGTATAATACTTGATATCCGTTATCTTGCCGCGCCAGTTTTTATCAATAAAGCAAAAAGGCACTTTTGTAAAGACAAAGGGAGCGATAACCAAAACCGTAAAAAAGATACCTCGCCTGAAGGTCTGCCAAAAAGGGAATATTTCTTCTCTGTAATACCACATTACAAAGAGGCAAAACACTTCAATAAAAAGGAACATCAAAACCTTCTTCATTCGATTGTTTCTCACCCAAAGAGCTATATCTGAGGGCAATTCATAGTTTTTTGTGTTGTCTGCCATAAAGCACCGCCTTATCCGAATATATTGCTATCCTTGTAAATATCCTTTATCGGTTTTGCGTTTTGGTTTTTATTCGACAAAAGCCAGTCAAAGACTTCCTTGTTCGAGAATGTATCATTCCATGCATCGTGCCCGTTTTCGGGGTAAACAGTCAATTTAGCATTTCCTCCGCTCAGATTGACAGCATCGACCATCTTTTGTGATTCCTCGGGAAGCACAACTGTGTCCTTTCCACCGTGAAACGCCCACACAGGCACATTGACAAGTCTTGAAGCGTTCCAATACATACCGCCTCCGCAAATGGGAACAACAGCGGCAAAAAGCTCAGGCAGGCTCATGGCAAGCTGCCAAGCTCCGTAGCCACCCATGCTGACTCCCATAAGATACAGTCTTTCACGGTCGGTATAAGTCTCCTCCGCTATCATCACTGCAAAGCGCTTTAATTCCTCAAACATATCAAACCATGTGTTTGCATGGCACTGAGGCGCTGCAATCACAAAAGGAAAATCCTTGTGTTTCTTTGTTACTGTAAATATCGCGTTGTTTGCCAGAACATCAACATATTTTCCTCTTGACCCCGAGCCGTGAAGCATAAGGATGACAGGATACTTCTTCCCCTCCTCATAGCCGACGGGATATCTTACAACATAATTTATATCTTCAAATTTTTCAAATTTATATTCCATTTTATTCCATCTTATCCAATCACATTTTCATCAAATTCAAGGAACATTGCTCTTTCAAAAGGCATTTTTTCGGGACAGTGTATGCCCATATACCGCTTTTTGTCTATTCCGTCAAAGAACATTGCGTGACCGCCGTTTTTGTCAAATATAGGCTTTTTCAAATGCTCCCACTTACCCTTGATGCTGTCCGAAACAGCGCCCAGCACCACATAATTCCCGTCGGGCATAGGCGACCAAGTGAGAAGCAGCTTTCCGTTTTTCAGCCTTTGCACAAAAGGAGCATCCGAGCCGTAACGGGTTATCATTTTACCCTCATATTCAAAGGAGTCGGGCACATCCAACGCCTCGTCGGAAAGAAACAGGCAAAAGGGCTCGCCCGCCTCCGCCTTCAGGTCGGGTGTCATCTCAACCGCCCATATCGCACCTACATAACAGCCTTTTTCCTCAACAAAGTTAAAGGGCCAATCTGCAGAATAAACGATATACGGAACTCCGTTTTCAACATACAGACTGCCGTCGATACAGCTTCTGTCGGAAGGTGTGGCAGGTCTGTTTGTCAATGGTACAAAAGTACCGTCGGGAGTATCACTCACCGATATTTCGGTACCTCGCAGTCCGTTTTTACCAAGAAGCGACAAAAACATATAATATTTTCCGTTGTAAAAATGCACCTCGGGCGCCCAAAGGTCGGCACATCCCCATGAATCGTCAGCAAGTGTGTATACTGTTTCGGGCTCGCTCCATTCCTCCAGGTCACGACTTTTCAGCACCCATATATTTTTATTGTCGGGGGTATAATCCGACTTGTACATATAGTAAATTCCGTCACCTGTCAAAACGAAAGGATCTCTTATTCTTATGTCAGCTCTTTTCATTGTCTATATTTTTCCTATTCTTTCAGTAAATCTGTTTGCTATCTGCTGTATCCCGTAAATGTTGGGGTGGACCTCGTCGGCTGAAAGTCCCGATACATCGCCGAGTATGTCAAGTCCGTTTATATATTCCACATTAGGATATGCCGTCTGCTTTGTTATTTCCTCAATACATTTGCGCCATTTATCTGCGTTTGTGCCTCCCCTGTAATCGTTGTGACAATAAAAAGGTGACACAATGTATATTTTTTTGTCCGTATTTACGGCTGCTGTCTGATGCAAAGCATTGCTTACACGTTGACGGATTTTGTCCTCATCCCAGTCAAGCACATTAATACCAAGCTCCAAAACGGCTGTATCCCACACTCCTTTTTCCCCAAGAGATGCAATATATTCAATCATTTCAGGTTCCATACGGCAGCTGCCTGCCATACCTAAATTTATCAAGTCGGCATTAAGATTGTGTGCAAGCACCGATGCCCATGTATTTGATACTGCAACCGAATTTGACCCGTGAGTAATAGACGAGCCATAAACAAGCATTGTTTTACAGGGAGTTTGTTTTTCATCGGGAGGGCAAACCTCTCCCTCTACCCCCATAAGCTTAAACGCACCTCGGTTGATAACAACTCTGACCACCTCGGCATCCCAGCCATAGCCCGAATCGTCAGACATCCTTTTCATCATTTCCATATTCTGCGGTCTTTTTATGACAATCTCCGACTCGCCGCAAAACAAACCGCCCTCTCCGTAGGTGTCCCAGCCTCCCTGCAAGCCTCCAAAGAAAAGGGTAATGCCGACAATCCCTTTATCTGTCAAGGGCTTTATTTTCAGTTTAACCGTATCGCTTTTCATAACAAAACGAAGCTCAACGCCTGTAGAGTTTCGGCACATATTCCTTCCCTGTTCGGTCTCCATAGCATCAAAAACCCGTTGGGGAACTCTCAGCCACCTTACGCCGCCGTCCTCGCACTCAATAAGCTCTGCCGCGTTATGAAATTCTATGTTCTGATATACCATGGATATCCTCATTTCAATATTTTATCAAATAAATCACACATAAGAGCATCACGCTTAATATAGTAAACATATCGCATGGGATATCCGCTGTCATCTGCCTCGTACACTCCCTCATCCGTTGGAACGGGAGCTGTAACTATCCTCGAGTCCATAAATCTATCTCCGTCATTAAGAAGCCATGCAACGGCAGTAACATCCCATATAACCCTTGACCAGGGCTTGCCTGCGGCATATTCCTCTGCGGCGGCTATAGCATTTTTTGCAAGGTAATCGGCGAGAGGATTTTTCCCGATAAGCCAATATTCAAGCTCGGGCTTGGTAACATAAAAGCCGCTTACTACTCCCGTACAGGGCAGCTGTATAAAAGGCGCACCGCTTTTCATTACCACTCTTGCGGCGGCAAAATCCTGCATCATATTGAATTCCTTTGTGTGCTGAAAATGCTGTGCGTGACCGCCAAGCCATACAACCACTATATTATCGGAAATTTCGGGTTCCATAAGCAACGCCGATGCAATATTTGTAATGGCGCCGATAGCCACAACGTAAAGAGGCTTGCTCGGCGAATAGCTTTTTGCTCTGTGTATCAAGTCGGCTGCCGCATCGGATATGCATGGTGTTCCTTCATTTGCAAGATACCCTTGAGAGCCGCGGAACACCTCTGTTTTCTCTTCCAACAGGTCAAGCAGCTTCAATATCTCGTCATAGCTTTTTTCCATTCCGTCCTTGGGTGAGGTAGAATTGGGGTTAAAAAACGGTGCGGCATAAATTGCCTTGACATTAAGCTTTTCTCGGGACCTCATCATATATGCTATGGCAAACTGGTCATCTATCTCATTGTAAGCGTCTGTGTCCAGAACCACATCTATTTTCCCCTGCGGTGCTTTTAAATTATTAATTCTCTGCTCGTATGTCATCTCTTTACCCTTTCAATATAGCTGTTAACTTCATCTTCAATCGGTATTGACGGAGCCGCACCCTTGCGTGACACCGCTATTGCCGCGGCGGCTGATGCTCTTTCCAGCACCGTTTCAATAGGCATGCCCCTTGAAATTCCTTGGGCAAAATATCCTGTAAATGTATCTCCCGCAGCTGTTGTGTCCACTGCTTTAACCTCAAAAACAGGGTGGCTGACAAGCTCTCCGTCTCCGTAATAAACACATCCCTTACTGCCAAGAGTGAGCATTATTTTCAGATTCGGATACATTTTTTCAAGCACCTGCAAGGCATCTGTAATTTGTTTAGGTTGACAAAGCTCAATTCCCACAACACCGTATTTCTTCTGTTCTTCTGCCGAATAATACCGTTCCATATCAGACGGATGTGCCTTGCAAACATCTTCGGTTGTGTATCCGCATTTTATCAGAGGTAACGATTTGTATAATTCTTCAAAACTATTAAAGCGGTGCAATTTCGAAACCGTCATGTTCAATGTTTCTCCGGTAGCAATGTTGGTAAAGACAATCTTGTCCCCTGCTTTGACTTGCTGACGCTTTTCATCAAGCAATCGCAATTCTATTGTCTTTTTACCGCTCTTTATCATCTCAAACGGAGTTGAATGCAGCTTCATATTGTGTACTCTGATTTGCCGACTTAAACAGTCAACAGATTCGTTGCTGACAAAAGCATCGGTTATTTCCTTTGCTTCCGTTTCATTGAGGATAAGATAAGAAAGCTTGCTGAAATCAATCTCATATATCCTGTCATTTATAGGCGAGGGATTGAGCATTATACACATTCCCTTCTCGTATGCTCTGTTCACCGCATAACCAACATTTGAAACCTCGTTTTGTAAAAGGAGCATATCACCCTCGCCAAAGTCCTCCAGCACCGTGTCAATGTATTCCTTTGTCACACTTCCGTTTGACCCTGCGTAAATGATAATGGAGTTTTCGCCTCGTTCATTTACCTGTATGATAGCATGCCCGTTTTTTATATCAACGTTTTTCAGGTAAGAAATATCAACACCGCTGTCACAAAGCACAGCCTTAAGCATATCTCCGTCACTGCCGATACAGCCTGCATGATAAACATCGGCGCCTGCACGGGATAAGGCAATAGACTGATTCAGCCCCTTGCCTCCGGGGAATACTTCCATTGTATTGGATTTTACTGTCTCGCCCTCTCTGACAATTGACTTTACAGAGTAAACATAGTCTATATTACAGGAGCCTAAATTTAAGATTTTCAAGCTATCACCTCATTTTATTATACCATAATATATCAATTATTCAAGCTTTTCTAAAAAAGTAGGGGCTGTAAATAAACTCGGCAGAGTTTTTTACAGCCCCTTTAACCCGTAGGAGATTACATTGAATTAACCTCGCCGTTTTTTTACGAGGATGAGAATTGCCGGCAGAGGCTATCCGCCTTCTTGTTTTTGGCGGTCCGAACTTCTTTTACATCTCCGAAAATCTACATATCTGCCACAAGAAGGTTTCTGCTGTGCTTATCAAGGTCATGCCAATTATCTATAACATAACGGTTGTCATCGGAGTCACGCACACGCACTCTGCCGTCGGAATAAATTCGGATATCACTGTTTCGGTTGCGGATATCAAATTCTTTTCTTCCTCTGTCAGTTTCAACTATCCAATGAAGATTACCGTACTTCTCGGCAGTGCTGACTATCTTTGTTATCTGAGGCACAAGGTAGTAGTCCTCAAGGCTTGCTCTAACAGCCTTCATGCTATCAAGATTAAGCTCAGCAACACTACGGATGACCGCTTTTTCCACTCCCTCTGCATCAAGAAGCGTGATATATTCGTCGGGACGGTTTACGGGAAACAGCCTCCTGGGTTCAAGGTTTTCAAACCTTTCTCCGTCGGCGCAGGAGAGATGAACAAGGTTGTTTTCGGCTGAGATTACCGAATCGTCTTTTGTAACATATCTTCTATCCATATCCTCCGCCTCCTTAAAATCTTTCTTCTTCACGCATACGCTCGGATTCTGCCGCCATTGACTGAATCTGAACAAGCTTATAATACTTACCCTTCATTGCCATAAGCTCTTCGGGAGAGCCGTTTTCGACTATCTTACCGCCGTCAACAACGATAATGCGATTAGCACGGCGAAGAGTTGAAAGTCTGTGAGCAATCATAAGTGTGGTTTTACCCTCGATAAGACGGTCAATAGCCTCCTGTATGAGGTGCTCCGTCTCGGAGTCAACCGCCGCCGTAGCCTCGTCAAAAATAAGTATAGAGGGATTCATCAATACTGCACGTGCAATGGAAATACGCTGTTTTTCACCGCCCGAAACACCAACGCCGCGCTCGCCCAGCATAGTATCATAAGCATCGGGCTGACGGGCAATAAAGCCGTGAGCATTTGCAACATCTGCCGCCTGTATTACATCCTCAACAGATGCATCGGGGTTACTGTAGGCAATGTTGTTAAATATAGTATCACTGAACATCATAGGCTCCTGCTGTACATAACCTATCTGTCCGCGGTAGCCTGCAAGGTCAAAGTTCTTTATGTTGTGTCCGTCAACAAGTATCTCTCCCGAATATCCGTCATAAAAACGCATAAGCAGATTGATAAGAGTCGACTTGCCCGAGCCTGTAGTACCTACTATACCGACTACCTCACCCGGCTCAATTGTAATGCACACATCGTCAAGAACCTTCTTTGTACGGTCGAAGGAGAAGCCGACATGAAGAAATTCTATCTTTCCGTTGAGCTTATCGGGAACTACGTGGTTTTCTGCCTGTGTCTCGGGCTCAGCTTCAAGAATATCAAGTATCTTTTCTGTAGAGGCAAGAGCGCCCTGGAAGGAGTCTGACAAATTAGCAAAGAAGGTAACAGGGGTATAGAACATGGAAGCGTAGGAAATAAAGCTGATAATAAGACCTGCCGAATATGCAGGATTTTCACCCTTAAGCACCAGCGAGCCGCCTACGCCCCATATAATCAATGAGCCGCAGGTAACAAGAAAGCCAATAACATGAGGGAATACAGTAGCGATTTTACCTATTTTAAGGTCCATCTGCAACCAATCGTTATTTTTTGCCTCAAATTTTTCTGCCGAACGCTTTTCGCCTGTAAAGGATTTAACCACCTTGATACAGGGAATTGTATCTGCAAGAGTAGCAAACACAGACGACCAACGCCGCCATATGCGTCGGTAATACGGCTTTATCTTCCTTGAGAAAAATCTGGATGCAAGAGCTATAAATACTACAGGAATAAGCGAAAGCAGTGTGAGATAGGGGTCAAGCGCCATCATTATGCACACGATACCTATCATCTGGAAGAAATGCACAACCGCTTCCTGAGAAATACGGAGCATAAACGCCTGCAGGGTAGACGAATCTCCTGCAATACGGTTGATGACAGAACCTGTTGAAGTCTTGTCATAGAAGCTCATAGGGAGATACTGTGCTTTCCTGTAGATATCGTTACGAAGTGCGGCAACAGCCTTGTCACCTACTATACGAAGCTGATAAGAACGAAGCGTTCCTATGCCGTAGTGACCGAGATATGTAACCAAAAGACAGATTATCATCATAATAAGCATATCTATCTTGTCACTGCCCAATAAATTTGCTATGTCGTGGAGTATGGGTATTCCCGTTCCCTTGGGTGTTTCGGGAAATACGTTATCCACAATAAAGCCCGTTACCACAGGGGGTACAAGCGCCATAAATGTAGTCAGAAAGTTAAGAAGTATACAAACCAAAAGTCTTGGAACGTGGGGCTTGAGATAAGCTGACAGCTTTTTAATAACCTTTGATTTTGAACGGCACATTATACACTCGGCACCGGGATGGAGCAGAGTGCGTCCGCACTTGGGGCAAACCGACAGTGCACGCTCAAACGTAACGCCCATAATGGCAACCTCTTCATTAAGGTCACCGCCGTCTCTGACATGAGAAATGAAAAGAGCTGCAGCATCGCAAAGGGCGGATATAGTGTATGTAAAGCGGAAGAACACCTCACGCTTGCCGTTGGGCATAACAGCCGACAAAGTGGCATTTCCGTACATACGCTTGGACACAACGTCCTTCATGTCCGAAAACTGTATCCTTTGACACTCGCCCGGAACTCCGTCATAGCACAGCACCGAATCCTTTGTAAACACCAGTGCCGTCTGTGTATAGCTTCCCTTTTTGTTAAGGTCGCCAACAATGACGAAAAGCGGCTCTCCTCCCTCTTTTATAAGCTCTTCAATGGGAGCAACCGCTCCCTCGGGAATGTCCTTGTTCTTGAGCAAATGCTTAAGATTTTCGTTTCCGTTCATGATTCATCCTCCATGATTTTGCATACCGCATACTCAGGTAGTTTGATTATTCCTTTTTTCGCCATAATAGTATCACAAACCCCTGCGAAAAGTCAACCCCTTTTTACATTATTTTTCCGTTATTTTGCATAATTATTTTTTTAGCGGATTTATTGGTTTGTGAAAAAATAACAAAAAGCGGTGAGCTGTTCCGTTCACCGCTTTTTGATACGTTTAGAATTTATTTACCAAGAGCATTCTTTCCTTCCCAATCTTTGTCGGGGTTTATTTCGAGCATTGCCGCTACAGTGGGAGCAATATCAATTATACTTACATTACTCAGCTCCTTGTCCGCTTCAATACCGTTGCCGAAAGCAATAAAGGGGATTGTCATATCCTCGGGCATTTCGGTGCCGTGGGACCTGTCGTGACCGCCATGGTCAGAGGTAACTATTACCGCATAATCCTCGGGCAGTGTTCTGACTATTCTGTCGATGTTGTCCCAGCTGTTGTCAAGCGCCTTAAAATATCCGTCGCTCATCCAGCCGTAGGCATGCCCTGCTTCATCAAGATATCCAAGATACAAAAATGTGAAATCAACCCAATTTTCGCCAAGGTACTCTATTGCTTGGTCGGTCAGTCTGTTATTTGCCGCCTCGTATCCCATGTCACCGCCCTTGCAAAAGAAGGAATGTGTCAGCGAACCCGGTCTTGTCAGGTCTCTGAGCTGCTCCCAATTGTAGAAAAAGGCACACTTCTTGCCTGCAACCGCTACAGCCTCACAAAGTCCGTTGACAGGTCTCACCTGCGGCATATAATAATTCGTTGTAGTTCCGTGTCTGCCCGGGTCCACACTGTGAAACATTGACATATGACAGGGAAGTGTCACCGACGGCATAACAGATGCCGCCTTCATTGTATAAGAAGACTCTTTAATATACTTCTGTGCAATGTGATTTTTTACCAGTGCATCAGGTCTCATTCCGTCAACAGATATAAGCAATACTCTCATAAATTACACTCCTTTTTTTAAACTATTATAAGATTTCCACCCTAATCTGACCGTAAAACCTTTCAACAAGCTCTGATGATACAGTACCGGTCTGCTCAAACTGTGTATTCGCCATGCCCGATGCCATTCCGAGCT
Organism: uncultured Oscillospiraceae bacterium; assembly: GCA_964650465.1. Taxonomy (GTDB): domain Bacteria; phylum Bacillota; class Clostridia; order Oscillospirales; family SIG627; genus RGIG6353. The sequence continues at coordinate 12,869 of CAZYTA010000015.1, read as the reverse complement.
TCACGGCATCGCAAACAGCCATTCCTCTGCACAATCCCACAGCTATGCCTGCAACCGTGCTGTCTCCCGAGCCGACTGTGTTTTTTATCTCAATTTTCGGTATAACGAGCCTGTAAAAATGCTCTCCGTCATAGAACATAGCCCCGTTACCGCCAAGAGTAACAAGAGGAACTTCTATGCCTTCGGCATACAGCCGTCTCAAGGCATCTTTTATGTCAACATCTCCGCCAAACAACCGAGAAAGCTCATCCTCATTGGGCTTTATCATAAAAGGCTTTGCCTCGAGCACCTTTTCCAATGCGCTTCCGCTTGTGTCAGCCAAAATCCTTTTGCCGTTTTCGCGAGCCGTCCTTATAAGTCTGCAGTAAAACTCACCGTCAAGTCCTTGAGGAAGGCTGCCCGAAGCACAAATAAAATCATGGCATTTGATTTCTTTTGTGTATTGCTCAAAAAAACGGGCTTCTTCGTCTGCCGTTATAACGGGTCCTGCTTCTAAAATCTCGCCTGTTTTCCCTGCCGCATCTATAATATCGGTATTTCTTCTGGTCTCGCCCGCAATTTCGGTAAAGGAATTTCTTATACCAAGTCTGTTCACCTCGGCTTGTATAAAAGCGCCGTTACTGCCGCCCACAAAGCCCATTGCGGTAACCTTTTCGCCCAAAACAGTTGCAACTCTTGCAACGTTTAAGCCCTTTCCGCCTGCAGTAGCAACAGTTTTAAGGGGTCTGTGTATGTCCCCCATTTCAAATTTTTCAACAAAATATGCTACATCCACCGCAGGATTAGCAGTAATAGTAAGTATCATAATCTCACCTTTACACAGGCATTTCTATAAGCTTCTGAAGCTTTTTCCAATATCCTGTGGCAAAATCCGTCTCGCCGTTATATAAAATGGTGTAATTCATTTTTGCAAGCTCGTGATGCGCCTCGCAGCTCACCAGATTCTTTGAACGGTGAACCCTTGTCATTCCGTCGCCTGCCAGAGGATTTTCGGGGTAATAATAGTCGATATGTGAGCACCAGCCCTTAAAGTAGTTGAGAAGCTCTCTCTCATCCTTGACAATTTCTCCCAGTCCGTCAAGATAGTCAAGCATTTTCTTCTTTTCCGCACCCTCAAAGACTCTTATGGTCTCGGAATGGTTTTCTGCTCTGTAGGGAATGAGCTCATATTTGATATTTTCGCCCTTGGCTATGTCAAGAGTTACCATGTATCCGTAATTCCAAGGGTCACGGGTGTCCTGAATACTGTTAGCATTGAAGAAGAAATTTCCCATACTGTATATAATGGGCTTTCCCTTGTAATATTCCGCCGGCTGAGGACAGTGAGTGTGTCCCGCAATGACTGCATCCGCACCGAAATCACAGAAAAGTCTGTATCTTTCTACCGCACCGGGAGACGGAAGAGGGTTATGCTCATTTCCGCCGTGAAAGGCTATAATAACAAAATCCGCAACCGCCTTTTCACGCTTTATGGCATTGAACATTTTTCCCATACGCAGACCTGCCGCACCGTATTTTTCGTAATCAGCTATACCGAACTCGTTTTCACAAGCCGATATAACGGCAACCACGGTACCGCCATTTTCAAAATACATTGCCTTGTAAGCCTCGTCAAGATTTGCACCTGCGCCGCTGTACTTGATTTTATGCTCATCAAGAAGCTTTATTGTATCTATAACAGGCTGTTCGCCGTAATCTCCCATATGATTGTTTGCAAGTGTTGCGCCGTCAACCTTGCCCTCTTCAAGGAAGCAGATACAAGAGGAGGGGGAAATGAGGTTGGGGCCGCTCTTCGTTATAGGTTCAAAATCACCGTCTGCAAGAGGACATTCAAGGTTAATTATTCTGAAATCCGCCCGGTCAAAATAGGGCTTAACACTTTCAAGTGCCTTTCTCGATTCCTCCGATGTTATGTTTTCTTTTGTTCTGAAATTTACGTCACCTGTAAATATAAGCTTCATATGTATCTCCTTTTCTTTATTTCAGTGTATCAAAATCGACTCCAAAAGTCAACTCATAAAACTGTTTTTTTAGGGGATGTTAAAAAAGTCCAGACCGCCAAAAACGTGAAAAGCAAAGAAATAAAGCCTTTTTGACAGTTTGAAAGTCGAAATTTTAAAGGCAAAAATCCGGAAATCGAATTTTTTGAAAAATATATGTTTTTGGCTATGAACAAACCTCGCCACTACCGTACAATCGTACGCTGACGGGCTTCGGTTTGTCCATTCTGAAGCTTTTTTCCTATCCCTTCTGGGCTGTTTAAAAACTCCAAAAGAGTTTTTAAACAGCCCCTTTTTGTTTTCTGTAAACCGCAATGAACAGAGCAATCTGTAAAACAGCAATCAGTATCCACGAAATAGGATATACAGCAAACAACGATTGAGGTGTGTGATATTCGGGAACACGGAAAACGGTCAGACACCAAAGTATTCTCAAGCCGCAAATACCCAACAGAGAAATGACAGTATTTGAAATCGAAATGCCAAGTCCTCGAAGAGCGCCCGAGGTGGTATCCATAAAGCCCTGAATAAACATAGGAATGAAGATAAAGGTTATTCTGACAACGCCCCACTCTATTGCCTCAGCCGAATCCTTGATGTAGAGTCCGAGAATGGGTCTTGCAAAGCCAATGACTATCGCCGACAAAAGCACAACGGTAAGGGTACAAAGAGCCATAGCCGCAACGTAGGAGCGCTTTACCCTGCCGTAATTCCTTGCGCCCACATTCTGACCCACAAAGGTCAGCGCCGCCTGAAGATAGGCACTGGTCACTATCTCGGCAAAGTATTCAATACTGTAAGCCGCGGCATTGCCCGTGATAAAGCCGGGGATATAGTCAAGCGAGTTGATAGAGGACTGGATAATAACGCCGGAAATGGAGTAGGTGGAGCTTTGTATACCGGTGGGTATACCGAGACGCAGAATTTTTTTCAAGGGCTTTGCCGAAAAGTGCAATTCCTTAAAGCGCAGTCTTATATCACTTTTGCTTCTGACAAGAGAATTGACCACAAGGAAAGCCGCCAGAGTCTGTGAGCAAAGAGTAGCAAGAGCAATTCCCACAAGGTCAAGCTTGAACACAGAAAGGAAAACCAATGTCATAATAAGCTTTACGGGAGCGGTGATAAGGAAGTAATACAATGGCTTTTGCGATTCTCCGTTTGCACGCAAAAGCGCCGCTCCGAAATTATATATCATTGAGGGTATCATGGACAGAAAGTGAGTCTGAAGATATATGGTGGAAGCCTTCAAAATATTATTCGGAGTGGACATAGCCTTCAAAAGAGGACCTGAAAGAAAAACTCCCAGCACCGTCAAAATAAAGCCTATCACAGCCGAAAGAAGCATCGCAGTATGTACCGTCTCCTCCACATCCTTTTGCTTTTTTGCACCGATGGCGTGACTTACCGCAACAGCACTACCCGTGGAGCAGCCGATAAAAAAGTTGACCAACAAGCCTCTCAAGGAGCTTGTGGCGCCCACTGCCGCCACTGCATCGCTTCCGCTTGCGCTGAGCTGTCCCGCCAGTACAACGTCCGCCGCATTGAAAAGCTGTTGAAAAAATCCCAAAAGCAACACAGGGATAACAAAGGCTACCATTTGCTTCAGCAAGGGTCCCTCACACATACTTGTTTGTTTATTCACCGTAACACCTTCTTTTGATACTATATTAACGGTTGACACTGTGGTAAAAATTCGTTATAATTATATTACGGTTTTTGATATATTTCATACCGCTTTTAAACATTTTTGTACCATTTTTTGATATCAGAGAGAGAAAAGTATGAAGCCTCGTTTTAATTTGTCACGTGATAAGAATGATACTCTCACTTGCTTCAGCTACAAGGACGATTATTGTTTTCTGCAATTTCATTCACAGCTTGAAATTTGTTTGGTTGATGACGGCGAAATGGAAATGCTTGTAGACGGCACGCTGAAAACTCTCAAAAAAGGTGATATTTCGGTAGTGTTGAGCTTTGTTCCGCATATGTACAAGACTCCCTCGCATTCTGCCTCATCAATAATTTTCATTCCGACCCATTTGTGCGAAGAATTTATGTCTCTGACCGAAAACAAACGGCTTGTTTCTCCGTTTATATCCAATCAAAAGGCTTACGAAACAATCAAAGAGTATTTTTATTTATTACAGAAAGAAAATGTCAACAACATAAAACAGCTGGGTTACATTTACGTAATTCTCGGCATTATTTTGGAAAACACAGTTTTGGAGAACACAAAAAGCCCTATCAACTCCGAGCTTATTTCAAAAATCCTGTTTTATATAAACGATAATTATCAAAGTGACATCACCCCCTCACAAATTGCAGAGCACTTCGGTTATAGCCAAAGCCATATATCAAGATATTTCAAGGCTTGCTGCGGTGTAAACTTAGTGAAATATATCGCCATCATTCGCTTGAGACGGGCAGTAATGCTTATGTGCGAAGGGAATCACAATATAACCTACTGCATTCTTGAAAGCGGTTTTTCTTCTCATACTGCCTTCTACCGTAGCTTCAAAAATGAATTTGGTTGCTCACCGAAGGAATACATAAAAAGAATACGCCAAAGTGGCTAGCAGCCACCGGCAATTCTCGCCTATCGTAACCTATGGATACGCCCAAATAAAGTAAAACGGCGAGGTTAATTTAATGCAATTTCCCAAGATATACAAAGCGGCTAGCAGCCACCGGCAATTCTCGCCTATCGTAACCTATAGATATACCCAAATAAAGTAAAACGGCGAAGTTAATTTAATGCAATTTCCTAAGATATACAAAGCGGCTAACAGCCGTCGGCAATCTCTTGGATATAAACCTACCCCGACAGACAAAAAATCTGTCGGGGTAGGTTGTTTTGTATGTAATCACGCCTTGTTTGCAACTATCAAAGCTTTGTTGTTTTTCTTAAGGTCGGGATTTCATGGTTCACGGTGAACTCACAAGCTCTTATCTTCCATTCGATGCGATATCTGTCGGTCATATATTCCATTGAAGGCTCCCAGCCAAGTCTTGAATCCACCTCCACAACGGGAATAGTCTCCCTTGCGTTTTCAATCTCTGCCTTTACCAAAATCTCTATCTCGTCAAGAACCTTGTTCAGCTCATCGTTTGATTCAGCCACACGCATCTTGTTGCGCAAACGGTACATTTTCTTGGCGTTTATTCCCGACGTAACGGTATGTGAAATAAATTTACCCAGATTGATAAGACGCTCCAGCTTTTCGTTTTTGAGCTCGGTTGCCTCCATCAATTCAAGTCCCTGGTCAATGAGACTCTTCATTTCCGTAAGCTGCTCTATCTCGGTATTGACACGGAGAGGCGCATAGGTCTCGTGACCTTGCGTATACTCATTGTAATCGGGGACACATATGGACTTGAACATAGCGTATTCATACTGAGGTATCTTGATGGTATGCATAATATTCAAGGGATAGGAAGGTCCTACTCTGAACGCACCGTACTGGTCGGCGTTGGTAGGCTGATATTTTGTAATGCTCTCACTCCAGAGACGCATCGCCTTGTCAATATTATCAATGTTTTCTTCACCGAATTCGCTCTTCAATATGGTCAACAGCATCTCCTCGGGCTCTACTCTCGGCTCGGTGAATATCCACTTTGAAAGCTTACTGATAAACGAGGGATAGAAGCCGTAGTGATGGGATTCCATAAGTCCCTGCAAGCCCCATTCGTCGTGAGCCTTTTCCATTTCCTTATATCTTCTCATCCATTGATAAGGGAAAGGCTCATAGGGGATAACGCCAATGTCCCAGGTCAAGCCTCCCGTATTTGTCATAGAGTAGAGCTTTACTCCGTTTGCCTTCGCCGCCTCCGCCTCGCTGGTAAAGTACTTACCCGGTCCGCAGAAGGAGAGTGTATAATCGGCACACTTCTGGGTTATATCTCCTACCTTGTAGCTTTCAAACATCTCGAAGGTCGCTTGAAGAGAGATTTTTTCGGGAAGTGAGTTTATAAGAGCTACACGTGCATCGGCAGGCTGCCAGCCCCAATTATACGTCCAGAATACGATATCCGCATCGGGATTGTATTTAAAAATTACCTTTTTGAGAAGTTCAAGATATTTGGGATAGTCAAAGCAGGGGTACCATCCGGGGCTGGTCTTACCCGTGGGAATACCGTCCACAAAATTATCTCTCCAGGTCTTACCCGTTACGTGAGGGTCCTTGCTGGGAAACTCAATTGATTCGCCCACCAATGTAACACCCTTGAGCTCAGGACACCTTCTGAAGAGCTTGCCGTACTGATTTTCATAGTACGCCTCGGCGCCTGCCTCCTCGGGATGAAGCTCACTCTTGAAATAACTGTATGCGTAAACATCCAAGCCGTATTTCTTCGCTCTGTGGATAAGGTCATTAAAATCAAGATAACCGTAGGGAGTTTTGTCAACGTCCTTAACAAAAATGAGTATCGCATCTCTGCCCTCGTGGGCAATAGCAGAAAGATGCTCATCGGGGTACTCGTCAAGACCGTAGCCCGAATGAACCATCTGCGGAGAGTACATCGGCTTTCTGGGATGACTGCCCTTCTTGAGATACGGCGCCTTTCTGAAGCTCATCATATCCTCTGCAAGATATACACCAAACGCCGCACCGCGCTCATCGTGACCGATGATTCTCACGCAGTTATCAACAGTTGTCACCTCGCCCTTGTAGGCGGCATATTCTCCCAAATCGTCTCCTGTTAAGTCAGCCGTTGCAATAATAACGTCGCCGTCCTTTGCATTCTCCAGACCCTTTACAACACGGGTGGAAACATTCATCGAGGTAAAAAGATACTCCGACAAGTCCTTTGCGGCACCGAGAATAACATCACCTGCGCATCGGGGTACAACGATGCCTGCGCCGTCAATTATCTCAAGCTCATCCGCCGAAGGAGTAAACGCCGCATTTCTTATATCTTTATCGTGTATTTCTGACATTCGCTTTCTGAAATCATAGTTATTCTCTTTTTTTAGCATTTCCTTACTCCTTTTAAAACAGTTTAGCTTACGCTCTATATCATGTCCTCAAAATAACAGCTTTCGTATCCGTGTTCGGTCAAAAATCGGAAGGTCGCTCTGAGCTTATCCTCAAATTCGGGCTGGTATGACCGATAATCGAGGTAAAAATACTGCTCGTGAATCATTACCCTTATACTGTTACGGTCGGTCAGTGTCTCAAGCTTTGAGAGTATTTCATCCTTGGAAAAGCAATTCAGTACAATATCTATTGCACCGTAGGTAATGTCTCCGTCCTTAACGGTCTCACCCTTACGCAATTTTGCAGCATTCTCCCCGTCGATACCGTAGGATATTCTGGGAGTGTCCTCGGTGCCGTAAAGCCCAAGCAGCCCCAAAACCTTATTGTCTGCAAGAGCAGAAAGACCCTCGGGGGTGGCAAGGCAAAAATGTATTGTGGTGGTTTTCGCCAAGGCATCAGCCGATGCAAAGCGTACTATTTGTTCATTTACTCTTTTGCAATCCCCAAAAACCTCATCATACCCCGAAAACTCATATGGCTTTGCGTTTTCATGGTCCGAGTGAAAGGACAGCTTCAGCCAATCGGAGTTTTTCTGCCATTCGTCAAAATATGCCGATGACATTTGCGAAAGTTCAAAGCCCTCTGTCCGATAGAACAGATTCAACTGCACCTTTAAATCAAATTCATCGTGCAATCTCTTATACATCGCAAGATAAGGATGCTCGAAAATACTTTTATACCCTCTCCGGGTTATCTCCTTTAAGCAACGGATATTGTCATCAACAGTAAAACAAAATGTTTTCATATGCCACCGCCTCTTTTTGATTATTAAATTGATTGTATCATAAACTGTCGGATTAGTCAACAAAGCTTGCTTTTGTTTATTCCTTGCTGAATTTTTTAATATGATTTCTGTTAGACAGCTTTATGATACGTTCAAAGCCAACGGTATAACCGTCAAAGGAAATCAGCTGTTTTCTGTTTTTGTCGTAAAATGTAACCGACTTATAATTTTTACATTTAGTCTTTTTATACTCGACCTCGCTCCACAAAACCTTCTTTTCCCTTTTAAACAGTAATATGTAATATTCCTCTCTCATAGACTCCTTGTTGACAGTACATTTATAGGATATCAAGGTTGGCAAAAGAAAAAATAAACCTATCCCGAGTATCAAAAAAATAATTGCCACATATTCACTTTTCTCTGAAAGCAAAAGTATCAAGCCAACAACAACCGATAATGCCGATGACACAGCCAAAGCAATCTTATATGCCCCGCAAAGCCTTGCAATAAACTCCCCCGAAGGAAGCTCCAAGCCCTCCGCTTCCGCACATAACTCAAAAATTTCCGTCATAGATTTTGAGCCTATGAAACGATAACTCATTCAATAGCACCTCTCTTGCTTAATCGTTTTCGCATTCTAAACTATAAGACAAAAAGAGTGCCGAAACACTCTTTTGCTTTTTAAAAAATCTTATTACAAAGATTCTATCTTGTTCTTTATTGCCTGGCTGTCCTCGGGAGAGAGAATTCCTGTTGTAATATGATATGTAAGTGTTTCGCCGGGCTGGAGATATTTTTCCTGACCATGCTCCTTGCAATAAAGATAACCCATATGCTGAGCTGTTGCGGGAAGGATCATGCCAAGCGCATCCTCGTCAACAGTTCTTGCAATCCATCTTACACCGAAAGGTAACTCCTCGGGCTTATGGGATACATAGCAAGCATAGCCATCGGGGAGAAGCTGTATTGTGTGTGCATTGCCGTTTTCATCTGCATCATACTTGCAGGTAAATACAATTTCGGGTGCATAGCTCTGGGTCTTGGAGTCGATTGTATCCATAATGGAAGCATCCTTGTCAAGCTTTTCAAGATATGCGTTTGTCTTATCTCCTCCGGGATATCCTTCGGGCACCTCGTGATGTGCTGTAATGTTTTCGTGCTTTGCTGTGTAGTAAAGCTTTGCTCCGTCAACGGGACGGTAGTTGATATGGCAAAGGTAGAAATACTCAAGAGGAAGGTCCTTGTGATTTTTCAAGGTTATGTGCATTTCAACAGTAGATGCATTTTCATAAAGTCTGCATTCGGGTGAAAATTCGTAGTTATGCTCAAAAGCTCTCTTGAAGAAGTAGCTGCCGCTGAGAGAAATGTATTTTCCCTTTTCATCCTCGCCGATTATGATATATGCTTCGGTATATTTTGCAATGGGAAGCTCGCCGTGAGGCAGATGTGTGTCCTCGCTTGTGGGATTTCCCATAGCTGTAAGACCGCAATGCATCAAAAAGGGTCCGTAGCTTTCGCCGTATGTAGCATAGCAAACCTCGGGCTCGTCATAGATTGACTTCATAACTAAATTATGTCCGAGAAACTCCATATCCCAAATCTGCTGTCCCACAAAGGGCAGAAGTGTAACATAGCCCTTATCGTTTGAAAGCTTAACCGCCTCAATTCCCGTAGAATACTTGAAAAGAGTAGCCTTAAGACTTCCGCCGTCAAAAAATGTCTTTTCCTTTTCAACAAAAAAATCCTTGTATAAATTGATTCTGTTCATAATTTTCCTCACTTATGTAAAATTCTGTCTGCATTTAATTGTATCATATCTCTTTTTAGAAGGCAAGACTTTTTTATAACAAATATACTGTATATTCTTTTAATTTGTCTTTTCTGTTATAGAGTTCGTGACTTCCCGTGTTCCTGATATGGAACACTACTCGGTCGGAATAAACCTCAAAAACCAAAAACTGTGCAAGCTTTGGCGTTGCGGTGCCCGGGAAATACTTCAAGTCACCTTCTCCGCCATAGCCCTCTATTCCGTCATTTTCAAAATACTGTCCGCCAAAAGGTCTGAGTCCTCCCATGTGGACAAAGGAATAGGCATATTTCTTTCCTCGGGAATCCGATTCATTTAAATTGTCCCCAAGAGGCATATTATTCCCGTCAATATGTAACACCGCCCCCGACGAGCATTCTCTGTAGCAAGACCTCTCTCCATGTACATGACCGTAAAGATAAAACGAGTTTTGATGTCCTTTAAATATGTCGTAAAACAAGGAACTGTCTCCGTTTATCATGGTTTCACGCAATTCACCGTCATTATAATAGTATATCGCCGACAAATGTCCTACAACAAACACACATTTCCTTCCGTCGGGATCTATTTCATCAAGCTTATTCTTTACCCAAACCAATGTCTCACTGCTGTAATATCCCTCGTGAGAATTGAAGGCAGTATTTGGGTCAATATTGATGCCGATAAAGTCAATACCATTGACAACGTAATGAAATGCACCCCGATAACGTTCCTTGGGCTTTTGTGCCGAGGTGAGCGTAAATCTTTCGCTTAAGGGAAGCTCACCAAAGGAATTATCCATAAGGTCGTAAAAATCCGTAGTGTTATACGGCTGATTTTCTTCGGTTCCTATGTCGCCCAATATCATATCATTATTTCCGGCAACATATAACACCTTATTGTCCTTTACACTTTCCGAAACACATTCATGTATCTTCTTTTTTATATCAAGAAAGTTTTTCTTTGGTAATGCGCAGGATTTGTTCCAGTGGGGATAATCCGATATATTGTCACCGCCGACAATAGCAATGTCCGACAAACCAAACTCCTCTATGGCAAGCTCCTTTGCCCTTATAAGTGACTTCCTAAGGGTTGTGGGATAATCCAACATAGACTGTTGATTGTGAATGTCAGTGAAGCAAAAAGCTGTTAATAATTTTTTCATTTTACTCTCCGCTTTATAATAATTTTGTCAAGTACATCGGTCTCTGTTTTAGGCTCATAAATATTCCGCGGGAAAATTGCTGTCGGTTATAATCCGGGTAATTTCGCTTTTGTAACAAACGTGATGAGAGTAAATTCGCCCCGCCTTACTGCTGTCACACAAAAACACCGTTTGTATCCCCCTCTTTATCGCCGCTCGGCGCAGAGCGGTCTCGCTTTGGGATACGTCAGTTATCTCTCCGTCGATGTCTATTCCCTGACTGGAAAAAAACACAAGCTCAGGGCGGTACATGTCCAAAGCCCGACAAGCAAGCTCCCCTACATAAGCAAGATTTCTGGGAATCAATTCCCCACCCGTCAAAATCAATTGGTTGTTTGTAAAGGCAAGAGTATCAATAACCTTTTGGCTGTTGCTGATAACCGTCATATTGTTTCTGTGCTTGATATATGGCATCATGTGGAGAGCGGTAGAAGAAGAATCTATAAATATGGTCTGTCCGTCTTTAACGAGCTCTGCCGCTTTTTTCCCGATTTCATCTTTTTCGTCGGCGTGCTGGAAGCTGCGCAGGGTAAGCGGCATTTCCTCTTTGTTTAAAGTAACTCCGCCGTAAACACGCTTCAGCAGCCCTTCTTTTTCCATAGAATCAACATCACGTCTGACAGTTGCCTCGCTGACGTATAACAGCTTGGCAATCTGACCTATCCTCAGTGTCGGCGTTTGTTCCAGAAGTGCTCTTATTTGATTAACACGTTCAATCTGTAACATTTTTCCCCCATTTCTTGCAAGACTTTGATGCTTTTTGTGAAAATGTTTCATCTTTCGTGCCAACAATTGACAAACCTTGCAATACTATTTATAATTATTATAGTATAAATATTTTTATTTTGCAATCATTTTATGAAAGGAATAACAAAAATGGCAACAATTACAGTTATTTGTTCGGGAATGATGGGAACAGCCATTACTTTCCCCGCGGCACAAAACGGACATACTGTTCGTCTGGTCGGCTCTCCGTTGGACAACGAAATAATTGAACACGGACAAAAAACAAAAGAGCATCTCAATCTGTCAAAATACAGAAAAAACAATCCTACAAGCGGAGTTGATGCACCTGTTTTAACCTCTGATAATGTTACTTTCCACTATTTTGAGGAAATGGAAGAATGCATCAAGGGAGCGGATTTAATTATTTGCGGAGTCTCCTCCTTTGGTATTGACTGGTTCTGCAACAACGTAATTCCAAAGCTTCCTGCAGAAATTCCCCTTTTGTCAATTTCAAAAGGTATGATAGATGACGGAGAAAACAAGGGACGTCTTATTTCTTATCCGGAATATATGCTTCGTTTCACAGATAAGGATTTGAAAATATACGCAGTCGGCGGACCGTGCACCTCATACGAGCTTGTTGACAAGGATCCCACAGAAGTTACCTTCTGCGGTCCTGATATGAAAACTCTTCGTTGGTTGCGTGAAATCTTTGAAACCGATTATTATCATATAAGCCTTTCCACAGACGTAAGGGGCGTAGAATGTACCGTTGCCTTGAAAAATGCCTATGCACTCGGTGTCGCTCTTGCTGTGGGTATGTCATACAAAAGAGAAGGCAGAGAGTTTGAGCATTATAATTCTCAGGCCGGTATTTTTGCACAGGCATCAAAGGAAATGTATCTCCTTTTGGATATTTTCGGAGGTACTTCAGAGCGCAATATTTTCCTCGGTATCGGAGACCTTTACGTTACGGTTTTCGGGGGAAGAAACAGAAAGCTTGGCACTTTGCTCGGTCAGGGCTACACCTATGATGAAGCAATGAGTCAATTGGGTGGAATCACACTTGAGGGCATAGTTATAACCGAAAGAACCGCCAAGGCGGTAGAACAGTTGGCGGCGCTGGGAGAAATTGATGTTAACTATTTCCCCTTGCTTATGCATATAAATGAATTACTGTTTAAAAACAAAAGAATTGACATTCCGTGGAAGGCATTTGAGACAGAGTGCAACGGTTAATGCCGTGATTGAGTATAAAAGCACAGAGCTACTATCAAGGATGAGCTCTGTGCTTTTTGTGACCTTGTGATATGCAATTTTAAATTCAATTTAAAAACTAAAATCATGACTACCGGCTTAGCCGGTAGTTTGCTCTGCGGCTGTAAGCCGCTAA
>CAZYTA010000014.1:0-55414 GCA_964650465.1 uncultured Oscillospiraceae bacterium | reverse complement strand
CACACCGAGCATGACATACAATGACATTTACCTGACATCTACCTGACATCTTTTTTGGCTTTTTTCCGAAAATCGGCAAGGTTGGTTTGGAGATATAAAAAATTGCGGTTTTTTTGCTTAACATTATTGACTTTGTACATTATTTATGGTAAGGTAGTCTCAGTAGTATAATACTACCAATTTATACGATATTTATCGGAGGAAATTATGGCAAAGGTAACAGAGATAAAGAACAGTATAGTTCTGGAAAACAACTATGCCGAAATCACTTTATCAAAGAAAAACTCTTTGGTCGAAAAGATTCTCGACAAAAAAGCAAAAAAGGATATCAAGGGTGAGGACACCTATTTCTTCTCACTTGTTGATGCGGACAAGGAAACCGTTATACTTCCCACAGGTCTTTCTCTCAACAAGGACGTTATTGTTGTGGAATCCCCTAAGGGCAAATTCGAAATAAAGGTTGAAGCTTTTGACAACTATTTCACATTTGAACTCATATCACAGCTTCCCAAGGATGTTTTCAAGGTGGAAATCGGTGAGACTTCATTTGAATGGAACGCAAATGACGCCTCAAGTACAGGTATTGTCGGCATTGCCATGACATATTGGATAAACCCCAACTATTTCCCCGACGGTCAGGTAAACGCCTATGGCGCTTCTGACAAGGATAAGATGAAATTGGGCAATACCAAGGGCACTGTTTACTCTCATCTGCGTCACCAAAATGCAAAATTTGCTATCATCGTATGTCCCAACAGCGAACAGCGCGAGCGCATCAAGGAGGTTTGCCGTACTATTGACCGCAAGGTAGGTCTTATGTCGGAAATCGGCGGCGCCTGGGCAAGAGATTCACGTCTCAACTTCGGTAACTACATTATCGACGGCAACTCCGAGAAGTCGTACTTTGACTCGGCACTTGAATTCTACAAGGCTATCGGCGTTGACCAGATAGACTATCATCAGGGCGCATACTCTGTACGTCAGGGTGACTTCAAGTTTGAAAAATACAAGGACGGCGCAGACTTCAAAAAGAATGTTTCCGATGTTCTTGAAGCAAACGGAATGTCTGCAGGTCTTCACACCTACTCGCACTACATCCGTTACGACTGCGAAACCATTCTTGCAGACCCCAAGTGGCAGAAGCAGCTTGGTGTAATCGGAGAATATACTATTGCAGAGGATATTCCTGCCGATGCGGACTTCATTCCCACAGAGGAGTCTACCGAAAACGTTCCTCCCTATATCAGCTTTTTTGCAAAATCCTCACCCCTTATCCTTATCGGCGAGGAAATTGTTAAGTTCGACCATGCAAAGAACGGCTTTAAGGTTCTTGCAAGAGGCACTGCAGGAACAAAGGCTGTAGCTCACAAGAAGGGCGAAAAGATAAAGCATCTTGACGGTTATTATCACGGCATCGCCCCTGTAAGCGGTTCCGAGCTCTTCCTTCAGATTGCACGCAATACCGCTAAGGCATTCAACGAGGGCGGCTTCAAGATGATTTATCTCGATGCTCTTGACGGTCTGAGCAGGCATTGTGAGAGATATGAATACTGGTATTACACAGCAATGTTCGTATGTGAAATACTCCAGTATTGCGACACATATCCTCTCATTGAGTTCTCCACCTTCTTCCCCGCACTTTATGCGGCACGCGGACGTGTAGGCGCTCACGATACTCCCTACCGTTCCTACAAGAATTGGAACAAACATCATGCAATGGAGAATGCGGCACACATTAACCGCCATCTTGCTCCCACCTTCGGTTGGTACAACTTCTATCCTCAGACAGACATGTACCCCGGAAACGAGCATACAAAATATCACCACACCGACGATATCGAGCATATGGGCGCACTTGCTCTTATGTATGACTTCTCAAACGTATTCAACGGTACAAACAAGGCTACCTACGAAAGATTTGCAGGTGTACGCCGCAATGTTGCGCTTTACAAGAAGTATGATGACCTTCGTAAGTCACTTTACTTTGACGAGGAATACCGTCAGAAGCTCATTGACTGTCCTTGGGAAGTACAGCTCAAGGAAAAGAGAGGCAAGAAGTTCTCCTTTGTTGAAAAGGATTATCAGATTGCAAAGCTTTATGACTTGAATGACAGTGACAGAAACACAGCGTCCTTCAAGAACCCCTTCGGAGCACAGGTACCCTTTATCCGTATTGAAGCTATGATGTCCACTTTGGGCGACAACCCCATGGTAATGCTTCCTCTTGACGAAAACAAGGAGCTTATAACTCAGAAGCTTGAAGTCAATTACGGCGGTGAGATTAACCTTGCCGACAAGCTTGCAAAGAAGGTTCGTGTTTACGGAAACGGCAAGGGCGGTAAAATCTGTATCAAGACAAGATGCGGCTCCAACTCAGAGCTTGGCTACGGTGAATATATCATAGATATAAGCTTCAAGGGCTGGAGAGACTTCATTCTCCTTGAGTCCGACAACGGAGCAAGAAAGGACCATGCATTTGAACAGGGCGAGGGTCTTTATCCCACCTACCGTTCAAGCCTTAACCACAACAGAACCACCAAGCTTTCTGTTCAGACAGAAGGTGATATGGAAGGTGTGAGAATGTCATCAATCGTTGCTTGCGACCATACATATGAAATTCTCAAGAACCCCACTGTCAAGATTGGCGATATGGGAATTATGTTTGAATGCGAGCTTATGTCAAGCGACTTCATTGAGTTTGACGGCAAGACCGCAAAGGTTGTTGACCGTTACGGCAATGAAAAGCCAATCTGGTTCACTTCAAATCTTAAGGCGCCTCGCGGCAAGTTCAAGGCAGAACTTACTGCACGTGCTCTCAACCGAGGTACTCCCAGAGCACAGCTGACCTTCGGCTTCACAGGCAAGGAAATCAAGTAATTTAATTAGTTATAATTATAATGAGAGAGGGTATTTTTAGCAAAAAATACCCTCTCTCAAACTTTCGACTCGCCATAGCCTCACACACTGTTCGGCTACGCTCCCTGCACGGCTTGAATTTTTACACTTTCCGCTAAACGCTTCAAGGCAAAAATCCCCCGCACGCTCACCCCAAAAAAACTTGTTATATAAGCTTCGGTATTATCATAACCCGTTTCAATTGCTCACTGTTTCCCATGGAATTGGCTTCGGCAAGAGCTGACAGAGCCACTCCGTAGCGCTTGCCTACACTCCAGAGTGTGTCGCTGTCCGAAGGATAACAGAATACGCTGTCATTGCATACCGCACAGGACTCCTCTATATCCGAAGCAGAAACAAAACTTGCATTATCGTTATAATATATGTGAGCTACAGTAGTAATATCAAACGCCGCATTACCGCTGCCCTCCTCCGCTTTTATATCCACAAAGCCTGTGCTCTGGCTGATATCAAAGCTCAGGTCCTTACTGTAAGAGGAAATTTCGGCAGGAAGGTTGAGATGCACCGCCGTATCAAAGCTTTCCAAAATCGAACATGGCATTTCCTCAGATATGCCAATTGCATTAAGCGTTATTCTGCAATTTGCAAACAGCTCACCGTTCTCAAAATAGGTATCCCTGAGCATCACCTCGGCACTCGCACCTTCAAGTGAGGTTATTCCCTTTTTCAGAGGTATTTTTTCCTTTATTGCCGTGCTTTCTCTAAGTGTACCCATATACTTCTTGAATTCCCTTTTATCATATACCGGTGCAACATTACAACCAATACCGTAAATGTCCTCTGTTAGCGTAACCAAAGAGTTTTCCTCAACAAGACACTGCACAGTATAAGGAAATTCCACCTTAAGAATGCGGTTTTCACCAAGCCCGTCGGGGAGTATTTCATATTCCGGTCGGGCGCCTGTAAGCTCGGCTATAACCGCCATATCACTTCGAGAATCATCTACCTCAAAGCTTCCCTTTATTTCCAATGGCTGATAAAAGGACTGAATCCCCTGCTCGGTGTCGCTTTCGGGAAGATAAACGCAGGAAAAGCCTGCATTTCCCCAGAAGCTTACGCTGTTGTCTCCCGCCTTTGCCTCATCAAGAGACATCGTGAGGACCGCAGACAGTATACGCTCCATGGGAGGACAGCTTTTAGGGAGCTTTATTTCCTCGCTCACTCTGAACTCAGCATCCTTGGAGGATGCTATTTTCAGCACTGATGCCTGTCTTTTTCTGGTTTCTGTTTTTCCTTCTGCCTCTGCAAAGCACTCAAACGGTACGTTGGCTCTCACATCAATGTTGAGGCAAACATCGGTTCTTACAGTCAGTCTCCTTGAGCTTTGCGCCTTGCACACCGTGCTATCTGACAAAACATTGACAAAAGCATATACAGAGTCGGTATCAGCGGATGATATATCAGCCTTTGAGGTATCGTAAAAATCCGAGCTGAAGCTGTAGCTCTCTGTGCTTCCGCTGTCGGAAACATACACTGTATTGAATACCGCCGTTCCCGACACGTCGCAAAACACAGTCCCCTCTCTTACATATATTTTCTTTGATGTAATCACGGGGATACATTCAGTTTTAACCACTCTCATAATATCCGAGCAGTAATCCGGAAGAGTTGAGTCATCCTCAATTCTTATTTTTTTTGCCGTTTTATAAATATCTACACCCTGCACATTAATCTGTGTGTTTTTCATCTCGTGGCTCCTTTAACTGTTTTTGCTACATTTTATGTTAAAGGAGTCCTTTTATTCCTGTTTTCGTCAGAAAGACGCAAAATTAAATCCCTGTACCATGCGGCACTGCCCGTATACCAGCTCCACCCGCCGCGGCCGCCGGAATACACATCTCCGCATAAAACATAAGGCTCTGCCTTGTATATCTGAGTGGGATGCGATGACGGGTCTATGGCATCACGCAAAAGCATCGCACGCTTTCGGTTTTCCTCCTTTTTGTCCGGCGCACACAAAAACGCAAGTCCTGCCCATGCGGCGGCGTGAGTATACTGACCGCCGTTTTCCCTCATCCCCTCGGGATATGCGGACAGATAACCTATATTTTTGTCAAAAGCAGACAGCGGCGGTGAAAAAAGCCTGAACACACGCTTTTTCGGGTCATAAAGCTCCTTCCATGCAGAATCCAACGCAAGCAATATACGTGTTTTATCTCCGTCACCGATTATGCTGTGACAAATAGAAGCAAAAGCCTGAGGAAGTGCATCTATTTCGAAATACTCACTTCCCTCAATGCCCAATGCTCTTCCGTCGGGTAAAAAAGCTCTTGCGTAGCGGTCGGAAAAGAATGCGTTTTCCTCTATTCCTTGCCTGATTTGCAGTGAAAATTCTCTGTAGCTGTTATCCCCCGTTGCTTTTTCGTACAAATGAATTACAATTCTTGCAAAAAAGGCAAGCCATACACTTTGAGAGCCTGCAGGCAGCATATTCATTCCGTCATTCCAATCTCCGCCCAGTATAAACGGAAGTGACTTGTCACCCAAACCGCGTGACACCAAAAGCTCAAGAGCACTCCTCAGGTGGTGGGATAACGGGAAGGTCTCTTTTGTCCTTTGCGGATATTCGTATCTGTCACGCTCAAAGGCGTTCAGAGGATTTGACTCCAGATACGCGGTCTCGACACTCAGCACAGATTTGTCCTTTGTTCTGAGGATATAAACTGAGGCGAGCCACACAAGCCACAGGTAGTCATCCGAGCAATTTGTCCTCACTCCTCGGGATTTGTGCCACCAGTGCTGTACATCTCCCTCCTTATATTGATGTGATGCCATTCTCATTATATGAGTGCGAACCGCGGCAGGCGAAACATCAAGAAGCGTAAGACAGTCCTGAGCCTGGTCACGAAATCCCCATGCTCCTCCCGATTGATAAGGACCGCTGCGTGCCATAAAGCGTGATACAAGGGTCTGATATGACAGCCATAAGCACGGCTCTTTTTCCAGCAGAGAGGAAATGCTTTTTTGAGACAGTGCATATACATCCGAGAAACGGTGGCTTTCAAAATACCGCCTGACCGCCTCATAGTGCTTTTCACTTCCTGCATAGCCCAGCACAAATACCACCTCTCCGCCACGGTCACAGGCTACACCGAAGCCGTCGGAAATTTTCATTTCCTTTTCAAAGGGAAGCATAAGATATCCAAAACCGCGTGTCATGGAATCCGAGAACACATTACGGAAAACAACGGCATTATTTCCCCGTACAAAGTACTGTATTTTCCCTGACGGGCGAGGAAAATCATCAAGTACAGGCAAAAATTTATATAGCAGTGAGAAGCTGTCATCCTCGACAGTAACACTTACAGCCTTGAACATAAGGGTAGGATGTACGGCTGTCTTTATATTAAAGCGCCGTCCCATATACTCGGCACAGCCGCAGGAAAAACGTGTAGCCCATGCCGAAGCACAAAGGTCCTTCTCAATGCCGTTTTTTGCAAATATCAGCTTTTCCGAATATCCGCCTCCCACACTGTCATTTTCCCAATAGGTTATACGTGACAGTCTGGAATTATATACCCAGGTATTTCCGAGAGAACGGTGGGAAAGCATAGTTCCAAAGGTGGGAGAGGCAATAATGTGGGACCAGAGAATCGGCGGCTTTTGGCGTATAATCACACCTCCGTCGGTTACCTCACATTCCTGTACCTGTGTCACCGCTTCGGAATAGTGGTACTTTGTCAACCTATTTTCCGAAGGAAATACCGCCGATGCAAGAAAAGAAAGCATATTTTTCGATACAATGCTGATGTCAGCAAGGTGTATACCTCCGCTTCTTCCCAACAAAAACGCACACTGCAAGCGCTCTATCATGGCTTCTGTTTCTGCTCTGCCGCCCCTTGAATACCCGTTATCTGTTATTTCGATAACCAGCTCATATCTGATACCCATAACATAATGAAGCTTGTGACATACAATAATCCTTTCCAGCTCTCCTTGCGGCGTTCCCTCTTTTACAAGAAAAACGGGAAGGTTTCCGGAAAGCCCCAGAGAATACACTCCGTTTTTAGAGTACATCTCGGGTAAACTGTTGCAAAAACGTTTTTCTTCAGGTCTGAATACGCTCAGCAGAGCCTCATATATATGACGGTCAAACTCACCGCCCGATGCGGTAAGGGCGCTGTAAAACAGCTCTCTGCTGTGTCGGATGCTTCTGGAATAGGGGATATCAAGCTCGTCTCTTGCATTAGTCAGTGCTTCGCTTTTACTTCTGCCAAAACCTATGACAAAAGTGGTGTCCGTTCTTCCGGCAAATTCACTTTTTACAAAGACACACGGGGAAATCGGAATAGCTTCACATGGGGAAGAAAGACTTTTTTGCGTTGCTTCCATTATACGTGCAAGGCTGAATTCCACACCTTCAAACAGCTCCTCTCTGGACACCTCAAAGGAGAAAGGTGAATTTGACATGACAGCAAGAAAATACGGTTTTTCTCCCGTCCTTGTCAATACAAGGGCTGAATCGTTATATTCCGCTTTAAAAAATATATTTGAGAAGGCAGGATGCGACATAAAGGTGTCAAGAGAAGTAAGGAGCGGCTCAAAATACAGTCCTACACTTCCCTTTTCTCCGACGGATTCAAGACGTATGCGCACAGCACAGCTGTGAGATGACAGGCTGACAGAGGCTCGAAGCTCTCCCTGACGATACTCCGCAAAGCCTGTATCAAAGGAATAACTGACATCGGGAGATACCGACGGTGAGGATACATGCCCCCCTACATTGCTGAACATAAACACAGCACAATTGCGGGTACTGTCTAAGGGTCGAATAGCCGAAACTCTTTCGCCCTTTCTTGAAACATCAAGACTTATCAATCCTCTTTCAAAAATTACTGCCGAAGCCTCTCTGCCTGTAAGCGCCCATGACGCCGCTTCTGTTCGGAGCCCGCTTTCCTGCTTAACTGCAGGCAGATGCTTTTTGCGCTCGGGAGCTTTCTGAAGCTTCTCCTTTTTTATTACCCTTGCATCTGCAGGAACAGCCTCCTTCAACAGCTCGGACACTGCTTTCATCTGTACATCCGACATAAAACGTTTCACAAATATATCGTCATATACCGCATTTGCACAAGCAATAAAACTCATTCCCAGATGATGGCTCATAAAGCTTTTCACAACCGAAGGACGGCTGCCCACCCTCGACGGTACGGCATCAACCGCCTCATAAAAGCCGAACTCGCCGTACATACCTGCTTTTTCCAAGCTTTCAAGATTTTTCATTGCAAGAGCTGTTCCTGCTCTAAGCATGAGAAATGAGGAATACGGAGAAATGACCTTCTGGCATTCGGACTCCACTCTTCTCGACAGCGACGGAATACCAAAAGCTCTGTACTGATAGCCAAGAGACTCATCGAAAGCGAAATATCCGCTCTCCGAAATACCGAAAACTCTTTCACGATTTATAACGGCAGAGTATTTCATCTGCTCGGCAAAGGCAAAGCTCAACGCCTCGTGTGAAAAGCTGTTGCGGTAAAGAGGCAGCAGCAGATGAGGCATAAAGTACTCAAACGCCGTACCGCTCCATGACAGCGCCCCGATTCCGAAAAGGGTAGTTATCAGCGGTCTGGAGAGAGAAGCCCAATGTGATTCACGGACAATTCCCCTTGCAACGGCATAGTAATCTGTGGTCCTCGCCTCACTCATATACATATCGTAAACAATCGGGTCCTGCTTTTCGCTGTCAACAAAAAAGCCCAGTGAAAACAAATTGCGCGCAGGATTGAAGAGAAAACGGAAGTCTGTATCCTCTTCAATTTTCTTTATTCTTTGGCAAACGGCTCTTATCCTTTTGTTACTCCTCCCCAAAGGCTCAAGCCCCTGATACAGTGCCACAAGACAGGTTATAAAATTACCGCTGTCAACGGTGGAAATGTACTCCTGACCGATTACCTCCAATGTAACGGTGCTGTACCAGTTATACAGCTGACCTCGGTATTTATCAAGCCGTTCTATTGAATCAAGCGCCCTCTCCAATCTGTTAACAGCATCATCCTGCGAAATAAACGAAAAATCAAGAGCGGCAAGTATTGAAAGCAGATAGAGCCCTATATTTGTGGGAGAAGTACGGCAGGCAACCTCGGATGACGGAAATACCGAAACATTGTCGGGGGGCAGGTAATTGTTAGTACCGTCGGCATACCTGTCAAAATACCGCCAAATATCACCGGCATAGCGTACAAGCACCTTTTTTCTTTGAGCGGAAAGGGGCTTTTCCTTCCAACTTTGTCCCAAACTGTAAACAATAAGGAAAAAGAGACACCAAAGAATCCCCGCAAGCTTGCAAAGGGAGTGCCTTGAGAAAGCCAGCAAAAGCGCACCGATAACAAAGGACGGAAAGGTAAAAATAAAATAAGAAACAAGACGGTTTTTGGTTCTTTCGTTCTGTCCTGCCGTTGTCCACTCCAAAAGCTTTTTTCCCGACACCTTCATTCGCCACACAGCACGCACTATTGCATCTGCATTGTTATAAGCCGAAAAAGCAAGCGCCGAAAGCCTGTAGCCAAGCATCAGACTCTCTCTGCAAAGTCCCGTCAGCGTATCTCCGAAAAAACGCCTCAGAATATTCGATAAGGATAATTGAAAGGACGCTCTGAGCAATTCATTGAACAGAGGAGTAAGACTTGGCAAAAGGAAGAAAAATGATACAAGCGTCAGCTTTTCTGTACCGTAATGCATCAGCGAAAAAAGCCCCAACACCTGAAAAACAGGAACCAAAAGGCTCCCAATATTCATAAAGAAAACAAACTTTTCCGACGGGAGCATTGGATTTGCTTGAACTCCCATAGGCGTGCTTATCCGTCTTTTGGTGAATGCAAGTGACTGTACATCTCCTCTCGCCCACCTGTGCGCCCTCTTATAAAAGGAAATGGCATTTGACGGTACAGAATCAAAAAAGCAGATATCCGCAAGATATCCCGTTCTCAGTCTTGTGCCTTCGAGAATATCGTGACTGAGAACTATTCCGTCGGGAAAAGCCTCCGTAAGCACGGCTGAAAATGCCTTTACATCAAACATTCCCTTGCCGCAAAAAAGTCCCTTGCCGAAAAGTGCGCTGTTAAGATTAAAAATTGCCGAATGATAGGCATCTACGCCTCCTGCTCCGGACATAATAGTTGAAAAACGTGTTTTATGCACAGATTCCAACGAGTTTATCAGCGCAGGCTGAAGCATTCCGAACCCCTTTACAACAACCCTTGTGCCTCTTCTTTCGCCAACAACAGGACAGTTCATAGGATGCTCCATAGTACCGACCATTCTGTTGACTGCACCAAGCTCCATATCTGTATCAGAGTCAAGAGTAAGAACATATTTGATTTCCGGAAGTGCCGCTCCGTATACATTCAGCGTACTTTCTTTACCGTCAAGCAGCTTTACAAGCTGTACAAGAGCGCCTCGCTTTCTTTCGTGAGATGTAAAAATCTGTTCCCTTTCATTCCATACTCTATCCCTCGTAAAAAGCAAAAAACGGCTGTTGTACCGTTCGTTGAGCCTGTCCGCCTCCTTTTGAGCGC
The DNA here is from genome assembly GCA_964650465.1 of uncultured Oscillospiraceae bacterium. Lineage (GTDB taxonomy): Bacteria > Bacillota > Clostridia > Oscillospirales > SIG627 > RGIG6353. Next base: position 44,987 of record CAZYTA010000014.1, on the reverse strand, counting down.
ACCTTATGAGCTTTGCATCAGCTTCGCTGTACGCACTGTTGCTCTCGGGCAGGTCGAGCAGTACCCCCCAATACGCCCCCTCGTCATGTCCTCGGCTTCTTGTCTTGAGGCTAAGTGTTTCAAGATGTGAAAACACCTTTTTAACATCAGACACATTTGTACCAAGTGAAGCTATTACAGTCAATGTTGCACATTCCTTCGTTATTTTCGGAATATCGATCCGAGGAAGTATATCGCATTTGCAAAAACATGCCGCAACAGGCACAAAGAGATCAAATGAGGTCTGCCATAGCGGAAGCACCGCCAAAGCAAACACCAAAGACAAAACAGGTATGCGTACCACCCCGTTCAAGCTGTACAGCAGCCATAAGGAGAGAAGAACAAATATGCCAATTGGAAGAGCAAGCCATCCGCTTTTGCCTTTTTGAAAGGGCAAGAGCTCTCCTATATGGCATTTTTTCTCGGCGGCTTCGGCAGAAAGCCGTTCACAGCCTTCCGTAAAGCTCAAACCCCGTCGTCGCGAATATATCTTGATTTTCTCCTTATACAAAGCCTTTGTATCACGGTCAAGCATAGTATAGATGCTGTCACGTCTGAGCAGATGCTCATATTTCACAAAACCAAGCATGAATGGTGTAAAGTCAAATGCCTGCAGCTTCCTTATAAGCTCAGGGGAAGTAAGAGCCTTATCCGAAAGTGAAATTATACACTGTGCAAAAAAAGCCTCTCTGACAGTTTCACACTCCTCCGAATCAAGCTCGTCACCCAGTACCTCAAAGAAAGCCGCAAGGTCATCTGACATGCTCTCGCCGCTCATCAACGGCAGTAACAATGATGAAAAGTACTCCAGTTTTTTTGTTATCTTTACTCCTTTTACCGATGAAAAAGCTTCTTCAACCAGATAGAAATTATCAAACAGCTCACCCTTGCCATCTTTTTCGGCACGCCTTTTCAGATGCAAATATGCCCTTCTGACAGACCTGTGCTTGAAGTTCTTTTCGTTATTATTTGTATTTTTTGCTCTGATAAGTATTTCTTTTACTTTGCTTTTATCCATACCCGTCTCCTTATAAACTGTATGGTAAGTATTAGCAATAAAACAAATTAATATGCAATAAAGGAATGTTAAATATCAATATATACCTAATGCTCTGGCATATATCTCCAGCTCGTGTCTGTAGGCATAGGAAATGCTCATATCGTCTGCTATGGCTTTAATATCCCGTCTTATTGCCGCAAGACGCTTTTCCTCGGTTTCAAAGTATTCCGAATAGCGCTTTGTCCTTATTGCCTTTACCAAGTCCTCAGGAGAAATCTCCAAGACCATACGGTCATCTGTTTTGCTCTGATAGGTTTTCGAACTTCCCGAAGATGTTGTATCCCCCGTATCGGAATCCGAGCTGCTCCGACTTTGGGTTTCTACATAGCGGTCATGTGTCTCATCGCTTCTGCCCGCCTCATAGTCTCGGTTATCGGCATAACGGTCATACACCTCATCGCTTCTGTCCGCCTCGTAATCTCGGTTATCGGCATAACGGTCATACGCCTCATCGCTTCTGTCCGCTTCGTAGTCTCGGTTATCGGCAAAGCGGTCATATATCTCGTCACTTCTTGCCGCCTCGTAGTTGCGGCTGTCTACATAGCGGTCATGTATTTCGTCACTTCTGTCTGCCTCATAATCCCTGTCGCTGTTTAACTGCTTGATATACGCAGTATTCTTCGCCTGCTCTGCGCTGTTCACACTGTTTATATAATCTGTGAAGGCATTAGCCTTGGCTTGTGCTCTGGAATTCTCATTTTCCTCCTTTGCCCTTGAAGCATTTGTGTCTATTGCCGAAAACGCCGTATTGCGTGCAAGATTATGGTCTATTTCCGCCTGAGACGATTCTCCCGAAGCGCTCAGACCTTTATCAAGCAAGCCTGCCTTTGTATTGTGCAAAGACACCCTGTTTGATGCATCTGCCGCACTTTTTTTATTCACGGCGTCGGCTTCTATTTCTTTTTTCTTTGCATTATGCTCTCTGTCAATTGAGGAAATAACCGAGGTGTATTTTTCAGTGAGTCTCTTCAAAGTGTCCGCATAGCCGTCAAGCACGTTTTTAGCATAGCTTTTTGCATTTGTTGACATTATATCACCTCCGAATTACGCCAAAGCCCCTGCTGTGAGCTTTTCAAAAAGCAGGTCGCTCCATTTCCATTTTTTAAGATACTCTATTGTGTTGTCATTGAGTACAAACAACTTCTGTACCAGCTTATAGCAGGTCTCCGGACACTGAAAAGTCTTGACGGAATATGTATCCGAGGCAATAGTACTCTTTTCCACAAAATAGCTTTTACAGCCTCTTACATCAAGATGTACACATCTGGTGTTTATTACTCCGATACCGTCAAAGCCCAGAAGCTCGGCTATCGCCGCAAGCTCAAATGCGGTATATCCGTCAACCCACACATCGGCGGCAAGTCCCTTTGTGTGCTGACCCGCCTTACCCGTGAGCAGCTTGTCGTACTCCTCTGTTCTGTAGCCGTCTGTAACAATAATCGGCTTATAACGCACAGCCCTTGAAAGCTTTTCAAGCATTTCTATCAGCTCCTCGGATATAAGAATTCTGTCGCCGTCAAGCTTTCCGCCTCTTCTGGCTCTGAACTCCTTTACCCTGAAATGAGGACTGAGCTTATCGTTTGCATTTTTTTCATATGAATATTCTATAACTGCCATTTTTTCTCCTTTCTTACTTGATATATTCAATTATTGCGGCTCCGTCGCCGCCCTTATAGCCTGCATAATAAATGCCGTTGCCAAAGAAATCTCCTGCGTAACCTCCGCCGCCTATTCCGGGAGTATCCCCCTTGAAAGCGGCACCGTTACCCATATGTGAATCTCCGCCGATAATAAATTCAAGCTTGCCTCCGCTTCCGGAGTAAAACTCGCCTGCCTTGGGACAGCCTCCGCTGAAATTCAGGTCGCCTCCCTCTGCTGCAGCCCTGTTACCAAGTCCAAATGGTGCACCGCCCGCTTCTGCAACAAGCTCGCCGTTCAAAGAAAAGCTCGTGCTTTCCCCCGGCTTGGCATGTGAAACAAAGGCGGTTCCCGATACCTGAAGCCCTTCACCGCCCCTGCCTACCGTTATGCCGCAGCTGTCTCCCTCTTCAAGGTCAAGCCACAGCACAGCCGACGCGCCTCCTCCGCCTGCAAGACTGCAGTTAATGTTTGACGGATAAACACCGCCTCCCGAGCCGCCTCCCGTCAGCGTAATTTTATATGTTCCGCTTCTTTTCACCGTGAAGGTATAATTACCGGGAGTGGTATAAATATTTGCTCTTATGGAAGCCGATGTGAGAAACTCCGATATTTCGGGTGAAAACTTGTCGGGTGTAACGGAGCCGTCGGGCAATGTTCCGTTTGCAAGGTCTTTTATCTGATAGGCCATGGCAATAAGCTTATCCTGTACCGTGTCGCCCTCAACGGTGTCTATTGTACCCGAGCCTATTCTGTCAGCTCCGCTTGCCCCGTTTGTCACAGAAGCAAGCTCTTCGATGAGTACAGTGTTGATATACTCCTTTATATCCTCTCCTGCCTTATCAAAAATACCCTTCAGTACATCTGATGTATATCCGTTTTCGATATTGGGACGGTCGGAAAGCTTGGAAACATTTTTTACATCGCCGTTAAATGAAGTTATTTTCATAAAACCTCTCCTTTTCCGGAATACCCCATCATAAAGACGGGGTATCCCTTACAAGTATTGTGTTAAGCCGCCTCTGCGGGCGCAACATCAAAGTATACCATTTCCTTGGGGTATACAATCTTTGCGCCGTAAAGATGGAGACCCTTAACCGCAGTGCCGTTTCTGAGCTCAGGCTCATAGGGCTTGATTGAATTGATCTGCTCTGCAAAAGCAATAGCCCTTTCGGTTCGTGCGATACATCTGTAAACTCCGTTCTTAAGCTCAATATTGTTTGAAACATAAATATCAAAGCCCATCATTTTTCCGATATAGCCCTTTGAAAGAGCAGAAGAGTTGTTTGTATCGGTGAGAAGATTTGCCATAATAAGAAGCTGTTCAACCGCAGGAGGTACTTCAAGAGAAATTCTTGCGGAATTGGGAACATTGTTCTCCATGAGAATACGTCTCACATCAGACAAATACTTCATAATGGTTGTGCTGTCGGGGCTGTCTGCGGTAACGCAGGATACAGTGTCGTCAACAAGAGAATAAATGTACTTGTCAGCCTCATCGCTGAGCGCATCAGCCGCCTTCTTCATGGCTGCCTGAATAAGCTTTGGAGAGGACTGTACATCGTCAATGCTGTCGATACAGAAGTTAAAGCCCTTCGCCTGGTCGATGATAAGTGTTCTTGTGTTGTCGGAAAGTACCTCAGGCGCAGGCATATCCGAATTTTTGGTATAGTTGAAAACTGTTACAGGACCCAGACCGTTTATCTTAACTCGGTCGCCCTGGTGCTTGATGTCGCCCTCAAAATCTCTTGAGCAGAGCTTGACTCCGACATAATTCTTCTGAAGCTCCTCATAAAGTGTTTCGCTCCAAACTGTAGGTATAAAATTTGTAATAGCCATATTATTTTTCCTTTCTGTTTAAAAAATCAGTTTGTCCATTTTTCCATGGACTTCATTATTGCTTTGTAGTTGCGGCGTATCTCATCGTCACTCATAGCCTTTACCGCTTCGGGAGTGAAAAACGCCTCATCCTCTGAATTGTGTATTTCGGGAGGTGCCGACTTGGCATTCTCCTCATTGTTTTTCTGTGTCTCTTCCTTCTTCTTCTGAGATGTTACATAGTGAAGAGCATACTGTGCGGCAAGTCCGTTTCCGTTGTCACAGCGTTCAAACACCTCATCGGGTATATCATCGGCTGTAATTTCGGGGAAAACCGCCATAAGCACCTCAAGCTCCTTTTCAAGATTAGCCTTGAGAGCCTTGTCACGGCGAAGCTCCTCAAGCTCCAGCCTGTCTGCATTTTCTATGTTAAGCTCAGACAGAAGCTTTTCAGTCTCTTTGTTCATTTCTTTTTCCTTTCTTGTTGTTTATTGTGTGTCGCTTATTCTGCCGACAACAGCAAGACTGAGCAGATGAAAATCACCTCTGTCTCCGTCATTTTCTATCATCAGCTTAAAGCCTCTTGTACGCTTGGTCTTTATTCTTTTGTGAAGTCTGACCGGTGTTGTTGCCGTAGCAAAAGTAAATGCACTGAAATCCGTATTGTTAAAATCCGAAACACTGTATTTTATTTCCAGAGTTTCATGCCTTCCCGTAAGTCTCTCGGAAACCCACACAAAGCCAAAGCTCGTGGAGCTTATGGGAAGAAGCTCAAACTCCAAACGGTGTACATTTTTTGTATCAAGACCGGAATGCTCATCATAGCCCGTTTCCCAGGAAAAGCCAATCGCCTTACCGTCATCCAGCCTTTCGTCTGACATGGCACAAAGCATACCGTCATTTCTTACGAACCACACACCGCCCTTTCGGTCACAGGCAAATTCCGCCGCATCAAAGCCCTCGTAATAGTAAAAGAGATCAAGAGCATAGTTATATACATATACCTTCTCACCCTTCCATATAAACAGCTCGGACTCTCCTGCCTTATCAAAGGAGCGTACCCCCTCTGTGCCCATTTCCTTAAGCCCCTGCCTTATCCTTTCGCCAATCTCCTCGGCATTTCTTTCATCTCTTACAGATGACGAACGCCAACGGTAAAGCCCCGACGAAGAAAGGGTTACGGGAAGGTTGTCAATAAGCCTTGCAAAGCCCGATGCCTCACAGCCTACCTGAGTGGAAACCGTTTTTACAGGGTACATCTTGCGCTCCATTCCGCTGCTGTCAGAGGTTTTCTCCTCACTGCACTGAAATGCGCCGTCCTCTGTAAATACCATCAGCTTATCATACTGGGTAAGCACGGAGGTTATCCTGCCTGTGCTGCCTATACGGTTAAAGTTCAGCTCGGGAAAATAATCCATTCCCGAAATACCGTCATGCACTCCGGAATATCTTATAAGCGAGGGATTTTCCCTGTCTCCCCAAAGAAATATCACTGTATCGTTTCCCCCTCCGTATGCTTGAGCGTATCTCATACGGTTAATAAAATCCGAATCGGTATTTGCTTTGGTAAAGGTTATCTCCAGACAGTTGGGAGCGGATACCTCGGGTACAATATTAAATTCAACAGTACCCCTTTGTGTATCCACATTGTAAGATGCCGCCGAAACCGTCTCACCAAACACACTTACACTGTCAACTCTGTCAATATCCGTTTCTGCAAGCTGAAAACAGGAATGAATTCCGTCGGGCGAAAAGGTCTGACGCTTTGTACCCGTGAGCAAATTTACCTCCTCGAAGGGAATGCCTGCCCCCAGATAGTCACAGGATACAGCTATCAGTGGCACGTAAGCATTAAGATTTTTGAAGCTTTCGCCGTTCCATACCTTTATCTGCTTTCCGTCAAGAAAGTAAACCGAGGAATTAAACGGGAATATACTCACCTGCCCCTCAGCGGTTTCCAAACAGCCTATTTCGTATTCCTCACCGCTCTCAAGCCTTAGGTATACCCTGTCATCAACTACCCATATTACATCCCTATCCGCATAAATTGCTCTGCCCGCTCCCGATGTATCCGACATTCTTTTCCAGCCGTTTCGCTGAATCAGAGTGTAATCGGGTGTGACGGTGAGATTTTTCATTGCGGGGCTCTCGCCCTTCTTTAATCTTCCCTCGCCCTGAATGCTTTGATGAAGCCCTAAGAATTTGTCTATAACGGTTCTGAAATCATGTGCCATAGAGCACCTCCTTAATAGACATTTCTTACCGAGCGCCGCTCAGCCGAGGCAAAGGCGGAAACAGTAGCCAGCTTAGCCTCCGAATAACGGCGGAAGAAATAATCCGCTCTCGCACCGTCCTCCTCAAGCAAGAGAAAGGACGCCAGCGCAAGAGGAAGCACCGAGGATGCAAGTGCATCGTGAAGCGGAATATCGTCGTCCATTGTTCTCACAGGCTGAAAATCCCACGAAACATCCCTGACGGCAACATTTCTCAACACGCAGTCATCAAGCCACAGCAATGTAACGATGGAGTTTACAATCTCGGGGGCATTCTTTTCAAAATCTGCCACGTCACTGTGGTATGCTCCTCCCGAGTCCCTTTCGTTAATAAGTGCCATTGCTCTCTCAAAAGCCTGTCTTACCTTCATATGCTTCCTCCTCTCTTGCAAGCTGAGCTCTTTTTCTGCAGTCCTCAATAAGAGCATCCTTGGCTGTAATATACCCCTCGGGAAGCCTTTCAAGATACTGCTCAAGGGTAATAAGCCCGTTTTTCAGCAGATTTTCCAGAGTGTTGAGGCTTGCCACCTCGCTCCAATAGCCTGTCATACCTGCATTCACACTGCAGCTGAACAGTACATCGCTGTAATGCGATACATCCATCATAGAGCCGCACAGCTCACCGTTCTCTCTCCACATCATCATGCGGTGACGGTTGTAGTAGTGGAGAATGTAGTCAAGCCATATCATGCCAAGCTGCTCCACAGCCGTGTAAAGTGCTCTCTTCTGAATTTCGAGGGGAACAGACGACGATTCCTGCAGGGCAAGAATTGCCGATGTATTATTGGCTTCAACATTGCCCAGTGCGGCATCGGTTGCGCCCATAAGCTCCCTTGTCATATTCATGGTCAGAGTTATAACGTCAAGGAAGCCCGACTGCATAACTCCCGGTGACAGCACCTCTGCCACCCTGTCAACCGGTCCGTTGACACCTATCGCTTCACCCACCTCGTTTGTCCACTCGTCAATGACGTTGGAATTGTAGACAACCTTGGAGAAGGAAACATTTATCATATGCTTCATTACCATTGCAAACGCCTTATTGATGTACAACTGATTTTCAATAAGCCCTGTTGCCGCGGCGGTTCCGTGATAGGAATTTTTTGTTTTGTCCCAGTTCATAAGGACTATGGGGTACAGCGTAAGTCTGGTATCCACATCACCCGTAATAACACATCCCCTTGTGCTCTTGCGGTAATGAATGGTACCGTCCTTGCGGTAAAGCTTTATGACATAGGTGCACTTGGTGTCACGAAGCTCGCTCTTTCCGTTGTCCCCTGCCTCGTCCTGCGTATCGCTGTCCGAGGCAATTCTTTCAATTTCCTGCTCGCTAACGCCGTTTGCCCTCGCCTCTGCCTTGAGTGAATCCACCAGCGCTCTGCCCGAAATAAGAATGTAGGGCTGACTCTGAACCTCCGAGGTATTTACGTCTCCGAAAAACACGTTGGTGGAGTCAAGAAGCTTTGTGGAAAAATCACCCTTACAGTCCTGAAGGGTAGGCTTTGCGCTGTCCCAGTACACATACAGGAACATATCTCCGCTGAGGGATGCGTCCTTGACGCCCTCATACAGAAGCGATGTTATTCCGTCCTTGTCAAATCTGTAATTCAGATACGAGGTAAGAAGTCCCGACACTCTCGTCAGGTCGTCACGCACCTCTTTGCGGTAAATGACCCCTGCACTCTCTGCGTCTATCTTCAAGGCAATTTTTGCCGACATGATGTTGGACACGAAATAGCCTATAACTCTCTTGAAGATATTAAACACAGGTGTGGGAAGCCCTCCGCTTCGGACTCCGTTCCACTGGTCGCCGCGCCAGAAGCGCTCGTTTTTGTTTACAGTCTCATACAGGTTTATCTGTCTGTTGTAGTCACGCCCCGCCTCAAGCAGCCGCCAGTCCTCAGATATCTCTTCTTTTCTTTTGAACTTCATTCCTTTTCGCCTCCTTTCTCGCAGTCATAGGATATGATGCTCCGTCGGAAGGCTGTCTTGGAAAAACCGCCCGGGTAACGGCTCCCCTCGGCTCACCCTTGCCGATTTTTGCCGCTTTCGGCTTCTCCTCACCTCCGACGCATATACTTTAGCACACATGAAGCATGACATACAATGACATTTACCTGACATCTACCTGACATCTTTTTTTAAAAAATTTTCTTAATATATATTGACAAATGCCACCGTATATGATATTATGCAAGTGTACTAATACGATTAGTACACTTAATACACAAAAAAAAGCGGCGAGCCGCCGCAGGCAATTCTCGCCTGTTGTAATCCATGGTATTCACCCGGACAAAGTAAAACGGCGAGGTTGTTTTTGAGTAATTTCAAGTAAGCAAGAAAGGAGAGAGTAAATGATACCAATTAATCCGAAAAGCGGAGTGCCAATCTGGGAGCAGATTCGCGACCAGCTGAAAAAGCAGATACTTATGGGCGTGTGGGCACCTGGTGAACAGCTCCCCTCGGTCAGAAGCCTTGCCTCGGAGCTGGGTATCAACCCCAACACCATACAGCGTTCATATACCGAGCTTGAACGTGAGGGGCTGACCTACACCGTAACAGGCAGAGGATGCTTTGTAGAGGATGACCTGACGGCAATACAGGTAAAAAAATCCTCGGAGGCACTGGAAAAGCTTGACGCACTGCTGAGTGAATTAATGGAATCGGGAATCGACAGAGAAACAGTCATTGAAAGAGTAAACCTACTGTACAAGGAGGGCAGTAACGATGATAAAAATTGACAGCGTATCGAAAAAATACGACAACAACGTGGAATCACTGAAAAGCGTTTCCATGGACATAAAAAAAGGCTCCGTTCTCGGTCTTATCGGAACCAACGGAGCAGGAAAATCCACACTTCTCAGAATAATGTCGGGCATTTACAGACCTGATAAGGGAAGCGTATACATTGACGGCGAGGATGTATTTGAAAACGACAGAATAAAGGCAAGAATATCCTTCGTTTCCGACGAGCAGTATCTCATACCCCACTTTACACTCAAGGACATGGCAAAGCTGTACAAGCGCTTTTATCCCGATTTTTCACATCAGCGCTTTGAAGAAATGTGCCGTGCCATAAACCTTGACACCAACCGTAAGATAAGCACATTTTCAAAGGGCATGAAGAGACAGGGTGAGGTAATACTCTCCATCTGCTCGGGCAGTGAATATCTGTTCTTCGACGAGACCTTTGACGGACTTGACCCCATTGCCCGTGACTTTGCAAAGAGAATGATAGCCGACAGCGTGGCGGAAAGCGAAAGAACAGTGGTTCTCTCCTCTCACAATCTGTCAGATATCGAAACAATATGTGACAGCGTATGCCTCATTGACGGCGGCGAGCTGATAATCCACAAGACCATTGATGACATTGTACAGGGCTGGCACAAGTACCAGATGATATTCGTCGCACCTATTGACTCCTGCGAGCTTTTCTCGGACTTTGCCACTCTCACCCAGATAAGCGGAAAGCTTGTGACCTTTATTTCGGCATTTGAGGAGGATGAGGTTCAGCAGAAGGTGCTCTCGCTTATCGGAGACAATAAACTGCAGTATTCCGAATGTGTTGACCTTACTCTTGACGAGATATTCACACTTGAGGTCAGCCGTGTAAAGGCGGAAAGGGGTGCAAGACAATGAAAAAAATAAGCTTTTCAAAAATAGGACTTCTTATCAGGAACAACTATATAATCAACCGCTCTATTCCCCTTATCCTCTTCATCGTTATGCTGGTGCTGGGCTGTATCATCGGCGCAATGCCCATATCGGACATAGAAAACAGATACCAATACGGCATAGCTATGAACTACGAACGCTACGAGTCCTACAAGTACAGCATGGAGCAGACCTACGAGGACCTTATCGGTATGGATTCGGTTTTCTCGCTGGTGTACATAGTGGCAGCCCTTATATTGGCATTTTTGGCTGTTCTTTCACTCAACGGCTTTATGAGAGACAAAAGCGGAAATGACTTTTACCACTCACTGTCGGTAAACAGAGGAGAAATATTCTTAGCAAACTACATTACAGCCTTTGTAAATTCGGCTGTCACAATAGCGGTATCTCAGCTTGGCGGACTTCTGCTGATGAATTTTATTGCGGATTACAAGCCCATGACACTGGGAGAAATGCTTTTGGAACAGCTTCCCGTCATCGCAACGATATTGCTGTTTCTTGCCTTGTTTATTGCGTTTGCAATGATAGCCACCTTGGCGGCAGGCAATGTTTTTGCAGGTGTTGTAAACTATCTGCTTATCAATTTCTACATCCCCGGCACAGTGCTTGCCGTTGCCGTTTCGGGTCTGCAGCTTTTCAATACAGACCTTATGGAGTATCTTAACCATTTCCCTTGGATATACTCCTATACCTCCCCCTTCATACGCTACATCTTTTCAGCATCGGGCTATCTTGAAATGACCCTTCTCAGCTATATTCTCATAGCTGTGGCTGCCGTTGCTTTAGTGGGTTTGGGAATGTTGCTGTACACGGCAAAGAAAAATGAAAACGGCTCAAAGACACTGCCCTTTACGAAAATGGTGCGCCCAATGCAATATCTGTTGCTGTTTGATGCAATTCTTTTGGGAGCCACCTTCTTTGAGGCAATCACAAGCTCCTTCATCTGGTGCGTAATCGGAGGGCTTCTGGCGCTGTTCTTTGGCTTTATCATCTTCAATGCCTTTGCAAATAAGAGCTTCAACGGTGTTTTCAAGCACTCACGCCATATGCTGTTTATACTCATTTTCACAATTCTTGCAGGCTCAATTTTCGTTGCGGATATACTTCACATCTACAAGGAGCCAACTCCCAACTATGACGAAATAGAATCGGGCTATATGAATGTATCGATGCAATACGATGACCGTGAGGAATGGGTAAGCTATGAGTTTGTGGATGAGCTGAATCAATACAACCAAGACTATGCAGTTGAAGTAAATGACAGTATAGCCCAAAAGCTTGCCGAGCTGTATAAACTGGTTTCGGAAAATGACAGCTCACGTGCAGTAGAGGCTGAAAGCTTTATGTCAATTTCAATGAGCATACGCTGCGAGGATGATGCTTCAAACTATCACACCTATGCGTATATAGCCGACACCTCGAAGGATTGGAGCAAAATAAAGGCGCTGGTTGACAGCCTGAAAAAAGAAGCTCCAAAACAAGATGTGCAGGTGTACTACTACGAAAAAACAGAAGCCGAATACATCCCCGAGGATGAATCCGACTTCACAGAAACCGCAGTAATAATCGACTGACGGCGAGCGCCGCCGGCAATTCAAAATCTATAAAAATAAAAAAGGCGGGAGCGCCCCTTGTGTTTTCTGTATCAGGGGCTTGCTCCTGCCGTTTTGTTTTATAAAGCGGTCAGTGACCGCTGACAATGCTCGCCTATCTTTGCCATACAAATAACCCAACAAAGCAAAACGGCGAGGTTGATTTTAGGCAATTTCCCATACATAAAAAAATAAACTCAATTTGCTTTTCGAGGGAGCGCGAGGGAGTGCTTTTTGCTAAAAAGCATTTCCTCGCAAAAAAGCGAGGTTGTTTTAATACAAGTTCCTATGAGATAAAATAACTTCTCTTAAGTTTATGATGAGTAATATATATAAAAAACTTTTTTTATTATTCTTGTTATTATTTATTATTCTTATCTTTCTTATATTGTTGTTGATTCCTTGTTGAAGCCTTGTTGAAAGTCTGTTAATTCCTTGTTGATTTGCCTGTTAAGCATTGATGTCAAAATGCAATTTATCCCCATATACAAGGCATAAAACGTATGTGCCGACCTTGTTGACGGCGATGCAGACACCTTCAGCCTGTCCAAGGGCTGAAAAAACACCCAAAAAAACCGATTTTTTCGGTAAAATTACGCCCGATTTTCCCCTAAATTATTTGCAAAAAAGCGGTCACTGAGCGCTGACAATGCTCGCCTATTGTAGCCATACAAATAACCCAACAAAGCAAAAAAAGCGGGATTGATTCAATGCAATTTCCTATGAGATTACAAAAAGCTGCTCTCCCCCCTTTATTTATTGGGGTTATGGCTTATTCTCGACCACATAAAAATTATAATCTGTGCAGGCGCTCCTATGGTAAATATCAAGGGAATATTGTAGCCTGCCACCAGCACTGTAATATATATAACAGCAAGAAGCGACCATATAAGCAGTGATACTATAAGAAAATTTAGTCTGGGATTAAACCACACAGAATTGAATACCAGCCATATTATAAGAGAAGCGGGTACAGCATACACAAAGGACAGCCAGCATATTTTTGAGTCGGGAAATATCCCTATAATCGTAAGATATATTACAGTTGCCAGAAGAATGACCGCAAAAATCGAAATCCCCATGATGAGATAGTGATTGAGCGTGGGGTTGTAAACAGGCTTCTGAGTCAATTTCTGACGGCGTGTTAAAGGGATATCGTCCATTTCTACAGTATGGCTCTTTGTATCCTCATGCTCCTTTTGGACAAGATAGTCAAGAGTGACCCCAAACTGCTGTGCTATTCTGCAAAGCACTGTCACATCGGGGACAGATTCCCCTCTTTCCCATTTTGATACAGCCTTGTCGGAATAGTTCAGCTTTTCGGCAAGCTCTATCTGTGTCATGCCGCTCATTATTCTCAGCTCGGCTATATTAGAGGCAATATTTGATTTTATATCTTCCATACATTTCCACCTCTCGGTTTTTTGTCTCGGAATAATTGCATTAGATTAACCTTGATGTTTTTTGTATTATAACACATTTCATCAAATAAATCAACCCTATATTTCAGCACTTTTTTGCCTTTTCTACTGTGAGTAGAATGTCTCTCTACCGCTCTACCGACCGTCCTCGACACACTGTTCAGCAGTGGAAAACAGGTGTAGGTTGCTTTTTCAAAAAACGGTAGTATCATAATGGTAATACAGCTTTACAGGTGGTGTCATGAACATACTTTATTCAGGAGACAGAAATACAAGGCTCGGTATTTTACTGTCCGCCCTTTCTCTTTGTGAGAATACAAATGAAAATATAAACGTATACATTTTAACGGCGACGGCAAAGAAGGGAAGCTCGTCTACCGTTGGCATTGAGCCTCAATTTGCCCTTTACCTTGATTCTGTTTTAAAAAGGGAAAACCCCGATAATTCCGCCTGCCTCATTGACATATCCCGCGCCTTTGAGGAGGAATTCCCCGAAATGAACAAAAACACACGCTTTACCCCCTCGTGTATGCTCCGTCTCTTTGCAGATACGGCTGACCTGCCCGAAAAAGTACTTTACCTTGACTATGATGTGCTGTGTCTCAGAGATTTTTCCGAATTTTACAACACCGACCTTGATGGAGTTGAGCTTGCGGGAGCACTTGACTATTACGGCAGATTTTTTTACAGCCCCCGATATATAAATTCGGGAGTTCTTCTTCTGAACATGGCTGAAATAAAAAGAACGGGACTGTTTGCCATGTGCCGCAGGCTGTGCCGTAAAAAGAGAATGCTTCTTCCCGACCAATCATCGCTCAACAGACTGTCACGGGAAAAATTTATCGTGGACCGTCGCTACAACGAACAAAAAAAGACCGCTGAGAGCACTGTGTTCCGACATTTTTCAACTACCTTCAAATTTCTGCCAGTATTCCGCAAGGTCAGTGTGAAGCCTTGGGACAAGGAAAGAATGCACAGTGTACTCGGAATCAGAGACCATGACAAAATAATAGATAAAGCCCTTACTTTATTTAATGACTACCAAGGAGAAACCAATGATAACCATACCCATTTTCTTTGCGGCTGACGATGCCTATGCCCCCTTTCTTGCCGCCGCACTTGCCTCGGCTGTTGACAATTGCTCGGAGGACAGATGCTATCTTGCGACTGTGCTTTACGAAAAGCTGAGCGATAAAAACATCCGCCGTATCGCATCTCTTGAAAGGGATAATTTCAAAATAGATTTCGTTCCGATGACATCGGGACTGGAGACCATAACAGACCGTCTTTCAAACCGACTGAGATATGACTGCTTCACCCTGACCATCTATTTCCGTCTCTTCATACCCGAAATGTTTCCTCAATATGACAAGGCAATTTACATAGACAGCGACGTCATTGTAAAGGGCGACCTTGCAGAGCTGTTTGACACGGATATAAAAGACAGCTACATCGGTGCGTGTACCGACCTGTCCATTCAGGAAAACACAGACCTTACACGTTATATTAAAAAATACGTGGGTGTTGACTCCATGAAATATATCAATTCGGGAGTTCTGCTGATGAATCTTGATAAAATGAGAAAAAACGGCTTTACCAAGCACTTTCTTTCTCTGCTCAACACATATCATTTCGACAGTGTTGCGCCCGATCAGGACTACCTCAATGCCATATGCAACGGCAGTATACACTATCTTGACAGCCGTTGGAATACCATGCCCGACAGCTCAAAGCCACCCGTAAGCGACCCAAAGCTGATTCACTACAATTTATATCTTAAGCCCTGGTATTACAGTCAGGTACAGTATGCGGACAGCTTCTTTCATTATGCCGGCAAAAGCGGTTTTTCCGAGGAAATACGCTGTATCGGTTCAGCCTACACCGATGAAGACAAGGCATTTGACACCGAGCGCATGGCAACTCTTGTACGGCGTGCCGTTGAAATGACAGGCAATGCCGTATCCTTCAAAAATATTACGGAAAGCGGAGTGAAGATTCGTTTATGACAAAAGAGGAAGAACGCCAAAAGGTAACAGAAAATATAAAAGCCGCAGTTGAAAGCAAGCGCTTCAATGACCATGTGGAGGTGTCCGACCCCAAGCTGACAAGGGAAGAAAAGGACAAAATAGTAAACGATTTTACAAAAAACAGAGGTACTCTGTCCTATAAAATCAAGGTTTTCGGAGCACGAATACTGGCTGAAGTACTCACCGCAATAATAGCAAAGGATACCGAAATAGAAGGTGAAGCGCAGGTAACAGGCGGCATGATTGTCACCTGCAACCATTTCAATCCCACCGACAACACTGCTGTCCGCAAGGTAACAAAAAAGCTTGGAAAAAAGAGGCTGAACATTGTATGTGAGGCATCAAACCTTGCTATGACGGGACTTTTCGGCTATCTTATGAACTATGCCGACACAGTCCCCATAACCGACAATATGCATTATATGAGCACGGATTTTGTGTCTGTTCTCAAGGAAAAGCTTGATATGGGCGAGGCAGTGCTCATATACCCCGAGCGTGCTATGTGGAACAACTACCGTAAGCCCCGCCCCATGATGGAGGGTGCCTACTACTACGCTGCAAAGCTGAATGTACCCGTACTTTCGCTTTTTGTTGAGCTTATTGATAACGGCAAAGGTAATATAAAGCACAGAATACACATTTTGGGTACGCTGACTCCCGACCCTGAAAAAAGTGTTCGGGACAACTGCCGTCAAATGCTCTCCCGTGACACCGAGCTGAAAAAGAACGCCTATGAAAAATGCTACGGTAAAGCGCTGGACTACACCTTTGACCCCGATGATATAGCCCTATGACACGCTATTACCAATCCTTTGACCAAGACTTTACCCAAGCTCAAAACCAGAATTACACAATAGACAATAGCTATGACTTTATGAAGGAAAAGCCCCTTCAACGTCTCTTCTCCTTTTTGATATATCCCCCTTTTGTGCTTTTTGGATGGATATATACACGTTTTATTCTGAAAATACGGCTGATAGGTAAAGAGAAGCTTAAGGGCTGTACGCCCTGCTTCATATTCTCAAATCACACACAGCCCGTAGGAGATGCCTTTCTTATTCCCCGCGCGGTGTTTCCGAAACGGGTAAACGTAATGATTTCCCCCGCCAATATGTCAATACCCGTTATAGGCAGACTTCTGCCCTATCTTGGGGGAATGCCTCTTCCGGGCACCGTAAAGGGACTGATACGCTTCAATTCCGCATTTGAGAAAAAAGGCAGCAGACGCATCAGCGTAATATTTCCCGAGGCTCATGTTTGGGAATATTGTGAGGAAATACGTCCCTTCAAGGCTTCGGCTTTTCTCTATGCCGCAAAGGCGAATCAGCCTGTTTTTTCGCTAACGGTCACATATCAAAAAAGCCGTTTCAAAAAGCCGAAGGCAACTGCATATATAGACGGTCCCTTTTATGCGGACCCCTCTCTGACACCTAAAAAGAGCGGCGAAAAGCTGTCCCTTGAGATAAGGGGAGCTATGCTTGAGCGTGCCGAAAACAGCAACGCAGGATACATTGTATATAAGCCCGAACCCAATGAATAAATTTACAATGTTTTTGAATAAATTTTCAAAAAGGTATTGACAAAGAGCTTTTATGAGAGTATAATCAGTGACAACAAATTTATTGAAATGCAATTTCTCAGGAGATAAAAAATAATGCTTACCAACATTTTTGCAAGCTTCTTTTTTTATTTTAGTGCAGTGTTTTTTTACTGTGCTTATTTCGGCATGCAAAAGTTACCTGTGAGACATTGAGCATTTGACTTTGATATAAGAAATCATTTCAGCCTCACTCGTAACAAAGAGTGAGGCTTGTTTTTTATATCGGGAAATAGCATTACATTAGCCTCGCCGTTTTAACCGGCTCAGGCATATTTGTATATTACAATAGGCGAGAATTGCCGGCGGAAGCTCTCCGCTTTTTTATGAAAGAAGGACAGAACCATGAGTATGATTTTTGAAAGAAAACTTCCCATTCCTCAGGAGGTAAAAGAGCTTTATCCCATAACCCTTGAACAGGAAAACCTTATCGCAAAGCGTGCCTGTGAGCTCCGTGACATTTTCTCGGGCAAGTCCGACAAGCTTGTTCTTGTCATCGGTCCCTGCTCGGCAGACAACGAGGACAGTGTAATCGACTACATAACAAGACTCAGAGGAGTACAGGAAAAGGTAGAGGACAAGATATTCATTGTTCCCAGAATTTATACCAACAAGCCCCGTACAACAGGAGACGGCTACAAGGGTATGCTTCACCAGCCCGACCCCAATGCAAAGCCCGACATGTACAAGGGTATTGTTGCCATCCGTCAGCTTCATATGAGAGCGCTTGCCGAAACAGGCTTCTCCTGTGCAGATGAAATGCTCTACCCCGAAAACTACCGCTACCTCAGCGATGTACTGGGTTATGTTGCAATCGGTGCGCGCTCGGTTGAAAACCAACAGCACCGCCTCGTTTCCAGCGGCATTGACATCCCCGTAGGTATGAAGAATCCCACCAGCGGTGACATTTCGGTTATGATGAACTCAATTACCGCCGCACAGCACAAACACACCTTCCTTTACAGAGGCTGGGAGGTGCATTCCGAGGGCAACCCCTACGCACACGCCATTCTCCGAGGCTATGTAAACAAGCACGGTGAGGCTATCCCCAACTATCACTACGAGGACCTTGTTCACCTTGCCGAGACCTACAATGCATCGGGACTTGCAAATCCTGCCCTCATTGTTGATACCAATCACTCAAATTCGGGCAAAAAATACCTTGAGCAGACCCGTATTGCCAAAGAGGTTCTCCACTCCTGCCGTCACAATGCCGATATAAAGAAGCTTGTAAAGGGCTTTATGATAGAAAGCTACATAGAGGACGGAGCACAGAAGATAGGCGAAAACATCTGGGGCAAGTCTATCACAGACCCCTGCCTCGGCTGGGAAAAGACAGAGCGCCTTATCCTCGATATGGCAGAGCTTTTGTAGTATCAATTATCATTTTTGACTTTGTTTTACGGGAGGGGGCTTTTTAGCACAAAGCCCCCTCCCAAAAGCATTTTTCAAGATTTTTTTATTATGCGAAAGAGAGGACTTTTTAGCAAAAAGTCCCCTCTCTCGCACTCCGACTCGCTTTAGCCTCACACATTGTTCGGCTACGCTCTCTGTACGGCTTGAACTTTTGCACTTTACGCTAAACGCTTCAAGGCAAAAGTCCTCCGCACGCCACCCCAAAAGCAATTTTGAGATGTGTTTTTTTAAAAATTTACTTTATATCAACCTCGCCGTTTTACAATGTTGGGCTAATTAAAAGCTACAATAGGCGAGTTTTGTCAGCGGTCACTGACCGCTTTTTTTGCTATTCAGCGTGGGCGAAATGCCTCCTTTGCCGCTATATTTTCTCGTATCTTTCAACAATATCCCTTGCCACAAATACACCCGATGCCGAGGCGTGGGAAAGCGAATGTGTTACGCCCGAACAATCGCCGATAACATAAAGTCCGGGATACTTTGTTTCAAGATGTCGGTTGATTTCTACCTCCATGTTGTAGAACTTGACCTCAACGCCGTAAAGCAGGGTATCATCGTTTGCCGTGCCGGGCGCTATCTTATCAAGTGCATATATCATTTCGATAATACCGTCAAGTATTCGCTTGGGCATAACAAGGCTCAAATCTCCCGGTGTTGCCATAAGAGTGGGAGTTATAAACGCCTCTTCTATTCGGCTTACCGTTGAACGCTGACCGCGTATCAAATCGCCGAATCTCTGTACAATAACACCTCCGCCCAGCATATTTGAAAGCCTTACAATGCTTTCGCCATAGCCGTTGGAGTCCTTAAAGGGCTCGGAAAAATGCTTGCTTACCAAAAGTGCAAAATTTGTGTTTTCCGTCTGCAATGCAGGGTCCTCGTAGCTGTGTCCGTTTACGGTTACGATGCCGTTGGTGTTTTCATTTACAACAGCGCCCTTGGGATTCATACAGAAGGTACGCACTAAGTCCTGAAACTTCTCTGTGCGGTACACTATCTTACTTTCATACAGTGCATCTGTAATATGAGAGAAAACCTCGGCAGGAAGCTCTACTCTGACACCTATGTCCACTCTGTTTGATTTTGTTGGGATATCAAGGTCACGGCAGACCTCCTCCATCCACTTACTTCCGCTTCGACCTGCTGAAATAATACATTCCCTTGAAGTGTATTCTCCCTTGGCAGTTACAACACTGTAGCCCTCATCAAGTCTTTTTACTCTCTCTACGGGAGTGTTGAAGAAAAACTCCGTCTTACTCTCAAGCTCAGCATAGATATTTTCAAGTACCTTGTAGTTTATATCGGTACCCAGATGGCGCACGGAAGCATCAAGAAGATGGAGACCGTTTTGCACGCATATCTTCTTGAACTCGGAATTTGCAGTGGAATAAAGCCTTGTCCCCTCGCCGCCGTGTGAGAGATTTATGCCGTCAACGTATCGCATAAGCTCAAGAGCTTCGTTTTTTCCTATATACTCATGGAGAGTACCGCCAAACTGATTTGTAATATTGTATTTTCCGTCGGAAAAAGCACCCGCTCCGCCAAAGCCGTTCATTATTGCACAGCTTTTACAGCCAATACAAGTCTTTACCTTCTTGCCGTCTATGGGGCATTTTCTCTTTTCAAGAGGATTTCCCGACTCAAATATACCGATTTTTAAATTTGGATTGAGCTTTATCAGCTCGTACGCAGAAAATATACCACCCGGTCCTGCACCGATTATTGTAACGTCAAAATTCATTTAGTTTGTCACCTCTTTATTAACATATGGGAAATTTCTCAAAAACAATCTCGCCGTTTTACCTTGCTTCGGCTTATATATTGGTTGCGATAGGCGAGCATTGTCAGCGGCTGCTAGCCGCTTTTTTATTCAATTCATTTTAACATATATATTATTTCTTTGCAAGGTTTCTTGACAAAATTTTAAAATGATGATACATTATATACATTAATAATACTCGGAGGATTAAATATGGTTTCTGAAAAAATGAAATTGCTTGGCTCTAACCGTTCGGTTATAAGAGAGCTGTTTGAATACGGAAAAAAAAGAGCGGCTGAGGTTGGCGCCGAAAATGTTTATGACTTTTCTTTGGGCAATCCCAGCGTACCTGCACCTCAGAGCGTGGAAGATGCAATAAAGGAGCTTATGGCGAAAACCGAGCCCACCGCACTTCACGGCTACACCTCGGCGCAGGGTGATGCGGGTGTGCGAAGTGCAATTGCCAAAAATCTTGCGTCTCGCTTTGACCTGCCCGTAAAATCTGACCTCATTTATATGACCTGCGGTGCGGCGGCATCTCTTTGCATCTCACTCAAGGCTCTTGCCTGCGACGGCGATGAGTTTATCACCTTCACCCCCTTCTTCCCCGAATACAGAGTATTTGTTGAGGCTACAGGCTCAAAGCTTGTGGCTGTAAAGTCGGTTGAGGGCACCTTTCAGGTGGACAAGGAAGCCTTTGAAAAGGCTGTCACTCCCAATACAAAGGGCATTATTGTCAACACCCCCAACAATCCCTCGGGTGTAGTGCTCAACAAGGAAAGCATCAATGCTATAATAGAGGTGCTTGAAAAGAAGCAAAAGGAGTATGCTCACCCCATATTCATAATAACCGACGAGCCCTACCGTGAGCTTGTATATTCGGGTACGCCCGATTCTCCCTTTATGAGACTTTATGACAATACACTGCTTTGCTATTCTTACTCAAAATCCCTGTCTCTTCCCGGCGAACGTATCGGCTATATTGCCGTATCCGACAAAATGGCAGATAAGACTGATGTATATGCGGCTGTATGCGGTGCGGGCAGAGCACTGGGCTATGTGTGCGCCCCCTCTATGATGCAAAAGGTTGCGGCAAAGTGCGACGGTGAAACAGCCGATGTATCCGTATATAAAAAGAACCGAGACATTCTCTACGGTGCACTTACCGAAATGGGATATTCATGTGTTTATCCCGACGGCGCTTTCTATCTTTTTGTAAAAACTCCCACAGCCTCGGCAAGCGAGTTTTCCGAGCGTGCAAAGGCGTATAATCTGCTCATTGTCCCTGCCGATTCCTTCGGTGTTGAGGGCTATGTAAGGCTTTCCTACTGCGTGTCAACCGACATGATAGAACGCTCACTGCCCAAGTTCAAGGAGCTTATAGCCGAATATAAATAAGCGGCGAGGTTGCTTTAATGCAATTTCCCGGCAAATAAGTGCTTTTTTACAGGGGAGGATGCTTTTGAAGTCAAAAGCACCCTCCCCCGTACCCTCTCCCGAAAAACTTTTTTCGGGATTTTTAAAAAATGCTTTTCGTAGGAGCGCGAGGGAGTGCTTTTTGCTAAAAAGCATTCCCTCGCAAAAAAACTTAATGTAATTTCCCAAGCAATAAAAAACTCCGATTTTTAACAGATATGTTAAAAATCGGAGTTTGTTTTGTTCACTTTAAACAAGCAATCTGCTATCCTACAAACTTGTTAAGCATTTCTATCTTCTTGTTGCTTGTCTCGCTGAGAAGCTCCATTTGAGCAACTGTGCGTGCACTTCTTGTCTTTGATTCACCATAGTGATATTGGTACTCTCCGTCAGGGGTCTCACGGTAAACAACAAAGGGTCTGAAGGTGTAATTCTTAGTATAATTTGTCACATTATCCAAGGTGTGTACAAAAAGGATTTCGTTGTTTGTTTCAGAGAATATCTCCTCAAAAATCACCTCTGTAACACCCGATGTAGCGACGGTAAGCTCACCGCGGAGACTGCTCTCCTCGATAATCAGCATACCGAACTTCATATCCGCATTATTGGAGTAAACAAAATTTCCGTTCGGGAAGGCTCTGAGGAAGCATTCATCCTTTGAAACCGTCATACCGAATCTGAGCGCAGGAGTATTATTTATCCTCAGTGATGCGCCTATATTGCTGACCTCGGGAATAGAAGCCTCGGTGGTAAATGTGTTATTGCCGAATTTTTCCGAAATTCTGTCAATAAAAACACCCTGCTTGTCATAAAGAACAACCTTTGAGAAGTTAACCGACTGCTGTGAGCCTGACACTGTGGAAACCTTGAAGGAGAAGGTGATATCCAGATTTCTGTACATAACGGGATTTTCACCGCTTACATCGCTTACCGTAAAGGAAAGCTTGCTGTTAGCGTTCACCGCTTCACTTATCTGCCAGCCTGTAGGAAGTCCTATCACCTTGACATCGTTGTTAAACACAAGTCCGTCGGAATAGCTGTATTCAAGCTCTGCCTTTGAAATTCCGTTCTCGCCGATATCGGAAATATTTGTTGTAAACATTACACTGTCTCCGCTGTAAGCATAGCTGTCAGCATCAGAGGAAAGCTTAACCGATATAGGATTAGTGGTCTGTATTGGAATCATGGGAAGTTCCACACCGCCCTTGGCAAAAGCAAGGCAGGCAGTTGATGCAAGAACTACTACGGTCATAATTATGGCTGCAAGTCTTTTTTTCATTTTGTATTTTCCTTTCGCAATGGTACTGAATATATAATAACCCATAATTAACAAAAAGTCAAACATTTTCTCCGAAAAGCTTCAAGGCTTCTCTCGCCGCCGCCTGCTCCGCCTCCTGCTTGCTTCTTCCGATTCCCGTACCTATTACATTGGAATTGAGCTTCACACGCATTGTAAATGTCTTATCATGGTCGGGACCGCTTTCCGAAACATACTCGTACTCCAGTATGTCTCCTCTGGAATTCTGCACAAGCTGCTGAAGTGCGCCCTTGTAATTTTTTGAGCCGCCTCGCTTCATGGTAGCTATCATCTCTTCTATTCTGGGAAGTGCAACCCTCATCACCAATGGCTCAACAGCCGTCAGTGAACGTCCGCTGTCAAGATATACAGCCGCAATAAGAGCCTCTGTAGCATCGGCAAGAATAGACTTTCTGTGTCTGCCATCGGTCTTTTCCTCACCCTTGCCCAAAGCCATATATTCTCCAAGGGATATTCCCGAAGCAAACTGATAAAGAGCATCCTCGCACACAGCAAAAGCACGAATTTTTGTAAGGTCGCCCTCCTGCTCATCGGTAAGTGAGCCGAAAATATATCTCGACACCACAATAGACAGTACCGAATCGCCAAGGAATTCAAGTCTTTCATTGCTTGACACATTCTTTTTCTGCGCCCTGCATTCGTTTGAATAAGAAGAGTGAGTCAGTGCGTTATACAAATAACTCCTGTCATTAAAGCTGTAGCCTATAACGCCCTCCAGAAAGACTGCCCTTTCCGTAAAGGCTTTGGAATATATCTCTGCGCTCCTTTTATTCATTATCTTCTCCCCTTTTGGAGGCACGGAGCTTCTCGCCAAGCTGTGCAATATCCTCAACCAGTCCTGTTTCCACAAAGGTCATCGCCTGTCTGCAGGCAGAGAATATTCCCTTCTCACCCGAGTTTCCGTGTGCCTTGATTACAGGTGCGGCAATGCCCAAAAGAGGTGCTCCGCCGTATTCTGTATAATCCATTGATTTCTTCAACGCCATTGCCTCGGACTTAAGGAACAGTGCGCCGATAAGGGTCTTGAAATTCTTTTTGAACATTGATTTCAGTGTCCGTGACATGAATTTTCCAAAGCCCTCAACAAGCTTGAGGATAATATTACCCGTGTAACCGTCGGCAACAAGCACGTCGCAAACGGAATTCACAACGTCTCTGCCCTCGATATTTCCCACAAAATTAATATCTCCGCACTCCTTCAAAAGCCCATATGTCTCACGGGCAAGCTCATTGCCTTTAGTTTCCTCTGTTCCGTTGTTGATAAGCGCAACACGGGGAGACTTTATGTTAAACATATTTTCCATATACAGTGAGCCCATGAGAGCAAACTGCTTCATCGTCTCGGCATTCGGGGAAACATTTGCTCCCGAATCAATGAGAAGCATAGGAGCGCCAAGGGGTATTACGGCACCTATAGCCGCCGCCTTGATACCCTTCACCTTTCTTACAATAAGGCTTGCGCCTGCGACCAGAGCGCCTGTATTTCCCGTGGAAATGAAGGCATCGCCCTCACCCTCCTTGAGAAGATTGAGTCCCACACTCATAGAGGAATCCTTCTTGGATTTGATAACCACAAGATAATCGTCCTCCATTGTAACCACAGAGGCGGCATGAACTACCTTCAACGAGTCATCGGGCACGACGGACAGTGTATCAAGCGCCTCGCCTATAACCTTTTCGTCACCCACAAGGGTAATATCCGCACCAAGCTCTCGGTGTGCCCTGACAGCACCCTTGACAGCCTCTATAGCCTCTGCGTCACCGCTCATTACATCAATAATAAGTCTCACAGTCCATACTCCTCCTTTATCTCCTTGATTTTTTCGATACATCGCTGACCGATTGCGGCATTTCTTGCCTTTTTACCGCCCTTCACCTTTCGGTCAAGAGGTGCAATTATTCCGAAATTCACATTCATCGGCTGGAAAACCGTCACCGACGGATTGGATATATAATTTGCAAGAGCGCCGATTGCACTCTGAGAGGTAAAATCTATTTCCTCCAGTCCAAGCACTGCCCTTGCGGCATTGATACCGGCTGCCATTCCCGAGGAAGCCGACTCAAGATATCCCTCAACGCCTGTCATCTGACCTGCAAAATAGATATTTCTCCTGTCCCTGAGACTGTAGAAATGTGTCATGTGTCTCGGGGAATCAATAAATGTATTTCTGTGCATAACTCCGTATCTTAAGAAATTTGCATTTTTCAAGGCAGGAATAAGACCGAAAACTCTCTTTTGCTCAGGGAAGGTCAGGTGGGTCTGGAAGCCCACTATATTGTACATTGTACCCTCACGGTTATCCTGTCTGAGCTGAACCGTTGCAAATGCCTCACTGCCTGTCTTGGGGTCAATAAGCCCAACAGGCTTCATCGGACCGAAAAGCAATGTTTCGTATCCTCGCTGAGCCATTACCTCCACAGGCATACACCCCTCAAAAACCTTAAGGTCCTCCTCAAAGCCGTGAAGCTGTGCAGTCTGTGCCGAAATAAGCTCTCTGTAAAATACATCGTATTCCTCACGTGTCATGGGACAGTTTATGTATGCCGCCTCTCCCTTTCCCCAGCGAGAAGCAATAAAAGCCGAGTCGAAATCCACCGAATCCCTTTCCACTATGGGAGCGGCGGCATCGAAGAAGGACAGGGACTCTGTACCCAACAGCTCTCTTATAAAATCCGCCATTTTACCGTCTGTAAGAGGACCTGTTGCCACTACCGTAACACTGTCGGTATCAAAGCTGTCAAGCTCTCCCTCTATGACCCGGATATTGGGATGCGAATTAATTTTTTCTGTTATATATCTTGAAAAACCCTCTCTGTCCACCGCAAGGCAGGACCCTGCAGGAACACGGTTTGCGAAGGCTGATTCCATTATCAGACTGCCAAGCTCACTCATTTCCTCCTTGAGTATGCCTACTGCATTTTCAAGGGAATCGGATCTTAGCGAATTTGAACAGACCAATTCCGCAAAGCCCTCGGATTTGTGTGCAGGAGAAAAGCGTGTGGGCTTCATTTCATAGAGCTTTACGTCAGCTCCCAGCCTTGCCGCCTGCCATGCCGCTTCACAGCCTGCAAGTCCTGCTCCTATTACATTAACTGTTGCCATTATTTTTTGTTTGAAGGACAGCTCTTGCTTGAGCATACGGGAGCGTCCTCCGCCTTCTTTCTTACCATATAGCCTTCACTGCAGTGAGGGCATTTTTCACCCGTAGGCATATACCATGCGGAAAAATCACATTCGGGATAATTGTCACAGCCGTAAAACAGCTTTTTGCCTGCTCTCTTGGCAATTACCTTACCGCCGCACTTGGGGCAGGCAACGCCAACCTCCTTAGCTATCTGCTTTGTATATTTACATTCGGGGTATTTTTCACAGGCGTAAAATTCGCCGTATCTTCCCTTCTTGAGAAGCACCTTGCCTCCGCAGATAGGACAGGTCATGCCGTCAACTACCACATCGGGCTTCTTTTCAACAATATTACCTGTGCTGTCAAGCTGTTTTGTGTTCTTGCATTTGGGATAGTTTGGGCAGGCGGCAAATCTGCCGAAGCGTCCCTTCTTTACCACCATCTTTGCACCGCACTTCTCGCAAAGTATGTCAAGCTCCTCAACTGCCTGCTTTATCTCTATCTTTTCCGCTTCATGCTCAGCCTTTGTGAGCAGAGGCTCAAATTCGCCGTAGAAATCCCGAAGCACCTTTTTGTACTGATTCTTACCGTCTGCAACACGGTCAAGCTTTTCCTCAAGCCCTGCGGTAAAGCGATAATCCACAATAGTACCGAAATACTTGTCCATTATGTCGGTTGTAACCTCTCCAAGCTCGGTAGGCTTGAAGAATTTGCCTTCACGCTCAATATATCCTCTTGAAAGGATTGTGGTTATGGTGGGAGTGTAGGTACTGGGTCTGCCTATTCCCTTCTCCTCCAGAACCTTGATAAGAGTAGCTTCGGTATAACGGTATGGAGGCTGAGAGAAATTCTGCTTTGGAATTATATCCAGAATGGCAAGCTTTTCACCCTGCTCCAGTCTGGGGAGAGTAACATTTTCCTCGCCGTCCTTGTCCTCCTCGTCAAGAGTAACGCTGTAAAGGGTCATAAAGCCGTCAAATCTGAGAGTCTCTCCTCTGCCCTTGAATATATACTCGCCCGAGGGGGAGACAGCCGTAACCTCAACTGTTACCGTATCATACAGCGCAGTCTCCATCTGACTGGCAACAAAACGGCACCAGATAAGCCTGTACAGCTTGTACTGGTCATTTGTAAGATAGGGCTTTGCCATTTCGGGAGTCAAGGTAACATCGGAGGGACGGATTGCCTCGTGAGCATCCTGAGAATTGCCCTTTGATTTATAAATACGGCGTGTTTTGGGATAGTATTTGTCGCCGTAGGTGTTTTTAATAAAGCTTTCAGCCGCCGCTGCCGCCTCGTCGGATACCCTTACCGAGTCGGTACGCATATATGTGATAAGACCGTGGTCTCCGCTTTTTCCGAGGTTTACACCTTCATAAAGCTCCTGTGCCACGCTCATTGTTTTCTTTGACTGGAAATTGAACTTTCTGTTAGCCTCCTGCTGAAGCTGAGAGGTTGTAAACGGAGGTGCGGGCACACGCTTCTTTGAGCCCTTCTTAAGACTTGTGACCGAAGCTGAAGCACCCTCAAGACCTGCAAGAATGCGGTCGGCATCCTCCTTGGTGCGAAGCTCTGCCTTTCCGTTTTTGTCACCGAAAAATCTCAGTTTGAATCTCTTTCCCGCATCACCCTTGAAAACACCGTCAACCGTCCAGGACTCCTCGGAAACGAAGCTTCTTATCTCATTTTCACGCTCTACCACAAGCTTTGTGGCAACAGACTGCACACGGCCTGCAGACAAACCGTTCTTTACCTTTTTCCAGAGCAGAGGAGAGATTTTATAGCCCACTATTCTGTCAATCAGACGTCTTGCCTGCTGTGCATCAACAAGGTCGGGATTTATGGCAGAGGGATTCTGGATAGCTTCTCTTACCGCCTTCTTGGTTATTTCGTTGAAATATACACGGCATGCCTTGCTCTCGTCAAGCCCCAGCACCGATGCAAGATGCCACGAAATAGCCTCTCCTTCACGGTCAGGGTCGGTTGCAAGGTATACTTTATTTGCATTTTTAGCTTCCTTTTTCAGCTCGTTTATAAGGTCAGCCTTGCCCCTTATATTGATATACTTGGGGGCAAAATCATTATCTATATCTATACCAAGGGTGCTCTTTGGCAGGTCTCTTATGTGACCCTTTGAGGCAACGACCTTGAAGCTTGAGCCAAGGTAGCCCTTGATAGTACCTGCTTTTGTAGGTGACTCCACTATTACAAGATTGGACATATTGTTCTCCTTTTATTTAAGTGCAAATTTACCGCCCGGAAGAGACTTGATGTAGCCTCCCAGCTCCAGCTCGGTCAGTGCTATAAGTATATTCCTTATGGGATGGTTCTCATCAACCAATGAATTGTCGGTCTTGGGACCTGTCATAAGCTTTTCAAATATATACCGGCAGGTGCCCGTTAATTTATCGGGTACTGCAACAACGGCTTCTTTTTGCTTTTCCTCAGACTTGATTGCTTTTTTGACCCGCTTCACAGCCTTTTCCCCTTGGGCAGAGCCCTCCAGAGGTCTCGCTCCCTCGGCTATCAGCTGTCTGCTGCCCTCAAAGCTGTCTCCGTCAAGCCCGAGAGCATATGTGGGTATCTTATTTTTCATGGCAAGCCTTGCGCCGATAAGCGCTCCGCTGTTTGCAGGCGCTTCGGTTACGTTTACAATATCCGAAAGTCCCACAATTATTCGGTTACGTGCGGGAAAATATCTTGCGCCCGTATCGGGAGGATATTCGGATATGACCGCACCCGTTTTCGCAACTCGGTCGGTAAGGACTTGATTGACCTTGGGGAAATACCTGTCAATATCTACGCCCAGCACCGCAACTGTGGGTACACCCATTTCAAGGCTTACCCTTGCCGCAACAGTGTCAACTCCGTCGGCAAGTCCGCTGACAAGAAGATAGCCCTCGGATATAAGCCGACGTGCAATCCCCTCGGAATGCTCCTTGCCCCTTGATGTCATTTTCCTTGTACCGACCAGTGCGGCTGTCTTTTTACCCCTCATGCAATCGGTATTGCCCCTGACATATATAACATAAGGCTTATTTGAAATTCTGTCAAGTGCTCTGGGATATTCGGGGGAATCCCAGTTAATTATTTTTATGTTTTTTTCTGCGCATTTTTCAATTATTGCCCTTGTTCTTTCAAGGTCCTTGCCGCACAGCTTTTTTGCCGTACTCTCACTAAGCCCTGCAGAAAGAAGCTCACTCTCGGTTGCCGAAAACGCCTCCTCTGCAGTAAATTTACGCAATACTGCGGCAACAGCGGTACTGTTAAAATTAAGAGAAACCGTAAGCCACACCCCGAAGATGTTATCCTTCATTTATTTCTCCTTTTCATCATGGAATCATACATGCATATTGCACCTGCAACAGAGGCATTCAGCGATTCTATGCTTTCAATGGGAATAATTACCTTTTTATCGGACAGCTCTATTGCCCTGTTGCTCAGCCCCCTGCCCTCACTGCCTATCATGATGGTACAGCGTGAGGTGTCCACAGTGTCAATTCCCACACTGTCGGGATGCAAAGCCGTGGCAATTATGCCCTCTGTTATGGGTCTTGCATAAGCTATTGCCGAATCAATATCCGAAAAAGCCCTGCACGGCACCTTAAACACAGCGCCCATTGTAGCCCTGACAGTCTTGGGACTGTAAATATCTGCGCAATCCACCGTCAGTACCTGTCTGACACCGAAGGCGGCGGCGCATCTGATAAGCGTCCCCATATTTCCCGGGTCCTGAATTCCCTCAAGAAGCAGAATACAGTTTTCGTTTCGCACGTCAACAGGCTTCTTTTCAAACACCGCAAAAATGCCCTCGGGTGCACTCTCGTCGGTTATTTTATCATATACCTCCTGGGTAACCTTTATTACCTGTGTATCGGGTAAAGCCGAGGAATGTGAGGACAAAAATCTGTCGGTAACAAATATCCTTACGGGAATCTGTCCCGCACTCAACGCCTCGCCGAGAAGCTTTCTGCCCTCGGTAAAGAAAAGCCCCGATGAATCCCTTGACTTTTTTTCATGCAAAGAAAGGGCATCCAGTACAGCCTTGTTTTTTCTTGAAGTTATTTCTGTCATTTTCTTCCGCTTCCCTGAAATGTACCTCTTCGGTGCATTTCCTTGTCTATTTCGTCAAGCACCACAAATTTCTTCATACTCCACAGCGGTGCAATAAGATGCTCCCTGTCGCCGTCTCCCGTCAGTCTCTGAATGACCGTTTCGGGCTTTATAAGCTCCAGCTGGTCGCATATGAGTAAAACGTAATCCATAAGCTCAAATACCTCCAGCTCGCCTCTTTCGTACATTGCGGCAAGGGGAGTTGTTTTCAATACGTGCAGTAAATGAAGCTTTATGCTGAAAGGGTCCATATCCGCAACCCTTTTCACGCTCTCCAGCATCATCTCACGGGACTCGCCCGGCAAACCGTTGATAAGGTGCACACACACCTTTATTCCTTTTTCATAGAGCCTGTCATAAGCCATGCAGAAGGTATCAAAGGTGTGACAGCGGTTTATCCTTTTTGCCGTCTCATCATATATACTCTGCAATCCCAACTCAACATTAAGATAGGTTTCCTTTGAGATTTCCTCAAGCAATAAAATCTTTTCCTCATCCAGACAGTCGGCACGTGTTGCCACAGACAGCCCCACCACATTGGGGAAGCTGAGCACCTCACCGTAAATCCTTTTCAGCTTGTCTGCAGATGCATAAGTATTGGAATGTGCCTGAAGATATACTATATACTTATCGGTCTCCCATTTTTCACCCATCTTTTTACGCACCGAATCAAACTGAACTCTCAGGCTGTCCTCAGAACCGCTCCCGCTGCCGTCAAGGCAGTAGATACAGCCTCCGTACCCTGCAGTGCCGTCAATGTTGGGACAGGTAAACCCTGCATCCAAGGATATTTTGGCAACCTTTGAGCCGAAGGTATGTCTCAGGTGATAATTCTGAGTGTGATATCTTTTGTTGTCATCGGAATATACAAAACCGCTTTTCACAGCAACCGCCCTATAAAATCAAATTAAAAAACAAATGAAGCTTTGTAAACGCTTGATTGTCTACAATAATAATATAGAAAAATGTCTTTGTCAACAACAAATTTTTAAACATTGCCAAAAAAAGGTGCATAAAAGGTAATTTTTGGCACAAAATAAATAGTAATTTCTAATAGGTAAACGGAGGTCGCAGATGCTTAAGGGAATAAACAGACGTGTGGTAATAATGAAAAATACAGGCTCGGAGCTTTTTGACGAGGCATATTTTCTCATAAAAGAAAACGCCGTGAAAGGCAGTAAAGCGCCTGTGTCTGAGGCGAAAAAGCTACTCAGACGGATTGAGGGCAATAAAAAGAAAAAATCCTCCCTTGCACCCATTTTTGTTTTTTTGGCAGGCTGTGCCGTGGGAATAATTGTGGGAATTTTATTTTTTTCGATATAAGAAATAAAAAACTTGCTTTTTTCGCCTTTATGTTATATAATAAGTGGTAAGTATGTTTAGTTTGCGAAAGGAGGTGCTGTTTGTGTTTCTCAAAGCATTGACCATGCACGGCTTTAAGTCGTTCCCCGACAAGACGGTCATATCCTTTGACCGAGGTATAACCGCTATCGTAGGTCCTAACGGAAGCGGAAAATCCAATATATCCGATGCTGTTCGCTGGGTTCTGGGAGAAATGTCCCCAAAGTCTCTTCGAGGCTCCAAAATGGAAGATGTCATCTTCAACGGAACATCAAAAAGAAAGCCTGCAGGCTACGCCGAGGTCGTAATGACCCTTGACAACACAGACCGCCGTTCTGCCTTTGACGCCGATGAGATAAATGTTTGCAGACGTCTTTACCGCTCGGGCGAGAGCGAGTATTACATAAACCAAAAGCAGGTAAGGCTTAAGGACATTGTAGATATATTCCTGAACACAGGTATCGGACGTGAGGGATACTCTGTTATAGGTCAGGGTAAAATAGCCGATGTTATAAGCACAAAGAGCGATGAACGCCGAGGAATTTTTGAAGAAGCGGCAGGAATTTCAAAGCTCCGTTACCAGAAAAAGGATGCTGTAAACAAGCTTGACAAGGTTTCGGACAATCTTACCCGTATAAGCGATATCCTCGCAGAGGTTGAATCCCGTCTGCCCTCTCTTGAGCGTCAGAGCGAAAAGGCTCAGAAATATGTGGTTCTCAAAAACGAAAGAACCGAGCTTGAGGTATCAAGCTTTGCTGAAAGAATAGCATCAATCGACCGTGAAAAGACCGAGGTTGACAAGACCGCCGAGGAGGAAAACCAAAGACTCACACAAACGGCGCAAAGATTGGATTCCCTTGACCGTGAGGTAGAAGAAAACTACCTGTCCGTACAAAAGGAAAAAATGGCAGAGGATTCCGCACGCCGTGAAAAAGACGAGCTGGTGGCAAAGCTTTCCGAAGTACAGTCCTCCCTGTCAATCTACGATAACGATATTTCACACTTTGAGGAAAGTGTAAAAGAAACTCAAAAAGCAGAGCAGGAGGCGCTCACTGCCATCGAAGCGCTCAATTGCCAGCGTGCCTCGCAGGAAAAAGAAATCGGCGAGATGTCAAAATGTTTGGCAGAGCACGCCGAGGCTATTGCAAAGAAGCACTCCCTCGCCGCCGAAAAGCGCAGTCAGCTTGACCCTGCAGGAGAAGTTGCCTCGGAAAAGCGCCGTGCATTGGATGCAGTTCAGGCAGAAAAGAACGAAAATGACCTGATGCAGAAGGAGGGCGAAAGCTACAACCTTATCCGCCGTGAAAGACTTGAAGCAATAGGTCAGCAAAAGAAAAATGCTGAGGATGCCAAAAATGCCGCCGCCTCGGAAAAGAAAAAGATAGACCGTGAGCTTGACAATGTAACGGAAGAGCTTGCAAAGAAAAGCGTTGCGCTGGACAAGGGCAAGGAGCAGATTGCCGTGCTTGACAGCGAATACGCCGAGCAAAATGAGCTTAAGCAAAAAGCAAGGCTCAAGCTGATGGAGATAAATCAGCGCAGAGAAACACTCTCCCGTATGGAAAAGCTTCTGGAGGGCTTTTCGGGCAGTGTAAAGGCTGTTATGGGAGCATCTCTTTCGGGTATACACGGACCTGTTTCCAAGCTAATAATTACAGATAACGAATATATTACGGCAATTGAAACCTGTCTTGGCGGTGCCATGCAGAACATTGTTGTGGATGATGAAAAATCCGCAAAGGATGCCATTCAGTATCTTAAGCGCACAAATCAGGGACGTGCCACCTTCCTTCCCCTTACCACAGTATCGGGAAATGAAACCGACGTGTCGGCAATATCGGGGATGAAGGGCTTTATTTCCGTTGCATCAAAGCTTATCAGATGCGACGAAAAATACCGAGGAATAGTCAGAAATCTTCTGGGCAGAACAGTGGTTGCAACCGATATTGATTCAGCCAATGAAATTGCCCGAAAAATGAGCTTTAAAATACGTGTCATTACCCTTGACGGACAGCTTATAAATGCAGGCGGCTCCTTCACGGGAGGTCAGACCCTTAAAAACAGCAATATCCTTACACGCCGTGCCGATATAGAAAAGCTTGAAGCCGAGGCGTCGGCAGCCGAAAAGGAAATGGCGCTTCACACTGCCGAAATGTCAAAGCTGGAGGCTCAAAAGACAGAGATACAAAACTCCTTCCTGGAGTTTGAAAGAGAAGCCGAGCTTCTTGAAAAGCGTGAGGATGAGCTTGAACGTCAGGCAGATGTCATTGACGAAAGACTTGAAGCACTCACAGCAAGACTGGCTGAGATAACCGAGGAGTATGACAAGGTGGTTGAGACCTCGGAGGTAACAAGTGAAAACCTTGTCAGCATCACCGAAAAAGGCAAGGAGCTTGAAAAGGCTGCCGAGGAAGCAAAAGAAGCTCTCAGACTTGCAGAGGAGAATGTGGAAAACCTTAAGAGCGAAATACTCACTCTTATGGAGGAGGCAACTCAGCTTGGAAATCTGAGAAGCGAAACAGAGGTAGCTCTTGCCTCTGCCAAGGAAAGAATCAATTCCATAGAAGCCGCAAAGGCAGGTCTTGAACGCTCGGTTGCCGAGGGCAAGGAAAAGATAAAGGAGCAGTTTGCAAGACGGGACAGAGCAAAGACTCTCATTGCAGACACAGAGCTTGAAAAGATAGAGCTTGAAAAGAAGATATCCGAAAAGGATGCCGAGATAAAAGCTCATTTTGACAGTGCAAATAAATTAGAAGCCGATTCCATGTCTCTCAGAGTTACGCAAAAGCAGCTCACAGAGGCTAAGGAAAAATCGCTCAGACTCTACACACAGTTTACGGCAAGAAGCGAGGAGCTTGAAAAAGAAAAGAACTCTATACTTACACGTCTTGCCGAGGACTATGAAATGGACTTTGACACAGCGGTAATATTTGCCGCAAGCGCAAAGTCAAATCACACGCTTTCAAAGGAAGAAAAGGAAGCAAGACTCACTGTACTCCGTGCGGAAATGAAAAAGCTCGGCTCGGTAAACCTTGACTCCATAGAGGAATACCGTGAGACCAAGGAGCGTTACGATTTCCTGAAGGCGCAGTTTGACGATACGGACAGTGCCAAGAAATCCCTTGAAAAGCTTATTGTTTCCCTTGAAAACACAATGCGAGACACCTTCTCAAAGGCGTTGGTGAAGATACAAAAGGCATTCAGCGAAACCTTCACCGAGCTTTTCGGAGGAGGTACGGCAGAAATCGTTGTCAGCGGAGAGGATGTACTGGAATGTACCATTGATATCAATGTTCAGCCCCCGGGAAAGATAATCAAGAGCCTGTCTCTTCTGTCCGGCGGTGAGCAGAGTATCGTGGCTATTGCCCTCTACCTTGCTATTCTCAAGGTTTCACCTTCTCCCTTCTGCATATTTGACGAAATTGAGGCGGCACTTGACGACGCCAACGTAAACCGCTTCGGCGAATATCTCAAGAGATATTCCATGTCTACACAGTTTATAGTAATTACCCACCGCCGAGGCACTATGGAATCAGCGGATATGCTCTACGGCATCACCATGCAGGAAAAGGGCGTTTCCGACTACATCCGTGTAAGCCTTGACGAATACCAAGGAGAGATTAACTGATGGGATTTTTTGAAAAACTCAAAAACGGTCTGACAAAAACCAAAACCGCTCTCGTAAAGCAGGTAAACTCCATATTCTCGGGTCTGTCAAGCTTTGACGATGACTTCTTTGAGGAGCTGGAGGAAACACTCATACTTGCCGATGTGGGAGTAATGCTGTCAAGTCAGATAATAGACGAGCTGAAGGACCGCATTAAAGAAGAAAAGATAAAAGATGGCGAGGTTGCAAAAAGCACTCTTTTCGAAATACTGGCAAGCAAGCTGGAGAGCGACAGCACTCCCCTGAAGCTTGACACAAAGCCCTCTGTCATTCTTGTGATAGGTGTCAACGGCGTTGGCAAAACCACATCAATTGCCAAAATTGCCTCCTATCTTAAATCCGAAGGCAAAACACCCATTCTGGCGGCGGCGGATACCTTCCGTGCGGCGGCAATAGACCAGCTTGGAATATGGGCTGACAGAGTAGGAGTGGAAATGGTACGCCAGTCGGAAGGCTCTGACCCTGCGGCAGTAGTGTACGATGCCGTTGCGGCGGCAAAAAAGAGAAATGCAGACGTGCTCATTGTTGACACTGCAGGCAGACTTCACAACAAAAAGAACCTCATGGACGAGCTTGCAAAGATTGACAGAGTAATCAGCCGTGAGCTTCCCGATGCCTCACGTGAGACACTGCTGGTGCTGGATGCCACCACAGGTCAGAATGCAGTCAATCAGGCAAAGGAGTTTAAAAACTCTGCAAACATAACAGGACTTGTACTCACCAAGCTTGACGGCACCGCAAAGGGCGGTATCGTGTTCTCTGTTAAGGAGGAGCTTGGCATTCCCGTAAAATTCATTGGCGTTGGCGAAGGACAGGACGACCTGAGACCCTTCGAGCCCGCAGATTTCGTAAAAGCACTGTTCGAAGAATAAATATTTATTAAATTGCTTTTCGTAGGAGTGCGAGGGAGTGCTTTTTGCTAAAAAGCATTCCCTCGCAAAAAAAGAAAAATGATAAAATTCGTATTTTCATCAAGAAATGCCCATAAGGCAAAAGAAATTGCCGATATACTTTCAAGAAGTCTTAAATTTGAATTTCAGGTGCTTACCCTTGACGACATAGGCTTTGAGGGTGACATTGTTGAGGACGGCGAAACCTTCGAGGAAAACGCTCTTATCAAGGCAAAGGCAGCTTTTGACAAAAGCGGACTCCCCTCATTTGCCGACGATTCGGGACTTGAGGTTGATGCCCTTGGCGGTGCACCCGGTATATATTCGGCACGCTACGCCTCCGTTGACGGTAAGGATGCCGACGACGAGGAAAATAACAAGCTTCTTCTCAAAAACCTTGAAGGAGTGACCGACCGCACCGCACGATTTGTTGCGGCAGTTGGCTTTATAGACAGCGACACTTCATTCACCCTGAGAGGTGAGGTGGAAGGAGACATCCTTCACGAGAGACAGGGCAACGGCGGCTTCGGCTATGACCCGCTGTTCTTCTGCAGGGAGGCTGATTGCTGCTTCGGCATTCTGCCCGCCTCCGAAAAGAATAAGATAAGCCACAGAGCAAGAGCCTTTGAGGCGCTTGCGGAAATATTGAATAAAAGGTACGCAAAATGACAAGTAAACAGAGAGCATATCTCAAGGGCCTTGCCGCAAATATTGACACTATCTTCCAAATAGGCAAGGGCGGCATCGAGGAAAACTTCATAAAGCAGGTAGACTCGGCTCTTGAGGCAAGAGAAATAATAAAAATAAAGGCGCTTGAAACCTATTTTGACGGTCCTGCCGTTGCCGCAAACGAGTTTGCGGAGGCTACAGGTGCAGAGGTTGTGCAGGTTATAGGCACAAAGCTTGTTCTCTACAGAGAGAGCAAGAAAAACAAGAAAATAGTTCTCCCCAAATAAAACGAGAATGAAAATAGGAATTTTCGGGGGCAGCTTCAACCCCGTTCACAAAGGACACGAAACAGCTCTTGACGCATTTATTCGCCACGCAGAGCTGGATATGGTATATGTCATTCCCACCTTTTTGCCTCCGCATAAGGATATTCCGGGTTCGTGGGCAAGCTTTGAGGACAGAATGAATATGCTCCGCTGTGCCGTAGGCGACAGAAAAGAAGTCATTATTTCGGATATCGAAAAAAGGCTCTTTGAAAAAAGCGGAGAAAAAAGTTACACAAAAATTACACTTGAGCACTTGAAAAATCAATGTGTCGGGGAATATTATCTTTATGTAGGCACGGATATGTTTACTACTCTTCACCTGTGGAGAGAGCCGCATTATATTTTTGACAACGCAACAATTGCTGTAATGAGCAGAGACGGAAAGGAAGAGTCCATTCTCAACTGCAAGGCGGAATTTGAAAAAATTTTCAATGCCCGTATAACAATCATACCCGACTGCCATACTGAAGCTTCATCCACCGAGGTAAGAGCCGCATTAAAGAACAATCGTCACACAGACCTGCTTTCCGAGAACGTTTGCGCTTATATTGCAAAAAACCGTCTTTATACCCCTAAAATAACATTGAACGAGCTTCGGGAGTATGTAAAAAAAACACTCCCCGAAAAAAGATATCTGCACACTCTGGCAGTGGAAAAAGAAACAAAATATCTTGCATCCCTCCTCTGCCCTCAATTTGAGGAGGAGCTGTCACGTGCAGCACTTCTTCATGACATAACAAAATACCTGTCAACCGAAGAGCATATAACTCTGTCAGGCTCACTTGATGAAAATGACCTTAAAAGCCCCGAAACCCTCCACGCCGTAACAGGTGCTGTAACGGCACGCAATATGGGAGAGAGTATGTGGCGCACAATAGAATGCCACACCACGGGAAAGGCTGATATGTCGGTTTTTGATATGATAATTTTTGTAGCCGACTACACAGAAGAAACACGCACACACACCTCATGTATTTCCGAAAGAAAGCTGCTTCACAATGCTCTTGACAGCACAGAAAACAAATCGGAAAGGATTGCCGCACTGAGGCAGTCTGTACTCCGCATTCTTGACAACACCGTTTCTTACCTGAAGCAAAAGGACGTATTTATTCACCCGAGAACATTGGACGCCCTGGAATATTACAGGACGTTAACCGAGGAGAAAAATGAAAAACGATAACACTGCGCCCAAAAGACTGAAGGCGCGAAGAGATATTCCGCACGAAGAACCCAAACCGAAAAAAAGCAAGAAAAAGATTATCCTTATTTCAATACTTGCCTTGTTGGCAGTTCTTGTACTGACCTTTGGAATTTGGTTTCTTGTGTCGTCACCTACTATAGATACCACCCAAAATCCATTTAATGCAAGCTTTATGGAAATGTTCGGCAAAAGCGATGCCTACAGCTTTGTAAACAGCTACCGTGCAAAGCGTGTGCACAGCATGGGTACAATTTATACACTGGAGGACTTTTTCGGAAAGGGTCTGCTGGTAGGAGAAAGCAATCCCAACGAAACCGTCAGAAACAAAAACGCATACAATGTTCTGGTTGTCGGAAAGGACAGAGTCGGCTCAAACACGGATGTAATAATGGTAGTCAACTTTAATTCATCCACCCAGAAAATCAACATTTTGCAGATTCCCAGAGACACCTATGTGGACGACCCTATCAACAAAAATTCAAGCAAGAGAATAAATGCAATATATGCCTTTGCACTTAATAAAAATCTGAAAAAGTATTCCACAAGAGACGAAGCCTCCCATGCCTCGCTAAAGTATCTTGAATCCACGGTGGAATCCACCTTCGGAATAACAATAGACAACTATTTTATGATAGACCTTAACGGCTTTGTCAAAATAATAGATTCTATCGGCGGTGTTGAGGTGGATGTGCCCTTCAATATGTATTACAATGACGATGAGCAAAATCTCCACATCAACCTGAAAAAAGGCAGACAAACACTGAACGGAAATCAATCCGAGCAGTTTGTAAGATTCAGAAACACCTATGTGCTGGGAGATCTGGGACGTGTGTCGGCTCAGAAAATATTCCTTGCCGCATTGGTTGACAAGCTTCTTTCCCCCCAGTGGTTCTCTCTTGACAGTCTTACGGGAGTTGCTTCAAACCTTATGAAGTATACCACCTCAGGAATGACTCTCACAGACCTTATGGGATATATAAAGAAAATAGACTTCGGAAAGCTTTCCTCGGACAGCATAACCTTCTATACCGCACAGGGCGAAGGCTACTTTACCTCAGGAGGCGCATCGCTGTATTCACTTTACCTTGAGGAAAACCTTGAGATAATCAACAAGGCATTCAATCTTTACAATAAAGACATTACCGCAGAAAATGTTACTCTTTCGGAGGAATACCGCTCGGGATACAACCCAACGGATACAGACGGCTCTACCGCAAGCGAAATCGAGGAAGAACCGCCAAAGATAATCGTAGCAGGAGGCGGAGGCTCATCAAAGCCTAAGCCTTCCACCCCGATTGAACCCTCTGAGCCTACAGAAGGCGAAACCCCTGTAGAGGGTGAGACTCCGGTCGAGGGCGAAACCCCCGTGGAGGGCGAGACTCCCGTAGAGGGCGAGACTCCCGTGGAGGGTGAGACTCCCGTAGAGGGTGAGACTCCCGTAGAGGGCGAGACTCCCGTAGAGGGTGAGACTCCCGTAGAGGGTGAGACCCCCGTGGAGGGCGAGACTCCCGTGGAGGGTGAGACTCCCGTGGAGGGTGAGACCCCCGTAGAGGGTGAGACTCCCGTGGAGGGTGAGCCCGAAAAAACCTATGAGGAGCCCAAGGAAGAATACATACCTGTAGCATCACCAAATCAGTTACCGAACTTAAGTGAAAAGGAATAATCATATGGATAAAATAACAGCAAAAGAAATTGCCGACAAGGTTGTAAAAACTCTTGACGATAAAAAGGCATTCAATATAAAAATGTTAGATGTAGGAAATCAAACCGTTATAGCAGACTATTTTGTAATTGCCTGCGGAAGCAACAACACCCAGATAAATGCGCTTGCCGATGAAGTTGAATTCAAGCTCGGTGAGGCAGGCTTCCCTTCTACAAGACGTGAGGGCAGAGGCGGTGCGGACTGGGTAGTTATCGACTATGACAGCGTCATCGTACACATCTTCAGCAGAGACGCCAGAACAAAGTTCAATCTTGAAAAGCTCTGGGCAGACGCAGAGGATATAGATATTACAGGGCTGTTATCATAGTCTCAAAAGGTGAGAGCATGGCGAAGCGAGGCTTCGCGGTGAAATGCGGCTTTGTCGCGTGAAATTTTCACTTCGTGAAAGTGAAATTCATTCCTGCGGAATGAGTGAAATGTTGCCTTCGGCAACGTTATGGTTGATTTCGCAAGCGAAATCTTCAACAATTATCAATTATTCCTGTCTTTTCGGTTTACACCAAAAAATCATCACCGTAAGATAACATTACATTAAGGAGATATAAAATGGCATACGATTTTAAACAAATTGAAAAAAAATGGCAAAAAGCATGGGAAGAGTCCCATGTATTTGAAGCACAGGATATCTCGGACAAGCCTAAATTTTTCGGACTTGTTGAATTCCCCTACCCCAGCGGCTCGGGAATGCATGTAGGACACATAAAGGCATATTCGGGACTTGAGGTTGTCAGCCGTAAAAAGAGAATGCAGGGCTACAACGTTCTCTTCCCCATCGGCTTTGATGCCTTCGGTCTCCCTACCGAAAACTCGGCTATAAAGTTCAATACCCATCCGAGAATACTTACCGACGCTAATATTGAAAAGTTCACAAACCAGCTGAAGCGAGTAGGCTTCTCCTTTGACTGGACCAGAACTATAGACACAACAGACGAAAACTACTACAGATGGACACAGCACATATTCCTTGAGCTTTTCAAAAACGGACTGGCATTCCGCGATACCGCACTTGTAAACTACTGTCCTCACTGTAAGGTGGTTCTCTCAAACGAGGACTCTCAGGGCGGAAAGTGCGACATCTGCCACAATGATATAGTTCAGAAGTCAAAGGATGTATGGTATCTGCGCATCACAAAGTACGCCGATAAGCTTCTTGAAGGACTTGAAACAGTCGACTATCTCCCCCAGGTAAAGCAACAGCAGGTAAACTGGATAGGTAAGTCAACAGGTGCTTTCGTAAACTTCAAGGTAAAGGGAAGCGACGAGGAGCTTCGCATCTACACCACACGTCCCGACACCCTTTTCGGAGTTACCTTCATGGTTATTGCCCCCGAGCATCCCATGCTTGAGCGTTGCCGCGGCAAGATAACCAACTTTGCAGAGCTTGAAGCCTACAAGGACGAGTGTGCAAAGAAGACAGAATTCCAGCGCACACAGCTCAACAAGGACAAGACAGGTGTTGAGATAAAGGGCATATGCGGTATCAATCCCCTCAACGGCAAGGAAATACCCATATATGTTGCAGACTATGTAATGATGGGCTACGGTACAGGAGCTATCATGGCAGTTCCCGCACACGATGAGCGAGACTATGAGTTTGCAAAGAAGTTCGGCATCGATATTATTGAGGTAATCAAGGGCGGTGACATATCTGCGGAAGCCTACACAGGCGACGGTGAGATGGTAAATTCCCAGTTCCTCAACGGCTTTGATAATAAGAAGGATTCTATCAAGCGTATGATTGAGTACCTTGAAGAAAAGGGAATTGGCGAAGAGGGCGTACAGTACAAGATGAAGGACTGGGCATTCAACCGTCAGAGATACTGGGGCGAGCCCATACCCATTGTTCACTGTGAGCATTGCGGAATGGTTCCCCTGCCCGAGGAAGAGCTTCCTCTCAGACTTCCCGACGTTAAAAACTTTGAGCCCGGTGAGGGCGGTGAGTCTCCTCTTGCCAAGATTCCCGAGTTCGTTAACTGCAAGTGCCCTGTCTGCGGTAAGGATGCAAAGCGAGAGACAGACACAATGCCTCAGTGGGCAGGCTCATCCTGGTACTTCCTCCGCTACATCGACCCCAAGAATGACAAGTGCATAGCCGACCCCGAAAAGCTCAAGTACTGGATGCCTGTTGACTGGTACAACGGCGGTATGGAGCATGTTACCCGTCATATGATATATTCACGCTTCTGGCACAAGTTCCTTTATGACATGGGCGAGGTAAACACAGAAGAGCCCTACGCAAAGAGAACCGCTCAGGGTCTTATTCTCGGTCCCGACGGTGAAAAGATGTCCAAGTCAAGAGGCAACGTAGTTGACCCCAACGAGGTGGTTGACCAGTACGGTGCAGACGTTCTCAGAACATACATTCTCTTTATGGGTGACTACGGTGCGGCGGCTCCCTGGGATGTCAACGGCATCAAGGGCTGTAAGAGATTCCTTGACAGGGTCGAGGCTCTTTCAGGTATGGCACAGGGCAAGGGCGTAACACCCGAGCTTGAATCCATATTCCACAAGACCGTAAAGAAGGTCAGCCTCGATATTGAGGATATGAAGTTCAACACAGCCATTGCGGCAATGATGACACTGATAAACGAGATATACAACGTAGGCAAGATAACATCAGACGAGCTCAAGACACTTGTAACAATCCTCTGCCCCTTCGCACCTCACATCTGTGAAGAAATATGGGAAAGACTGGGCGGTAACGGACTTTGCTCTGCAACAAAGTGGCCCGAATGGGACGAGGCAAAGTGCATCGACGATACAATTGAGATAGCCGTACAGGTACTCGGCAAGCTCAAGGGCACAATAACCGTAGCGGCAGATGCCGATAAGGACACTGTGCTGGGTCTTGTAAAGAGTGATGCGCGCTTTACACCCTTCTTTGAAGGTAAAACCATCGTCAAGGAAATCTACGTACCGGGTAAGATAGTAAACATAGTCGTTAAGTGATATGGATGTGAAAAATCCCTGCACCACAAAGGAAAAGTATTAAATATTTTTCTATAAAGCATAAATTCGTTATATATCACATCATATAAGTAGGGGCTGTAGCAAAACACATTGCTACAGCCTAAATTTTGTTTGAAATGACAAATAAATTGTAGGGACCGGCGTCCTCGACGGTCCGTAATTTGTATATATTGCGAATTTTGCTACAGCCCCTTTGTTTTATCATATCTTTTCTTTTTCCTATTTGTATAAAAAACGACATGTTTGGTTATTTACAAACGTAAATACATACGATAGAATAAAGCTGAACTCGGGAAGGAGGTCTTTTATGAAAAAAATGTTATACGTATCGGTTATCGCTATGCTATGCTTTGCAATGTTCTCCTGCACACAAGCGCCCGAGACCACACCCAACGATATCGAAACAGTCACACCCGAAGAGATACCCAATGAGGCAGTCACCCCCAATGACCCCGAGGTTGAGCCTGAAGTAGAACCTGAGACTCCTGCAGAGCCTGAGGACGAAAGATTTCCGCATATCGAGGAGGTGACAGTAAAGTTAAGCGATAAAGAAATAACCCTGCCTGCCGAGGACGAGAACACCAAAAAAATACTCATTCCGTATCCTTCGGATTTTATTTACGGATACCAAGAGCCTGAGCTTGTTTCTCCCGAGGATTTTGAATGGGGCGACTATGTGCCTTTCGTAAGATACGGCACAGGCAGTTACGGCGAAGTAGGAATACCCGTATATTCATATGCTTTTTTGGGTGAAGATGCCGCTACTGTAGAGGAAGGCAATGCTCTTTACAATAAGCTTAATGACAAATACAAAAAAACATTTAATTACACTCCTGATGACAGATTGCACTATTATCCGTTGTCAAACGAGCCCGATGCGATGAAGCTTGTTAACGAAAGCCGCATCATATACATATCG
This sequence comes from uncultured Oscillospiraceae bacterium, assembly GCA_964650465.1. Classification (GTDB taxonomy): domain Bacteria; phylum Bacillota; class Clostridia; order Oscillospirales; family SIG627; genus RGIG6353. The sequence goes on along the minus strand of CAZYTA010000014.1, from coordinate 994 downwards.
ACCGACGGAAAGACCGTGGGAAACTTCTATATAAACAAGGGATCGGATTACAGCGACACAAACCCAGTTTGGAGCAGCTATTATGAGCTGCATACAGAAGGAGCTCCTTCGACCCTATACTATTCTCCCGTTTGTTACAATTATGATGACGGCAACTATATAGCTTATTACACAAATGCATACATCCATCCGGAATTTCATCCGTACGAATATAATACGTTTCCTCAAAGGTATGATCTTCATGTAAATACAAACACCGTTATATATTACGGCAGCGATACCATCAACATCTACTCTCTTGACCAAAACAAGCTCATATACCGTATTGATTTCGATTTTGAGCTTGACCCGATAGGCAAAAACTACGGAATGGTTCAGCTTTTGGACGAAAGATATCTCATTATGATAATATACAACGATTATCTTGTAGAAGAGGGCGGACCTTGTCACAATATTTATCTGTTCAATCTTGAAACGGAAGAAATGACAAGGATAAACAACTACTCCTACAACCCTCTCATCTCCCCCGACGGAAAGTATTTGATGTATACATCTGCTCCGTTCAGCACGACCGAAGTAAACAGTCCCATAAATTGGAACTACAAAATGAAATACGGCTTCTATATAAAAAATATGGAAAACGGTGAGATAACATATTACCAACCCGAATACACAGACTATGGATCCGACGCAGTTCCGCTGTCTTGGATAGAAAAAGATGCCCTTGACAATCTTTTATCTTAGAATAATATCCATGTTGCTTGTGACTCACAATTCAGTTTCCGCAAGGTGTGAGTGCCCACTGTGCCTTTTGGGAGTATTAATATCACTAAAATTTCCAAAAAGGAGAAAAAAACTCTTGACATTATGTGATTTATGTATTATAATTTCGTATGTGTAATAAATTCTTTTTGAGAATAATGTTCTCTTTGGAATGACAAAGGGAGGGATATAAAGTGGCAGAAGTAAAAATCAAAGAAAACGAATCTCTTGA
>CAZYTA010000013.1:0-55681 GCA_964650465.1 uncultured Oscillospiraceae bacterium | reverse complement strand
GTTACTTTTATTTTTACTTTTTTAGTCTCATATCATTGACAAAACTACATTTGTTAATAATTTGCAACAAACATATAACGCTGACATTGGGTTTATTAGAGAAGTTTTTTTATCTCCACTTCCTCGGCTGTCAGTGCTTTTCTTATTTTTTCCACAAAAGCAAGAGCTTTTTCGCTGTCGCCGTGGACACAGACCGAGTCGGGGATTATTTCTATTGTTTTACCGCTGACGGTTTTGACGGTGTGTGTTTTTATCATGGAGATAACACGCTCTACCGCTTCGTTTTCATCTGTTATCATTGCGCCGGGCTTGGTACGTGCCACAAGAGTGCCGTCATCCTCGTAGGCACGGTCGGCAAACACTTCGGAGGCATAGGGAAGCCCTATCTTCTTTGCCGATTTTATCATTTCACTGCCTGCAAGTCCCATGAGAATAAGTGATGGATTGTATTCATATATTCCTTCGCATATGGCATCGGCAAGTTTTGTATCCTTGGCTGCCATATTATACAGTGCTCCGTGGGGCTTTACATGCTGCATCTGAATTCCGTTTGCACGGCAGAAGGCATCAAGTGCGCCTATCTGGTAAATTATGATATTTTTGGCATCCTCGGGGGATATTGACATATTACGTCTGCCAAAGCCCTGAAGGTCATCAAAGCCCGGGTGTGCGCCTACGGCAGTAGAGCTTTCTTTGCACAGCTTTACTGTGTTTGCCATTACTGTCGGGTCGCCTGCATGAAATCCGCAGGCAATATTTGCTGATGATACAAGGGGTACAATTTCCCTGTCTTTGCCTATTTTATATGCGCCGAAGCTTTCGCCGAGGTCGCTGTTCAAGTCTATTTTATACATAGTTTTATTTGACCGAGAGAAGGCTTTTTTGAAAAAAGCCCCCTCTCGGGCTCTCCCGAAAAACAAAATTAAAAATATAAATAATTAAAATTTTTGGAATTCTCAAAACCTTTTTATAAAAAGGTTTTGAGTGGGGTTCGGGGAGAATCCCCGATACAAATCAATCCTTCAAAAGTGAATTCTTGACGTCGGTGATGAACATGTGACCGGGGGAGTGGGTGATGGCGATTGGAGGCTTTGTGCTCATTACCGCCGATTGCGGTGTGACTCCGCAACACCAGAAAACAGGTATCTCTCCCTCGCGGATTGTAACCGAGTCTCCGAAATCGGGGGAGTTGATGTCCTTTATTCCTATCTTTTCGGGGTCTCCGATATGAATGGGAGCACCGTGAACTCGGGGCATGGAGGCAGTTATACTCACCGCCTTTATAACTTGGTCGGCAGGCATGGGACGCATACTTACCACAACGTTGCCGTGAAAAATACCCGCAGGCTCACAGGGAATATTTGTAATATACATTGGGACATTTCTGCCTTCTTCAATATGTCTGACAGGCACATTAGATGCCAAAAGCTCACCTTCAAAGGAAAAGGAGCATCCAATGAGGAAATACACAAAATCGTCACGCCAAAGATGTGATATGTCCGTATATTCACCCTTAAGCTCACCATACTCCCATACTCTGTATTTCGGTATGTCTGTTGCAATATCGGCATTGTCCGCCATGGTTTTTACCAGTCTGCTTCCTACATCACCCACTTCAAGAATGGGGCAGGGCTTGGGATTCCTTTGAGTGAAAAGCAAAAAATCATAGGCATGCTCCTTTGGAATAATCAGAAGGTTGCCCTGAGCGTAGCCGTCACACATTCCCGAGGTCTGCGTGGTTATTTTTCCCTCTCGTATAAGCTGTCTTACCTCTTTTGGAGATGCTTTTGAATAATCCATTTTATTGCTCCTTATATACAGCGAAATTGAATCTGTATTGCAAAAATTTCAATTCCCGTTCTTCTTTTCTTTTCAAAGACAGTGCCGCTTTTTCGGTTACCGCTTCAAAGTGAACCTTTGTACCTGCACGTGCCTGAGCTATCTTTTTAAGGTCAGAGGAGATTACCGTTGCAATTTTTGCATAACCGCCCGTTGTCTGTCGGTCGGACATCATAATTATGGGGGTACCCGATGCAGGTATCTGTACCGAGCCTGTTGCAATGCCGTCGGAAATAATGTCCACCCCGTTTTTGTTCTCTATCACACTTCCCTCAAGCCTTATGCCCATGCGGTCGGATTTGTCGGAAACCGTGTACTCCGAGGACAAAAAGGTGTCAATACCCTTTTGTGTAAAATAATCCTCCTGAGGTCCGAAAATTACTCTCAGTGCAATGCTGTCACCGTAACTATTTTTTGCAGGTGTGCTTCTTCTTCCAATGAGTGAAAGAGGGATACTGTGTCTCAGCGGAAGCACATCTCCCACACGCAGTTTTCTGCCTTCAAATCCTCCGATGCCGCATTTGAGATTGGTGGACATACTTCCCATTACAAGAGGTATGTCAAAACCGCCCGCAACGGCAAGGTATGACCTCATACCGCTTTTTGCAACTCCCATTTCCAGCGTGTCACCGCCGTTTACCTCTACGGCTGTGTACATTGGTATTTGAGAACCGTTGAGCTTGGGGCACATGTCGGCGCCTGTCAATGCAATCACAGAGGTAGTGTCAAAGGTTACCGTCATGCCCATAAGGGTCATTTCTATTACTCCGTCAGAGGGGGCATTGCCTGTTAAAAGATTGGCAATTTTCATGGAGTACAGGTCCATTGCTCCGTTGGGAGAAAAGCCTGTGTCCATGTAGCCGAAGCGTCCGCCGTCCTGTACAGTGGACAAAGGGCCGGGGGAAATGACTGTCATGTTCATATCAGTATTCCTCCCTTATTTCTATATTTCCGCTGTGACTGTTGAATTCCTCTGCGGTAATGGGATAAAAACGTATGTAGTCTCCTGCTCTGTAGAGAATGGGGTTTTCTCTCTGAGGGTCATAAACCTTTATTGGAGTTCTTCCGATAAGTCTCCAGCCGCCGGGTGAAGCCAGAGGATAAATTCCCGTCTGCTTGCCGCCTATACCTACAGCGCCTGCAGGAATTGATGTGCGGGGAGTTTCCAGTCTCGGCGCTTCAATTCTTTTGTCCATACCGCCAAGGTAGGGGAAGCCCGGCAGAAAGCCCAGCATGTAAATGAGATAATCAACAGAGGTATGTATTTTGATGACCTCTTCACGGTCAAGCCCTGTAAGCGAGCACACATCCTCCATGTCGGGGGCAAATTCCCCTTCATAGCATACAGGAATGAGAAAAACACGTTTTTGAGCGGCAGTGTCCTCTCTGTAGGCTTTGACTATTTTTGTTATTTTCTTTTCCAGCGTTTTTCTTGATATAACGAAGGGGTCGAAATAAACCGTCATACTGCAAAAAGCAGGAACACTTTCGCCAACTCCCCGTATATTACCGAGCTTTGCGGCGAGATGGCGTATTTTTCGGTTGGTTTCCTCGCTCATTTCCTTTGAAAACTCCACCGTTACAGCAGAATCGCCGCAGCTTAAAAATCTTATATCAGCCAAAATGATGCAGCTCCTCCACCTTTTCAAACCAAGTTTTACAGGTGTTTTTTAATTTAAGTGCACTGATTACCATTTCACGCATAAGAGAAACGATGGGAAGGGTAATTTCAGGACCGAAGCCGTCAATTGCAGGTATCAGCCATCCGTACATATCTATCATGCCGCTTCTGCTGGCACATATCATAGCTTCCTTTTCAAGCTCTGATGTGTGCATTATGTCTATGTCATCCTTCAGGAAGGCAAGGGAGGCTATCATGGCGTAACAGCCCCAATCGGACACTGTTGCTGTTATGATATTGTCTGCCTTTGTTTTGACGGCAATACCGCCTTTACAAGGGCAATTGCAGGCTCCTTTTCTTGCATAAGGGATGTATTTTTTAAGAGTATCGGAAATAGTGCCCATTCCTATCTCGTTGCCAAGGTCGCCTATGGCAATATTGACAACACCCATTGCCTGCAGCTTTTCAAAAAGTATATCCTGCTTTGCCTCAAGTGCAGTAACATCAAGCCCTACTGCATTGTGATAACAGCCAAGCTGGTTTGCACCCGGACATTCTATGCTTATTACAGCCGAGGGTGCAGCCTTTGCAATGATTTTATCGGCTTGAAGCGGAGCTTTGCTTGCATCCTTTGTGAAGGTAATTACTCCCATAGAAACAGGTATCTCCTTCAGTGTGTCAATATCTTCAAAGAGATGAAGCCCCACACATGCTGACAGGTTTTTTACCGCTTCCAGATTGTCCTCGGGGCAGATTATTACAGGCTTTGCCCCGAATGCCTTTACCAAGGCACGGCACAACAGCATTGAGCTTACAATTCCGTCCATTTCAGCCTTTTTGTAGGGACGGAGCACAAAGCCCGTCATTATATATACAAAGTCGCCCTCCTTGACGGTGTCAATGAGCTTTTGTGCCGCATTCATACAGAGAGGCGCACCTGTGTATTCACGGGATGCCTTATAAAGTATTTTACATACGCCGTAGCCTCTCGGGTCAAGATTTGCAAGGTCGTCAAGACTCTGACCGAGATTGAGTACAGTTAATTCCTGCTGTGTCATAGCTGTCTCCTATTTGAGTATTTCAATATTGTGAGTTCTGATATATGTGCTTCCTTCGCCAACCTGCTGTATACCTATCTTCTTTGTAAAGTCCTTGCCTTCTCCCACAACATCGGGCAGACCGTTCCAGGGCTCAATACAAAGGAAGGGAGCACCGCACTCCTGCCAGAACATAAGGTTGAAAAATCCGTCAAACTCTACCCGAATAGCCCTTGAGCCGTCTTTTTTCTGAAGTATAACCGAGCGAGAAACTACCTCGGGGAATATGAGAGCATCAATTGCAAAATGTTCTTTTTTGAGAGCAAGCCTGTCACTGTTGTCAACTATCAGCGTTCTTTCGTCATTTATAAAGTTACCGTCAAGACCGCAGGCATAAAGTGTTTCCTTTTGAGGGAAAAGCACCTCGTATTCCTCTACACCCTCGGGGAGTGCATAGCCTTCGTGTGAGCCGATAGAGAAGTACATTGTACCCTTGCCGATATTTTTGACCTCGTTTCTTACCTGAAGCTGTTTTCCTACGAGAGTGTATATTATACGAAGCTCAAACTCAAAGGGGAACTGTGCAAGTGTCTCTTCGTTGCTTTTCAAAAGGAAGGTTACAGAGGACTCGCTCTGTGTTTCTGCCTCAAATTCTGTTACCCATGCAAAGCCATGCTTGTCAAGGTGATAGGTCTTTTTTTCAAAAATAAATTCATCGTCAAAAAGCCCTCCGCAGATTGGGAACATTACGGGGCATGCCTTACCCCACCATTCAGGGTCAGCCTGCCATATGTATTCTCTGCCGTCGCAAACAAGACTTTTCAGCTCAGCACCCAATGTATTGAAGCTTGCGGTAATGTATTGGTTTTTTATTGTAATCATTGCTTGTTCTCCTTTAATGTTATCTTTATAAATATGGCTGTTTTTTCTCTTTCAAAATCAACTGTTATGCTGTCACAGCCAAGGGTGATTTTTGCGTTGGGGACGGGGGGATATATTGTCTCGGCATCTGCTGCCGCAACGGGCAGTTCTGTTTTCGTTCCTCCGCCCAGACACCATACGGCAAGATACACTGTATTGCCTTTCCGTATTCCCGAGGCACAGTGGCTGTCTCCGTATTTGGCAAAGTCGCAGGGGAGATAGGGGAAAGCCCCCTTTTTGAACTCTGTCAGCGAGTTGTATACCCTGACACCCTCTGTTACCAGCTCAAGCTGTCTGTCTGTCATACGTTCAAGGTGGCTTGCAAGGTGCATTCGTCCCAAAAAGCTGTTTATCATATTCATAACTATCTGGTTATCATTTATCTGCTCCGCCGTGCAACAGCCCACAGGATAGGACCATACAGCCGCCTGCTCTGGCAATACCGCCGACAAAACATTTGCCGCAATGTAGGGATATTTGAGATAATCTATCTGGTCGGAGGTGGATTGAAGCGAGAAAACAGAAAGGCTCTTATAATCCATTCTCATACCGCCCGAGGCACAGCCCTCAAAAATAACCCGGGGAAATCTTTTCTTCATGGTACTTACCCAATCAAGAAAAGCATTTGCACAGCTTTCAAGTCCTTCTCCCATGCTGTCACTGTCAAGGTCGGTTCCTATTCCCGCATCCTGATTGTAGTCGAATTTTATGTAATCCGCACCGTAGTCCTCAACCATTCTTCTGACGGTCTCCGACATATATTCAATAACCCTTGGGTTGCGGTAGTCAAGGAAATATCTTCCCGTACATACCTTTTTTCCGTAGCGCTGTAAAAAGCAGTCATCGGTGTAGAAATCAAGCATTTCACTGCATTTCGGTCCCACCATTTCAGGCTCTATCCAAAGTCCTGCCTTCATACCCAGAGAACGTATAAAGTCAGTGGTTTTTCGGACACCCTCGGGGAAACGCAGATTACTTTCCTTCCACCGTCCCACATGGGCATATATCTGCTTGGTATCTGCCTCGTCATGCCAGCCGCAGTCGATAACATAGTATTTAACGCCTGTTTTGGCAACAATGGGAGCATATATTTTTGTGGCTTCCTGTGTCGGATTGTCCCATGACAGATGCATGTATTCATTAAATATTGACGGAAGCGAGCTGTCAATTTCCGACAGACCGCATATATGCCTTCTGTAGGCGGTCATTTCGGCTAACACCTCATTAAGTCCGCCCCCGAAGGCAAGTGCCGCCGCGGGAGTTCTGTAGCTTTCGCCCTGTGAGAGCCTTTTGCTCCATGCACCGTTGATGCTGTCAGCACCGCCGAGGTACAGATATATGTCTCCGTCTCTGTCGGATATCTCGTAATACCAGGAGGAATTGCTCTCAATCTGGAACATGAGCATTCCGACGGAGTTTTCTATAATACATTGGGGGAGAGCCTCCTTTGTGGACCAGCTTCCCACATTTGCAAAGGATATTTTCTTCTGGGATACCTGCTGTGCTCCGTCACTGATAAAGCCAAGCTCTGCAAAGGATGCACGCCTTGGCTGACATTCGGTATGGTGGCTTTGTATAAAACGGGTGAGATATACATTGTCGGCATCAGCGTTGCCGAGAGGTGATATACCGCCTATTACGATGGCGGATACCTGTTCAAGCACAAGCTCCTCTTTAGCAGTAACCTCTGTATAAATTCTTACTGTATCCGTATCATCATAGGAGACGAATACCGTTTCAGCCGTTATCAGCTCCGACTCCTGTACTACGGAAAGACGATTTTCGGTCAGGCTGTGGGAAATGTATTTAAGTCTGCCTGCTTCCGAGGAGTAAACGGTTTTTGTTCCCGCATGAGAGGGTCTGTTTTCTCCCGCTATCTGTATTTCCGCAAAATTGTGTCTGTTTCGCTGTCTGAAGCCCTTGAAGTCGGTGAGAATTATTTTCCCCTCCGACACCTCAAATGTTAATCCTTTGAAAGAAAAGTTCATTTTAACACCTCTTTGTATGATTTTAACACAGTGCAAATAAAAAATCAACACTCGGTATCATTTTTTATCTCCTCACGGAGCATATTAATGAAAATATCACAGTAAGATGAACAGAGTTTTTCATGCTTCTTGAATACGTAGGTGTCTCTGGTGTAGTTTCCCACGTCTTTAAACACTATTCTGTCCGAAAACTGTCCCTTCCACGAAAACACAGGGACAAATGCTAAACCCATTCCCGCCTCAATACATCTTCTTACATAGTAAGCATCCACCGTCTGAATTGCAAAACGTGGCTCTATTCCCATTTTTTGAGCTATTTTTGCAGTTTCCTTCTGCATATCGCTGTCAGGGTCCATGGAAATGAAGCTCCTGCCGTTGAGTATATTTGGGGTGATGTTCTCACAGTTGACAAGCGGGTCGTCGTCACGCATTGCTAAAACTATCTTTTCCGACAAAAGCTTTTCTCCCGAATAAATTGATAAAAGAGACTTGTCGCAGGATATCAGTAGGTCAAAATCCTCGTCTTGACGCATACTGTACATTGCGGTTATGTCAACACTCGGGTAGCTTTGCTGAAGCTTTTCCACCGTTTGCATCACTATACGGCGGTTTGCGTTTATTCCTATCCGTATGCTGCCTGCATTGTTGACTTCGTTTTTTGCGGCTTCTATAACAGCCAGCGCCTCGCTTATTTTTTTGTAAAAGTCCCGTCCCTTGTTGTTGAGGGAAATACTGTTTGCGCTTCTGTCAAAAAGCGAAACGCACAACTCCTTCTCTAACCTTTTTATGCTTTGTGATATATTTGATGCGGGTACAGAAAATTTTTTCGCAGTTTTGGAAAAGCTCTGCTCCCTCGCCGCATCACAAAAATATTTTAACTGTAAAAGCTCCATAATAAACACCTCTTGTATTATGATACCATCTCTGAGCATAACTTTCAAGTTATGCTCCCATATGTTATTTAATTGTTTACAAAATGGTACAAATGTGATAGAATTGTCACATCAAATATAAGGAGAAATAAAATGGCAGAATTACTTGAAATAACCATGATAGTCAGCTTTGGAATTTCATGGCCCTTGAATGTTATCAAATCTTATAAGGCAAGAACCACAAAGGGTAAGAGCCTTGCATTCCTGTGTCTTATCTTTTTCGGATACATTGCCGGTATAGCATCGAAATTTGTAAATGAGGCATACATGGCGCAGATAGGAGAAAAATGGTATGTGCTTTTCTTCTATGTGCTTAATTTCATTATGGTGGGCGCCGACCTTGTTATGTATGCGAGAAACAAGAAGCTTGATGCCAGAAGAGCAAAGGGCGAGAATGTATGAGAAGCTTTCTTGATATATCCTACGGAAGTCTTGATGAGCAAAAGCTGGATATCTGGCTTCCCGACAGCGACGAATTTGTCGCCTTTGTGTATTTTCACGGCGGCGGACTTGTAAATGGCAGTCGGAGATGCTTTCCCGAGCCTGTACTGAAGTATTTCACAGATAGGGGAGTAGCCCTTATCTCTGCCGAGTACAGAATGTATCCCAATGCAAAATACCCCGATTTTATTGAGGACTGTGCAGATGCGGTTGCATGGGTCAAAAATAACATCGGCGATTACGGCAGCTGTAGTGGTATTTGTGTGGGCGGCAGCTCAGCGGGCGGATATCTTTCAATGATGCTCTGTTTTGACCGAAGCTATCTCGAAAGAGTGGGAATGTCTCCGCTTGATGTTACAGGCTGGATACACGACGCAGGACAGCCCACAGCCCATTTTAATGTTTTGAAATACAGCGGAAAGGATTCAAGACGGGTAATTATCGATGAGACTGCACCGCTTTACTTCATAGGTGTAGAAGAAAAGCACTCGCCCATGCTGTTTGTTGTTTCGGATAATGACATGAAAAACAGATATGAGCAGACTGTGCTGGTCATGTCTACTCTGAAGCACTTTGAGCTTGACACAAATGCCGAGCTTAAGGTAATGCACGGCAATCACTGTCAGTATGTTACAGCACTTGATGAAAACGGAGACAGTATTTTCGGAAAATTGGTTTGTGATTTTATAGAGAATATATAAGCCAAAGGGCTGACTCGCCGAGTCAGCCCTTTGTTTTAATCTATGGTTGTATCTAACTTAAATCTCTGTATCTTGCGGAGTGTGTTCTTGGGGAATTCCTCCTTGCGCACACGGATAAGTGTTATCTTCTTATAGGAAACTGCTGTCTTGTTGTAGGCATCAATATAGGTCTTAAGGTGTGCTTTTACGTCGGTTATGCCGTTCTTTTCGCAATATTCCTTGTCGGGGTATATTTCGGCAACTATTTCGTTGCGGTCGAGTCCTCGCTTGCTCTGCCCCTCGTATACAACTATTTCAAGTATTCCGGGTACAGAGATAAGCTCGTTTTCTATTTCTTCGGGATATACATTCTTGCCGTTTGAAAGGATGATAAGGTTTTTCTTTCTTCCTGTGATATAGAGTACATTGTTTTCATCCAGCTTTCCGTAGTCGCCTGTTCTGAAATAGCCCTCCTCGTCAAATGCATCTTTTGTAGCTTCGGGGTCATTGTAATAGCCCATCATAACATTGGAGCCCTTTACAAGAATTTCACCTTCGTCATCTTCATTTGGCTCATCTATTTTTACGGTATCGATATCAAGTACATTTCCCACGCTTCCCGCAACTACATTACGGCTTCTGTTTACAGCAACGATGGGAGCACATTCCGTAATTCCGTAGCCGTTGAGGGTAGAAATGCCGATAGCTTCAAAGAAAGCAATTATATCTGGGTTGATAGGTGCGCCTCCTGATATTACGGTCTTGATTTCACCGCCGAATGCCGCACGTACAGAGGAAAACAGCTTCTTTCTCATGTCTATGCCTGTCTTGCGCAGTGCATTGCTCAGCTTTATGGTGTTGTTGAGGATGTCCTCCTTGCCCTGCTCCTTGACGGTTGCAAGTATCTTGCGGTAGAAGGATTCAAGGTAGAGGGGAACAAGCACCAGATGCTCGGGCTTCTGCTCCTTCAGCTCCTTTGTGATATATCTCAGTCCCGATGAGATGTATACCTCTGCTCCGATAATTGTGTGTCCCGCAAACATAACGGTAGAGCCGTAGGTATGATGAGGGGGGAGAACACCGATTGTCTTGCTTCCGAAATCAATGTAGGGAATTACCGATGTAATATCCGAGAGTATAGCCTTCTGCGAAAGCATAACGCCCTTGCCCTTGCCTGTTGTACCTGATGTAAATACCATAAGCGCCAATGCCTCGGTGTCAATTTCCGCATTGCTGTAGGCAGAGGGGTCCTTGGCATATTTCATATGTCCGAGAGCAAGAAGCGTGCGGATATTTCTTTCGTTTTCCTTGGCAAGCATATATACGGGCTCTGCTTCCAAACTGCTTTCCTTTACTATAATCTCAGCCTTGTCTGCAATATCCTCGTCACAGAAAAGGAAAGAGGCATTTGATTTTTTTACTGTATCTGAAAGGTCCTCGGCATGCCAATCCTTGTCAAGGGGTACAAGTACCGCACCGATAGAGAGGGTGGCAAAATACAGAAGCGCCCACTCATAAGACAGCTTACCGATTACGACACAGTGCTTTCCCGCACAGCCCATCGAAATAAGCTCGCTTGCAAGGTCACGCACATTTTGTCTGAGCTGGTTGAAGCTCACCTTTGTTATGTCCTTTGAAGCGGGGGATTGACGGTAGGAATATGCACATTTATCTGCGTGCTCCTCTCCTGCCCACTCCACAAGGTCGCGCATTGTGGAAAATTCCAATTTTTCGTGTAATATTTGATTCTTCATAATTTTATCCTCAACAGTTAGTTATTTGTAAAAATTAAGCCTTCATGCCGTCAAGAAGTACCGAGAAGCTGTATCTGAAATTTTTTACTGCTTCGTCAAGCGGTATTTTTCTTCCCAGAGCATCGGCGTTGTAGCCGCGGATAAAGCACCATATCGAATAGCTCATAATATGAGTATCAAGATTCTTTATGATTTTTTGTTCCTTTGCGTACTCAATTATTTTTTCAATTTCTGTCTTCCACCATTCATAATTTTTTTGTGAACGTGAATCGTTGTCGAAAACATACTGGTTAAAGTTCATCTTGTTTTTGTAGGACATAATAAGAGTACCTGTTACTATGTCGATTATCGATTCAAAAAAGTCTTTTTCGGGGTCATATGCGGTTTTCAGGCTTTCTCTGATTTTCAAAACCGTTTTTTCGTAAATTATTTCCAGTACTTCATCTATGTTTTTGAAGCGGTTGTAAAACACTCTGTTGGTTATTCCCATTGTCTGCAGAATTCTGCGAACACTCAGGCTGTCCGCGCCCTCCGAAATTGCTATTCTTTCGGCTGTATCAATTATCGCCTCCGACATTTCATCCCGTATAAGCTCCACTCTTTCACCACCTTTCAGCACACTGTGTGCTGAACATACTATAGCATATTTTTGTATATTTGTCAAGTGTATTGGTTTTAAAGGGGTTGAGTCATTTAAAATTAAACCTTAATAAAAGCCTATAAAAAAACATGAGCTAAGACACCTTTTCTTCAAAGACATCTTAGCTCTTTTTTGGTTATGCCTAAATAAAGCAGTCCCTTTAAAGCTTTCCTTCGTGCTTAGACTTGAGTATTCTTACGTTTTCTTCAACTGTTTTTTTGTGGAGGGGATACCACAGCCACAGGATGAGAGCAAGCAGAATAAAGCCTGTGGCGGGCACAAGAGTGGCTATATTGAATATGCCGTCAAGAACATCGGGGTCAAAAGCGGTTGTGTCGCTGTAGCCGATGGCGGTGAGAAGAAAGCCCGAAAGACCTGCAGCTGCCGCCTGTCCCAGCTTTCTTGCAAAGGAATACAGAGCGTATATTGAGCCGTCCTCACGCTTTCCGTTTTTTATTTCGGAATAGTCAATAACATCGGTTATCAATGCCCATGTGACCATAGCAAAAATTCCCAGTCCTATCCATATTATCAGGGCAAAGGAAACGTAAACCCAGACATTTTCGGGTCTGACAAAGAACAGCAATATGCATACTGCCGCCGCAAAGAAATTGGCAGCCGCACTTATTTCCGCCTTGCCGAAGCGCTTTGCAAGAGGCTTTGCTGTGGCGGCTGCAAATACCATGCCTATCAGCATCATTACGGTGGATACAGTTTGCATTCTGGCATTGCCGTAATAATTGGGATAGATATAATTCGCCATTGACTGCATTGTGAGCTGAGCCATAAGCATTACCACCGAGGCGGCGATAATGGAGATAAGTGCCTTGTTTGAAACAGCCTTTTTCAGAAGAGTGACAAAAGAATCGGGGTGTTGGTTTTCCGTGTTGTCGCTTTTCACACGTTCTGTTGTCAGTGCATAGCAAATAAGATAGCATATTACTGCAAGTATCGAGAATATACCCGCAATCAGGGTAAACCTTCCGCCGTCCATAACACTTTTTCCGTCAACGTCACGGTAGGCAAACAGCGGTATACCTGCGCCTACTATGAGCCCCGCCAGTGTTCCGCCCATTGTTCTGAAGGTGGAAAGGCTCTGTCTGTCGGAGGGCTCGGGAGAAATGGCAGATGCCATTGAGCCGTAGGGGATGTTGATTGAGGTGTAGAATATGGATCCCCACAGAATGTAGGTAACAAAGAGCCAAGCTACCTTAAAGGCAGTTGAGTATGAGGCAAAGGCGCTTTGGTATATCAAAAATGATGCGATTGCCACAGGGGCGCACATTCGTCTTATCCAGGGCTTGAATTTACCCACCTTAGTGGTGCGGCTTCTGTCACATATTCTGCCCATAAAAATATCGGTAAAGGCATCCACGAAACGGGCTATCATCATAACGATGCCGACGATGTAACCGTCGATGCCCATAACATCTGTATAAAATTTCAATAAAAAAGATGAGGATATAAGAAATGTAAAGTCATTTCCGAAATCCCCGAACAGATATCCGATTTTGTCACGGATACCGAAGGGCTTTACATTATTCATAACATTGTCCTTTCAAAAAAGTTTTCAATGTTATAAATTCCCCGTTTAGCATAAAAAATACAGAAAAATTATCAAAAAAGTAATATAAATGCAATGATTTCGGTTAAACTACACTTGACTGGGAAAACAAAAAATAGTATAATACGGAGTAGAAAATGAGAAGAATTTTCAATCTTAATGACAATTGGATTTTTACAAAGAAAAATCCGGGGGATTTATGCAGTATTCCCCAAGGCGAAAAAGTAAATCTTCCCCATACCTGGAATGCCGAGGACGGACAGGACGGCGGAAACGATTATTACAGAGGAGAGTGCTGGTATTTCAGAGAGTTTTCTCCCTCAAGCTATTCAGGCGATGAGCTGTGGCTTCAGTTTGACGGCGCAAATTCAAGTGCAAGAGTATATATGAACGGAAAGGAAGCAGGACATCACCACGGCGGTTACTCTGCTTTTAGGGTGAATATTACCCCCTACCTTGAAGCCGACAATGTTTTGGCGGTCTGTGTTGACAACTCTGCAAATGATACCGTGTATCCCCAGATGGCTGACTTTACCTTTTACGGCGGCATTTACCGTGATGTAAAGGTGATTTCCGTACCTTGTAATCATTTTGACCTTGGGTATGCTGGGGCACCGGGTATTGCGGTCACTCCCAAGATTTTGGGTAAAAATGCCGACGTGGAAATAAATGTATATCTTGAGGATACCAAGGACAAGCATTTGCTTTTTGAGATTTATGATGCCGACGGAAACAGCGTGGCAAGTGAAACTGTTGATGCGGTAATGAAAAAATGTACCCTCAGTATCAATGAGGTGCATTTGTGGGACGGTGTTTTTGACCCTTATCTTTATACTGCAAGGGTTAGTCTGTTTGACAGCAAGGAGACCTATGATATTGTTGAAGCCCGTTTCGGATGCAGAACCTTTGAGGTGAGTCCCAAGCGCGGATTTTTGCTCAACGGCAGGGAATATCCCCTTCACGGTGTATCCCGTCATCAGGACAGGTGGGGCGTCGGCAATGCTCTTACAAGAGAGCATCACCGTCAGGATATGGAGCTGATAAATGAGGTAGGTGCCAACACCATACGCCTTGCACACTATCAGCATGACCAATTTTTCTATGACCTTTGTGACGAATACGGTATGGTGGTATGGGCTGAAATTCCCTATATTTCAAATCATTTGTCGGCAGGTACCGAAAATACTGTCTCCCAGATGAAGGAGCTTATAGCACAGAATTACAACCATCCGTCAATTTGCTTCTGGGGGCTGTCAAATGAAATAACTATGGGCGGCTATGACAAGGAAGAGCTGCTTGAAAACCACAGAATACTCAATGACCTTGCTCACAGGCTTGATTCCACAAGATATACAACAGTTGCGGCACTGACAGTGTGTTCTACCGACGACGCATACCTCAGAATTCCCGACCTTATTGCCTATAATCATTATTACGGCTGGTATGGCGGCGACACCTCAATGAACGGTGAATGGTTTGATAAATTCCACAAGGATTATCCTCTCCGTCCCATAGCTGTGTCGGAGTACGGAGCCGAAGGCTTAAACTGGCACACCTCAAAGCCCACACAGGGTGATTACACAGAGGAATATCAGGCTTATTATCACGAGGAGCTGATAAAACAGCTTTTCTCACGTAAATATATCTGGGCTACCTATGTATGGAATATGTTTGATTTCGGCGCAGATGCAAGGGCAGAGGGCGGCGAAAACGGACAAAACCACAAGGGACTTGTTACCTTTGACAGAAAGTACAAAAAGGATTCATTTTATGCCTACAAGGCTCATTTATCAAGCGTACCCTTTGTTCATATTGCAGGCAAGCGCTATGTTGACAGAGTTGAGGATGTAACGGTGGTTACCGTCTATTCAAACCTTGATACCGTTGAGCTTTTTGCAAACGGAAAAAGCCTTGGCAAGAAAAAGGCTGCCGACCGATTTTTTAGATTTGATGTGCCGAATTCAGGAGAAACCGAGCTTGAAGCTGTGGCAGGAAGCTGTCGGGATAAGGCTGTAATCCGTAAGGTTGATACCTTCAACGATGAGTATACTCTTAAGGAAAAGGGTGCAGTGCTCAATTGGTTTGATATTACCGAGCCCGAGGGCTGTCTCAGCCTTAACGACAAGGTTGAGGTAATTCTTTCCAGTCATGACGGTGCCAGAGTTATGGCGGAGTTTTTTGCAAAGATACAGGAAGCACTGCCGAACAAGCCTCAGGGAATGGGTGCGGAAATGATGAAAATGCTTGGGTCATTTACATTGCTCAGACTTACCTCAATGGTTGCGATGATGGATGTTACCTTTACAAAGGACGAGCTTCTGACACTTAACAGAAGACTTAACAGAATAAGAAAACCGACTGAATAACGGCTTTGACGGGTGAAATTCACCTTCGGCAACGTTTTGGTTGATTTGCTTCGCAAATCTTCAATAAATTATAAAAAAATTCAAAATGCTTTTTGGAGGTTCGGAGGGGCTTTTTGCTAAAAAGCCCCTCCGAGAAAACCCCCAAAAGACACACCGTAAACCTGAAGCCCCAAAAGGTATCAGGCTTGGAGGGAAAATCGTCAATCCCGAAGCCGTCAGCGTACTTATGTACGCTAGTGCGAGGGAGGGGCGAAGAAAATGAAATTTTCACAAATTAAAGAAAATCGGAGATTTTCTACATTACAAAAATTGCTTTTGGGAGTGAATTGTTCGCTCTTTGTATGAGGGTGTGAAATTGAATGAAATAAAAACCTATTTCATTTTCGGTTTTAACCTAAAGATGATACCGTAAGATAACATAACAAAAAAGGAGAATAAAAGTTATGAAAATGTCATTCAGATGGTACGGGGAAAGCGACCCTGTATCCCTTGAGTATATCCGCCAGATACCGGGTATGCGTTCGGTTGTAAGCGCGATATACGATGTTGCACCCGGAGAGGTGTGGCCCGAGGAAAGTCTAAAAAAAATGAAGGAGACTGTCGAGGCAAACGGCTTGCTTTTTGACATTGTTGAGTCTGTTCCCGTTCCCGAGGACATAAAGCTTGGCAGAGGTGATGTTGACCGTCTCATTGATGTATATTGCGAGAATATCAGAAGATGCGCAAAATACGGCGTAAAATGTATTACTTATAATTTCATGCCGGTGTTTGACTGGACAAGAACTCAGCTTGACAAGACAGCTCCCGACGGCTCAACAAGTCTTGTTATGTATTGGGACCAAATGAGAGACCTTGACCCGCTCAAGGATGATATTCACCTTCCCGGCTGGGATTCCAGCTATACACAGAGCCAGGTGCGTGAGCTTATCACCGCATACGGCGAGATAGGCGAGGAGGGGCTTTGGAAAAATCTTGAAAGGTTCTTGAAGAAAATAATACCCGTTGCAGAGGAATGCGATGTAAGAATGGCTATACATCCCGATGACCCGCCATATCCCATTTTCGGTATTCCCCGTATTATTACCTGCGAGGAAAACCTTGACAGAATGCTGAAAATCGTTGACAGCCCTGCAAACAGCCTCTGCCTGTGTACAGGCTCATTGGGCTGTGCAAAATCAAACGATGTTGTGGCAATGGTGCGTAAGTATTCCGCAATGGACAGAATAGCATTTATGCATATGAGAAATATCGTGATTATGGAGGACGGAAGCTTTGAGGAAAGCGGACATCTTTCAGCCTGCGGAAGTCTGGATATGTATGAAATAACAAAGGCACTTGTTGAAACGGGCTTTGACGGTTATGTACGTCCCGACCACGGCAGAATGATATGGGGTGAAACGGGCAAGCCGGGCTACGGTCTCTATGACAGAGCTCTGGGCGCCGCTTATATCAACGGTCTGTTTGAAGCTTGCGAAAAAGCAAAGAAGTAATTCAGCGTTTATTATTTATTATTTATTATAATGAGAGAAGGGAGCTTTTGAAGTCAAAAGCTCCCTTCTCTCATACTCTCATCCCGAAAAACGGAATATTGAAATTCGGGTATTTTATATTATTTCAATTTATCGATTATTTGTTGAGCATACTCTGCGTATACTTTACCGATATATTCTGCGCCTGTTGTATGGGGCACATTTGTTCCGTTGGAGGGATGTACTCCGTCGGGAAGGTATTCTGTGTGTTCCTCTTTTACAAATCTCGAAGCAAGCAGACCGTCAAGGGGTACATATACATCGGCAAATTCACGAGCGAGTTTTCTGACTATCTGAATTTTGGGGTCAAGGTCTTCTCTGAAAAATGTCTTATCCTCTACAGGACCGAGGAAGGGCTCAAGCATCATTATTACGGCATTTGTGCGTTCCTTTATTGCGGTGAGAATTGTGCGGTAGCGCTTTTCAAACACCTCATTGGGTATCCAGTCGCGCTCGTTGGCATGGTGCCATACATCATTGATTCCTATAAGTATGGAAACCATATCGGGCTGAATGGCTATAAAATCGCCCTCAAGTCTGTCAACAAGGTCCTTGGTTTGATTTCCGCTGATACCCAAATCAATAAATTCAAATTCTGTATCGGGATTGTTTTTCTTTATAAGATCTGCGGCAAATTTTGGATATCCGTTGCCTAAATTGTGTATATTCTCTCTGTCTCTGCCGGCATCGGTTATGCTGTCTCCCTGAAATAAAATCTTCATATGCAATCTCCTTTCAAATCTTCAACTTCATTTTATAAAAGTGTTTCTGAAAAGTCAATACAAAAAATTAAAAACTTCAACAATTGTTGATTTTCAGTTGATGTTTTATTGACAAAGAAGGAGTAATATATTACCATAAAATAATAGGATAAGGAATTATGAGGTGAAAAAATGTTTAAAATACTTGTAGCTGAGGATGATAGGGAGCTGAGAATGCTTTTTGAAAAGGTGCTTGTACAAAACGGGTATGCCACAAAGGGAGTTTCAAACGGCAGAGAGGCTCTTGATGCACTGGACAGGGAGTACTTTGACCTTATCATTTCGGACATAATGATGCCTGTAATGGACGGCTATGAGATGCTCAGAGAGCTGAGACGGTCTCACAGCAATGTTCCTGTTCTTATCATAACTGCAAAGGATGCCTTTGACGATATGAGACAGGGCTTTCTTTCGGGCGGCGATGATTATATGATAAAGCCGATTAATATAAATGAAATGGTGCTTCGTGTGGGAGCCTTGCTCCGACGGGCAAGCTCTATTCACGAAAGGCGTCTCACCATCGGCTCTACGGTGATGGAGTGCGATTCTCTGACGGTAACGGTTGACGGAGCTTCGGTTGTATTACCTCAGAAGGAATTTATGCTTCTTTATAAAATGGCATCCTTTCCGGGCAGGATATTTACACGTCAGCAGATGATGGATGATGTGTGGGGGTATGACAGCGAGAGCGATACCCATACCGTTGATGTCCATATAGGCAGGCTGAGAGATAAATTCAGGGGCAATTCAGATTTTAAAATAGTTACAATGCGCGGAATGGGATATAAGGTGGAAAAGCTATGAAAAAAAGCATCAATAAAATTGAAGCGAAGTCCAGAATAACCATTCATTGGCTGTTTACAACAGTCATTCTTGTAGAGATACTTCTTGTTATTGCTGTATCTACGGGAATTGTTACTCTTTCAAACAGCCGTCTTGATACGGTGATACGTATTCCAGCCTTTGTGTGGATATTGATATTTTCAGCTGTACTGGGAAGCGTTGCAACCTATTTTGTAACCTATTTTTTGCTTAATCCCATAACCGAGCTTAGCAAGGCAATGAAAAGGGTAGCAGAGGGCAACTTTGATGTTACTATAGAGAAAAAAGGCGTAGTGCGGGAAATGAAGGAGCTTTATGCCAGCTTTAATCTTATGACACGTGAGCTCAGAAGCACCGAGACTCTGCAGAGCGATTTTGTATCTAATGTGTCTCATGAATTCAAGACACCTCTTGCCGCCATTGAGGGCTATGCCACACTTTTGCAGGATAAGACTCTGAGCGAGGAGCAAAGAGAGGAGTACACCGAAAAAATAAGGACAAGCACCTCCAGACTGTCTGACCTTGTGAGAAATATTCTGCTTCTGTCAAAGGTGGAAAATCAGGTCATAGAAAAAAACGAGGATGCATTCAGGCTTGACGAGGAGATAAGACAGTCTGTGCTTTCTCTTGAAAGTGAGTGGACACAAAAGGAGATAGCCTTTGATATCGACCTTGACCCTGTGCTTTGGGTGGGAAACCGAGGACTTCTCAGCCATGTGTGGACAAATATTATTTCAAATGCCATAAAATTCAATTCACAAAATGGCTTTGTGGGGATACGGCTTTCCGATGAAATTGACAGTGTTGTTTTTACGGTTTCCGACAGCGGACCGGGTATAAAGTCTTCGGATGCCGAGCATATCTTTGAGCGCTTTTATCAGGGAGACACTTCACACCGCCAAGACGGCAACGGTCTGGGACTTGCACTTACGGCACGGATATGCAATAGGATAGGAGCCGCAATAGAGGTAAAAAACCGAGCCTGCGGCGGAGCGGAATTTAAAGTGACGCTTCCTAAATAACACTTAACAGAATATTTATAATTCTGTAACAGACAAAACACCGTTTTAGTATTAAAATATAGTGTAATTTTTTTGAAAGGTGATAATAAATGTTAGAATTAAAGGGAATCAAAAAGGATTATCCTGCCGGAAACGGGAAGGTAGAAGCGCTTCGCGGTATAGATTTAAAGTTCCGTGAAAGCGAATTCGTCTCCATTCTCGGTCCTTCGGGCTGCGGAAAGACTACTATGCTGAATATTATCGGCGGTCTTGACCAATATACAGAGGGTGACCTTATCATAAACGGTGAGTCCACAAAGAATTTCAGTGACAGGAACTGGGATACCTACAGAAATCATTCAATAGGCTTTGTGTTTCAGAGCTATAACCTGATTCCTCATCAGACAGTGCTGCAGAACGTGGAGCTTGCTCTGACTCTTTCGGGAGTAGGCAAGGCTGAACGCCGTGAAAGAGCTATGAAGGTTCTTGATGATGTGGGTCTGTCTGAGCAGATATACAAGCGTCCCTCAGAGATGTCGGGCGGTCAGATGCAGAGAGTTGCCATAGCGCGGGCTCTTGTAAATAATCCCGATATAATTCTCGCAGATGAGCCTACGGGAGCACTTGATACAGAGACCAGTGTGCAGGTAATGGAGATACTGAAAAAGGTTTCCCACGACCGACTTGTAATAATGGTAACACACAACCCCGAGCTTGCCCAAAAGTATTCCACACGAATAATAAAAATGCTTGACGGAGTTATCACCGATGATTCAAAGCCTGTTGCCTCGGAGGAGACAGAGGTATCGGCAGAGCCGCTCACAGGTGTTAAAAAGCCTTCTATGTCTTTGAAGACATCCTTCGGGCTGTCGCTTAAGAATCTGTTTACCAAAAAGGGAAGAACCCTTCTTACTGCGTTTGCAGGTTCCATAGGTATTATCGGCATTGCATTGATATATTCGCTGTCTCAGGGCTTTACCACATATATTGATGATGTTCAGGAAAGTACCTTGTCGTCATATCCTTTGACCGTGGAATCATCTGTAATGGATATGTCATCTCTTATGGAGACCTTTATGGGAATGTCCTCGGAGGAGGTAGACCACGAGCTTGATGCCGTTTATGTCAAGCCTGCCATGTATAATATCATCGAGGCAATGAATTCTCTTGAAGCCGAGGAAAACGATCTGAAATCCTTTAAGCAGTTTATTGAAAAAGAAAAATCAGACCCCGAATCCAAGCTTTACAATGCACTGAACGGAGTTCAGTATACCTACGATATGAATATGCTTGTGTATACCGAAGGTCCCGACGGCGAGATTGTTTACTCGGATACCGAATCCCTTTTACAGGAGCTGGCTTTGAAGTATATGGGAGTTGATTTTTCTTCAATGATGTCTGCCCGTGAGCAGATGTCCTCGGGGGGCTCTGCAATGAGTATGTTCGCCGGAGGAAGCGGTATGAAGCTGTGGCAGGAAATGCTGCCCGGTAAGGACGGCTCGCCCGTCAGCAAGCTTTTGCAAGACCAATATGACCTTGTTTACGGTTCATGGCCCAACAGCTACAATGAAGTGGTGCTTGTTGTTGACGGAAACAACGAGCTTGATGATATGACTCTTTATGCTCTCGGTCTTACAACCGAAGAGGAGGCAGGAAGCATCGTTCGTGCCGCTGTGGAAAAAACAGAGCTGGCAAGAAATACAAAAAGCTGGACATACAAGGAAATATGCGATAAGGAATATAAGATAGTGCTTAATTCCTCCTGCTATACCCTTGATGAAAAAACAGGCTTGTATACCGATATGAGAACTACCGATGCAGGCTTGAGATATCTTTATGCCAATGCTGTTCCCCTTAAAGTGACGGGTATTATCCGTCCAAATGATACAAGTGAATCGCATATGCTCACAGGCTCTATTGCTTACACACATATGCTCACCGATTATATAATTGAAAATTCCAAAAAATCTTCAGCTGTCACTGCACAGCTGGAGGACCCCGGAAAGGATATTTTTACGGGTAAGCCCTTCCGTGATTCATCTGCGGTTACTTCCGAAGTAAAGGAAGCAGACCTGAAGGCATATGCAGGTAAGCTCAACGACAAAGAAAGGGCTGAGCTGTATATCAAAATACAGTCCATCCCCGACGAAAGCTTTGTAGCCTCACAGGTAGAGGGTACACTCGGAGTAATGTCAAGAGAGGATATAGAAAATACTCTTATTTCCGTAATAGTTTCCGAAATGGGAAGCTCGGAGGATGAGGTAAAGGAATATGTAGGTGCAATGTCGGATAAGGACTTGGATGCATTTATGTCATCTATGATCTCCGAGCAGGTCAAGATGCAGTATGCACAGCAGGTTTCCGAACAGCTTTCCGCAATTCCGGCAGAACAGCTTTCAGCTATGCTTGCACAGCTTTTGGAGGACTCCGAAACACAGCAGATGTCCGCATGGTATGATGCTGTTATGGATTTTTCCGAGACTTCTTACGAGTCAAATATGAAGTCTTTGGGATATATTGACCCCGACTCTCCTTCTGCCGTCAATCTCTATGCTTCAAGCTTTGAAAATAAAGATATCATCGAAGAGGTGATTGCAGAGTACAATGAGGGCGTTGATGAAATTTCACAGATAAAGTATATAGATTATATCGGAATTATGATGTCATCTATTACTACCATTATTAATACAATCACCTATGTACTCATTGCTTTTGTTGCCATATCTCTTATTGTTTCTTCTATAATGATAGGTGTTATTACTCTCATTTCGGTACAGGAAAGAACAAAGGAAATAGGAATACTCAGAGCCATTGGTGCATCAAAGCGTGATGTTTCCACCATGTTCAACGCCGAAACTATATTGATAGGCTTTGCTTCGGGTCTGCTGGGAGTTGTTGTGACTTATCTGCTGTGTATACCAATCAATGCGATTATACATGCGCTGACAGGAATTACAAACCTCAATGCTTATCTGCCTCCGATTACGGCAGCAGTGCTTATCGCTATCAGCGTTATACTCACTCTCTTCTCGGGAATCATCCCATCAAGAAGCGCGGCAAAGAAGGACCCTGTGGTTGCCCTCAGAACAGAATAAGGTTCTTTATTCAGTCATAATCAAAAAAGAGCTAAGATATCCAAAAAAGGTATCTTAGCCTTTGCTTTTTCCTCTTGCAAAATATTTAAAAGAGTGATATTATATTATAATAGGTGTATTATTTGTGTATAACGAATAGAAAAAGTAAATATTTAAAAGAAAATTGCATAAAACTATTGCATATTTATGCAAAGTATGCTAATATACTGTATATTTATTAAATAAGAGGCGATAAAAATGAAAAAAATATTCATTGACGGCAGTGCCGGAACAACGGGATTGCGTATCCACGAAAGACTGGGAAAGAGAGCAGAGTTTGAAATACTTACTCTTACAGAGGAAAAACGCAAGGACCCCGAGGCGCGTGCCGAGATAATAAATAAAAGCGATGTGACATTCCTTTGTTTGCCCGATGCGGCGGCAATCGAAGCGGTGGCAATGGTGGATAATCCCAATACTGTAATTATTGACACCTCTACTGCACACAGAACAAACCCCGAATTTGCTTACGGCTTCACCGAGCTTGACCGCAGTTTTGAGGATAAGATAAAGGCTTCAAAGAGAATAGCGGTGCCGGGATGTCATGCAGGAGGCTTTATCGCATTGGTATATCCCTTGGTGCAGGCAGGTATTGTTTCTCCCGACCTTAATCTGTTTTGCCATTCCGTAACAGGCTACAGCGGAGGCGGAAAGAAGATGATAGCCGAGTATGAGGGTGAGGACAGAGATACTTTGCTGTCGGCTCCCCGTCAGTACGGTCTGACACAGACTCACAAGCATCTCAAGGAGATGAAGGCAATAACAGGCATATCGGATTTTCCTGTATTTATGCCCGTTGTCAGTGATTTTTACAGCGGTATGACGGTTACTGTGCCTCTGTTTGCATCGCAAATTAAGGGCAGTGCCGAGGACATAAAGAAAATATATAAAGAGAAATATAATACGCCCCTTGTGAAGTATATTGATGAGGCGGCTTCCGACGGCTTTGTGTCGGGACTTTCAATGGCATTCAAGGATTCCATGACGGTAGCGGTTGCCGGAAACGAAGAGAGAATACTTCTCATTGCACAGTATGACAATCTCGGCAAGGGTGCATCGGGTGCGGCTATAGAATGTCTTAATCTTGCAATGGGTCTTGCGCCCGAAACAGGACTGGAGATTTGAGAATAACGGCTGTGCCGTTATGTAAATTAACGGACCGTCGAGGACGCCGGTCCCTACGGAAAACACCCAAAAGACACACCGTAAGACAACATAACAAAAAGGTGGGAGTTTTGGAGGGAGATTTGTCAATCCCGAAGCCGTCGCTGTACAAATGTACAGCAGTGCGAGGGAGGGACAAAAGAAAAGGCATAGACAAAATCCGTAGGATTTTTACCCTAAAAGTTTATAACTATTGAGAAGGAAAGGCATATATTGAGTCTTTGTAAAAAAAGAGTTGATATTGTTTAACTTTATATTATAATTGCCTTTTCGTTCTCACCCAAAAGACACACCGTAAGAAAGGATAACAACATGAAAACAATTACAGGCGGCGTTTGTGCCGCTAAAGGCTTTAAAGCAAACGGAATACACTGCGGTATCAGAGCAGGAAAAACAAAGAGAGATCTGGCGCTTATTGTCAGCGAAGTTCCTGCGGCAACAGCGGCTGTATATACAACAAATCTTGTAAAGGGTGCACCGATTACGGTGACAAAGCAGAATATAGCAAACGGATATGCAAGGGCGGCTGTGTGCAACAGCGGAAACGCTAATACCTGCAATGCAGACGGTATTGAAATAGCAACAAAAATGTGCGAGATAACAGCCTCGGAGCTTGGAATAGATGCAAAGGATGTTGTGGTTGCATCTACAGGTGTCATCGGTCAGAGACTTGATGTAACTCCCGTTGCAAAGGGAATGCCTGAGCTGGTAAAGGGGCTTGGTGACAACAGTGCGCTGGCGGCAGAGGCAATAATGACTACCGATACCGTGAAAAAGGAGATTGCGCTCTCCTTTGATATAGGCGGTGTGGAGTGCAAAATAGGCGGTATTGCCAAGGGCTCGGGAATGATTCATCCCAATATGGCGACAATGCTTGTATTTATTACAACTGACTGTAAAATATCACCTGAAATGCTGTCACGGGCATTGAAGTGTGATATTGCAAACACCTTCAATATGGTAAGTGTTGACGGAGATACATCCACAAACGATATGGTTACCGTTATGGCAAACGGCATGGCAGGTAACAAGGAAATCGTTGCCGAGGGTGAGGACTTTGATAATTTCATGAAGGCGCTTAATTCGGTTACAGTATACCTTTGCAGAATGATAGCAGGTGACGGCGAGGGCGCAACAAAGCTCCTTGAATGCAAGGTTGACGGCGCAAAGGACGAGGCAACGGCAAAGACTGTTGCAAAAAGTATAATATGTTCATCTCTTACAAAGGCGGCAATGTTTGGCGCCGATGCTAACTGGGGCAGAGTTCTTTGTGCAATAGGCTACAGCGGTGCGGATGTGGATGTAAACAAGGTGGATGTTAAATTCCGTTCAGCAGCCGGTGAGGTCGCAGTGTGCCGCGACGGTGCGGGAATTGATTTTTCCGAGGAGCTTGCAAAGAAGGTGCTTACCGAAAAGGAGATAGAAATTCTTGTTTCTCTCAACACAGGAAACGGTAATGCAGTGGCTTGGGGCTGTGATTTGACATACGATTACGTAAAGATTAACGGAGACTACAGGACATAAATTTAATTGATAATTGAGGTTGATCCCTTGATAAGGTAATCCTTCAAAATGCGGACCGTCGAGGACGCCGATTAACGGACCGTCGAGGACGCCGATTAACGGACCGTCGAGGACGCCGGTCCCTACAGAAAACACCCAAAAGACACACCATACAGCGAAGCGGTGCCGTGAAATGCGGCTTCGTCGCGTGAAATTTTCACTTCGTGAAAGTGAAATTCATTCCTGCGGAATGAGTGAAATGTTGCCTTCGGCAACGTTATGGTTGATTTCGCAAGCGAAATCTTCAATAATTCTCAATTCTCAATTATTCTAAAAAGACACACCGCAAGCCTGAAATCCTAAAAGGTGGGAGTTTTGGAGGGGAAATCGCAGTTCTCGCAGCCGTCGCTGTACTTGAGTACAGCAGTGCAAGAGAAATGCGAAGAAAAGGCATAAAACAAAATCCGTAGGATTTTTACCTTGAAAAATCGTGGCAAAGGGAAGATACGGCATGATAAAAGTTTTACTTCCTGAGGCTCGATATATAAAATAATAATTCAAGTGTCTTTTCGGTTTACACCCAAAAGACACACCGTAAACCTGAAGCCCCAAAAGGTGGGAGTTTTGGAGGGAAAATTGCAGTTCTCGCAGCCGTCGCTGTACTTGAGTACAGCAGTGCAAGAGAAATGCGAAGAAAAGGCATAAAACAAAATCCGTAGGATTTTTACCTTGAAAAATCGTGGCAAAGGGAAGATACGGCATGATAAAAGTTTTACTTCCTGAGGCTCGATATATAAAATAATAATTCAAGTGTCTTTTCGGTTTATACCCAAAAGACACACCGTAAGATAACATAACTTAAAGGAGATATATATGGCACTTAATATTACAAATGCACAACGCGCCGAGGTACTGACACAGGCGCTTCCTTACATACAAAAGTATAACGGAAAGATACTGGTTGTAAAATACGGCGGGAACGCCATGATAAACGAAGAACTGAAGCAGAACGTTATGGAGGATATCGTGCTGATGCACCTTATTGGTGTTAAAGTCGTGCTTGTTCATGGCGGCGGTCCCGAAATAACCGATATGCTCAGTAAGGTTGGCAAGGAGACAAAATTTGTTGACGGACTCAGAGTTACGGACAAAGAAACTGCCGAAATTGCTCTTATGGTGTTGGCAGGTAAGATAAACAAGGGACTTGTAAATCTTCTTGAGTCTAAGGGCGGAAAGGCTATGGGTATATCCGGTCTTGACGGCAGAATGATAGAAGCCGAGATGAAGGACGAGAGACTTGGATACGTTGGCAGAATTACCAAGGTTGATGTCCAGCCCATTATGGACCTTTTGGAAAAAGGTTATATCCCCGTTGTTTCAACTGTGGGATGTGACACAGAGGGCAACGTTTACAACATTAATGCAGATACAGCTGCATCATATATTGCAGGCGCAATGGAGGCAGAGAGCCTTATTGCAATGACTGATATAGCAGGTATACTCCGTGACAAGGATGACCCTTCATCTCTTATTTCCGCAATAGATCTTGATGATGCCAAGAAGCTTTTTGATGACGGAATTATATCAGGCGGTATGATACCCAAGGTGGAGTGCTGTATAGAGGCAATCAAGAGAGGTGTAAAGAAGGTGTTCATAATGGACGGCAGAATTCCGCATTCCATACTTATTGAAACACTTACCGATGAGGGCGCCGGTACAATGGTAGTTGAAAAGAGGTCAAATAAATGAATATTCAGGCGATAGACAAGGAATATGTAGCCAACACCTATGGACGTTTTCCCGTGACTTTGGTATCGGGAAAGGGCGCTAAGGTTGTTGACGAAAACGGCAAGGAATATATAGACCTTGGTACAGGTATTGCCGTAAACGTTTTCGGTGTTGCCGACAGCGAGTGGATGGAGGCTGTTACTGCACAGCTTGGAAAGATTCAGCACACATCAAATTTGTTTTACTCCCAGCCTTGTGCGATGCTTGCAGAGCTTCTTTGCAACAGAACAGGAATGAAAAAGGTGTTTTTCTCCAATTCGGGCGCTGAGGCAAACGAGACTGCCGTTAAGGTGGCAAGAA
Organism: uncultured Oscillospiraceae bacterium; assembly: GCA_964650465.1. Classification (GTDB taxonomy): domain Bacteria; phylum Bacillota; class Clostridia; order Oscillospirales; family SIG627; genus RGIG6353. Next base: position 27,896 of record CAZYTA010000013.1, on the reverse strand, counting down.
AATATGCTGCAGAGAAAAAAGGCAGTGAGTACAATGTGATTATTACCCTTAAGAACAGCTTCCACGGAAGAACAATATCAATGCTTGCCGCAACGGGACAGGATGTTTTTCACAAGGATTTTTTACCTCTTACACAGGGCTTTGTATACGCCGAGGCAAACAACACAGAGGACGTAAAGAGACTTGTGGCTGAAAACAAAGTTGCCGCAATAATGTTTGAGACGGTACAGGGAGAGGGAGGAGTGCTTCCCCTTGAAAAGAGCTTTGTGGATGCGCTTTGCGATATAGCAAAAAAGGAGGATATACTTCTTATTGTTGATGAAGTCCAGACCGGTAACGGACGTTGCGGAGCACTGTACAATTATATGAACTACGGCTTTATGCCCGATATAGTTACTACCGCAAAGGGCATCGGAGGAGGACTTCCTCTGGGACTTGCGATGTTGGGCGAGAAGGTTAAAGACACCTTGAAGCCCGGTGACCACGGTTCTACCTTCGGCGGTAATCCTGTGGCTTGTGCAGGTGCGATTTCCATTATTTCAAGAATAGACGATAAGCTTCTTGCGGAGGTTCGTGAAAAGAGCGAATATATTTTCAGGACATTTGAAGGAGCAAAGGGTGTAAAGAGTGTCAGCGGTGCCGGTCTTATGATAGGCATTGAGTGCGACAGAGATGTTTCCGAGGTGCTTGCAGAATGCCGTGATAAGGGTGTTATTGCAATTAAGGCTAAGAATAAAGTAAGACTCCTTCCGCCTCTCAATATAGGATGGGACGAGCTTAAAAAGGCAGTAGAGGTATTGCTTGAGGCGATGAAATAACGGCTTTGCCGTTATTTCAGTGAAATCTTTTTTAGAAAAGATGATGGTTGATTTGCTTCGCAAATCTTCAATAAATCATAAAAAATTTCAAAATGCTTTTGGGAGGTTCGGAGGGGCTTTTTGCTAAAAAGCCCCTCTGAGAAAACACCCAAAAGACACACCGTAAGATAACATAAAAGGAGAAAGATATACAATGGTTTCACTTAAGGGTAGGAGTTTTTTAAAGCTTCTTGATTACACAGCGGAAGAAATAGAATATCTTCTTGACCTGGCATCAAAGCTGAAGGACGAGAAAAAGAACGGAATACCTCACAGACTTTGCGAGGGTAAGAATATAGCCCTTGTATTTGAAAAGACAAGCACAAGAACAAGATGTGCATTTGAGGTTGCTTGCCGTGACCTTGGCGCAGGAGTTACTTATCTTGACCCCACAGGCTCACAGATAGGAAAGAAGGAGAGCATTGCCGATACCGCAAGGGTACTTGGCAGAATGTTCGATGGCATAGAATACAGAGGCTACGGCCAGGAGATTGTTGAGGATCTTGCAAAATATGCGGGTGTTCCGGTGTGGAACGGTCTTACGAACGAATTTCATCCCACACAGATACTTGCCGATTTCCTTACTATACGTGAGCATTTTGGGAAACTGAAGGGTATAAATCTTGTGTATATGGGAGATGCCCGCTTTAATATGGGTAACTCTCTGCTTATCGGCTCGGCTAAGATGGGCGTTAACTTCACGGTGTGCGCTCCTAAGGAATACTTCCCCTCGGAAGAGCTGAGAGCAACAGCCGATGCTCTTGCCAAGGAAAGCGGAGCAGTCCTGAAATATACTGAAAATCCTGCAGAGGCGGTTGCTGATGCCGATGCAATATATACCGATGTCTGGGTATCAATGGGCGAGCCCGATGAAGTGTGGAAGGAAAGAATCACAGCGTTGCTTCCTTATCAGGTAAACGAAAAGCTTATGTCGATGGCAAAGCCCGAAACAGTGTTTATGCACTGTCTGCCTGCTTACCATGACCTCAACACCGCAGTGGCAAGAGCTGTTAACGAAAAATTCGGACTTTCCGAGCTTGAGGTTACAAATGCCGTATTTGAAAGTGAAAACAGTATTGTTTTCGATGAGGCAGAAAACAGAATGCACACAATAAAGGCAGTCGTTGCCGCAACAATGTAAAAAAATTATGACCGTTGGGAGCTTTCCTGACGGTCTATTTATTTTTTGAAAAATTTTACTTTACTTTGACTTTTTTGCTTTTTAAATCGTCTAATAGATGTAAAAGCTTTTACAACAAATGAAAGGAGGAGACGGTTGAAGCTGTTCGAGCAGAGATATAGGGAATGCGAGAGGTCCTTGTTTCTTGTGGCGGTAAGCTATTTGCATAATACAGAGGATGCAAAGGATTGTGTTCAGGAGGCTGTGATGTCGGCGTTGAGGTCGTATGAAGGACTGAAAAACAAGGATATGTTCAAGACTTGGATGACACGTATCGTCATAAATAAATGTAAGGATCATATCAGAAGAAGGAAATACACAGAAGAATTAACTGATGAAATCGGAGTGTTTTATGAGCTTCCTGAGGAGGAAACGGAGATTATAGACTGTATTTGCCGATTAGACAGAAGGCTTGCACTGTACATAACACTTCGTTTTTACAACGATATGACCTACGAGGAGGTTGCAAAGGTTTTGAAACAGCCTGTTTCTACGGTTAAGTACAAAACACAAAAAGCACTGTCTCAGTTAAAACTAATGTTGGAAGGAGATGTATGAATGAAGGAGTTTGAGACAAGGCTCAGAAGCCATGCAAAAAATGTAATATCTTCCATAGCACCTCCTTTTGAAATTGAAAGTGAGGATATGAAAATGATTAAAAAGCACGATACAAAGAGAATACTTATACTTGCCGCGGCAGTGATATGCCTTCTTGCTGTTACTGCAGTTGCGGCATATCACATTATGAATGCCGAAGATGCTGCAATGGTTTTGGGTGACGAAAAGCTTTCAGACAGCTTTGAGGGAGTGACTCCGTATGCCACCGTTACAGACGGAGAGTACAAGGCTACGGTGTTGGGCGTGGTTTCGGGTAAGGAGCTTAGCTCACTTGAGCTTTTAGAAAGACCCGAGTATGAAAAGACCTATATTGCCGTTGCCGTAGAAAAAGCAGATGGCAGTCCGATGACCTGGGAGGACAGCAACAGCTTAATGGTTACACCGCTTATACAAGGCTTCAAGCCTTGGCAGTTAAATATCGCTTCTATGAACGGTGGGTATACTGCGGATATCATAGACGGAGTTTTATACTGTATAATAGAAGGAGATACTGTTGAGTATTTTGCCGACAGAAAGGTATACGTTGCAGTGCTTTCCGATGCATTTGTAGACAATACGTCTTATGCTATAGACGGAGATAGCGGAGAAATATCGTCCGTGGAGGACTATGACGGCACCAATATTCTTATAGAGCTTGATATGGATGAATCAAAAGCGAACACAGAAAAGGCTGAAGAATATATCAAATCATTGGGTAAAATGATAAGTTGATTTCACGGGAAGGATGCATTTTGCATCCTTCCTCAATTTTCATCTTGCAAAAAGATGAAAATTGTGGTAACATAAGATGAATCAAAATAAATGAGAGGTAATATTATGAAGAAATTCAAGGTTGGATTACAGCTTTACTCGGTGAGAGAGGATATGGAAAAGGATATGGACGGAACTCTTGGCGCAGTCAAGGCTATGGGATACGATTATGTAGAGTTTGCAGGTTATTTCGGTAAGAGTGCCGAGGAAGTAAAGGCGCTTCTTGACAAGCACGGGCTTACTTGTATATCTGTGCATCAGACACACGATGTATTCCTTACCGAGCCCGAAGAAAACATAAAGTTCCTTAAAACCATCGGCGCAAAATATTGTGCAATTCCCTGGATGGCACCCGATAAGATAACCACCAAGGCAGGCTTTGAACAGCTTGTTGCAGATGCCGAGAAGGTGGGCAAGCTTCTTAAGGCAGAAGGAATACAGCTTCTTTATCATAACCATGATTTTGAATTTTTGAAGCTTGGCGGAGAGATTATTCTTGACAAGCTTTATTCGGAGCTTGGCAGTGATGTCATCAACCCTGAGCTTGATACCTGTTGGGTTCATTATGCAGGAGCAGACCCTGTGGAATATATAAATAAATATGCGGACAGAAGCCAGATAGTTCATCTTAAGGACTTTAACTGCAAGGAATTGGCAGTCGGCCCCAATTATGCACTTATCGACGAAAACGGCAATGAAATAAAGGCTAAGCCAAGAGAGGAAAACGAATTCAAGTTCCAGCCTCTGGGACAGGGCAGACAGAATATGCCTGCAATACTTGAAGCTTGCGATAAAGCGGCTACCGAGTATATTATCGTTGAACAGGACCAGTCTGTTGAGCGTCCTGCACTCGAAGCGGTTAAGATGAGCCGTGAGTATCTGAAAACATTGGGTCAGTAATTGAGCTTTATGCTTGATAACGGTAGAAATATTCAGAAATTTTAATGAGTTGATAGAGTAATGATAAAAGCAAGATTGGCGGATTTTAATATTCATATTGACAATAAATATGAGTATCTTGAAAAAATGTGCGGTGATTATCTTTTTGACGGAGAAGCTGACCTGACGGTGTCTGTTACCGAAGAGGAGATAATAAAAGAGCAAAGCGAAAAAATAACCCATAAGGGTTATCTTGAAAGCCTTGCGGTTTATCGCAATATATCCGAAAGATTGCCGTATATGGGCGCATTTCTGATGCACGGAGTTGTGGCGGATGTTGACGGTACGGGTATAGCTTTTCTTGCCAAGAGCGGCGTGGGAAAAACTACCCATATGATGAACTGGAAAAGGCTGTTGGGGGACAAAATGACTGTAGTAAACGGTGATAAGCCCCTGATAAGAATAACGGACGGATGTGCCTATGCTTACGGAACTCCGTGGGCAGGCAAAGAGAACATCCATACCAATATGAAAACACAGCTGAAAAAAATATGCTTTATAGAGCGTGCCGAGGAGAACGAATGCGAGGTTTTCAGCGGAGACCCGTTAAAACGGCTGCTTGCTCAAACCTACCGCCCTGCGGATACAATGTCGTTTTTTAAGACCTTGGATTTGCTGAGCTGTCTCATAAATAACGTAAGCTTTTATCTTATCAAATGCAACAAGGATATTTCTTCTGCAACGGTTGCATATGACACTGTAATAAACAGATAAAAGTAATGCAGCAAGAGGATTTTTAATTCTCTTGCTGCAATTGTTTTTTGAATGATTGCCAATTTAATATTTGCCGCCTTTTTTCTCCTATGAAGTAGTGTTAAATCAACCTCGCCGTTTTACTTTGTTATAGGTTACGATAAGCGAGCATTGCCGGCGGCTCGCCGCATTTTTGCTCTCGGACCGTATTTTCTCAACGGCTTTTTGTGTGTTGCTGTCTGCCTGAAGCATTTTCCCGCCTTCATGCGCCGTGCCTTCATCATACAGGGTATCAGATGCTTGTACAGCTCCTTTCTTGCCTTAGCCGAGATGCGATATACCTGCCTTTCGCAATAGGTGAAGTTTTCTGCAAACTCCTCATTTGTCATACAGTACAGATATTTGCATATAAGGTAATTCGACAGCCTTGTATCCGTAATTTCGGATATTGCTTTCTGAAGTCTTTTGGTTGCATGGCTGAGAATGCGTCTCTTTCTCTCATACTCTTTTTCCAATTCCTCATAATCCACAAAATCAATCATCTCTCCAACAGGCAATTTCTCACCTGTATTTGCCTTGCTCATCGCTTTTTTCATACCGAGAACCGTGTCTCTGTAGTTTTCGTAAGCGATGAGATACCTGTCAATATTCATCATTCTCACGCCTTTCAATTTTCTCTTTGTTATTCCTCCTTTTTGGTTTGTATTTATAATACCATATATTAGTAATATTGTCAAGTTAAAATTACGAAATTTCGTAATTTAGGAAAATCATAGTGTAAATTTATGACAAGAGGGCATTGACAAATACATATAAAAAAAGTATAATTTATACAAGAACAATACAAAAGGAGAGATATAACCATGCTTAAAATGTTAGCTATAGACCTCGGTGCTTCAAGCGGAAGAGGCATTGTAGGTTCATTTGACGGTAATAAGCTTTATCTTCGTGAAAATCACCGCTTCCCCAATGAGCCTGTGCTTATCAACGGCTCGTTCAGATGGGATATTATGAGAATTTTCCATGAGATAAAGTTGGCACTCGGAAAGTGTGTAAATTCCGATGATAAGGATATTGCCTCCATCGGTATCGATACCTGGGGCGTTGACGTAGGCTTTCTTGATAAGGCGGGACAGCTTATGCAAAATCCCTACAACTACCGTGATACACGTACAACAGGTATTCTTGAAAAGGCATTTAAAATAGTACCGGCAGATGAAATTTATAAGACTACCGGTAACCAGTTCATGAATTTCAACACTCTTTTCCAGCTTCTTGCTACCAAGCTTTCCGACGATCCCTGGGTGCTTGAAAAGGCTGATAAGATGCTCTTTACTCCCGACCTTCTTAACTATTTCCTTACAGGTATAGCAAAGAGTGAGTACACTATTGCTTCAACCTCTCAGATGCTCAATGCCAAGGAGCGCAACTGGGACTATGAGCTTTTAAAGAAATTCGATATGCCTACACACCTTCTTCAGGATATCGTTATGCCCGGAAATGTGCTTGGCGACCTTCTTCCCGCTATTACAGACGAGATTGGACAGCTCAACGCAAAGGTTATCAACGTTACAGCTCACGATACAGCTTCCGCTGTTGTCAGCGTTCCTGCAGACCACGACAATTTCGTATACATAAGCAGCGGTACATGGTCTCTTATGGGATGTGAATGCCCCGAGCCCATTATCAATGACATTACAACAAAGTACAACTTTACAAACGAGGGCGGCTACGGAAGAACTATCCGTCTCCTCAAGAATATTATGGGTCTCTGGCTTGAACAGGAGTCCAAGCGTCAGTGGGAGCGTGAGGGAGAAAAGACTACCTACGACCAGCTTTCGGATATGGCAATGGCTTCCGAGCCTCTCAAGTGCTTTATCGACCCCGATGCACCCGAGTTTGCACCTCCCGGAGACGAGCCTCGCAGAATTGCAGAGTTCTGCCGCCGTACAGGTCAGTACGTTCCTCAGACAAAGGGAGAAATCGTTCGCTGTATCTTCGAGAGCCTTGCAATGAAGTACCGCTATACCGTTGAAAAGATTGAAGAAATCAGCGGTAAGAAGGTTCCTTACATCAATATTGTAGGCGGCGGTACAAAGGAAGCTCCTCTCTGCCAGCTTGCGGCAAATGCTTGCGGTAAGCCTGTATATGCAGGTCCCGTTGAGGCTACCGCTATCGGTAATATTGCTGTTCAGGCAATGGCACTGGGCGAAATCAAGGACATCCATGAAGCTCGTGAAATTGTACGTAATTCATTTGAAATCAAGTGCTATGAGCCTGTTGGCACAGATGCATTTGATGCGGCATATGACAGATTTGTTTCTATCTTGGGTAAATAACCCGAGGCAAATCTCGTTTCTCGCACAATTGATGCAGAATTTCTGAGGCAATTACAATTTTTGATGAATAAAGGGGCTGTAAGCATACAGCCCCTTTATTGGATACCGAGATAGGAGAATATTATGCAGTATAACAAACTCGAAACACCTGCACTTATAGTTGATGAAATTGTACTAAAGCAAAATATGCAGGCTATGAATAAAATTCTTGAGGGCACGGGACTCAAGCTCAGACCTCATTACAAATCACATAAATGCGCCGCTGTTGCAAAAATGCAAATGGAAAGCGGAGCTATAGGCATGACCTGTTCCAAGCTTTGTGAACTGGAGGATTTGATTGATATAGGCATAGAGGATGTGCTTGTGGCAAATCAGATAGTTGACAAAAAGAAGATAGCAAGAGTTGCTCAGCTTGCAGGGGACTGCCGAATAACTGTCTGCGTTGACTCCGAGGAAAACATACGTGATTTGTCTTCTGCAGCCCTTCAGGCAGGCAATACCTTGCACTGTCTTGTGGAGTATGATATAGGCATGGAGCGTTGCGGAGTTGTAAAGCAGGAGCAGGTGCTCAGTCTTGCAAAAAGTATTATCGAAGCGCCCAATTTGGAGTTTGACGGCTTGCAGGCATATGCAGGTCATATCTCTCACATAGTTGATAAAGAGGAGCGCATTGCAAAAACAGATTTCAATCACAGAAAGCTCAAGCGTCTTATATCCTATCTTAAAAATAACGGCATAGAGGTAAAAACGGTTTCGGGCGGAAGCACCGGCACTGCGGAGATAAAGGCGATGAAGGGCTTGTACACCGAGCTTCAGGCAGGAAGCTATCTCTTTATGGATGCAACCTACCGTGACCTTGAGCTTCCTTTCAAGAATTCGCTGTTTATCGTTACCGAGGTTATCAGCAGCAGAGACGGCATTACCGTAGTGGATGCAGGTGTAAAAACCTGCGGAGTTGATCAGGGAATGCCTGCTGTTTGCTCATACGGAGTAAAAAAGACAGTTGCCAGCGAGGAACATTTTCAGCTTCATAAAATGTCGGCTGAGGTAAAGCCGGGACAGCGTATTCTTCTCATTCCCGGACATTGCTGTTCCACGATTAATCTTCACAAAAAAATGTATCTTGTCAGATACGGCAAGGTTATTGACCGTTTGTTGATAACAGGACGTGTATAAAGGGGATTATTATGGAATTATCAAAGAAACGAATTGAGTCTTTTTGTTCAAATGTTCTGCCCCTTTTTTTCAAGGGCGAGGGCAGTGTAAAATGGAGTACCGACAGTGATGCGGTGCAGCTTCGCACCTTTGACAAGGGGGAGCTTGCGTTTGAAAACGGAGTGCTTGTTACTCTGAAAAAGGCAGGGAGCGCTGTTGTTACGGCGGAGTGTGACGGGAAAAAGTATCCCTGCCAAATAGAGATAAGGGAAATGAAGCATTGGTCAAATGAGGAGGCGTGTTTTTACTATGCAGGTGACCTTCACGACCATACCACAGACGAGCATAATCATGAAAAGTTTGCCATACGTGAGACGGGATTTCCCATTGATGTGATAAATTCCGTAAAAAATGACGGTAAAATGGATTTTCACGTTATTTCCGACCATACAAAAACTCTCAATCAGCGTGATTTTTTCAGGGGATTTACCGACGATGAGCTGTCCGAACCAAAGGAGCATATTGTATTTCCGGGAAGTGAGTCAGAGGTTACCGTGGTTGAAACCGACCGCTATGGCATAAACTGCAAATGCTCGGGTGAGATAGTGACCTTCAATGCGGACAATTATTCCTATGCTCACAGTTGGGAGGAGTTTTTCGGAGATTTGCAAAACAGCCCTTTTGCCATTTGCATTCTCGCTCATCCTCAGATTTCAGGCTTTTCTGTTAAGGGTGTTTGGAATTTTAAGCTGGACAAAAACAATTCCCCCCGTATGAAGGAGCTTGTGAGGGCTGTTGAGATGGGAGACGGCGGTGACAGAGAATCCAATATGATAAACGAATACATTTATTCCAAGGCTCTTGACAACGGTTTTCACGTATCTGCTGTCTGCTCCAGTGACAGCCACGGAAATTTCGGATGGAGATATGATATATTTCCGGGCAAGACGGTTATAATGGCAGGAGAGAAAAGCAAGGAAGCCTTTCTTGATGCTATTTACAACAACCGTTTTTATGCCTGTTCATCGGGAAATCTTAAATTGAAATACAGTGTCAACGGCAGTTTGGCACCCTGTACTCTTGAGCCTGTAAGCAAATATAACTTCAAGGTGGATGTAGACTATTTCAGAGATGACAGCACAACTGTGCCTGTAAAGTGCAGTGTCATATCAGACCGAGGCAGAGAGATAAAATGCTTCGAGGGAGATGACCTGTCTCATATGGAATTTACCGTAGAGTCGGAGGAGGCAAGCTATTTTTATTTGAGGCTTGTTGACTGTGAGGGCAGAAAAACCTGGTCTCCTCCCGTTTGGACTTTCCGAGAGCCGAAAAGGTACACGTATCCTTGTGTCCCTATGTCCAAGGAGGGCTGGACCGCCTTTGATTTTGTCAGTGGCAAGGATGCTTCGGAGATTATTTGCGATGACCCCAACAGGGTGTGGAACAGCGATAAAAATACAGCCTCTATACTCATTGATATGAAGGAAGAAAAAACGGTTTCTGCAATCGGTCATTATGCGCCTTTTTTTGACAGACGGCAGCTCAACGGAGAAAACAAGAGTCTTTCATGGGCTTTTGGAAGAATGGCGGCAAGATATGAAATATATACATCTGTTGACGGAGAGAGCTTTGAAAAATGTGCCGACGGCTTTGTCAGAGTCTACGGCGGCGAGGAGATATTGCCCTTTGAACCTGTTTTGGCAAGGTATATCCGCTTTGATGTGCTGTCCAATGCGGCAAAAGAAAGTGACAGAAAGCATCTTGCCAACCCTTCGTTGGCAATTGCAGAGTTAAGTGTATTTTGAGTTGATATGAAAAATCCGCCTTTTGGAGGCGGATTTTTCATATCATGGGAAATTGCGATAGGTGAGATATGCCGTGGAGGCTCTCCGCTGACTATATTGTTACATCGTTGTCGTGTATCATATCAAGTCCTTCGGCATAGAGGTGTGACATATCCGAAAAGCATCGACACTTAGGGGCAGTTATGCCGTCGGGGTTATTTTTGAATTCAATTGCTGTTACGCCTGTATGAGTTATCTGGAAGCCTGCCCACATAAGATGCACAGGTATGTGGAGCATATAAGAAAGAAACAGTCTTCCCATTACGGAGTGGCAGAAAAGAGCTATTTTTTCTTCATTGGGAGTAATTATGCGGTAGTTGCCGTTTTCCTCTCTGTAGCCCAGTCTTTCAAGGAAGGCTCTGCCGTTTTGCTCTATAAATTTGTATGCTTCTTCCATTCCTGAGGTAGAAAAACCGTTGGCTTCAAAGGCGTGGTCGAAGTCCAGATTTAACTGCCCGTTGCTGCGGTAATAAGTTGTTTGTATAAAGGACACCGATTTTCTCTTTCCGTCGGGGAACGGGGTGAGTCTGCCGTCGGTTATTTCGTGGCTCCAGTCCTCGATATTTATATCCAGCCCCAGCAGTCTTGCGGCAGGCTCGGCTGTCTGTATTGCCCTGCCCATGGGGGAGGAAAATATGCGGTCAATACCCGATGCGGCTATTCTTTTTCCTACAGCCTCGGCTTGAAGGAGACCTCTTTGGGTCAGACAGTCGTTTTTGTAATCGGGGTCGCCGTGGCGTACTATGTATAAAATCATTATTTTCACCTCGTAGTATAGTATATCATAAACCACAAAATAAGGCAAGGAGATTTTCTCCTCGCCTTATTTTTACTATATGGGAAAATGCATTAAACCAACCTCGCCGTTTTACTCTATTGGGCATACTCAAGGGTAGGGATAGGCGAGCATTGCCGGCGGAGGCTCTCCGCTTAGGTCAATTTGTCAAACGCCTTGATTACCTTTTTATAGTGTATCTTTGCCACGGGGTATTTGCTCTGATAGTAGGACTCGAAATTGTTGTTTCCGCTCTTCATCATAAGCTCAAGCATAAATCCGAAGCCCTCAAATCCGCCGTACATATAACCGAATTCAAATGTGCGGGCATCGATAACCATATCAAGCACCTGCTTTGATTCGGAGTCACGCAGATATCTTGTCTTGAGTGCTATCTCATAGAAGGTGGGTACTACTGTCTTGTAGGACTCTGCCGAAAGAGCTTCGATTACAGTACCCACAAACTCTCTGTCCTTGATGGTCTTGGGGACTACCATTGAGGTGTGTTCACCGCCGGGCAGAGCATAATAGTTCTTTTGATTCTCGTCATACTTGGGTACGGGGAGGATTCCGTAATCATCTTCGAAGTTTCTGAGTCCTTCACCCAATGCAGTATTAATGATATAGGTGGTAAAGATGGATTTTCTGTCCAGGAACATCTGTACGCCGTTTGTTTCTCCGTCTCTCAGGTCATAGTAAACGCCGTTTGTGTTGTAAAGAAGGTCATAAACTCTGTTTACAATATTGTTTATCTTGTCTGTCTTGACAGCTACCTGGGGAATGCCGTCCTCGTCCTTTGCCGTGGTGGGATTGTCAAATGCCCACAGCCACTGACCTACGGCAAGACCGTGAATCTGTGAATAGCCGTAAAAGTCGCCGTCGGACTGTTCGCCGTCGCCGTCCTGGTCGATGTAAACATCCTTTATCATTTCATAGAAAACATCGTATGTCCACTTTCCTTCAAGTGCCAGCTTGTAAAGATTTCCAAGGTCATAGGTGTTTGCAAGTGCCTTGTTGAAGAACATAACATAGCTGTAGTAAATTGAGGAGAAGCTGAAATCCGAAATGGCAACAATACATTTTCCGTTGTATGTAAGCTCATCGGAGTTGTCCGCAGGCCACCAGGGCTTTGAAAAGTCTACATTGGGGATGTCATACCAGTTGAGGAAGAGGTTTTTGATAACAAGGCTTCCTACCGATGCTGTGTGAGCGCAAAGCAGGTCAAATTCATCGGCACCTGACAAAACATTCTTTGAAACATATGAGTTCATTTCCGAGTATCCCGCTGTGTATACTACATCAACCTTACAGTTGAAACGGTCCTCTACTCTCTTGTTTCTGTCGGCTGTAGCGTCCTTGATAAGGTTGCCCTTATTTATCTGGTCGGCATCAACTACAAAATCTTGGGGTCTGTGAGTAACTACTCTGAAGGTCTTTCCGCCAAAATCATATTCGCCAAGTCCGTCGGAGACTGCCGCACGCTCTGCAAAAATGTCGCCGTCATCTGCAGATGCTTCAACATCTGTTCGTGCGGGAATCTTTTCTTCTTCGTCCTTATTGGTACAGGATGCGACAGAGAAAAGCATAACCAGTGTTAAAATCAGTATAAATATTTTCTTCATCTTTAGTCTCCTTATGTATTGCTAATAAAATCACCCTTATTATACAGTATGAAAAACTCGATTTCCTTGATTATTTTGACTACTTGGGGTGTTTTTCTTGGTTTTTTTGATATTTTTACGGTTTGGCAGAATTGAAGAAATGTTTTTCCGTCTCGGCACAAAGATAATGATAAACAGGCAGGTGAAGCTCCTGAACCTTGTAGGTCTCGCATTCGGGTACTTTTATTGTTACATCGGAAAGTGATGACATAAGGCTGTCTTTTTTACCAGTCATTGACAGCACCTTTATCCCCAACGCCTTTGCAACTTTTACGGCGTTGAGAGTGTTTTTTGAATTTCCCGAGGTAGACAGTGCTATGAGCAGGTCATTTTCCGCGGCATAGCCGTAAACAAGCTGGGCATACATCATTTCGGGGTCAACGTCGTTGGCAAAGGCTGTAAGAATTCCCGATTGGCTTACCAGCGAAATGGCAGGCAATGCTCCCTGAAGCCCCTGCCTCAGCTCTGCAGGGATTCTGCTGTCGGTAACCTCTCTTTTTGACATAAAGCCCTTTAACAGCTCGCCTGCAATATGCTCGCAGTCGGCGGCAGAGCCTCCGTTTCCGCAAAGCAAAACCTTGCCGCCCCTTTCGTAGGCGTCTATTATCATTTCAAGCGCCGCTTTTATGCTTTCCTCGCACACTTTAAGCTGAGGGTATCTTTCAATTAATTCCATTATTCCTCCATTGCGACACACAGTGCCGCCATATCTCCTATGTTTTCTCCAAGGGCTGCAGGCACAACGGGACAGGGGAAAAGGGCTTCCTTTTCTATTACTGCCTCCATTGCAGGTCTGAGCAACATTTCCGCACGGGGAAAAATTCCGCCGATTACTATTCTTTCGGGGTCAAGTATGTCCATAAGTATTGACAGCCCTTCGCCCAGCTTTTCCCCTACATCACGGTAAAGCTGCAGGGCATCTTCGTTTCCTTCAAGCGCGCATTTTGCAATATTCTTTGCTGTTATATCCTCATGCCAGGATACCTTTTTGCCTCGCTGAGAAGCTTCCTCTGCCCTTAGGCTGCCCATTTTGGCAATTCCGCCGCCCGAAGCAAAGCCCTCAAAGGAGCCTGCCTTGCCATAGCCTGCAGGACCGTATTTTGCAAGTCTTATGTGTCCTGCCTCTCCTGCCATATCACGGCTTCCTGAGTATAATCTGCCGTTGAGTATCAGACCTGCACCGAGACCTGTACCGAAGGTGAGAAATACCATATTTTCACAGCCCTGTCCCGCGCCGTAGCGCCATTCGGCAAGTGCACAGGCGTTGGCATCGTTTTGCAGTTTGACACTGCCGCCGTAACGCTCGGTGAGGATTTTAACTATCTCCACACTATCCCAGCCTTTGAGATTGGGGGGAGACATAATAATCCCTCTTTTTGAGTCCAGCGGTCCTCCGCAGGAAATGCCGATTTTGGAAAAGTCAACTGTCATCTTCTCGGCAAGCGCGCAGAGCTTGTTTATCATTTCTTCGGGAGTCACGCTCAGGTCGGTGGAAATTATTTGCTTGTCAAGGATTGTGAGTATTCCATTACTTACATTTCCCACACTTACGGCACATTTCGTACCGCCTATATCAAATCCTATCATGATTTTCTCCAATGTTTTTAATATATAGAAAATTGCTCAAAAACAACCTCGCCGTTTTACCTTGCTTCGGTGTATATGTTGGTTGCGATAGGCGAGCATTGCCAGCGGCTGCTAGCCGCTTTTTTATATCCTAGGAAATTGCATTAAATCAACCTCGCCGTTTTACCTTGCTTCGGCTTATATATTGGTTGCGATAGGCGAGCATTGCCAGCGGCTGCTAGCCGCAGTAATTATAAAACATTTTAGTAACCTTGTCAACAAAAACACTTGACAATCGGGACTTTATGAAATATTATAATGAAAACACTATGTATACAAAAGGAGAAAGCTATGCTTATCGGCGGGAAAACAGGCAGAAAGATTAAAGAACTGCACGGTGTAAACTGTGCACCTTATACCATAGGCGCAAGAAGCAATCAGCATTATATCAGCTCACTTTTCGGATATGCAGGTATTCCCCGTTCAAGACTGCACGACTGCTGCGGCTCTTACGGCGGTACATATTTCGTGGATATCCCCAACATATTCCGTGATTTTAATGCGGATGTCGAGGACCCCGCAAGCTATGATTTTCACTATACAGACGAATATATTACAGCGATTATCAAATCGGGAGCTCAGATAATTTACCGTCTCGGTGTCACAATCGAATGGGGCTCAAAGAAATACGCTTCGGTAGTTCCTGCCGATTTTGACAAATGGGCAAGAATTTGCGAGCATATAGTACGCCACTACAACGAGGGCTGGGCAGACGGCTTTGAGTATAATATCGAATATTGGGAGATATGGAATGAGCCTGAAAATCCTCCCATGTGGCAGGGTACAAGAGAGGAGTTCTACGAGCTTTATAAGGTATCATCTCTCCATTTGAGACGTTGCTTTCCCAACATCAAGATAGGCGGCTTCGGCTCCTGTGGTTTTTACGCTGTGTTCCGTGAGGGAATGGATGATTTTTATAAATCCTTCCTGCCTTATTTCGAGGACTTTTTGCAGATGGTCAAGGACAACGGCTGTCCCCTTGACTTCTTTACATGGCATATCTATACCGACAAGGTGGACGAGATAGCCAAGTCGGCTCTCTATGCAAGAGAGACTCTTGACAAGTACGGCTTTACCGAAACCGAGAGCCACCTCAATGAGTGGAACTACGGCGACGAGGGCGGCGGCTTTGCCGAAAAGGAAAATATGGTGGGGGCATCCTTCTGTACAGCCTCTCTTATTGAAATGCAAAAGCTTCCCATTGACCTTGCACAGTATTACTGCGTGTCTCTCATGGGAACCTACAACGGCATGATGACTCTGAGACTTCATCACTTTACCCCCGTTGCCCATGCATATTCCGCTTTTAACGGAGTTTACAGGGCAGGTAATGAGCTTGCTGTTACAGCTGACGAAAATGAGCCCTATGCAATAGCTTCAAAGAGTGATGACGGCACAACACATCTGCTTGTATCTACCTATCACAGGGAATGCAAGGAGCTGGACATCACCTTCGAAGAATCGGGTACAGTTGAGGTCTTTGAGATAAACGAAAAAGGCTTCGACAAAAAATTTGAATTCAATGGCAACGGCATAAAGCTGCCCGTTAAGGACGATACTTCGGTTTATTACTTTAAGATGAAAAAATAAAGGAGAATTATTATGAAGTTTAAAATAATGACCTATAATATTGCGGCGGGACGCACATATTTTGAATATGCCGAAACGAAGAAATCACCCGTTGACATTCAGAAGAGTGCAGATTTTATAAAAAACGAAAACCCCGCTGTCTGCGGTCTCAACGAGGTAGATAAGCTGACGGAACGCTCAGGAGGGATCGACGAGATAGATTTTTATGAAAAATATCTGGGTATGAAGGGTATTTTCTGTAAAACCATAGACCTTCCCGGGGGAGAATACGGAAACGGATTTCTTACACGCTTCCCCGTGCTTGACAGTGAGATTATCGACATTCCCGACGTTGAGGGGAAAAGCTACGAGCACCGAGCAATACTCAGGGTAAAGGTTGACCTTGACGGTAAGGTTGTTACCTTCCTTCAGACTCATTCGGGGCTTTCCGAAGAAGAAAAGATTAACTGCGTGGATACCCTTTGCGCTATTATTGATTCTCTTGATACACCCGTTATTCTTATGGGCGATTTCAATATGTCACCCGATTTCCCGTCTCTTGAAAAGATAAGAGCAAGACTTACCGATACAGCGCCGCTTTTCAACGGCGGTGAATTCTATACCTTTGGCACTTATGACGGAGTGAAAAAACAGCATATCGACTACATTTTCGTATCAAAGGAAATAAAACCGCTTTCACTTACCGTTGTTGACACAAAAATTTCCGACCACTATCCTCTTATTATGGAATGTGAGATGTAACAAATAGAGGGGCTGTAAAAAACTCAATTGAGTTTTTTTACAGCCCCTGATTTTATGCTTCCATTATCATCTCATCAAGCCTCTTTATGCTGTTGCAAAGCTCCTTTACCTTTTCCTCAATGCCGTCGGGGGCGGTTATATAGCTGTACGCCTCCAGAGTGAGATAGCCTTGGTAGTTTATTTCCTTCAGCGCCCTTGCTACCATTGTGAAGTCGATGTCCATTGAGAAGGGTATCTGATGGGAATCGTGCCAACGGTCGTTATCGTGGATGTGCAGAGCCTGTACCTTGCCGCCCAATGCCTTGATAAGCCCGTATGCCGACACTGTATCACCCATAATTTCGGAGTGACCTATATCCACACACGCCACCAGATAATCGTCGTCTACAAGGCTGAGAAGCTTATTGAAATTCTCTGCCGTGGCGCAGGCGGCAAATTCCGCTTTATCGGCTTCTGTATTCCATTTCCACATATTTTCTGTGGCTATTTTTACTCCGTGTTCCTTTGCAAAGGGGAGAAGCTCATTGTACATTTCGGCATTATCCTCTGACGGGTTGTGATTCATAGGATGAATTACACAAATATTTGCGCCTGCCTCGGCGGTACATTCAATGGCACGCTTTGCATAGTCGGCTATTTCTTTGACGTACATTGGATATGGTACGTGGGATTGGTTGCAGTGTATGCCGTTGTCCAGCCCTATTTGCTTCAGCCTTCTTGCAAAGGCAAGGTAATTGTCTTTGAGAAAGGGAGAGTCGGTCGATGCTATTCTGCCGTTCTTCTTATCCCATTGGCAAAGCGCCGTCATGGTAAAATCCCAGGCATCAAAGCCCGCCTTTGCCACAAGCTCGATTGACCGTTCTATTCCTACCTGTTTGTATATACTTGCTATTTCCGTAGAAACCTTCATTGTTCATCCTTCTATCATCTTGTCAAGACGTTTTACCGCAAGGCATAGGTTTTTTACCTTTTCTTCGATGTTTTCAGCAGATTTTATGTAAGCATCGCATTCGAGGGTAAGATAGCCTTGGTAGTTTATCTCCTTGAGAGCTTTTGCTACCCTTGTGAAGTCGATGTCCATTGAGAAGGGTATCTGATGGGAGTCATGCCAACGGTCGTTGTCGTGAATGTGCAGAGCTTGTACCTTGTCACCCAGTGCCTTGATAAGCTCATATGCCGATACCATATCGCCCATCATCTCGGCGTGGCCTATATCCACGCAGGCAACGAGGTAATCGTCGTTTACAAGGTCAAGATGCTCCTTGAAGCTTTCGGCTGTGGCACATACCGCAAAATCCGCTCTGTTGGTCTCGGTGTTCCAGCCCCACATATTTTCGGTGGCTATCTTCACTCCGTATTCCTTTGCGAAGGGTAAAAGACCGTTGTACATTTCGGCATTTTCTGCTGCTGTTCTGTGATTGTCAGGGTGTATTACGCAGATATTACCGCCTGCCTCGGCAGTGCATTCTATGGAACGCTTGAAGTAATCCGCAATCTCCTTCACGTGAGAGGGGAACGGTGCGTGAGACTGGTTGCAGTGAATGCCGTTGTCGAGACCCACCTGCTTGAGCCTTCTCACAAAGGGAAGATACTCACTGCTTCTGAAGGGGCAGACCTTGTCGAGAACGACCCTCTTGTTCCAATCATAGGTAAAATATGCACTCATGGAAAAGTCCCAGGCATCAAAGCCTGCCTTAGCCACAAGCTCAATGGCTCTTTCCTCACCGACCTGTCTGTAAATGCTTGCAATCTCTGTTGACGTTTTCATTTTTGCTTGTCCTTTCAAGTGTGCTTTATTCAAATATTTCTCTTCCGTCGTTGTCCTTCAGTTGCTCTATGGCGTATAGCCTGAAGGCTCCGCACCAAGCGGAAAGGCAATCGTTGAAATGCCCTCTGTCCTCACAGGTGGGACGGTATTTTGTCCATCTGCACTGGAAGAAGCCTTCGTTTTGGCTTCCCACAGGGCGTATCTGTCCGTGAAATTCTCTATTGTCCTCTGTGGCAATGCCTAAAATAGAGTTACACCACATAGCTTTGGCTGTTTTCAGCCAGTTTTTCTTGCCTGTCAGCTTATAAAGCCTCCACAGGTCGGGTACGGTTATGGAAGCCCAGGCATCTATTGCGTTGTGCTCGGCTGAAATTGCCGTACCTCCGGTTGTGTGATAACCGTAGACATTGAAATCGCTGTCGGCAGAGGTGATGACATCATAGAAAAACATCCACGAAGTAAAGTAGTATGCCGCTTTTTGTGCACGCTCAAGGTAGATATCCTTGTTTGTTATATCATAGAGCATAAGGGACGACTTGATAAAGGGGTATGCGGATTCTTTATCCACAGATTCGCAGTCAAGCGCTCCTGCAAGGCAAACAAATTTGTCAAGGTCGCGTTCAAAATACAGGTCGCTTGCCTTTACGGCACAGTCCAGATATCTTTTGTCCTTTGTTGCCGAATAAACATACAAAATACCCAGAAGCACGAAGCCGCCCACACTGCCTTTTGAATCTATACATTCACCGTCAATGCTCCAAAGCTTTCCAAAGCCTGCCTCGTCACTGTAGTTGTTTACAAAGAAGTCGGCAAGTCTTTTGGCGAAGGTGAGATATTCGGGCTTGTCAATGCCGTTCTTTGCCAGCATTGAATGCATTTCTACTGCTTCACGCATTGCCCAACCCATATTGCAGGTATCAACCGTGCGGTGCTCGGGCTTTTGCTCTCCGAAGTTTCTTTCAAACAGGGCATAAAGCAGACCGTTTTCTCTCTGTGTGGAAATCCAGCTGTCAAAGATACCAATAGCTGTGTCAAGCAGCTCTTTGTCTTTGTTTTTCAATGCTTCATTTGCCAGATGTCGGGCATTGAGCATTCCCTGGTCAGCCCACCCCAGCTCAAAGCGCTCGTGAGTTACAAGCTTTGTGTTTTCGGGATTTGCGAGAAGCTCCGAAAGGGCTTGGTCTGACAGAAGTCCGCAGCTCATTCGTGCGTAGGCGTTGGGGGCAAAATGTGTGACTATCATATCATGCCCCCGGTATTTGTACAGCAGTGACTTTATATATGAGATACCAAGCTCCCATACCCTGTCCGAGGGCAAGGCGGGAGTTTTTTTCATATCAAAGGCTGAGCAGAGAGAATCGATAAGATTTGCCGAGGTATAATTTTCCCACATCGGAGTACATTCAAAAGCAAGCACTTCAACCGTCACCGATTCATTAGGCTGAAGGGTAAAGTATCTGTCCAAGCGGTCGGTCATTCTATCCTTGCCTGTATAGCTTACGGGCGCTTCTGTCACAGGGTGATATATGCGGTGCTTAAATGTACCGTTGCTGTTTTTCAAGAGAGAACAGGCGCTTTCAAGACTTACAGCATCTCTTGCTGAGGCAAAAAGTGCAAAGCCCGATTCTTTATTTTCTGTAATTGTGCAGGAGGGGATACCCATTCTGTCATAGGCAAATACCCAAGGCTGACCCTGATAGTCCAAGCCCTTTGGGGTGTTTGCCTTTCCTATGCGGTTTCCGTTGTAAATAAGACAGGGGATTATGTACTGCTCCGGCACAAAAAGCGTGATAGCCTCTATGATGCTTTTAAATGTTTTTTCACGCTTTGATGTATTGGTTATTCTTCTTTCAACGGAGGTTATACCGTCGGTCTTTGGCTTAATTGTATCAGTTATTGAGTAATCGGGAAGAGAATAGGTAATGAGTCCGTCTGCTTCGCTTATCTTTTGTGCCGTATATTCCGTACCGTTTTCTTCTATTATAGCGGGAGAAAGAGCGGCATTGTTAAATTTTGCCATTATTGATTCCTTTCAACTGTTTTCAAGATATCTTTTAGCCGAGTCTGCGGCTTTTTTGAACAGTGATGTATCTGCGGAGGTTGCGGCAAGAGGGAGCTGAAGTTCTCCGTGCTGTCTTTCTCCGAAGAAATCACCGGGACCTCGCTGTTCCAGGTCATATTCCGCAATTTTGAAACCGTCGTTACATTTTGTCATAAATTCAAGACGGGCAAGCGCTTCATGGCTCTTCGTGGAAGTAATGAATATGCACCATGATTTATCCTTGCCTCTTCCGATACGTCCCCGAAGCTGATGGAGCTGTGCAAGTCCGAATCGGTCAGCATCCTCTATTGCCATAACAGTGGCGTTGGGTACGTTTACTCCTACCTCGACTACTGTGGTTGATACCAGTATCTGTATGTCGCCTCTCGCAAAGCCTTCCATGACGGCGTTTTTGTCTGCCGCCTTCATTTTTCCGTGGAGTAAGCCAACAGAGTATTTTTCAAAGCGTTTTTTCAGACCTTCAGCCATTTCGGTTGCAGACATAAGAGTTCCCTTGCCCGAAACCTCACGCTCAAGGGTGTCCTCTTCGCTCTCCTCTACAAGAGGGCATATGATATAAGCCTGATGCCCGTTGGCGATTTCGCTTTCTATAAAGCCGTACATACGCTCACGCTTGGAGGGCGGTATAAGTAATGTGGATATCTCTTGTCTGCCCGGGGGAAGCTCATCCAGTATGGAAACATCGAGTCCTGCATAAAGAAACATGGCAAGTGTTCTTGGGATAGGCGTAGCCGACATTACCATATTGTTGCGTACTGTTGCCCTTGACAACAGCTTTTCACGCTGATTTACGCCGAAGCGGTGCTGTTCGTCGGTTATGACAAGACTCAGATTATAGGGTACTGTTTCTTCTTCAAACAGTGCGTGAGTACCTACCAGCAAAAGAGGCTCATGGAGTAACAGCCACTCACGTATATTGCGTCTTTCCTTTGCCGAGGTCGAGCCCGTCAGAAGCAATACCCTGAAGCCCAATGGCTCAAACAGAGCCTTAAGTGTTTCGTAATGCTGACAGGCGAGTATTTCGGTTGGTGCCATAAGGTACGCTTTACCGCCGTTTTTCATTGCTATGTATATGGCTCCTGCCGCAACAGCGGTTTTTCCCGAGCCTACATCCCCCTGCAAAAGACGGCGCATGGCACGGTGGGGCTGTACTGTTGATGTCAAGTCGTTTTCTATTTCGGACAGTGAGCGCTTTTGTGCTCCTGTGAGAGGAAAGGGGAGCGCCTTTATAAACAAAGACAGGTCTACCTTTTCCATGGGGGGTGCTGTTTCGGTGTCCTCACGGCGTCTCATTCTTTCGGCGGCAAGAGAAAATTCAAACAGCTCATCGAATATAAGCCTTTCCTTTGCCCTGTTAAGAAGCACGCTGTCTGTCGGACAGTGTATTTCAAAGAGTGCGTTTCCCAGAGGCATAAGCATATTTTCACGTCTGACCGAATCGGGAAGTGTATCGGTAATATCCGAGGGATGGATTGAACTAAGCAGTGTTTTTATAAGCTTTGCTATTTTTCCCGATGACAGTGAGCCTTGGGGTGAATATACGGGTATTGTGTCGGCGGTCATTGCCTCAACAGGCTCAAATGAAGGAGAAAACATAAAATATCCGCTGTTTCCTTTGGATATCTTGCCGTAAAAGCGGTAGTCGCTTCCCACATGAAAGGCGTTTGCAAGATATGTCTGATTAAAAAAAGCAATTTGTACGGCAGGAGAATTTTCACGCTGTCTTGCAGAAAAACGCACTATACGCTTGCCTGTGGGGGTGTAGCCTATTCTTGGCGAGGTGGTGACTCGCATTATCAAGGCGACCTTCGCATCGAGAGGGGCATCCTCAATAAGATAACGGGGCGTTCTGTCCTCATATATCCTCGGATACAGGCGCAACAAGTCAAGGCAGGTGTTTATACCTGCCTTTATAAGTGCCCCTGCTGTCTTTGTACCCACTCCCTTAATAGAAGAGACGGGTGTTGCCGAAAGGTCTGTCATTTTTCTATGATTGCCTTTACACTGTCATTGTCAGAGGATGCAACAAACCATACTATGTCGTCAAAAGAGCCTTTTTTCATGTTCTGTGCAATGGCTGTGTCCTCGGGTGAATAGTTTTCAAATGTAATTGCAAGATTCTGTGCTCTTGTGTCAAAGGCGGCAAGGAGGGCATCGGCGGTCTCTTTGTCCTTTACCTTAAATATTCCTGCTTCTGCAACAGCTGTCTCGGCAGAGGTCAGGTACACATATTCGGCAATGCCTTCAAGAAGGGATGCATCGCCTATATAATAATCAAAGTAATCGTCAATGGGGTTTTCGCTTGCGGTATAGGCTATGGTGTTTGTAAGAGCAGGGGTTGCCTGAAGCTGTGCCGTCTTACCTTCGGGTGCGTAGTCGCTGACAGTCCATTTTGCGGTTTCCTCACCGCAGGCAATGAGAAATACTGTAAAAATAAGAACCATTGATATCAAAAACTTCTTCATAAAAAACTCCTTAATCAACAAATTTTCTTGTGTTTTAATATACGGAAAATCCCTCCAAAACAAGCTCGCCGGCTTGCTTTGTTTTGTTACTTACAAGTCAACGATAGGCGGGATTTGCCGACGGCGGCTCACCGCTTTTTATTTTACCCTTTATTAAGAAAAAAAGCAAGTATATTTTCAAAACTGTTGCTTTTTTTCTCACATTATTGTATAATCAACCTGCAGTTGATTTGCAAACATTACGCTTTGCCTTGTAAGTGGAGGACAAATGTGATAGAATGAATTCAGCCAAATTTGCCGATGCAAGCTAAATGAACTTTGCGTGTTGAAAGTGAATTTAATTTATTTGACCCAAGTGTATCGTGTCAGGTCTCAAAATTTATTGAAAAGGTTATACATATGGATAACAAAATACAAATATTTGAAGATAAAAGAATAAGAACTGCTTGGAATGAAGAAACAGAAGAATGGTATTTTTCTGTTGTTGATGTTGTAGAAATCTTAACTGATAGCAGAGATGTTAAACAATACATAAAAAAGATGCGTAGCCGTGATACAGAACTTAATTCCAAGTGGGGTACAATTTGTACCCCTGTTGAAATGATTGCTTTGGATGGCAAAAAAAGAAAGATACAAGCAGCAGATACTGCCGGAATTCTTCGTATAATTCAATCAATCCCATCACCAAAAGCGGCGGCGAAGCTGCCGGTGTTGCAAGAAAGGAAGTTGAGCGAAGGACGGGGAAATCTGTTATCACACTAAAAAATGCAACTGAACTAAATCAGGTTGTGGTTAATTTGATTGAAGATATATCAAAAGATGATGAATAACAAATATAAATTTTTTGTCCCTAGCTTGACAAAATCATAAAAAGGATATAGAATTTAGATGACATTGAAAATCCTCAGTGTTTATGCGGGTTTGAGCCATCTTTACAGTGTTTGAGTAAAATAGATATAAATGTCGACACAAAGAAATTCATCGGGGAAGAGCTTGGAATTGTCTTGTACAAAGTTCTTACGAAAAAGTTTACACCGGAGTATTTACGACATGAGATGAACAGATATATCGGTGAATCACGAAGAAGGGAAGAGTCAACCAAAGAATTATTCAAAGAATACTTCTATCAGGTTGTTTTATATAAAGAACGAAAGCCCGGAATCTATTTGGAAATTGATGACCATATGCGGAGAATATTCGTTTTGGAATTTTTCAAGCGGATCATCCGGGAGTATTTAGAAATAAAGGAAGGTAAATCCTCTGCGAAAAACAGCAGAGTTTTTACATAGATATTCTTCAATCTGTTACTGCCGGTACGGAAATCGGTGTTCTTTTTATAATTTTTTCATGCACCACTCCTTACCGTACCGGTAGCTATCAGAGAAAACCTCTTTATAATGAATTAGTTAAAATATACAGACGGATTATTTGTAAAAAAATAAAAATTCGCACTGACAATTTTCCCTAAATTATTGAATTTTAAACCTGAATGTGATATAATATAAAATACATAATTATAATAGGGTTATTGTAGCCATAAATCGGGTTTGATATAATTTATTAGTAATTCGCATATTTCGGAAGCTATCCAAATGGTATACATAAACATGAAAACCATACAATATGCGATATTAAAAAAAGTATGGGAATAATGATTTTTTGCTCTTAACTTTGTATGAACTATTATTAAAAATAAGTGGCATCTAAACCTTATATCCCTTATAACGCGGATTGTGCCAAAATTTGCAAAAAAGGAGTTTTTGATATGTATGATTTAACAATAAAAAACGGAGTTGTAATTGATGGTACCGGTTCTCCGGCATATTACAGTGACATAGCAATAACTAACGGAAGAATTGTACGTATTTCAAAAAAAATTACAGATGAAAGTCTTGAAATTATTGACGCTAACGGACTTGTTGTTACTCCGGGATTTATTGATTCGCACAGCCACAGCGACAATGCAATATTAGAATATCCTGATATGACAGAAAAGATAGAGCAGGGAATAACCACTTCTATAGCAGGTCAGTGCGGTAGTTCTATCGCACCAAAAAATGTCGAAGAAAAAGACGATAAGTACATAGACGGTATTGGCAAGCTGTCAGATGTTTTAAAGACTTTTGGTAGCTTTGCAGATGTAGCAAAGAATATTCCCCTTGGATCAAATAATATGTGCTTTGTAGGACATGGCGCTATAAGAAAAGCAGCTATGGGAATGAGTCAGGAAAAACCGTCAGGCGAGGAACTCATGAAAATGAAATTGCTTCTTCGTGACGCTATGGAACATGGCGCGCTGGGTATTTCTTTTGGTCTTATATATCCGCCAAGCAGCTATGCTGACACAGATGAACTAATAGAACTTGCAAAAGTGGTGAAGGAATATGAAGGATTGGCTGCGGCACATATCAGAAGCGAATCAAATATGCTTGTTAAAGCGACTAATGAATTTATAGATATAATAAGGAAATCCGGTGTAAGAGGTGTACTTTCGCACCATAAAGCATGCGGCTCGCCTGAAAACTGGGGAAAGGTAACGCATACACTTCGTCTTATAGATGAGGCGAACAAAGAGGGAATCGAGGTGTACCTTGATGTGTATCCATATGTGGCTACTCATACTACAGCATCAGTAACCTTCGTTCCTGATTCGGGCAGAGATTTAATAAAAAGACTCGAAAATGCCGATGAGCGCGCCAAGATGAAAGAGTGGAACGACTCTATGTGGTGGGCAAATGACTATTCATGGGTACAGGTCGCAAAGTGCGAGGGATATCCTGAGTATGAGGGATTATTTGTTCCTGAAGTCGCCAAGCTTCATGGAAAAGACGAGTACGACACCATACTCGATATGATATACAAAAGCGATAACAAATGCAGTTGTTGTTACTTTACCATGTGCGATGAGGATGTTATGACCGTTATGGCACATCCAAGAGCAATGATATGCACAGATGCAAGCGTTGCAAAGGGAAAAACAAGTTTTCATCCTCGTACAAAAGGCTCATTCCCGCGAGCTATCGGCAGATATGTAAGGGAGAAAAATGTTGTATCCCTTCCTGAAATGATACGCAAGATGACATCAATGCCTGCACGCGTATACGGACTTAATACCAAGGGTTTTATATGGGAAGGCATGGATGCAGATATATGTATTTTTGATGCAGAAAAAATAATTGACAAATCTGACTTTACCGATTGCAACAATCGTGCCGAGGGACTAAACTACGTTATACTTGGCGGCGAGATCGTAGTCAAGGATGCGGTGTATAACGGCAGAAAAGAAGGCAAATTGATTTTAAAAAAAGGCTAAAGGAGAAGCATAAAATGAGTTTGTTAAAAGCAAAATCATATAAAAACATTTTCCCTGAAAAGGCATTTTGGAAAATGGTATTAAGTTTTTCTATACCGATAGCAATGCAGAATATGTCGTCTGCTATACTTGGAATAATCGACGTATCAGTTATAAGTAATATGGGAGAAACCGCTGTCGCGGCAGTATCGCTTGCAAACCAGCTTTTCTACATAGTGAGCCTTATAAGCTTTGGTATTACAAGCGGTGCTTCTGTATACCTTTCAAGAAACTTTGGGGAGAGAAACCCTGAAGGGATGAGAGAAACATTCAGCATCACACTGTTTTTTTCGCTTTCCATTAACCTTGTTATTATGTTGTTTTGCTTGTTTTTTCCATATATATCGCTTGGATTTTTCACAAACGATGCCCAGACTATAAAAGATGGTGTGCTTTATCTTCTTATAATCACACCAACTTTTCTTTTGTATAGCCTGTCAAACTCATATGTGGCATTTTTCCGTTCCGTAAAACAGCCCAAAATACCCATGATAGCAACTATGGTATCGCTTAGTATAAAGACGGCATTAAACTTTATTCTCATATACGGAGTTGGTTTTATCCCGGCAATTGGTGTTGCGGGGGCGGCAATTTCAACACTTATATCAAAGCTTGTTGAAACAGTTATATTCCTTATAAGTATAGCAAAATATGAAGATAAGGAATATGTTTTCAAACTTTCTGATATAAAATATTTGAAGCCGAAGGCAATAGGAGATTTTGTACATAAAACTTATGCGGTTATTTTAAACGAAAGCTTGTGGGGATTTGGCATATCAGCATTTAATGCAATATTCGGACGTATGGGTAACAGTGCTGTAAGTGCGGTAAGTATAGCGCGTCAGCTTGAAAACCTTGGTAATGCGTTTTTCTATGGCATAGCAATAGGTGCTTGTGTTACTATAAGCTGCAGCATAGGCGAGAAAAAGCTGGAAGAGGCAAAGGAATTTGCCCGAAAATACGCCTTTGCGGGTTTTTATGTAGGTGTTGGCGTTATGATACTTATGCTTGCGATAAACATCCCGTATGTTAAATTCTTCTTCTCGGGGTTAGAAACTGAAACGCAGTCGCTCACTATGTGGCTTATAGCTATATATGCGTTTTATATGCCGTTCCGGGCTCTTGCAAGCACTCTTATAATGGGTGTAATGAGAGCAGGCGGCGACAGTAAGAAGGCGATGCTTTATGATGTGGTTCCTGTGTATGCATGGTCGCTCGTGCTCGGGTTTATACTTGGCATAAAGCTTAAATATTCCATCATAACAGTGCTTGCAGTTATGATGTTAAAGAGGGTTATAAAATGTGCAATTGCATTTATGAGAGTTGCTAGCGGAAAATGGATAAATTACAACGATATAGTGGGTGAACATTTTGAGGACTCATCAGGTTTTGTTGCATAATTAAATCTGAATTACTATATTTTTAGCCCGTCTTGACACAAGTAAAAATTGTGTCGAATGATGTTGCAAGGTGTTAAAATA
>CAZYTA010000012.1:0-63403 GCA_964650465.1 uncultured Oscillospiraceae bacterium | reverse complement strand
CCACCTCGACCTTGGCAAGGTCGCGCTCTACCAAATGAGCTAAATCCGCATGGCGAGAGTCGCATCTGGTGCCTCCGGTCGGAATCGAACCAACGACACGAGGATTTTCAGTCCTCTGCTCTACCAACTGAGCTACAGAGGCATACGCGACTCAACGGATAATATAATACCACGAGTCTCCTCATTTGTCAATAGATTTTTTAAAAAATCTTTATTTTTTTCGAGAAATTTTCAGCACATCCTCCATCGTGGAAAGATAGGGATATTTTCTTTCTTCCAGATGTTCGGCAACCTCCTGCATTGAACAAAGAATAGACTCCTTTGAATGCGTATCGGGTGTAATAACAAGAGGGGCACTAAGCGTTATGAGCTCATCAAGAATAAAAGGTGCAGGATATGGTGAAGTTCGGTAACCGCGTGAAATTGCACCTGTATTTATTTCAAATACAACAGGTTTATCAGCAAGCTTGCGGCAAGCGCAAAGGGCTGCCTCCTTATACCGCGGTGTCTCGGTGTATATTTCTTCACGCTCATTAAATTTTGTAATGAGGTCAAAATGAGCTATTATATCACAGCCCGTTCTGTCCCACAGAAGAGACATCATATTGTAATATTCTTGGGCAAGAGCATCGGCATCCCCATTGTAATACTCTCTTATTGCATTCTTATGATGGTCCGCTGTTTCATCAAGAGGAATAAAATAACTTCCTTTTTGGATATAGTGAACAGAGCCTATTACATAGTCATAATCTGAAACATCAAAATCCGAATACCAATCATACTCTATGCCCATAAATATCTTTATTTTATCGCTGTATCTGTCCTTTAAACGGAGTATCTCTTTCTTGTATTTCTTCTCCACATCAAAGGGCATTCCCCATCTGTCTTCGTGCGCCATATAAGAATGAGAGGAAAATCCTATCTGAGGACAGCCAAGGCGAATAGCTTCAAGCACCATCTCCTCAGCAGTATTTTTTCCGTCACAAAAAGTACAGTGGGTATGGAATGGGGAAAGTGTCATTTTGTCATTTTCTCCTGCTTGACTTTTTTGTCGATTATATGACGTGAAGCAAGTTCACGGTGTACCTCTTCTACACTGATACCCATTTGTGTCATAAGGACCATTACATGGTATGCAAGGTCAGCAATTTCATAAATTGTCTCCTTCTTATCGTCAGCTTTACCTGCAATTATTACCTCTGTACACTCCTCACCCACCTTTTTCAGTATCTTGTCGATACCCTTTTCAAAAAGATAGGTAGTATATGAGCCTTCGGGCTTATCCTTCATTCTTCCCTGCAAAAGCTCGGCAAGAGAATCAAGCGTAAACTGATGAAGCTCTTCGCTCTGATATACAGGATTTGTAAAGCAGGAATTTGTTCCTTCGTGGCAGGCAGGTCCATCCTTTTCAACCACCACAACAAGAGAATCCTTGTCACAGTCAGCCGTAATGGACACAATATGCTGGTAATTACCGCTTGTCTCGCCCTTGAGCCAAAGCTCGTTTCTCGAACGGCTCCAGAAGCAAGTCAGTCCTTTTTCTATGGAAACCTTGAGACTCTCCTTATTCATATAAGCAAGTGTCAGAACCTCACCGTTGATTGAATCCACAACAACTGCAGGAATAAGTCCCTTTTCATCAAATTTAAGTTCGTCTATATTTATCATTATTTATAACCTCACTGTAATACCGTTATTTCTAAGGTCCTGTTTCAGGTCCTTTATCTCAATCTCGCCAAAGTGGAATACCGATGCGGCAAGTCCCGCATCAACTGTAGGCAATGTTTTGAACAGCGTGACAAAGTCCTCCTTTGAACCCGCTCCTCCCGATGCTATAACAGGCACATTTACCGCATTTAAAACTGCATCAAGCATTTCAAGGTCAAAGCCCTTCTTTACACCGTCTGTATCAATAGAGTTTACAACTACCTCGCCTGCACCCAGGTCAACAGCATGCTTTATCCAATCGATTGCTTCCATACCGGTATTTTCTCTGCCTCCCTTGGCAAAAACTCTGAAAACACCGTCGACACGCTTTACATCTGCAGAGATAACAACGCACTGATTTCCGTACTTCTTTGCGGCTTCTTCAATAAGACGCGGATTTTTGATAGCGCCCGAATTTACGCTGACCTTATCGGCACCGCATTTGAGCACTCTGTCAAAATCATCAACAGTGTTGATGCCTCCTCCGACAGTAAGCGGTACAAAAATCGTACTCGCAACCTGCGTAAGAATATCTGTAAACAAAGCTCTGCCCTCTGCCGATGCGGTTATATCGTAAAAGACAAACTCATCGGCACCGCTGTCTGAATAGAATTTGGCAAGCTTCACAGGAGATGAGACGTCTGCAAGACCGAGAAAGTTTACTCCCTTTACAACTCTGCCGTCCTTTACATCAAGGCAGGGGATTATTCTTTTTGTTATCATTTTGCCACCTCTATTGCTTCTCTCAGGTCTATTGCTCCTGTGTAATAGGCTTTACCTATTATTGCACCATACAGCTTCATCCTGCGGAGTTCTTTTATATCATCTATACTCGACACACCGCCCGAAGCAGTAATATTCATTGAATACTTTTCGGATAAAGCTCTGTACATTTCCAGATTTGTACCTGACATTGCACCGTCTTTTGATATATCTGTACAAATTACAGTATCAACACCAAGTCTCTGCATGGAGTCAAGAAATTCATCGAGAGTGACCGGAGCTGTTTCCAGCCAACCCTTTATTGCGATTCTGCCATCCTTTACGTCAGCCCCGACAGCTATTTTACTGCCGTATTTTGCAAGGGCATTTTTCAGAAATTCGCTGTCATTTATTGCAGCTGTTCCGAGAATGGCTCGTTCTACACCTGCATCAAAGTATTTGTCAAGCGTGTCCATATTTCTTATACCGCCGCCTATTTCGACAAACAGACTTGTATTTTTTGCGATATCCTCAACCACCGAAAGATTGGGAGTAGTTCCGTCCTTTGCGCCTTCAAGGTCAACCATATGTATATATTCTGCGCCGCAAGCCTCAAAGTCACGAGCTATCTCTATAGGGTTGTCGCTGTAGACCGTCATTTGAGCATAGTCACCCTTTAGTAGTCTTACAGCCTTTTTGTCATAAAGGTCTATTGCAGGAAAAATATTCATTTCAATCCTCCCATTCCGCAAAGGCACGAAGTATCGAAAGTCCTACATCACCGCTTTTTTCAGGGTGAAACTGCGTACCTGTTACATTTCCGAGAGCAACAGCCGCTGTAAGCTCTTTTCCGTATTCCGCAGTTGCAAGAAGGCTGTCCTCACAATCAGCGGCATAATATGAGTGTACAAAATACACACAATCTCCGTCTTTTATATACTTAAAAATCGGATGCTCCTTCTTTGTTATGAGAGCATTCCAACCAATATGCGGTATCTTCAGTTCGGCGGGCAGCTTTCCCTCCATAGGCACTACACTGCCTTTGAGAAGTCCCAATCCGCAATGTTCTCCATACTCAAGGCTTTTTTCAAAAAGCAGTTGCATACCGAGACATATACCGAAAATCTTTTTTCCGCCTCTCACCTCGTCAACAATGACCTTATCAAGCCCTGTTGACCGAAGCTTATTTGCGGCATCCCCGAAAGCACCTACTCCGGGAAGAATTATTTTATCTGAATTACGTATTATATCCGGGTCTGCTGTAACAGTAACATCTGCGCCGACAGCGTTGAGAGATGATTTAAGGGAAAAAAGATTTCCAACGCCGTAATCAATAAGTGCTATCATTAAAGTACTCCTTTTGTGGACGGCACCTCACCATCAAGTTCAGGGTCTATACGTGTTGCTTTTCTGAGTGTCCTTGC
The DNA here is from genome assembly GCA_964650465.1 of uncultured Oscillospiraceae bacterium. Classification (GTDB taxonomy): domain Bacteria; phylum Bacillota; class Clostridia; order Oscillospirales; family SIG627; genus RGIG6353. The sequence continues at coordinate 59,570 of CAZYTA010000012.1, read as the reverse complement.
AACCGATTTGAATGTGCCTTCTATAATGTGATGAGAATTTGTTCCAGCCATCTTTCTTATGTGAAGTGTAACACCTGCTTCCCTGACAAATGCCATCCAGAATTCCTCCGAAAGCTCGGTATCGAAGTCACCCACCTTGGCTGTGAATATCTCAACATCATAAGCAAGATATGCTCTGCCGGATATATCAAGAGCCGAAAGAATGAGTGTCTCATCCATGGGAAGCGTCGTATCTGCATAGCGGACAATCCCCTTTTTATCCCCCAGCGCCAATGCAAAGGCTTTTCCCAAGGCTATACCTATGTCCTCCGCTGTGTGGTGATAATCCACATAGGTATCTCCCTTGCAAACAACCTCCAGGTCAAAGCGGGAATGCTTTGCAAAAAGAGTGAGCATATGGTCAAGAAAACCGCATCCTGTATCAATTTTCCCTCTTCCCTTTCCGTCAAGATCAATAGAAAGAGAGATCTGTGTCTCGGCTGTGTTTCTGTCTATTTTTGACCTTCTCATATTTTTTCCTCCAGTATCTGTTTTACTGCATCGATAAGAGTCTCCATCTGCTCCTGTGTGCCCACGGTTATTCTGTTGAAGTCGGAAATACGCGGCTTTGTGAAATGGCGGATAAGTATTCCGCGGTCACGAAGCTTTTTGTACAGCTCTTCTCCACCTATAACATCACTCTTGGCAAACACAAAATTTGTTTTGGAATCAAGCACCTGAAAGCCCAATTTTTCAAGAGACGCAGCAGTATACTCCCGTGCCTTGATTATTTTTTTGCAATTTTCTGTATAATAGCCGTTTTCCTCAAGTGCGGCAACTCCTGCAGCCATTGTAAGACGGTTAATGTTATAGGGGTTTGTTGAATAGCGGAGAGTGTTTATATCGGCAATCAGCTCGGGGCATGCAAAGCCCATACCCAATCTTGCACCCGCAAGAGAACGAGCCTTTGAAAATGTCTGTGTCACCAAAAGGTTGGGATACTTTTCTATAAGTCCGACAGCGCTCTCACCGCCGAAATCAACGTATGCCTCATCCACAACAACTACATTATCGGGGTTTGACTCAACTATTCTTTCGATATCAGAAAGAGGGAGTGCTATACCTGTAGGAGCGTTGGGATTTGCAATAAATATATTTTTGTTAATTCCTATATAGTCCTCAACACATACCGTAAAATCGTCCCTCAATGGTATTTCCTCATAAGGAAGATTATAAAGCTGTGCAAACACCTTATAAAATCCATAGGTATGGTCGGGAAATACCACAGGATGCTCTTTATCACAAAAAGCAAGAAAAGCAAAATTAAGTATTTCATCCGAGCCGTTTGTAACAACCACACAGTCTGCACTCAATCCGTAAACCTCAGCCAACTTTTTAATAAGAGTCTTACAGTCGGGATCGGGATAAAGCATCAGGCGTGAGGTCTCCTCTGTCACTGCACGCTCCACTGCGGGAGACGGAGGATAAGGAGACTCGTTAGTGTTGAGCTTTATATATTTTTTATCGTTTAACTGTTCACCCGGTACATAGGGTATAAGTGACGAGTGAGTGTTGCTGAAAAATCTGCTCATTAATTTTCACCTCTGACAACAGCACTTTTGGCGTGTGCATCAAGACCTTCCTTTGAAGCAAAATACGCCACCTTATCACAAACCTTATCAAGAGCATCCTTGGTATAATAGATTATCTGTGATTTCTTGACAAAATCATCCACGCTGAGCGGAGAAGAAAATCTGGCTGTACCGCTGGTAGGAAGTGTGTGATTCGGTCCTGCGAAATAGTCCCCCAACGCTTCGGGACAGTACTTACCCATAAAAATTGAACCTGCATGGTGAACCTTGTCAAGGTAATCAAACGGATTGTCCACACAAAGCTCAAGGTGCTCGGGCGCTATCTCGTTTGCTATATCAATTGCCAAAAGGAGGTCATCTTCCGCAACTATTATCTTGCCATTGTTATCAATTGAGGCTCTTGCTATCTCTGCTCTGGGAAGAAGCGGAATTTGTCTTTCAAGCTCTCGGCTGACCTTTTGGGCAAAATCAAAGCTATCCGTTACAAGAACAGCACTTGCCATTTTGTCATGCTCAGCCTGAGAAAGCATATCTGCCGCTACGTTCTTAGGAGACGAGGTGCTGTCGGCAACAACAAGAATCTCGCTGGGACCTGCTATCATATCAATTGCAACCTTACCGAACACCTGCTTTTTTGCTTCGGCAACATATGCATTACCCGGTCCTACAATTTTGTCCACCTTCGGAACAGATTCTGTGCCGTACGCAAGTGCGGCAATCGCTTGAGCGCCGCCTACCTTGAATATTCTGTCAACGCCCGCAATTTTTGCAGCGGCAAGAATAACAGGATTTACCTTACCGTCACGCATGGGAGGTGTAACCATTACAATCTCATGACATCCTGCTATTTTTGCGGGAATAGAATCCATAAGCACCGTTGAAGGATATGCGGCTGTACCACCCGGCACATACAGTCCAACCTTTTCGATGGGGCTGACTCTCTGACCTGTAATCACGCCGTCCTTTCCGTTTATAAAGAAGCTGTTTGTAACCTGTCTCTTGTGGAACTCACGAATATTTTCAGCGGCTTCTCTAATTATATCTGTAAATTTTTCTTCTACCGAAGCAAATGCTTCCGTAATTTCCTCTTCGGTTACCTCAAGAGAGGAAAGTACCACCTTGTCAAATTTTTCGCAGTATTCAAAGAGCGCCTTATCTCCGTTGAGTACAACATTGGCAATTATTTTTTCCACATCTCCCTCAACATTGGAAGCAATATTTTCTCTTTTGAATACTTCGCTGTTCGGCACCTCGCCGTATTTATATATATTAATCATCGGTTTTTACCTGTGCTTTCATACTGTCAACTATTTTTTCTATTTCAACTGTCTTAAACTTAAAGCTCGCCTTGTTAGCGATAAGTCTTGCGCTGATAGGAACAACCGTTTCTACAACTTCAAGGTCGTTTTCTTTGAGAGTCGTTCCTGTTTCAACAATATCTACAATCACATCGGACAGTCCGAGAATAGGAGCTATCTCAATGGAGCCGTTAAGCTTTATTATATCAATATCACGGCAACGGGAAGCATAAAAATTCTTTGCTATATTAACAAACTTTGTTGCTACCTTAAGAGTTCGCGAGTTATCGTCATAAAAATCCTTTTTGGCCGCAACCGCCATACGGCATTTACCTATGTTAAGGTCAAGAAGCTCATATATTTCGGGTGAATACTCAAGAAGTATATCCTTCCCTGCCACACCTATATCAGCGGCTCCTCTCTCAACATAAATAGATACGTCCGAGGGCTTTACCCAAAAATATCTTATTCCTTTTTCTTCGTTTTCAAATATAAGCTTTCTGTTGTTTTCATGGATAGAAGGACATTCGAAGCCTGCTTTTTCAAACATGGCATAAACCTTTTCACCAAGTCTACCCTTGGGAAGAGCTATATTTATCATCTTACTTTCCCTCCCCGTCAAGATTTTCCGTCATTTTATATCTGAGTTTTTCCGGTATGCTCTTCTGTGCTGTAACGGTAAGAGATGCCGATGTCAACGAGCGTACTCTGTCAAAAACCTTTTTTATATCGGTTTTGTCACTGTACAGCAAAAGCACATCCACATCGTATCCCTTTTCCTCTCGGTTGAAATCCTCCAGCAAATCAAGGTAAAGAGCAAAACCTATTGCGCCCGAGCGTCTGCCCATACGCTCCATGAGCGCATCGTACTGTCCGCCTGCAAGAACACCCTCGGGTATACCGTTAAGAAAGCCCTTGAATACAATTCCGTTATAATAATTCATGTCATTGATAACCGAAAAATCTATTCTCATTCTATCTGCATACTCCGTTTGGGAAAGAAGCGACCACAGCTTTTTAAGAGAACTAAGCGACAATTGCGCGTCAGTAGTATCGCATATACCGTCAAGAGCCGCGAGCACCTTATCCGGCGAACCGTAAAGGTCAATAAAGGATATAAGTTTTTCGGCAGTTTTTGAGTCAACCGAATTTTCTTTAAGAAGCGCCATGGCTTCATGGCGGTTTTTCTCCGCTACAAGACGGATCAGCTCCTTCTTGAAATAATCATCCTTACCTGTAGCATCAAGCAATGCCTTGAAAACGCCCATGTGAGAGATATCAAGAGCAAAGTCGGATGAAATGGTATCAAGACTCTTTGCGGCAAGATAAAGCACCTCAAAAATATCATAAGCATCAATATCGCCAATACATTCAAGTCCTGTCTGCATTATTTCCTTGAATCGGTGAGTGCTGCCTGAAACGCGGTATACATTTTCATTGTAATATACCTTTTCCTTGCACCCCGGACGGTCTGTAGTATTCTTTATTATAGACAGTGTAACATCTGGTTTGAGAGCAAGGAGAGCGCCGTTTGTGTCATTGAAGGTAATAACAGAATCGGAAACAAGAAAGTCCTTGTTCCTCACATAAAGGTCATACTCCTCAAATTTGCTCATTTTGAAAGGCAGATATCCGTATTCCTTATAAAGGGCGCGAAGAGCAAAAACTGCCTTTTCTTCATTCTTAAGTATATCGTTTTCTCTCATTTGCCGTTCTCCTGCTTCTCGAGCTTTTCAAGCACAGCTCTGTATCCGCCTCCGCCGTATTCAAGGCATTTGTTAACACGGCTGATTGTAGCGGTGCTCATTCCGGTAGTTTTGCTAACCACCACATAGTTTTCGCCGTTCATCAGCATCCTTGCCGCTTTCAGCCTTTGAGCTATATCAAGTATTTCCTTTACCGTGCACGCATCCTCAAAAAAGCGGTAGCATTCCTCTACACTTTCAAGGCAAAGAATTGCACGAAAAAGATTATCTACATCCGGGGTATGTAATTTATCCACTCTTACTTCCTCACTTTATCACTTTAATATGCTAAATTATAATACTCTGTATCTGAAAAGTCAATACCTTTTTAACAAAAAATTGAAACATCTCATAAAGATGTTTCAATTCTGACGTCTTACCGTCTTGTATTCGTCATAAAGCTGATAATACGGACAGGCATCAAAGGAGCTCTCCATGTACTTCAAATACTCATCCTCGTCGAGATTCACCATGCAAACCTCACAGCCAAGTTCCTCATCGTAGACAAAGTTAACACAGCTTTCGCAATTTGTAATTTTCTTTTTCATATTCCGCACCTCTGGGCATTATTTTACCTCAAAAGAGCAATTGTGTCAAGAGCAGTTTAAAAATTACAAGCTGTTAACATATTCCTCCATATCAACAGTTGTACCCTTGACTCTCGCCTCCTCTGCTGCAAAGCACACAAGATGACTCATGCAAGAGGTGTAAAGGTCGGATATGGAATCCGAGGGCTTATCCAGAGCAATATAATCATACAGGTCTGCCATTATTCCCTCATCTCCGCCTCTGTGCCCTCCTGCAGCAGTCAGAGCCTCAGGGTCATATATGCTTCTGACAGTTCTTGAAGCAAAATCATAAAACTCCATTCGCTCCTCTTCAATATTGGCACGAAGCTCACCCTTCGTCCCCATAATCACAGTATCTCTGCCGCCTTTATTGAAGCCGGACATGGTAAGAGATGCTGTTTTGCCGCCCTCGTACTCAATATTAACCGTTTGATGGTCCACAACATCATTGTCACAGCGGTATACACATCTGCCGTACTGTGATGTCTTTAATGCCTCATCCACCTCTTCGTCCGTGGGATTGAACTTGTTTGCCACAATGGCTCTGAAATGCTGAACCTCGGTAGTATCTATTCTGTAAAGCGATGGAGCGTAATAAAAGCAGGTATCCTTATGAGGACAGCCGTCTGTACAACGCTTTGCTGCACCTTCCGGGATATTGTTTTCGCAAAAATAGGTAAGTCCTCCGAAAGACTGAACTCTGGTGCACCTATCCCCGACAAGCCACATCAGCAGGTCTGTGTCATGACAGCATTTGGCTAAAATCATAGGCGCCGCTTCACAGCTTTTACGCCAGTTGCCTCTGACAAAGCTGTGGCTCATATGCACATTACCAACTCCCTCTGTGTGAACAATGTTTATAACATCACCCAGTTTGCCGTCATCAATAAACCTCTTCATGGTTTTATAAAAAGGTGTATACCTCAATACGTGGCAGACAATGCCCTTCACACCGTTATCCTCAGCACTCTTATATATTCGATAACATTCATCAACGGTTATCGACATAGGCTTTTCCAATAACAGGTGATATTTCTTTTCTATAGCCAACATTGCAGGCTCAAAGTGCATTTTGTCCTGTGTACATATCATTGCTATATCTGCAAGTCTCGGGCGACTAAGAAGCTCTCTGTAATCCTCAACACAGTTTTCCTGCGGTACACTGTACAGATTTCTCAAATACTCTCTCTTTTCCTTAACAGGCTCTGCTATACCCACTAATCTGAATTTATCGGGATTTGAATTCAGATATTTAAGATAACAGCTTCCGCGGTCTCCGCCGCCGATAAGTATAAGTGTTAATTGTTTCATTATCAGATCACCGCCATATGTTTTATTCAAGCATATATTAAACCAACACAGAAAAAAATTCAATGTACTATTTAACGGTTTTTATGGACAAAACACTTATGGACAAAACAACAATTGGTGTACGCAAAACGTTTAAAAGTCCAAAGATATTTTCCGAGAGCTTAGATATTGGATAAAAGAGGAATTTCCTACACATTAAAAAAGAGTGCTTCCGCCATCAAGCACTCTTTTTTTAACTTAATCTATTGACAAATCACTAAGGTCGGCAACAACGCCTGTTTTTTCCGCATCGTACATGCGCCATATAGCACGAAGTCCTTGGAGTGCAGCATATCCGTTTGTAAGCGGTTTTTCGCCTGTTTTTACACAATGTGCAAAATGTGCTATCTCGTACTGTGTCTCCTTGGAGGCATCTGTACCTCTTTCCCATATTACCTTGTATGCAGTGTTTTCTGATTCTCCGGGATTATGCGCCGTGTTTTGGTCATACAGCCTCACCTCACCCGATGCGTGTTCGTATTCAAGGAGTCCCTTTTCCGTCTGTATCTGAAAATCATAACCAAGTCTTGTACCCCTTGCGCCCCACGTTGCACCGTGGTAGCCTATCGCGCCGTTTTCAAAATACATAATTGCCGCACTTGTACCCTCTTTAAGCATCCATTCCGTGCCAACCCTTGTACCGAAATGCATGCCCTTTACGGGAGTACCGAGAAACCATAAAAGCAGGTCTACATAGTGACATCCGTGACTGAAAAACTGTCCGCCTCCGAGTCTTGCGGTAGCACCCCAGTTGGGTCTGCCGTTTATATTACCTGTAACTGTAAGCTGTTCTGTCCATATAGACATCTGTATTATTCTGCCGTATTCTCCGCTGTCAACCATTTCCTTAAGCTTGATAATTCCCGGCCAAAAGCGCACAGGATATGCACACATAAGTGTCACGCCATTGTCCTCGCAGCTTTTGATAAGACCGAGGCACTCCTCCTCTGTATTGCAAAGAGGCTTTTCCATAAGTACGTGCTTTTTATGCGAGGCAAAGAACATTCCGCACTCATAGTGAAGGTCATGAGGAAGTGCTACCAATACCGCATCTACATAATCAAGCATCTCCGTAAAATCGGTAGTGATAAAAGGAGCATTAAGTACTGTTGCAACCTCTTCCGCCCTTTCACGAATGATGTCGCAAACAGCTACTATTTCAACTGTTTCAACAGAGTTTACCGCTCTTGCATGATTCTTCATCATACCTCCGCAGCCAATAAGTCCAAGTCTTAATTTTTCCATATTATTTTCCTCCTTGACATTATTACTGTACTTATGATAAACTATATTCAGTAGAATGTATTTAGATAAACAGACATAAAATTTGCACAATCGGAGCATTTTATGAATTATAAAAAAACCTTTATCCCCTCCAAGATAAGTGTCAAGAATGTTGTTACGCTTCACCGTACCGAAAGTAAGCCGTCACGCCATCATATAGGCGAAGCACACGATTTTCCCGAGCTTGTATATGTTGTATCAGGCGAAAATAACGTAATGATTGACGGTGAATGCCACGTTGTGCGTGAAGGAGAGGCTATAATATTCGCCCCTCTTTCGTTTCACTGTGGCTCGGAAAAAAGCTCCGAATTAACCCTTTACATTATCAGCTTCGATCTGGCAGAGCACCTCCCCGACGAGCTTTACAACCGTTCGTTTTCTTTAACCAAAAAGCAAAAAAATGCGATAAATGAAATCTTTTCCGTTGGACTTGAGCTGTTTAGCCACATACCGCCAAATTCAAACGAAAGAGGTATGTATTTCAATGGAAAAGGAGATGAGGCTTCTCTGCAGATAATAAAAAACAACCTTGAGTTAGTGCTGTTAAGTCTTATCAAGGATGTGACCTCAAAACATCAAAATAAGCCTACCGACGAAAAAATGAAGGTAGTTCACTTTCTTTCAAGAAGCATTGAAAAAAATCTGACGTTAGAGGAAATAGCCGTTGCCTGTTCAATGAGCACGTCAAAGCTGAAAAGACTCTTTGACGGCGGTGTGATAAGCTACTTCAATGATATGAAGATATCAAGCGCAAAGGAGCTCATACGCAATACAGATATGAATATTTCTCAGATTGCGGGAAAGCTCGGCTTCTCTTCCATTCATTACTTTTCAAGGCTTTTCAAGTCAAAAACAGGCGTGTCACCGTCAAAATTCAAAGAGACGGCAAGCACGTAAAGAAATGCACAATGCAAAATGCAAAATAAATGAGAAATCCGCCTTTTACGGCGGATTTTATTTTCTTATATTTGTCGATTTCGCTTATGCGAAATCCTCCGAAATTTTCAATTCTCAATTATCAATTATCAATTACTTTTTCACTTTATCATATCAATCATTCTGAGAAGTGTAAGTCTGCGTCTCATATAGGGTGAATACTTCACACAGTCGGCGAAAAGCTTTTCATCCTTTCCGATGTCCTGTACAGTTATCTTACAGCCTGCTTTTTTCATAGCTTCAAGGCAAGTATCGTATGACGGCACTCCCCTTATTATTCCCCTTATCTCCTGCCACTTTTCCTGAAGAACCGAAGGATCAACGCTGTGTGTTATCGTATCGGGCTCATTCATTCTTCTGACATCATCTGCCATTGAGCCGTAGAAGGAGTAAACATCGTCCCAATCGACATTTTCACTGACGCCTGTTATGGTCTCTCTGTCGGCAAGGCTGTTATAAAGCTTGAGCATTTCAAGAGTCGCAACGCCAACGTCCTCGCCGTGATAATTGGGAATAATTCCGTCACGCAGCTCAACACATTCAAGAAGGTGCGATACAATATGCTCGCTTCCGCTGGCGGGGCGTGAATTCTGCGTAAAGCTCATACCGATACCTGTCATAAGAAGTGCCTCGAAAATTTTACCTGCTGTGTATTCATCGTTGACGGTAACCTTATCTGCCATGCCCATAAGAATATCAACTGCATCACGTGTCAGCTTAGCTACCTTGGGGCAATAGTACTCTCCTGTAAGAAGCGCTGAAACCTGCCAGTCAACAAGTCCGATATACTTTGCAATCATATCACCGAAGCCCGATGATTTCAAATATGATGGAGCATTGGCAAGTATTTTGGTATCTCCGATAATAACCTCGGGACTTTTTGCGGGGAAGCTCTCCTTAAAGCCGTTATTGACAATCGGTGAGCTGTATGATGCAAAGCCGTCCATGGATGGAGCTGTACCGAAGATGCAAAGCTTTTTATCCTGATTTGCGGCGGCAAGACGGCAGGGGTCGTTTACAGAGCCCGAGCCAACCGAGAGAACTGATATATCCTTGTCCTTTATCATTTCCTCAAGCTCAACTACGTGCTTCATATCAGCAACTCTGATATTATCGTAAATTTTATATGTAACGTTAAAGCCGTCAAGACTTTCCACAATGCCCTCGGAGGCTTTCAAGGTGTTGCGGTCGGCAACAAGGAGAAGGTTCTTTGAAAATCCGTTTTTTGTTAGTATCTCTCCAACACGATTTACAGCGCCCGATTCAATTATAACATCCTGTACGGCTGTATAGTGCTTTTTGCCGCAGTCACATTCGTCAAAGGAGCGGATAATGTCCATAATTTTTGTTTCAAACATATTAATACCTCGTTATTAAATATTCTCATGCGTACCTTATCCGTATCTCCAAGTGCCACATGCTGTTATATTTTATCACACAATTTTAAAATATGCAACAATAAAACGGCACAAAAGTGCCGTTTTATCTCATTTATGCCATTCGGTAAGATTATCTCTTACTGCATCCTGAAGTTTCACACAGTCAATTGCGGTGTTAAGGTCTATTATCTGCTTGCCCTCTCTTATTAGGTCGAAGAAGGTGGCATTTGCGCCGTAGAAGCCCGACATCTCGAACATCTCATCGGTATCGGTGAGAATTCTGCCGTCCACCACCTCATTTTCCTTGCCCTCGTGCTGAATTACAAGCTTACCGGGAGTATCAAGGTTACCCCATACGGGCAGGTCGATAAAGTAGGTATGATTGCGTGTGTTGACGATAAGCCTTTCGGTCACCGCACCGCAGTTGGGAGTAGCGATAATCTGTGCGATTGACCCGTTTTCGAAACGGCAGGTCATAAATATGTCCTTTACACCTTCACCTAATTCGGGCATAGGAGTATATTCCATTTTTGCCGACACAAAATCCGAGCCTGCAATAAACTTCACAGCATCAATTGCATGGACTATGGTAGTAGAAAAATCTGCATCGGGACGGTTGAAGCGGTACATTTGGCAGGCTACGGAGTCCACCTTCTCCCCTGTCGCCTTTATTCTTTTCACAGCCTCTGTAATAAGAGGGAAATAACGGCGGTTGAAGGAAACTCTTGCGCTGACTCCCATTTCCTTTGCTGTGGCAATAAGAGCGTTTGTTTCTTCAATGTTTTTTCCGGGAGGCTTCTCCATTATTACATTGCATTTAAGCTTCATTATCTCGGTTGCAATACTTGCTGTAAGATTAACAGGCATAATAACCGATACCACATCGGGCTTGCACTCGGCTATCATCTGCTTAAAATCAGTGCAATGCTTTTTGAAGCCGAATTCTTCCTTGTACTCACGAGCCCTTGCTTCGTCAAGGTCGCAACAGCCTGCAAGGACTACACCTTCTCTGTCCTCGCTGTACTTTTTCAGCGACGGACCGTGTCCTGTGGAGGACATCCAACCACAACCTACAGTACAAATAGTAAACACTATCTCACCTCTTCCTTTGCTTTTTCAAAGCAATTGTCAATATACTTAAGCTCATCCTTTAACAGCATGAGCATTTTTTTATAATCATCACCGCTGTAAAACGGCATGAGAACGGTAGGACCGTTGAAGCCGTTTTTCAAGAGCAGAGAATAAATTTCTCTGTAATCTACAGCACCCTCTTGTGCCGGCACAAAGCGTTTTACCCAGCCGTTATCTACATTGATATCACCGTCACGGAACATTCCCGCCCCCTTTGCACCGAGTGCGCAGATATATTCGCCCAAAAGGTCTACCTGATAGTCCCAGAATTCAAAGCCCTCCTGACAAACATGGTTGCCCGGGTCCATTTTTATACCTATATAACGGGGGTCGAGGTCCTTTATTGCGGGATATGCGCCAGTTGCGCTTTGGGGATAGAACCAACCGTGAAGCTGTATTACTGCTCTTATGCCGTATTTTTCAGCAAGCGATGCGGCATTTGCGGCAAACACCTTCAGCTTTTCGGCTGCATTTCTTATGTCAGCGCCTTTGGGGCGTCCCATGTAGCCGAGACGGATATTCTTTATTCCGTTTTCGGCAAGAACCGCAAACGCTTTTTCGTCCGCTTCGTCAAAATTCACAAGCGGAGAATCGGCATATTTTACTTCAAGTCCGTATTCCTTAGCTGTATTGACAAAAGGCTTGACCGTTGACAGGTCATCAGGTCTTGTCCAATAACCGTCACGCAAAAGAAGTGTAGGACCGTCAAAGCCTATATCGGCGGTAACGGTCATCAGCTCGTCAACGGAAAGCTTATCAAACTGCTTGGCGAAAAGGTATCTTTTCATTCGTTTTTTCCTTTCAGCTTTTCTCTGTATTTTGCGGGGGAAATCCCGTAGTAAGCCTTGAATTTTGTTGAAAAATACTGCACTGTGTCAAAGCCTGTTGCATCTGCTGTCTGTGATACGGACATGCGTCCCTCCTTGAGATAGGTGAAAGCCCTTTGCATTCTCAGCTCAAGCAGATATTCCTTGAATGTCATACCGTTGTTCTTTTTAAAGTATTCGCCGAGATAGTGGGGGTTCATATACAAATATCCTTAAGCGTTATATTTTCTGTGAAGCGGTGGCGGAGGTAGCCCTTCACCTTTTCGGAGAGAGTATCCGACTGCCTCGTATTTTTACAGGGTACAACAGAAAGTATAAGCGCTGTAAGCTTCAGCATAAGCTCACGCAGAGAGGAACGGAGGGCTGCTGCACCATTTTTGGAGGTATTGCAACAGATGCGCTCCATCGTTTCGGCTACATCTGCGTTATTTACTCTGCAATAATCGGGGAAATCGGCTTCAACTCCGTAGTTGAGAGCAATGCCGACATAGAGCATTTCACCGCCGTTATCACTTACAAATCTATGATTGACATCGGGAGCTATGATATACAGGTCTCCGTTTGAAAGCGTTTGGCTGTTGGTATTGAAGAATACGCTGTAGCTACCCTTAGAGATATAAAAAATCTCAAAAAAAGGGTGTCGGTGCAGCTCTATTCCCGAATACCCTGCCCCGCTTTCCAGTCTACCCAAAAGCTCAAGGCGGCATTGGATGTCGGTTTCAATTTGCGTTCTCGAAGAATTCATTTTGTAATGCGTGACTTTACTCCTGTGAGTGCTTTTACAATAAAGCCTGTAAACAGAGCGGAGCAAAGTGTTCCTATTCCTATCATATCAAATCTGAAGCTTCCGAAAAGAATAAATGAGGCAATAACGGCAGAAGCCACTATTGACAGGTCAAACGCTACCTTTACATTGCCGAAGTTTTTGTGTGTAATAGAGGAAATTGCCTTGACGGTTGCTTCACCGGAGTTCATTACGAGTCTGCCCTCTACTGTAAGGAATATGCCGACTGCGAGAATGGCAACACCTGCCGCCATTGTGACGTTGAGGCATACTGCTTGGAGCAAGGGTAACGATTTTTCTTGCAAGGTCAACGGCAACTGCGAAATAGAGTGACAAAGGAATCTGAAAAAGCTCCCAGAGCTTGAACTTACGGCGGAGCAGTAATATCTGTACGCCTACGAGTATAATATTCCAGACACCCGATGCAGTACCGAAGGATATTACATCGGGAAACTTGTTTGAAATAACATAGGCAAGGGACTGTACGGGAGAAATGCCGAGATTTGCCGCTGAGAGAAAAGCCATAGCCAAAGCCATAACAAACAGTCCCGTCAGCATGAGAATAATTCTTTTTACAGTGTTCAAGATACCACTTCCTTACATGTACATTTTAACTGCTGTACACAAATAAAGCTTTTAAAAAAAGCATTAATTTTTATAAAAAATACAGTAGTTACTCAAATATTTTCGATATTTCCGTATCCGCAAGAAAAAATGCTCCGTAGGTCAGTGCAAGATGAAAAAGAGAAGCGTTTTTCTTTGTATCCCTGCCCCAGCCCTCGAAGGTTCTTTTTCCGTCCTCTCGTAAGGTTCTGAGCCATGCTCCTTCATCGGACATCAGCTCGGCAATAAGTTCTTTTCTGCCATTTCTGATCACGCCCTCAAGTGCAATGAAGGTGCAAAACATGGAAAATGTACTGATTTTTCTCTCAAGAAGTTCATCGGTAAAGCCGTTGACAAACTCGTTGTCGGGGTGAATTCCGAAGGCGTAGGGAAATACATTACCGACGATGCTTGTATGTTCTGTGTGAACACCGTCACGAAAACGGTGCTTTTCTGGAATATAGAAAATCTTTATAAAATTATCTGTAAGCTTCTTTGTGTCCCTGTACGGTGTTGTGTTCAGTATTTTTGCCATCTTATTGGCATTATTTATCGCCTCAATGTAATACGCATTTATCGACACATGGGGCTCTGTACATATTTTGCCCTCAGTTATATCCACATCGTAGCCGTCACGGAATTCCATGGGCCATTCAACAACGCACCAGCGGTCAAGGTCTGTGAGAAGAAGATTCTTTTCATAGGTCCTGCGGTAGTAGTCAAGAAGTGCGGCAGCCTTGGGATAATTTACGGCAAGATAGTCCTTGTCACCCGTAAGTCTGTAATGCCACAAAACAAGTGTGACCAGCATCAAAGGATATTCGGCTATTTCCTGCATAAATGAGCAATCAAGGCAGGTCACCAGCCCAGGATTTTCGTGAGCATAGGCAAAGGCATCATCTATGAGCTTTCGCATCATAGAGTCATCCCCCGTCAGCACCGTATGAGTGAGAGTAGAGTAGCAGGCGTCACCCATATAAAATCCCTTTTCTCTGTCCATACAGTCTTGAATTGTTTCCTGAATTCCGTACCTAAGGGAATTGGCACAAAGTTCAAATATTGCCTTGAGCTTACAGTCATCTGCATATTTGGGGTTGATACCCGTTTTCTGCTCAAAGGGATAATGGCGGGCTTGGAGATATATCTCGGACAGAGTTACGCCGTCGGGTATAAATATTTCGGCATATCTGAAGGATTTATAGTCATACCAATCGAGAATGCTTTCGCCGTCGGCAAGTATCCAGCTTTCGTCATAGGTTGTGTTGCAACGGAGCTGATATCTCACGCCGTTTTCATCAAGCTCCTGACCGCAACGGATAATCAGCTTATCCCCTGCTCTGCCGTATGCCTTCATCCTGAGATACCCCACATAAACAGCACCGAAATCGATTATTATGCCATTATCGGTTCTTGTAATACTTCCGTCAATTTTCTCAAAGGTGAGCATTTTGGTGCTTTGAGTCATGAGGCTTCTGTCATTGTATTTCTGAAACTCAGCCTGTTGCCAATGGGAATCATCGAAATCGGGAGCTTCAAAGCCTACCTCGGCGGCTCTTGAATCGTATTCCTCGTTGAACTGAGGCTTATGCGGTGAGGTGATGCTGAGGGGCTTGTATGCGGTATGCCTTGCGGTTTTGAAGGCTGTATCGCTTGAAATCAGCACTCTGCCGTTTTGCACAAGGTCAAGAAGTAGCCCGTGACGGTTGTCGCCGCTCTGCCATACTCGGTTGATAAGTCCTTGATAATAGGTATGTATTGCAATAGTATTCTCACCCAATTGCAAATAAGAAGTAATATCAATCTCGTTATAATTGTATCTGTAATGATGGGCAGGGGCAGGTCCTTGAGCCACAATGGTGCCATTTATATAAAGCTTGTAATAATCGTCGGCAGTGATGAATATTTTTGCTTCATCAAGAGAGGTGACAGAAAATTTTCTGCGGAAAAGAATATGGCAGTTAAGATGCTCGGTACACGGAAGGTCAAGCTTTTCGAGCTGTTTTTTGAAAACCCGTCTTGGCTTAAGGTCGGAAAATTCGCAGTCGGTTATCCATCTGCCTTTGAAGTTATACATAATTACCTCTTTTTAAAATAAATCAATCTATCGAGGGGTGCGGGGATTGTATATTCGCCCTTTGTGTAAAGCTTGCCGTCATCGGAAATCCATTCGCCCTCGGGGATAACCACCCTGCGCTCTCTTGCGCCATTAGTGATAATTGGGGCAACAAGATATTTATCCTCCAGCATAAATTCATCGTGAATATATGCATAGCCTTGATTTGCATAGTTATATTCCAGCGGACGAAGAATGGGCTCGCCTGTTTCCTCGGCGCGGGTTACCATTTCGATTATTTCGTCGGTAAGTGATTTATGAAGTTTACCTGCCTCTATAACCAGCTTACAGTCATCTTTGTTCAAAACATCCCAAGGAGCTTTTGAATACTGCATCATAGGGAAGAAAGCCGAAAGCTGTGCCCAACGGACAAAAAGCTCACCGTCTATGTGCTCACCCGGCAAAAAGCAATGCCACGAACCGCCGCCTACCATATCGGGACAGATGAAGGGGTGTCCTATAAGCCCCTGAGCAATCGAGCAAGGGATAACCGTATCAAGTCCAAAATCAAGGGGCTGACCGTCACGGTATTTCACACTCCAGGAATGTGTACGGTCACAAAGCCTTTGTATAGTAGGATATTTCGCACCGCAATAGGTATCCTTATATTCATGGTAATCATATTCGAGAGCAAACTTATTCCATTCCATATTTAGTTCAGCAGGCGAAAGATCGCAAAGTAGTTCACCTGCTGAGCTGTTTGCGTAACATCCCAATGTTCCGCCGTCAAACTTAAAGCCGTCAATTCCGTATTCTGACATGAGGAATTTAAGCTGTGAATCGAGAAATTCCTTATCCTTGGGATTTGCAAAATTCAGCATTGCGCTGAAACCGTCCCACCAATGAAAAAGCGCAGGGAGCTGAGGATAGTTCTTTCTGCGGATAAAAAGCCCCTTTTCCGGATGTTCTCTATCCTCGAAAAATGTTTTTTCGTAAAACTTTGTAAAATACTCGCCGTTGGGCGAAACGTAAGGCACTACCCAAAGCATAACCTTAAACCCCAGTGAATGAAGCTCCTCCACCATTGCCTTGGGGGCGGGAAATTTAAGCCTGTCAAAATCCCACTGACCGTATCCCTTATGCCACCCCTCATCTATCATAAGTATACCGGGTTCAAAGCCGTTATCTATAATTGCATGAGCATAGCGGAGTATGTGCTCCTGAGTCTGATTGTAAAGGCATTCTATCCAGGTGTTGTACTGAACTGTTTTAAAAAAGTCACGGTTGAGCTTTCTTTTCTTTAACGGAAAGAATTTTGCTCTTGCACCCAGATGTGCTTCGCGAAGGGTATTTCCGAATTTTTCAAGATAAAATTCGCCATCTCCTTCCAGTACAAATTCGCCGTCTTTTATATCATATTTAAAAGGAGTATCCGACCATATTACTCTGCCGTGATTTGACAGGTACAGCGGCATTGTCTGGTTTGCGGCATACACTCTGAAGTCACCGCTGAAAACGGTTGACTCACCGAAGGGCATATGCTTTCCGTCATTTGCCGAACCGCCCCACCAGAGCTCACCTTTTTCCATTTTTACTCTGAATATCATAACGAAAGCCTCCTGTTGTTTTCTGTTTACTACAGAATACCACAAAAGGCTTATAAATTCAATAATTATTTTATTTTTTTGAAGTTTCCGTAGGTCTCGTTTACCGTTTCAAAAAATGAAAACGTGTCGGGGTATTTCTGCAGCATATTTTTGAAATCAACTATCTGGTTCTTGTTGATAACGCAGATTATAACCTCCTTTTCGTCGTGACTGTAAGCACCTCTTGCGGTTATCTGTGTGGAGCTGTGCCTGAGGCTGTGTATTATCTCATTGGTTATTTCATCTGCATGGGAAGTAATTACGGTAAATTTCACTGCCGATTTCGAGCCCTTGATAAGCATATTTCCTATATAACTTGAAATAAAGCAATAAAGAATACACAGACAAACAGGCTTATAATCATAAATAAGCTTTCCTTCTATATCGGGCTTGGCGTAAACAAAGAACGAACAGATTGCCACCACGGTATTAAGAGAAAATGTTACCCAAAAAAAATTAAGGTAGGGTCTTTTCTTGCTTATGTACTTGGAAACAATATCCGTTCCGCCGGCACAGCCACCCGACCGGAAGCATACGCCGTACACAAAGCCGCTCAGTACACCGCTGAGGATAACAGGGAATATTGTATCGTGACCTCCTGCGTTATACTGAAATGCTTCCATTTCGATTTTTTGCAGATACAGATACGAAAAGGAGTATACAAGACAAAAGACCAGAGTACGCTTAGCGAACATCCGGTCTATCAAATAGTATGCAAGTATACAGAGGGGGATATTTATCAACAGTGACATATATCCGATACTGAATCCCGTTTTGTACTGAATCATCGTGGCAATTCCGTTAAGTCCTGCCGGTGCGAAGCTGTTGACGACTATAAACAGCTTATAATTGAAGGCAAGCAACAAAGCTACAAGAAAGATTTTCGTGTAGGCTGCAAAAGATTTTAATTGGTTCATTGCAGTTTTCCTTTCATTAAAGATACTACAATTATATCAAAAAACATCCTTTTGTCAAGACATTACAGCAGAAAAGCCTTCTATTAACGGAGAACGCCATTTTGTATCAAGCACAAGCATCTGGCTATATCTTGTCTGCCTTGGAAAATCCGTATCCAGATGCAGCAGCTCGGTATCGGTTACCGCATAGGATGGCAGAAACGCAACACTTATTCCGTCATGGAGTAATTGAGAGACACCGTGAATACTTTCTACCGTAACCGCATGTTTAAGCTCAATACCGCATGAAGAAGCAAGCTCATGCAGCTTTGCATAACAGTATCCCGACGGCTCTGTTGATATTACCGGATATGATAAAATCTCATTTACGGTCGGTTTCTTTTTGGCAAGAGAATGATTGACAGATGCAACAAATGACAACGGCTCTTCCTGCAGTAATAGGCATTTAAATGCATTGTCCGCAATGCGCTCTCCCGATATCCAAGCAATATCTATTCTGTTTTCTCTGAGCATTGACAAAAGCTCTGTGCTTTCGGCAATCTTTATAACGATTTCTGCATTCGGGTACTCCTTACGGTACTCTGAAAGCCTCGGCAAAACCTTTGAAAACACAAGCGATTCAAGAGCACCTACTCTTACAGTCCCCTTTATGGCTTTGGGGTCATCGGAAAGTGCTGTTGCCTCCTGCATAAGAGAGAGTATGCGGTTGGCATAGGAAAGAAAATTTTTTCCCTGTGAAGTAAGATAATTTCTTCTGCCTATTTTTTCAAAAAGAGGGTACCCAAGCTCCTCCTCCAATCTCTTTAACTGCATTGTTACAGTAGATTGAGCATAATTCAGCTCGTTTGCAGCCTTTGTATAATTTTCCAATGTAGCAACCTGAACAAAGGTCCTGATACTCTGTATATCCATACTACCACCTATCGTATTTATCGATTGATTTTATCAAATATATCAATTTGAATAATCAATAATAACATACTATAATTAAAAAGTAAATACTTTTAAAAACCGAAAGGAACAAATATGAGAAATCTTGATTATTTAAAGGATGCTCCCATTGCCGTTCTCGGCGGCGGTGCGGTAGGTAAGACATGTGCGGCAGACTGTAAACTTGCAGGCAGAGAGGTAAGACTTTATGACCTTGAGCCTTTTGCCGCAACATCACTCAAGGATGTTGACAAGACAGGTATTTTGCTTGACGGTATTCAGAGAAACAAGTACTGCTTCGAGCGTTCAGGCAGAGCTCACTTTGATGTTGTTACAAGTGACATCGAAAAGGCTGTGAAGGGAGCAAAGCTCATCATTGTAGGCTGTGGCTCGTGGGGACATGAAGCTATTTTCCGTGCCCTTATCCCTCACCTTGAGGATGGTATGGTAATTCATATTTTCGCAGACAACTTCGGCTGTCTCCTTCTCCGCCGTCTTATGTACGAGGCAGGCTGTGACAAGGATGTTATTGTAGGCGGCTGGTCATCAGCACCCTACGGAACAAGAATAGAAAGCATCGGAAAGTTCCAGTTCCCTCACGTTGGTGTTAAGTACCGTGCAATCACACTCCGCGGTGCGGCAATGCCCATGAAGGACACAGATGACTTCCTTGCATCAAGCGCTTACCTTCCCTGCATGGATGCAGTAACAAACGGTGACGGTCCTGCAAAAGCTGAAACTGTACTTGATGTTGACTTTGCAAACGTTAACCCTGTTATACATGTTCCCGCAACAATTCTCGGTGTATCAACAATGGAAAACTGGGGTGTTATCTTCTGCGGACATGACAAGACAACATATTCAATGTACTCACACGGTCTTTGCCCCTCAATCTGTGAGGTACAATACCAGTTCTACAATGAGGAAATTGCTCTTGCAGAGGCTATCGGTGTTGGCTGTCCCAAGTATAAATACGAAATGTTCTTCTCAAGAAGAAGCGTACTTACACAGGAATATATGGGTCTTGACGAAAACGGCAACGACAATGTTGTATTCCCTCTCGACCAGCCTTCAAACGAGGGTAACACAGGTCCCAACACAATTCACCATCGTTACATGACAGAGGATGTTCCGATTGGATGTAAGATTTATCATGACCTCGGTGTACAGTACGGTGTCCCCACACCCATCATTGATTCAATGATTACACTTGCAGGTGCGATGCACAAGAAGAACTTCTTTGCAGAAAGCCGTTACACTCTTGAGTATCTCGGAATCGGAAATATGACAAAGGAAGAGCTCCTTGACTACCTCCACAACGGTAAATAATATCAAAAGAAAACAGCGAAGCCTCAGCTTCGCTGTTTTCTTTTTAATAAATTCATCAAGATATACACAACAAGCAACACAACCGCTGTACCGCCTACTATAGCGTACATTGTTCCGGTGCTCACTGCTTTATCGAAGAAATACACATTACAATCAATGGTGTCCTTTATTCCGTTTATCATTTCTTCGGGTACTCCCTGATTTTCCATTTCGGCAAGCACTCCCCGCATTGAGTGGTTGCGTACAAGGGAGGTGCCGTATGTGCCCGGCAGGAAGGACAGTACCTTCTGCAAGCCCTCGGAAAACTGTGATATGGGCATATATGCGCCGCAGATAAATCCGTATGCGGCACTGATTATGCTTCCTACTGCCGATATCTGCCCTTGAGTGGACAGAAAGAAATTGATAATGCTTGAAATTGCAACACCGAACAGTACAAGTACAAACACATCTAAAAACAGAAACAGCACATCGGACAAGGACATATAAAATCCCACAAAGCCAATATACGCAAGGCATATCCCTGTTGACACAAAGCAAATTATAAGCGTTGACATCAAAGTTGCAACATAATAAGCCACCGAAAGAATGCTTCTGTCCACAGGAGTTATGTAAAGGTCATTGACGGTTGAATTGGCTTTGTCCTGTACCATAAGCATATTTGAACAGAACGCAACCGTAATGCAGGAAACTGCAAGGATGGACGATATAAGCTGACCGCCTACGCAACCGTTTATAAGGCTTTCGTCAACCTCAAATCCTTCGGGAAATACTGCCAGAAAGGTATCCTTATAAATGTTCCCGAGAAAAGTTGCATAAAGAAGCAACAATATTCCCGGCGTTATAAGGGCAGTGAAAAACATTCCCTTATCTTTAAAAAAGAGCTTTATATTTCTTTTGATAACCGCAAGGAGTGTTTTCATTTGTTGTCACCTCCCGTAAGCTTTTTTCCCGTAACATTAAGAAAAACATCATCCATTTTACCTTTTGTTATTTCATAATCACAGAATATTTCGGGATGATTTACTATCAGCTTTGTTGCAAAAGCTGTATCAGGTACACGCAAACGGTATGCATCACGTATCCTCTCATATTCTGCACCAAGCACCTTAACCGAAGCCTCATCGGTATTATATAAAGTTATGTAATCCTCTGTATATGAATTTTTCAAATCAAGGGGAGTTCCCTTTGCCGCTATTTTTCCGCTGTCGATTATAACTACATAATCGGCGTCAGCCGCCTCCTCCATATAATGAGTTGTAAGAAAAACTGTCATGTTTTCTCTTCGGCGAAGGTCGGTTACAACATCCCATATAAGCCTTCTCGTCTGAGGGTCAAGACCTGTTGTAGGCTCGTCAAGAACAAGTATTTTAGGTCGGTGAATGAGAGCACGTGCTATATCAATACGTCTTTTCTGACCGCCTGAAAGCTTGCTGAGGGTTCTGCCTAAGAGCTCCTTGAAATTAAAAATCTCTGAAAGCTCGTCGAGTCTCTTTCGGAACTCCGCACCGCAAATTCCGTAAAGTGCGGCACGGCTTTCAAGATTGTCACGTACAGTAAGTGCACCGTCAAGGAGTGAATTTTGAAAAACAACGCCAAGCTTCTTTTTTACGCTCAGAGAATCCGTGTCAATATCTGAGCCGTCAATAACAATCCTTCCGCTGTCCTTTGAAAGAGTTGTACACATGATATTTATGGTAGTGGATTTTCCTGCGCCGTTAACTCCGAGAAAGGCAAAAAGCTCTCCTTCTCTGACACTAAAGCTAATATCCTGTACCGCTTTAACACTGCCGTAGTTCTTTGTTAAATTTTGTATTTCAATTATATTATTCATTGTCATCCTCTAAAAAGCTCAAATCCGGAGGAGCATCCATATCCTTTGATACGTATCCTCCGTTCTTTTTGCGCTGCTTTACACATTCTGTTAGCAGATACTCTATCTGACCGTTAACGGAACGAAAATCGTCCTCCGCCCATGCGGCAAGGGCATTGTACAGCTTTTCCGAAAGGCGCAGAGGTATCTGTTTTTTCTGATTATCTGCCATATCAATAAAGACTTCCTGAATTTACTATAGGCTGTGCATCACGGTTTCCGCAAAGTACAACAAGAAGGTTTGATACCATTGCGGCTTTGCGTTCCTCGTCAAGCTCCACAGTACCCTTTTCGCTGAGTCTTTCAAGAGCCATCTCGACCATACCCACAGCACCGTCAACTATAAGCTTTCTTGCATCAACTATGGCACTCGCCTGCTGTCTCTGAAGCATTACCGCCGCAATTTCGGGAGCATATGCAAGATATGTTATTCTCGCCTCGATTATCTCAATTCCCGCCTCGTCAACACGTGCCTGTATCTCGTCTCTTATTCTTCGTGCAACTACATCACTTGAGCCTCTGAGACTGCCCTCATCGGCAATTCCGTCACCTGTTGTATCTATACCGGGGGCTGAATCGTAGGGATATATTCTCACAATATTGCGAAGCGCCGCATCGCACTGCAAAGACAAAAACTCCTTATAATTATCTACGTTAAAAGCGGCTTTGGCTGTATCAATTATCCTCCATGTTACCGCAATACCTATTTCAACGGGATTACCGAGACAGTCGTTTATCTTCTGTCGGTTGTTGTTAAGGGTCATTATCTTAAGGCTTATCTTCTTTGAAACGGGCTCAACTGTTAGTCCGTTTGCATTTACAGACGCGACCTTGGTTTTTACATCACCGCTCTGATTGAGCTTGGTATTTGCGGCAGGGTTTACCGCAACGGAAAAGGGATTTACATAATAGAAGCCCTCCCCCTTGAGTGTGCCGGTATACTTACCGAAAAGGGTCAGCACCAGCGCCTCCTGAGGCTTCAGCACCTTAAGTCCGAGAAATGGCAACCAGCCGATGCCCATGTATATACCGCCGATGATTAAAAGCACTGCACTCACGGCGGTCATTCCAAGCTCTGACAGCACTGCTCCGTAAACGAATACTGCTATACCCGCCGCATAAAGCAAAACGGTGAGTATCAACGCAGCCATTCCGTTTTTCCTTTTGTTGAGAATTTTTTCTGTCATAATAGTATCCTCCTTTTACTTTCTGATATTATGATATCATTATGATATCATTTTGTCAAGAGGTTGCTTGAATTTTTTTATATTTCGTCGGAGAAATACCTATATGCTTTTTGAAATCTCTTGAAAAATCGTATATATTCTGATAACCAAGTGATATTGCTATCTCGCCTATAGTTCCGTAATCGCTTTTCAGCATTTCAACAGCCTTTTCTATCTTAAGGCGGTGAGCAAAAGCTATGGGAGACTCTCCCTTAAGCTCACGGAACAGCTTACGGAAATAAACCGTTGACATTCCCACAAGCCCTGCAAGCTCGTCATTTGTGACACCCTTGCTGTAATTTTTCACTATATATTCCACTGCGGGAGCTATCCTGCCATACTTTTGGGCAGCGGCATAGCTTGGCTGTTCAAGACGCACAAGGTGAATAAGGATAGAATATGTGTCACGGATAAGCTCTGCGTTTTTCATGGGTGTGCCCGCTGTCTGTTTATACTCTATCTCTTTTATCATTTTAAACAGCTTTTCCCCGTCTTTTATAGGAACAGGCAGTATGGCATCATATGTTATGACAGCATCAAATTCCAAGATGCAATAATGCCCCGAATGAGTGCATATCCAATCATATTTACATCCCGACGGCAAAATTACGGCATTATTGATATTTGAAACAAAGGTATTGCCGTTGTTATAATACTCTGTTTCTCCCTCATACTTCAGTACAACCGCCCAACAATGTCTGTCTGTCCTTTTTGTCTTTGTTCCCTGAGCATTATACATAGTAGAAGCCAAACGAAAGCCTGTTATAACCAAATTTGATAAAACCTTTTGCAGCATTTCAATCACCTCTTCCCGCTTATTGTAGCACAGTTTTTAAAAAACCGCAATATTTTTAGTATCAAAATTGATAAAAATATCAGATTTGACATTTACCTCATAAAGGTATTATGTTAAAATGCAATCAAAGAAAACAAAGGAGACATCATAAATGAAAAAATTATCAGAGCTCACCGCCCCTGCCCTTGCGGGAGTAATAAGAGAAAAAACAACAGGGGAAGCAATTGCTGAAATATTGAATTGTTACTATGACGGAGCTGATATGATAGACCTTCATCTGTCAATGCTCGAGGACAGAGAAAGGATAAAAGATGTAATCTTATCGTCAAAGCTCCCCGTACTTGCCCTTAATTACAACATTACCTTTGAAAGCGGAAACGCAGGCTTTGACGAAGAAGAACGTATCAGGACAATGCTTGACGCAGTTGATGCAGGAGCTGCGGGAATTGATATGCAAGGCTATTCTTTCCACCTGCCATCAAAATCCGCTTTCTGCGGAGAGGACAAGTATTCCTTTACAAAGGGAAATCCAAAAGAAATCGTAACCGACAGTACTGTCATTGACAAGCAATGTGAGGTTATAGAAAAAGTTCACCAAAAGGGTGCCGAAGTGCTTCTGTCCTGCCATCCCGGAATTGCTATGGATAGCAATCAGGTAGTTGACCTTGCTCTGTTTTTGGAAAAGAGAAATCCCGATATCATAAAGATAGTAACCACAGCAAGTAATGAGGACGAAATGATAGAAAGCTTCAAGGCAATGTCGCTTTTGAAACGTGAAGTAAAAACGGCTGTCAGCTATCACGCAGGAGGCAATGAAGGTGCACTGTCAAGAATAGTAAATCCCATACTTGGCGGACACATGATATTTTGCGTTGACAGATTTAAGGTGTCAAGCACCAAGGAGCAGCTTGACCTGAGAACAGTGCGAACAATAATTGACGAAATGAGGAAAATAAGATGAAAAAAATGTGGGCAATGCTGGTGCATTTAAACATGTGCTTCTCTACAAGCTACGATAAAGGAAACTGTTTGCACTGGGATGAGGAGATGTGGGACAAAATAATTGACGGTGCCGTTGATTCGGGAATAAACACAATTATCATTGACATCAATAACGCAATTGAATTTGCATCACATCCCGAAATTGCAGTCCCCGATGCGTGGAGTAAAGGCAGGTTCAAAAGGGAGCTTCTCAGATGTCGGGAGAAAGGACTTACACTTATCCCCAAGCTCAATTTTTCAACCGCTCATTCCATGTGGCTCGGTCCTTATTACAGAATGACCTCCACTCCAACCTATTACAAGGTGTGCCATGACCTCATTCACGAGGCATACGAGATGTTTGAGCACCCTGATTACATACACATAGGCATGGATGAAGAATCGTTGAAGTTTCTTCAGAAACGCCAATTTGTTCTTTGCCGACAGGGCGAGCTCTTTTGGCATGACCTCAGATTTTTGGTGGACAGTGTTGCAGAAACAGGTGCAATGCCATGGATATGGTCAAGCCCTCTTTTTGATGACCCGGAAGGCTTCAAGGCACATTTTTCACCAAAAGAGATGCTTATATCTCCATATCATTACAATGCAATTCGCCGCGAGCACTGGACACCGATAACCGCCCGTCCCGAATACGAGACCTACTACAACGAGGGAGAATATGCATCCATGGGTATAAAATTCGTAGAAGAAGACCCCTTCCTTGTGCATTTTATGGAGGTCGCAATTCCCCTTATGAAGGAGGGTTACCTCTATGCCCCCAGTGTATCTGTCTTTAACAGATGCCCATACAACACTCATGACGTAATAGAATATTTCAGGGACAATGCTCCCGATGAGCAAATATACGGCTATGTGACGGCGCCTTGGTTCAGTACAACTATAAAAAATGAGCAATACTTCACGGAAAGCTTTGAATTAATAAAGGATGCAAAGGAGGAGTTTTACAATGAAAAATAAACAGATACTTTTTACCGCTGTGCACACTGCAGAGCTGGTAAATAATGAGATAAGAGAAGACCTTAATGACAACGAAGTATTGACAGTTACGGAATACACCGTTATAAGCGGAGGGACAGAGCGCGCAAACATTATGGGAATGCAAAATGTTTGGGGCGGCTGGCCCAGAGGGCTGGGATACTGCGGTGTAGGTTATGTTGTAAAGACAGGAAAAGCTGTCACAAAAGTAAAAGAGGGTGACAGAGTTTTGGTATATCACGGCTGTCATTCAAAATACAACATCCGCACAGATGCGGAGATAACGAAGGTAGAGGACGATTCCATTCCCTCCCTTGAAGCAGCGTTTGTAATCATTGCGGCGATGGGGCTCGGCGGTGTAAGAAAGCTTGAATTGGAGCTTGGCGAGAGTGCAATGGTTATGGGTCAGGGATTGCTCGGTATTTTTGCCACGCAGTTTTTAAGGCTTTCGGGAGCTAATCCGCTGATTGCGGCAGACCTAAATCCCGCCCGTCGAGAGTTAGCGCTGAAGCTTGGTGCCGACTATGCGCTCGACCCGTCTGACGAGGGCTTTGTTGAAAAGGTCAAGGAGATAACGAAGGGCAAGGGTATCCGAGGCTGTGTTGAGGTGACGGGTGTATCAAAGGCGATGCTTCAGGCACTTGACTGTGCTTCGTGGCAGGGCAGAATTTCACTGCTTGGCTGTACGAGAGTTTCTGACTGTTCAGTCGACTACTATCAACAGGTACACAGACCCGGTATAAAGCTTATCGGCGCACACAATTTTGTCCGTCCTAAATTTGAATCCTATCCTCATCATTGGACACATCACGATGACTGCAATGCCATTCTTGATATGATATCAAGAAAAAGAATACAGGTCGAGCCCATTATTTCAAGAGTGGTATCCCCCGAGCAAGCGCCCGAAATATTTGATGAGCTGTGTGATGACCCAAATTTCCCGATGGGCACTGTTTTTGATTGGAGAAGCATATGAAGAAAATAAAAATCGGGCAGATAGGGATAGGTCACAATCACGGCGGAGCAAAAATGAATGCTGTGAGGAAATTCCCCGAGCTGTTTGAGGTGACAGGCTTCGCCGAGGAAAACGAGAGGTGGATAGAAAAGAGGGGCAATGACTCTGTATATGCAGGTCTCCCCCGCCTCACCGTTGACGAGGTAATTGCCAAGAGCGATGCGGTAATGATAGAAACAGATGTATGGAATCTGACGGCAACTGCACAGCTTTGCGTCGATGCGGGAAAGCACATACACATGGACAAGCCCGCAAGCGGTGCGCTTGCCGAATTCCGCCATCTTCTTCACAGTGCGGAAGCGAAGGGACTTGTGGTACAGCTTGCATATATGTACCGCTACAATCCCGCCGTACAGAAATGCTTTGAGATGATACGGGAGGGAAAGCTTGGCGAAATATATTCGATAAATGCCGAAATGAGTACATTTCATCCCGCAGACTATAAAAAATGGCTGACTAATTTCAACGGCGGTATAATGTATATATTGGGCTCTCATCTCGTTGACCTTATTGTATACATACTCGGAAAGCCAAAAACCGTAACATCGTTTATGAAGAAAACAGGACTTGACGGCATTGATTTTGAGGACAATACTCTGGCGGTAATGGAGTACGAAAAGGCACTTGCAAGAGTATTCGTTTCGTCGGTTGAGGTCAACGGCTTCGGAAGGAGACAGTTTACTGTTTCGGGAAGCCGCGGCACCTTTGATATACGCCCTATTGAGAGACCGTTGACTGTTACATGGTCGGATACATCTATTGCCGACGCAACCTACGAGGACAGAAAGATATTCCTGCCCTTTGAGGATAACAGTGCAACGGGAAGATACGATGAAATGATGAAAGACTTCCACAGCTATATTATCGGAGAAAAAGAAAACCCCTTCAGCTATAACCATGACATAGCTGTGCAGGAGGTGCTTGATGCCATAATAGGCGGAGTGGGATTCAAAGGACACAATATTGATTAAAGAGAGGTAAAGAAAATGGAAAAGGTTGCATTTATAACGGGTGCGGGAGGATTCATCGGCAGTGCCGTAGCGGTTTGTCTCGCAAAGGCGGGTTATACAATAGCTGTCAATGATATAAACGCTGAAACTGTTGCAAAAACCGTAGAAAAGGTTACAGAGGCAGGCGGTACTGCAAAGGGATATGTTGCAGATGTATCCGACTCAAACAGCATAACAGAAGCCATTGAGCAGGCGGCGAAGGATTTCGGCAGGCTTGATGCTATGGTGCATGTTGCGGGAGGAAGCTCGAGAATTGCGGGCAAGAATGTAAATGCTCTTCTTATTGACCAGAAGGACTATGTTATAGACACTGTTCTTAAGGTTAATCTTTACGGTGCGATATGGGCAAGCCGAGCTGCCGCAAGAATAATGGTAAAGCAGGGCGAGGGCGGTAAGATAATCAATTTTGCATCTACTGTGGGACTCAACGGTCTTAAGGGCTGTTGTGATTATGCGGCGTCCAAGGGCGGTGTAATGTCCTTTACCAAGGCTCTTGCAAAGGAGCTTGGCGAACACAAAATTAATGTCAATGCTGTTGCACCCGGTGTAGTATGTCGCGACGAAGTGGACACCACCACGGAGAGCGGCAGGCGCTATGCTTACAACACAAATCTGCTTGGTGAAAAATGTACTGCAGAGGACATTGCGTATCTTGTAGAATTTCTTGTTTCGGACAAGGCAAGATTTATTACGGGACAGACCTATGTCTGCGACGGCGGACGTGCCCTGTCCATGAAAGGAACGGACTGATATGAAGGCAATGCTTATAGACGAAAACAAAAACCTCGTGTGGTCGGATGTTGCCGACCCTGTTATAAAAGATGACGAGGTACTCTTAAAAATACATGCGGCAGCGCTCAACCGTGCCGACCTTTTACAAAGACAGGGTAAATACCCCTCCCCTGCCGGCTGTCCCGAATGGATGGGGCTTGAGGTTGCGGGGGTAGTTGAAGCTGTGGGCAAGAACGTGACAAATTGGGCTGTCGGCGACAAGGCATGTGCTTTACTCGGAGGTGGCGGATACGCCGAATATGTATCGGTAAAATATGATATGCTGATGCCTATTCCCAAGGGTCTTACCATGGAGGAAGCGGCGGCACTCCCCGAGGCGTATGCCACATCATACCTTAATCTATTTATTGAGGGACACCTTGAAGCAGGACAAACCGCGTTCATTCCGGCAGGCGCATCGGGACTTGCCTCTGTTGCCATACCAATGGCAAAGGCTTTCGGTGCAAGAGTCATTACATCTGTACTGTCAGATGAAATAGCAAAAAAAATAAAGCCTCTCGGCGCTGATGTAATAATCAACTCAAAGAAGCAATGTGTTGAAGATATTCTCAAAGCGGAGGAAGAAAACGGCACTCCTGTCAGTGTGTCGATGGACTGTCTCAGCGGTGAGACCCTTGGAAAGAGTCTGCCTTATATGGCGAGGGGCGGCTATTGGATAGTTATTTCCACTCTTGCGGGCACTGAAACGAATGTACTGCTCCGTCCCCTTTTGACAAAGGGCTTGCATCTTGTGGGCAGTATGCTGAGAAACAGAACTCCAAGCTTCAAGGCATATATTCTGTCCGAGCTTGTGAAAAAGGTATGGCCAAAAATAGAAAACGGAGAAATCAAGCCTTCTATTTATAAGATACTCCCCATGTCACAAGCCGAAGAAGCACACGCAATCCTTGAAAGAAGTGAAAATATAGGCAAGGTAGTTTTGAAGGTTTGTTAGGTGTGTATTTGCAGGGGGGAAGAATGCTTTTGAAGGCAAAAGCACTCTCCCCCCTGCACCCCTCTCTCGAAAAAACCAATCGGGAAGGAATATATAAATAGAACTGAAGAAAACCGAAGGTGCTGTGAGTGAAGCGAGGAAACACTCTTGGGGTGTTTTCAACCACAATGTTGGCACAGCCAACGCTTCATACGGCGAAGCCGTGCTTCATTCTTCATTAGCGAAGCGACTTCATTACTAACAAAAGCATCCGCTGCTGCGGATGCTTTTGTTAGTCTTACTCTTCCCAAAAAGGAAGCTTTATTCCCTTGCCTGATTCAAGTGCGTTCTTATAGCAGCGTGTTGTTACGGCGATATCCATAATACCCGCGCCTACAGCGTTGAAATAGATTATCTCGTCATCGTTTTCTCTGGGGGATTTTTCACCGCAGATTATCTGACCGAGCTCAGCATGAAGCTGTTCGTCGAGGAAGAGACCGTCACGCCACATGAGAGCAACCGTGCTTATCATTCTGTGCTTGATAGATTCCCAATAATCCACAACAACCTTGTCCGCAAGCTTTACGCAGTCATTGTCAACCTCATAGTCTGCCATATTCATGACAAGTGCGCCTTTTTTAAGCCACTCGCCCTTGATAAAAGGCTCGCTTGCGAGGGTTACACAGTCTATAATGTCACTGTCCTTTGCCGCAGACTCTATATCGGATGTGACAATCACTTCAAGAGTAGGATACTTTTCAAGTGTTGCCGCCTTGAAACGCTCAGCGTTCTCGGGGCGAATATCATATACATAGAGCTTTTTGATTGTGGGACGGGCAATGAGTGCGGCTTCCAGCTGTGTGGGTGCTTGTGCTCCCGCACCGCATATTGTCATTGTTTCCGCATTGCTTTTTGCAAGATATTTTATTGCAACACCGCCCGATGCGCCTGTACGCATTGTACTTACAGCTGTTCCGTCTGCTACGCAAATAGGAATTTTTGTATCGGGGTCATTGAGGATAACGGTTACACTCGCTCTGGGGAGTCCCTTTTTATAGTTCTGAGGACCGCTTCCTATCCACTTGATACCCGCCATGTCATACTCTCCGCCTATGTATCCCGGCATTGCGTTAATTCGTCCGAGGGTGTTTTCGTCCTCGACCGTCTTGCCCCAGCGCATTACACATTTTCCGGGTGCAATAACATCGCCACGGTTGTTTATAGCATAGACCTTTTCGGCATCACTCATTGCCTCTTTCATATCAAGGACGCCAAGCTCCTCCATCGCCTTATTGTTCAAAAAAATAATATCTGCCTTACTCATTTTTCTACCTCCGTAAAACATATTACGGATATTATATTACCATTTCAGAGAATTGTAAATAATCTGCTAAACTCTGCTTGCTAAACCTTTGAAAATGTGCTATAATAATTTTGGAGGTGCTTATGGAATTACTTCAATTACAGTATTTTTTTGAAAGTGCAAAAAGCGAAAGCTTCGCAAAGACGGCGGAGGCGCACATGGTGCCTACCTCGTCGGTATCGGGTGCGGTGAGGCGTCTTGAGAGTGAGCTTGGCTGTAAGCTGTTTGACAGGACAGCAAACCGAATCATGCTCAACAGCAATGGGAAACGGATGTTCGAGTCACTGAAAATTATATTTGACGAATTAAAGAGCACTGTGCGTGAGCTCTCTCCCGACAGCGAGGACACAAGAGAAATAAAAATGCTTGTTCGTGCCATGAGAAGCGATATTACCGATATCATAATTGAGTATAAGGCAAAATTTCCGAAAACAAAGTTTAAGATAAGCTTTGATTTTGGAGAAAGAGACCTTGAAAAATATGATATTATCATTGATGAAAGGTCGAATATTTATCCAAGATACGAAAGCTTTGAGCTTTACAGTATGAAGCTGTGCATGACAGTCTCACAAAACAGCCCGCTTTCAGGTAAACAGCTATTGCTGAAAGACCTTGCCAATGAAAATTTTGTGTCGCTCGGTGAGCAGAGCAATATGCACAGGATTCTTATAAAAGCTTGTAAAAAAGCTGAGTTTACACCCAATGTTGCAATACTCAGCAATGATATAAAATGCTATGAAAAGCTGATAGAATCGGGTATGGGAATCGGACTTGAAAGAAAAAGAAAAGATACCGCTCGTAAGATACGGTATCTGGATATCGCCGATTTTGACGAAAGCTATGTAGTTCATGCATATTACAAAAAAAGTGCCGATTACGGAAATGTAGGACATTTTCTCAAATTTTTGGGAGAGGAAAATAAGAATCAATCCAGGTAAAGCTTCAGCATTAATTCCGCAGGGCAGGCGTTAATTTCGATTATATCAACCAATCCGCACAAATCATTGAGGCTTTTGCCGTCAAATACAGGTGCATACAACATTTTTTCAAAGCTGTCAAAATTATATGCCTCACTGCCATCTGCTACCAGCCCAAACCAAAAATCTCCGTTTGAGTTGCCCATCCATGATACACTGTATTTTTCGTATCCGTCAACCGAAAACAGTATCTCCAAAGCATCTACGGTTACAAAAAGCTTTTTTAACTGCAATGCCGTTATTTTCATTTTAAGCTATCCTCCAAGCTTTCGACATTTCCGTCAAACAGGTAACCTTTAATTCCTGCAGCAGCGGCACCCTTAATATTGCGTGGCGCATCGTCTATAAAAATGCAATCCTCAGGGTCAAGGTTGTAATTATCAAGGAGATATTCA
Organism: uncultured Oscillospiraceae bacterium; assembly: GCA_964650465.1. GTDB lineage: Bacteria > Bacillota > Clostridia > Oscillospirales > SIG627 > RGIG6353. The sequence continues at coordinate 26,881 of CAZYTA010000012.1, read as the reverse complement.
AATATTTTTCTGTCGGGCTTCGCCAATTTTATCTCCCCCGAAAAGACCAGTCCGTCAAAAAGAGAAAGAGTTCTTTCTATATGGGGATAGCTTCTCCATGTTTTTGCAAATGTGTCCGCAATATTTGATATGAGATATATCTTTTTACCTTGTTTTTTCAAGCCGCAAATAAGCTCGTGCATTCCCTTGACAGGCGGCATATTCTTTATCCATGAATCGAATACAAAACAAGCTTTTTCGTGGAGTCTTACGGGTAATCTTTTGCAGACAGCCTCTTTTACTTCTTCATCCGTGATGCTTCCGTCATCCAGCCTGTCCCAGTAAAGACGGTCATACACTGTGTCGCTGACAAGTCTCAAATCATCACCCTCAAGACCGCAGGCGGCAGTGAGATTGTCATTATCAAAAAGGTACAATACGTTTCCTAAGTCGAAAATAATATTTTTCATTCTATTCTCCCTTATATTTCATTAACTAATTATATATCAAATACAGTACAAATTCAAAAAAAGTCTTATATCCCTATATCAGCAAAAATTCCATACCAATAAACTTGATTCCGTGTAATTTTTTCAGCCAACTGTGACACTTTTGCACCATTTTTTCGCTCATGATTAAGCATAAGCATTAAATCCAATTTTTTCTTGTCAAGTTTTCTTCTGCCCTTTATTTTTGAACTGCATAAATGCTTTTTAGCATTTTCTAAATAAATATCTTCATTTTCAACATATACGTAAAACCAAATGCCCTCTTTTTTTATGGGATTGGTCTTAACATCTCTGGGATTATCTATGTATGATAAAATAATATTATCCCAAGTCACTTTTTCTTTCATGATTAACCCTCCGCTTTTTATAATCAATACTTGTTTTTGAAAAATATTCCTCGTATAAGCCCAAAAATAACACCACCAATGAATACTCCTGCTCTTCTACCTTTTTTTGACATACTATTTCTCCTAAATTATAATTTATATTCTATTTCAAGTGTTGAAGAATTTCCCTTTGGTGGCTGAAACAAAATAATATCATTTTCTTCCATACATTGACGCATAGCATTGCATACCATAGGAAATCTGCTTTTTAAACTAAGTTGTTTATGTATCTCTCTTGATATTAAAACTATGCTGCTTTTACCATCATTTTTTGCAAGCATTTTCAATTCTTTTATATATTTGCAAATATCATTAGTTGTAACAGCACTTTTTTCTTTTCCTTTTGTCGTCAAAGCATCAACTTTTTCTTCCAATATTTGTATTCTACACAATAGTTCAAGTATAACTTTTTCATAATCCATAGAATTCAACCTCTTTACAAAAATATTCTATTAGAATTCTATCGCATATCTTATAGAATGTCAATAGTTTTACTGAATGTTTTTTAAAAATATATATCGTACTTGCTTTATCGCAAGTACGCCATTTTTGTATAAGAAAACCACCTGCTAAGCAGGTGGTTTTCTTATACAATCAACAAAAAAATCAATGCACTGCATTGATTTTTATTTGGACAAAATTGCTCGGCTTTTTAACGGAGATATGCCGAATTTATTTTTGTAGCATCGGCTGAAATACGCCGGGTCATCAAAGCCGCACCGACGGGATATTTCGGCGACCGTTTTATCCGTTGTTTTCAGAAGTATCTCGGCTGTATGAAGCCGAAATTCATTTCTGTATTCAACGGCGGACATACCTGTGGTCTCCTTAAAAATACGGCAGAAGTGGTATTTGCTTATATTGCAAAGCATGGCAAGCTCGTCGATGCTCTGCTCCTTTTCCGAGTCCTGTCTTATGGCACGAATCGCGGGGTAGATAACCTGATAATGACGCACTCTTTTACTGTCGGGATAGTCGAGAGCGCGAGAGTCCTTATAGTCTCGGAGAAGCAGTGAAAAAAGCTCGAGAACCATTCCTCTTACGGCGTTTTCGTAATGTGCCTTCTTTTCGGTAACCTCAAGAACGGCATCGCGGACAAGCCTTGACACCCTTTCGTCGCCATTGATAATGGTAGAAATACGGGTACGCTGTTGAATAAAAATATATCTCAAATCCATAATTCCGCTTTCACTGCCGAAAAAGTCAAGTCCTACCATCAGCAGATGATATTTGCCCTTTGTGTCGGCGTTACTGACGGTTGAGTGAAATTCATAGGGGTTTATGACCACAACATCGCCTGCATTGACTATCACCGTTTCAGTTCCCACGCAGAGAGTGGAGCTTCCCTCGTAAAAATATTTTATTTCAATGTCCTCATGGAACACCTTTGAAAAGTCATTGATACTGTCAACCGTTGATGTGCGGTGAGAGACGGCTGTAACCTTCAGGTCGAGGTTTTCGAAAACTATATTGCCATACTGCGGCATGGCTTATTCTTTACCTATCAGCTTCAGCAGGTATATTTCGGCAAAGCCCAGTGCAAATATAACGACGCCGTAGCCTATTCTCGCCTTTTCTGTCTGCTCCTCGGTGGGAGTCATTTCAAGAGAGCCGTGTACAAACAATCCGATGAATATTATCAGCAAAATTCCGACAATAGCCGCAGAGCCTATTTTTATGATTTTCTTCATTTTCTCACCTCGGGGAAAGTATACATCAATTTTGTCCAAATGTCAAGAAAACAGAAGAACTTTCAATTCTCCTGTTTTCTTAATTTTATAAAGGTTTTATAGGTGTTTCTCTGTCTGTTACCACAACATCAAGAGAATACTTGCCCATATTCGGTTCCTCTCTTCTGAACCATTTACCGTTTGTAAAATCAGGCACAGCAATTGCCGTATTGCCGTTCGCAATAGACATTTCAGAAAGAGGGCCGATAGCAAGCCATGAAGCAGTATCATATGCATCGATAGGAGTGTTTGTTCCGTTCTTGACACTTTCAACGAATGCTCGAAGTACCAACCAGTCAATTCCGCCGTGGTCACCCATCGCCTGCATCTCGGAATATTCCTTATGAAGAGGATGGTCATACTTTGCATAAAACTCTTCCTTGTTGTTGTAAACGCCCTCCTCCATACCCTCGAGTATGTAGGTGTAATGACCATGCATAGTCTCCTCGCACATACCTGTAGTTCCTCTTACCGTGAATTCACGGCTGTAGTACGGGCGTATCAGAGTTGTGTCAAGAGTGAGACGGATAATCTCACCACCTGCACAGGTGATAATCGTGGTGACTATATCACCCTGAGCAAATCGCTTACCCTTAAGATAATGGGTAGGATGATTTTTTTCGATATAATGCTCAAGTCCTCTTGCTTTACTTGAGAAAGAAGTAAGGGAGAGCATACGGTTACCTCGGTTGATATTAAGCGCCTTAGAAATAGGTCCAAGTTCATGTGTGGGGTAATTTTCACAATTGCGGTTGAGGTACTCCCATACACGATAATGGTCCTTCTCGTAGTTACCGTCCTCATCCTTACGGAAGAAGCCAACTGAGATATCGTGGTGGTATGCTCCGTTACATTGGATTATTTCGCCGAACAATCCTTCCTTCACCATGCGGAGAGTCATCATTTCGTCTCTGCCGTAGCAACAGTTTTCAAGCATCATTACAGGGACCTTAGTCTCCTCGTATGCTCTTACCAGATCGTAACATTCGGAGATATCAAGGGCACAGCCCACCTCAATGGCGACATACTTACCTGCCCTCATGGTCTCAATGGCATACTTGACTCTGGAATTCCAACCCGTCATATAGAATACTGCATCAATTTCCTCGTCGGCAAGTATTTCTTTGTAGTCTTTTGTTGCAATGGGAACTATCGGGTAATCCTTCTCTGAAAGATATTTAAGAGTTATATCAAGCTTTTTTTCATTGAGGTCACAAATGTACTTCACCTCAACGTCCTTCATTTCGGACAAGCAGTTCTGAAGCATTCCAGTGCCGCGTCTGCCAAGACCCACATAGCCTACCTTAATTTTTTCCTTCACAGCTCATCTCTCCTTTTCGGTTTATGACCTGATTATACCATTTCGTCTATTGAACTTCAATGGATAGAACGATACTAAAATATAATATTACGAAACTTTAAAGCCGATATCAGAAGCTGTATTCCTCAAGGCGTACCGCTCTTTCCTCGGCGATACTCTTTTCACCCGCCATACAGGTGAGAGTTGCAATGAGTCCGTCTCTTGCATCGTTGGCGTAATTGCCGCTTTCACAGCACTCAAAGAAATGCTCAAGCAAACCAAGGTCACCGCCGCCGTGTCCTGCCTTGGGCTCAGGCTGTGTGATATGAATAATCTCACCGCCGCCTCTTTGCTGAATACGGATGGTGCGCTCCTTGACATTGTAGTCAATGGTCGCCTTGGTACAGGTTATTGTGCCCTTTCTTGTCTCATAGGCGCATCCCATAGCAAGCTCATAGGCAAGGTTTACGCCGTTTTCAAACTCGACCAGCATAGATTCACTGTCGATAACATCCTTTTCGGAGTTAAACACACAGATATCCTCCATACAGTCAAATCTGGTCTTGGACTTATAGCCCGTATAGTTGAAGGAGTAAAGGCAGGTATCCTTTTCGGGACAGTCACAGCAATGCTCTGCAACTCCCTCTTTTTTCGTATAAATACCAAGCTTGCCGATTGCTGACACCTTCTTAATGTCTCCGCCTACAAGGTATCGGATAACATCGATATCGTGACAGCACTTGGTATTCATCATACCGCCCGAATATTTTCTGTAACGGTGCCAGCGTCTCATATAGCTGGAGGAGTGTCCGACCTCCAGATATTCTGCGGCAGATATTGAAATTATATCCCCCACCTCACCGCTGTCGATTATCGACTTGAGCTTTTTTACAACGGGAGTATATCTCAAAACAAATCCGAGCATCAAGGTCTTTTTATACCCCTTGGCTCTCTCGTATATTGCCGTTGCACGCTCGGCAGAAGCCTCAATAGGCTTTTCAAGGATAATGTGGATATCTCTGTCCATAGCCGCCGACACTACCTCAAGATGTGCATAGTCAGGTGTGGTTATGACAACAGCATCAAGGCGCTCGTCCTTGAGCATTTCATTGAAATCGGTGTATTTATCGACAGGCTTATCCTTGAAATAATGCTCGGTATAGTTTTCAAGTCTTTCCTCGTCCTTTTCGCAAACGGCTATTATTTTGTGTTGCGAAAAGAATTTGGGAATGTTGATAGTATATGCCTGAGACCTTGCACCAAGTCCTATAATTCCTATATTCATTATTTACCCTCGTATGTTATTTCTCCGTTTACCACGGTCATTCTTGTGTATATATCCTTTGTAAATACCGCAAGGTCGGCATCGTAGCCAACGGCTATTTTGCCCTTTCGGTCATCAACTCCGAGAAGCCTTGCGGGGTTTGCGGATGCCATTCCTATTACCTCCCACATGGGGATTCCGACAGCCTTCAGCTCTGTGCGGAGAAGTCTGTCACCTGAGGCAACGCTTCCTGCAAACGCCTTCATGTCGGGTCTGTTGGCTACACCGTTTAAAATGAGTGCATCCAAACCGTTTTCAAGACTGCCAAGCTTTATAATCGTACCTTCGGGGAGTCCCGACCCTCTTGATGCATCGGAAGTAAGAATGATATTATCTCTGCCCTTGCACTTATATATAAGGCGAAGTATACCGTCGGGGAGATGTACACCGTCACATATGGTCTCGGCGCAGAGTGCATCAAGGCAAAGTCCTGCCTCAATAGCTCCTGCGTGACGCTTGCAGTTGGCAATATGGACACCGGACATACCCGAATAAAGGTGTGTGGTAAGAGTAAATCCGTTTTTGGATGCTTCCTCCATCTCGTCAAAGCTTGCATTTGTATGTGCGGCAGAAACAATTACACCCTTATCTGCAAGGTATCTGCCCGCCTCCATTGCACCGTTGAGCTCGGGAGCCATGCTGACACGCTTTACACAGCCGTAGGACAGAAACAGGTCAAGCTCTTTTCTGTCGGGGTCTTTTATAAATCTGGGATCCTGAGAGCCCTTCTGCTCCAAAGAGAAATAAGGTCCTTCAAGGTGAACACCCAGCATATTACAGTACTTTATCTTGCTCTTCGTCTCGCAGAACACCTTGAGTGTATTTTCTGTCTCATCCGTCTTACCTGCAAGAGTTGTAGCGAGCATAGAGGTAACTCCGTGCTCGTTATGGTGCTTTGCGATTCCCTCGAACGCCTCCTCAGTGCCATCCATAAAGTCATAGCCTCCGCCACCGTGTGCGTGGGTCTCGATGATACCCGGTGTAAGCCAATCACCCTCAAGGTCGATAACACGTGCATCCTCTACCTCAATTTCCTTTGCGCCGAAATCGGCAATCTTACCGTCGGCAACAAGGAGATAACCGTTTTCGATAACGGAATTGGTAAGAACTATATTGGCATTTTTAAAAAGTATTTTTTTCATAATTACTTAATAACCTCAAACTTGTCAATGTCTACCATTGAAGCGGAATCCTTATCAATGAAGAGATTTACGTCATCATGTGTTTTGAATGCAGTTGCGGGAACCATGTTATTTACTTCCTGAGTAAGAGTGTCATGGATAGCCTGAGCCTTTACTGCATAAGGAACTGCGGAAACGATATGACAGCACTTGAGTATCTGGGAAACTGTCATTGAGATAGCCTGCTTGGGCACATCGTCAATAGTGGGGAACCAACCCTCGCCAAGCTGCTGGTTACGGCACTTTGCGTCAAGGTTAACTACCTTATATGCTTCCTGTGTTTCAAAATCTGCAGGCGGGTCATTGAAGGCGATATGTCCGTTTTCGCCGATACCGATAACACCTACATCAACAGTTTCCTCACGAAGCTCTGCTGTGAGCTTTGCGATAATATTGTCAACACCCTCAGATACATCAACAAAATGTGCAGCCTTGAGGTTTATCTTTGAAACAAATCTCTCCTTGAGATACTTAACAAAGCTTGCGGGGTGGGACTCGTCAATTCCAATGTACTCGTCAAGGTGGAACATCTCAACCTTTGACCAATCAACATCAAGTCCGATAAGAGCCGAAAGAGTGGTGAACTGTGATGCACCTGTGGAAAGAATAAGTCTTGCACTTCCCTTCTCTGCAATAGCCTCGTTGAGATACTTTGCAATAAGGGCTGCTGCCTTAGCGCCGAGCTGCTCGGCTGTCTCGCTGTAATAAATTTTCATAATAGATCCTCCGAATGTAAATATTTTTGTAAGCGTTTACAATAACGTTTACAAATATTATAGTATCAAAACGCCAAAAAGTCAATAGTTTCGGCAAAACTGTAAATCTTTCATTTTGAAGCAGCAGTTATTGTAAGACTTACAAAGTGCTTCAAAAAAGCCGATGGCATTACCGCCATCGGCTTAAATAAACCTTATTCTCTTATGCCTGTAGTCATACCCTCGTATTCGTTGAGGAAGTCCTCTGCCACCTTTACCATTCGGATAGTAGCCATATTGCCCTTGAAGGCGATGGTTGTATAGAGGTTGCCGAAGTAATCGTCGATGAGGTAGGTACGGATACCTATTTTCTTCTCCATAGTCCATGCGGCTGCGCTCATTGAACGGTAGCCGCGTCCCATGGGGACGCCTATTCTCATGCCTGAATAGTGCTTTTCGGGCCATTCGGAAATTACATATTCATTCATGCCGAATATGATATCCTTCTGTCCTCTGTCTGTATCGAGGTGGAGTACACCGCCCTCTCCCTCAAAGGTAAGCTTGAAGGACTTGATGCCCATAGGGTTCTCGGGAGTATTGTATACCACGCCTTCGATTTCCTTGGCGAAGGGAGATGTGGTCTCTCCGAAGAAGGGCAAGGGGGCTTTGAAGCTCTTTATCTTTTCGTCAAGAACAGCCTTTGCCTCGGGGTTAGCGGGGAGAGAATCTGTCTTGTCGAACTTCTTTATCTTCTTCATTACATTGTACCAAAAGGGCTCGATCTGGGCATATGCTGTAAAGGAGCCCTGAATATCACCTGTGAAGCAGGCGATAAGGTCATAATCGGGGAAGCAGATGGCGTACTGACCGCCCATACCAAGAAAGGCATATCCGTTTTCGAATATTCTCCATATCTGATAACCGTAGCCGTGACCGTGTGTCTTGTCGATGTTACCGCTGTTGTTATTGTCTATCTGCTTTGACTTGGCTTCAATTACATAATCGCGGGGAAGAAGCTGTTTGCCGTTGGCATAGCCGTCATTGTAGACGAGCATAGCAAAGCGGGCAAGGTCACGGGTAGAGCAAAGAACGCCCGAGCCGCACCATGAGCCGCCCTGGGGCATCTCAACGATCTTGGAATCGGGAGAGAAGCCTATTTCAAGAAGCGCCTTTTCCTTGAGGAATTCAAGGAGGGGCATACCTGTGAGCTTTTCAACTATTGCGGTAACTATATTGGTAGCATTGGTGCTGTAGTCAAACATAACACCCGAAAGCTTTTCAGGCTCAAGGTCGAACATATGCGACACGAAGTTGGGAGATCTCATATTGTAATGTCTGGTGGCATTAGCTGTAGACATCATGAGACATTCTCTTACTGTGATATTTTTGATCCATTCGTGTGTTTTCTCTGAGCAATACTCGGGGAAATAATCAGAGAGCCTATCGTCAAGCTTTACCCTTCCCTCCCCTACGAGAATACCCAATGCCATTGAAGCAAAGGTTTTACTTGTGGAATACATTCTGTGGAATTCATCCTGCTTAAAGGGAGGGCAGTAGCACTCTGCACAAACCTTTCCGTGTCTTATAATAATAAAGCTGTGAGTCATCAGGGCTCTTTCCTGAATATCGTCAATAAAATCCGAAATAGCCGAGGAGGGTATTCCCACTTCCTCGGGAGTTGCAAATTCAAGTATATCCTTCATAAATGTTACCTCCGTTTTGTAATCGTTTACAGTATAGAGCAACAAACTTGATTTGTCAATAGAAAACCGTTTTTTTATACATTAAAATTGGTTCTTCAGTTCTTGTTCATAATGGGTAATAACAATCTGTCGTAGGTCGCTTCTGCGGGCAGATAGCCCGGCATAACCGCTTCTGCCTTGTAAAGAAGCGTCTTATACTCTGCAAGCATTTTGGAAAGTTGTGCTTCGTCGGCGCCATTTGCTTTTTCGATTATTATTCCGAGATAATATCTTAATGTATACAGAAATTCCTCAAAGCATCTGTAATTTCTGCGCTGACACTCCTCATCGGGAGAGCAGGACGGAAGGCTTTCTATAAAGCTGTCGACCTCAACGCAGGCTCTTTCTACAGACTGCCTTTCGGCTTCGGTGAGAGTTGACTTTCTGCGATGTATGAAGTCGTCGGGGATAAGGTCGGCTATTCTCTCAAGCAGGCTGCTCACCCTTTGATTTTTGCCGTAGCAGGCTTCAAAATAGTCTCTGTACATTTCATTGAAATCGGTATCTCCGTAAAAAAGCTCGGAAAAACAGATATAGAATGTCAAAGCTGTAGGAGTCATAGCCCTGCAAAAGCCGCACTCTATCTTGCCGTTCAGACCGTATTTTTCTATATCAACGCAGTCAAGATAGGGAGTTTTGGCATAATTTACATGACAAATATTCTCGAAGTACGGAAGCTCATAGAAAACATAATCAAAGGAGAAGCTGTCGCCCTTGAATATTTTCTTCCATTCTTCAAGCTGACGGAGATATACATCCATTTTCATACAGTCGCGGCTGAAATCATTGTTCAGGCAAGGGGTGTAATCGGCAGGTACAGATGCTCTGTAGGATTTTTCAAAATCTCTGCCGAAGGGGGCAAACATCATAACAAATCTGTCGGGGTTATTTATCCTTTCGTAAAGGGGCGGATAGGCAAGCTCGAAATAGATGAGGAAAACAATTTTTTTATCCGAGCCCTTTTCCGTAAACAAACGGTCTATCTCGTTGAGAAGCATTATATACCAATCGGACGGGCGCTTCTTTCTGCACTCGTCACATTCACAGAAATTTCCGTATCTGTCGGCAAGCCAAACATGGATAAAGTCTGTTTCGGGGTGGTTTTCGGAATACTCCCACACAAGCTCCGCCATATCCCTTCGCACCTTCTCCTGCGAATAGCAAAGGTTGGTCCATATGGGCTTTTTGTTGAATATCTGTCTGACACCGCCTGTAACTGCCAAAATTTCGGGATTAAGACAGGGCGTTGTATCCTCTGCAAAGGATATTCTGTCAATTCCCTTCATCATGCGGATCGTCCATCCGTGACCTGCATTGTGATACAGAATGTGCCTCTTTTTCAGCTCCTTCAATGTACGGCTGTGTCCAAGCTCATAATCCTCATAGCTCAACTCTGCGGAGGCTCTGCAGGGGGTTCCGTTTTTATACTTGCATCGGATACCGTCATAATAATCCTCAAGCTCTATAAAGAAGGAATTCATTGCCATTTTGGGAAGCCAGTCGATATATTCAAGCACCGTATCAACTCCGCCGTCAAGACTCCAGCTATCCATGTTGGTAGTACCTCTGTGGCGGGTTTTGGCATAAACGGCTTCAGTAACATCTATGGGTGTGCTTCGTTTTGGAATCAGCTCACCGTCCTTGCCCGGTCTGAAGAATCTGCAGCCCTGTCTCTTAATATAATGGTAAACGCCTATAAGGACAGCCCTCTCATTTGTGCCCTTTATATATCCCTTTCGGGAGGTGATATTTATTTCAAAGGCATCGTCATACCTTTCGTCAGCCATAAAAAAGCGTGACATATCAAAGGCGGCGGGCTCGACTGAAAGCTTTACATCTACCGCAAATCCCATAAGCGCGGTATATCTGTTCAGCTCGTATAAAGCAAATTCCACTATTCGACTCCTCTGTTCTTCTCCCAGAAGGCGATAAACTTTTCCCAATCGTGCTGTCTTATTTTGTGCTTGCCCTCGGATACATGGTAGCCGATATGTCCCTCGTGATAGGGGGTATCAAGGGCGGGCTCATCAGGTGCTATCATACCGTCAAGACCGTAGAGAGCATATACCTCTCCTGCAAGTCTTGCGCTTCTTCTCTCGCTTGCGGGGTCAGCCCACTCGTCAAGGGAGTTGCTCTCAACATAAAGGAGTCTTGGAGCAATGCAGGCAAGGAGCATATGCTGGTCAACGGGAAGCATATCCTCATTTTCAACATATCTGTCGAGATTTTTACAGAACCAATCGGTGTGTACTGTGATATAGTCAAGATGCTCGCCCACCTTGCCTCTCAGCATCGCCGCACCCATACAGCCCGAGGAGTTAGACACAACGAAGGAGAATCTCTTATCGGTAGCACCCGTCCAGAGTGCCGCTTTTCCGCCTCGTGAATGACCTACAACTGCCACATTGTTTTTATCGAAGGTGCTGTCTGTTTCGATGTAGTCCATTATTCTTGACGAAGCCCATGCCCATGCGCCGATGGCAGACCATTCGTTGTCCTTCCTTTCGGGGCGGGGCGGTGAAAACACCTTGAATATGCTTGAATTGTAGTCGGTTCTGTTAAGGTCATCTGTATATACCGAGGTAAAGTACATAACGATAACGGCATAGCCTCTTTCGGCAATATATTTGATGGGGATATTCTGTGTGTCGGGGACGGTCTCAATGTCATTTGCCAGCTGTTCGTTTATGTGCATAAAGTACAGGAAGGTAGGCAGAGGCTTATCCGACGGCTTATAGAAGGCTCTTACCGTGAAGGAATAGCCCTTGAAGGATACAGTAATCTTTTTCAAGGTCAAGCCGTCAAGGTCGGTGTTGGCTATTTCCGAATCAAATCGGAGGTCATCGGGAAGGTATGCGGGAGCTCTGCCGTAAACATACTCCGAAAGCAGAGTCATACATTCCTCGCGTCTGTACTTTTCCCAGGTTTCTTTATCTGTAACGGGATTTCCCCCAAGTGTAGTCAAAAGATTAGGTTCCATAATTATCTCCTATTCTGCGCTTTAATTTCGCTGATTGCTTTCATTACCATCAAGGCTTCCTCGGACTTGATGGGGTAATCCTTGCCGTTTACAACGGCTTCGTAAAGATATGCCCATGTATGATCGAGAGGATTTGTTTCGCAGGGTACCTCCTCTTTTATGAAGGGTACGGGAGGCTTGTATGCAAACACTGCACCATCGGGAGTGAAGGGGCTTGAGGTCTGAGGCTCAAATACATAGCCGTCCTCTACCCTTGTTATTTCAAGGGTCTCGCCCTTATCCAGAATTGCGCCCTTTGTTCCGTAGACTACATATTCGGGACGGGGTATTGCTGTGCCGCCGCTTATCTCCATTTCAACAAGTCTGCCGTTGATGCCCTCAAAGGAGGCACGAACAAAGTCCTCGCAGTCGCCCGATGCGGCAACCTGTCTTGTATAGGAGGAAAGCTTGGTGTAGTCACCGCCGCAGAACTGTATGGACTGGTCAACGATGTGGGGACCCCAGTTGAGAAGCTGACCGCCGCCGTATTGGCTGAGTGTCTGCCAATCGCTTCTTCTTTCAAAGCCTCCGACAGACCTTTTTATGTAATATGCCTCTCCGATAATACCCGACTCTATTATTTTGTTTATCTGCATAAACTTTGCTTCAAAGCGGCGGTTATGGCGGATAAACAGCTTCTTTTCGCCGTTTCTTTCGGCATACTCAAAGAGTGCCCTTGCGTCCTCATAATTGGTACACATAGGCTTTTCAAGGAATACCGTCTTACCTGCATCGAGGGCGGTCTTGGCGTGCTTGAAGTGGTCGCAGGAACGGGTGGCGATATCAATTACATCAACATCGGGGTCAAGCACGATGTCCTCCACTCTCGTGTAGGTCTTACAGCCATATAGCTTATTCATATTCTCTACTCTGTCAACCTCACAGTCACACACAGCCACAATCTTAAACATATCCTCCTTGCCCTTAAGCTCTCTCAGGTGCATTGTATAGCCTGCTCTGCCAAGTCCTATTATACCAAGTTTTAACTGCTTCATATTTCAGTTCTCCATTTCTTCAATATATTATAGCTTTCCTCAAGGTCGATAAGGGGATCTCTCTCGTGTGTATCATGCTCAATAAACACCCAGCCGTTAAAGCCGTTCTTTACGGCGTTTTTGTATACAAACTCGTTATTGACAAAGAAATCGCCCTGTCCGAGTCCGCAGAAATGCCCTCTCTGATTCCAGGCTTCTGCATCGGGGGTAGCGCTTGTCTGCCAGCCCTTGAGGTGATATGCCGCTATTCTGTCGTAGTATTTTGTTGCTATGTACTCTACATCACCGCCTGCAACGGCAAGATGTCCCGTATCGAAAAGCAGCTTTGTATCGGGGCATTCCTTCAGCATTATTTCGAGCTGCTCCTGTGTTTCGATTTTTGTGCCGAGATGATTGTGGACAGCCACATCAATACCGTATTTATTGGCAATCTTCGTCTGCTCTCTCACCTGGCGGAGATAAGCCTCAAAGGTATATCCCTGCACCTCTGCCCATACATATTTACCGCCGAGAGCAGCAGTCCATCTGATTGACAGCTCGGGGGTCTGTGCATTACAGGTAGCAAAGCCCATTCCGCTCTTTTTAAGATTTGATGCCTTTCTCAAGGCGTCCTCGGGGCTTGCGGGGTAAAGTCTCTCGATACCGTCGAAGCCGAGCCTGCGTACAGAGTCAAGTCTCTCCTCATAATCATAAAAGCCTCCGTACCAGACATACATGCCGTAATCGGCTACACCTATTTTTTCCATATTCTTTTCTCCTTTACAGTTTCTGCTCTTATTCTAACAAAGCCGATAACAATTTGATATATACCCCATTACCTAAATATCCGACTTTTAGCACAATATTAAGATTTATTTTTATGAAAGCTATTGAAAAATTCTAAGGATTTGTTATACTTTAAGCTAAAGGGAGAGTGATTTTGTTGATTAGTATGCCAAGCTCCGAGTTTCTGCGGTTTTGTTTTGAAAATCACGATTCCGTTGCGGAGCTTTTACCCGACCGTATTCCGTATATCGACCTTACATACTGCGTAAACGGTGAGATGCATTATGTTTTTGAGGGTGAAAGCATCATTCTCAGAAGCGGTGATGCAATTCTCTTTCCGCAGGGCTCAATAAGGCAGAGGCTTGCTACCCCCTTCCCTTCATTTTACTGCAGCTTCAACATAAGCCTTGACAGCGGATTTGAACCTTCGGTAAAGGGATATCTTCCAAACAGTATCCGCTCAGACACAGTTTTGATGCTGGAGTCAGTAAAGAAGGCATTCCGCTCGGTATCCGACTGCAAAAACGAAAAATGCACCTCACTGTTCTGGTATCTGTACTATCAGCTTACCGAAACCGCATCAGACAACGAGCATCCGCATATTAAGCACATCAAGCAATATATTGCAAACCATCTCACAGAGGCCATGACGCTTGCTGAGATTTCGGAGGCTGTGCATCTTGTGCCCCACTATTGCTGCGCTCTGTTTTCTAAGCAGACGGGACAGACCTTGTTTGATTTTATATCGGCACAGCGAATCGAGCTTGCAAAGGGACTTATACGGACAACTAACCTGTCGCTGACGGAAATATCCTCTCAATGCGGATTTTCGGATTATAACTACTTTTCACGCATATTCAAAAGAACAACGGGAATGCCTGCGGTAAAATACAGAAAAATGAACAGCTCGGCGGGCGGTTGAATATTAAATAAAATTAGGTATTGATTTTAAAATTTTTGTATGATAAAATGAACTTACTATGAAACGAACCTTACATTATGCATTTATTAAAACCCTGCCTGTTATGGCAGGATATCTTGTTCTCGGCTTCGGCTTTGGAATAATATCGGAGGACAGCGGTTACGGCTTTTTGTGGGTGCTTGCCATGAGTCTTTTTATTTATGCGGGCTCGATGCAATATGTTACTGTAAGTCTGCTTGCCTCGGGAGCGTCGGTCATTGCGGCGGCACTGACTGCCTTGACGGTCAATGCAAGGCATCTTTTTTACGGTATTACTATGATTGAGCCCTACAGAAAATCGGGAAAATTCAAGCCCTATCTTATTTTTGCTCTGACTGACGAGACCTACTCCCTTGTATGTCAAAAGGAAGAACAAAAAAGGGAGAGCTTTCACAGAGAAGCCTTTTTCATCTCACTTTTCAATCAGTTGTATTGGATTGCGGGAAGTGTGCTGGGTGCTTTATTCGGAAGTATAGTCTCCTTCAATACTGCGGGAGTGGATTTTGCGATGACTGCTCTGTTCATTACCGTTTTTGTGGAGCAATGGAAAAGCACGAAGAACCACATTCCTGCCGTTGCGGGTACGGTTATTTCGATTTTGTGTCTGCTTATATTCGGACAGGATGCTTTTCTCATTCCGTCGATGCTTGGTATTTCGTTATTCCTGGCACTCGGACGGAGCTTTGTTGAAAGGGAGGGTAAAAAATGAACATTCTCCATTCTGCAGCAATAATCGCCGCAGTTGCGCTTGTTACCGCGGCATTGAGATTTATTCCCTTTGCGATATTTAACGGCAAGCGTGAGACTCCGAGGAGTGTGCTTTATTTGGGGCGCGTGTTACCCTATGCCGTAATGGGAATGTTAGTTGTATACTGCTTCAAGGGAGTATCCTTCGCCACTGCTCCATTCGGCTTGCCCGAAATAATTGCAGGTGCGGCGGTAGTGCTTCTGCATCTTCTGAAAAGGAACACTCTCGTCAGCATTGTTGGCGGAACACTTATTTATATGATACTTGTACAATTAATTTTTTGAGGTATAAAATGAAGAATTATTATATTGAAAATGCAAAATGGATATGGCAGAACAATGTACCGCAAAGTGATGAATATGCGGAGTTTTATGTTGAAGTGCCAAAGGGCACATCAACGGCATTTATATGTGCCGACAGCAATTATGAAATGTGGGTAAACGGCAGACTTGCCGCCTTCGGTCAGTATGCTGATTATCCCTATGACAAGGTTTATGACAGGCTTGAATTATCGGAGTATTTTACAGAAGAAGAAAACTCGGTGCTTATACGGGTATGGTACTACGGAATTGCTGATTTACAGACCTACTACATAGGAAAGGCGGGTGTGAAATTCGCATTTTTCAAAGATGGCAAATGCATGGCACTGTCAAGCAAGGATACGCAATCAAGGCTCAGTCCTGTATATATTCAGCACCAAAACAAGTGGATGACATCGCAAATAGGCTTCAGCTTCAGCTACGATGCCAACGGAGACGAGGGCGCTCACTTCGGAAGCAGTGTTGAGGTTGAGCTTGACACAAGCTTCCGTGAAAGACCTGTAAAAAAGCTTATCCTTGAAAAAGAGGCGAAGGGAAAGGAAATAAAGGTGCTTGACGACGGCTCCCGACTCTTTGATTTAGGTCGGGAGGAGGTTGGCTTTATACATCTGAAATGCAAAGCCGACAGAGCAGAGAGGGTTACTGTTTCATGGGGCGAGCATATTGCAGACGGCAGAGTTCGCAGGATCATTGAGCTGAGAGACTTCTCCCTCGATTACATTGCGAAAGCGGGAGGCAACGATTTTACAAATTATTTCCGCAGACTCGGTTGCAGATACATTGAAGTAAAGGGTGATATTACGGATATTGAGGTGGGAATAATACCCGCCATGTATCCCCTGTCCGAGAAGCCTCAACCGAAAATGACGGCTGTACAGAAGAAAATTTTCGATGCGTGTGTCAGAACACTGCGCCTTTGTATGCACGAGCATTACGAGGACTGCCCATGGCGAGAGCAGGCACTTTATGCAATGGACAGCCGAAATCAGATTCTTTGCGGATATTACGCCTTTGGTGAATATGAATTTCCGAGAGGCTGTCTTGAGTTAATGGCTCACGACAGGCACCCTGATGGATTTTTGAGCATCTGCCCTCCATCGTCGAATACACTTGTTATCCCCTCCTTCTCTATGCACTATATAACCGAGTGCTGTGAATATGCGGAGTACAGCGGAGACACAGCATTTATAGCTGAGGTATATCCCAAGCTTTGCAGTATTCTTGAATGCTTTCTGAAAAACATCAAGGACGGTGTGATTTGTTCGAGTGAAAAATACTGGAATTTTTATGAATGGGTTCCGGGGCTTGAAGACAGAGAGGCGTTCATAAGAAGCTCTGACGGGGTAATGGAAGCCGATATTATAATAAATGCCCTCGGCATACTTTCCCTTGAAAGACTTGCAAAATACGGAAATACCGAAAGATATACCGCACTTGCAAAAGAGATAAGAGAGAATGCAAGGAAGCTTTTCTATGACGGTGAAACCGTATGGAACAGAGCCTGCAGAGATGATGCAAGTGAGCTGGGTGTATCTCTTGCGATACTTGCGGATATAGTTACGGGTGATGATGCTGTAAGGCTCGCAAAGAGGCTTGCGAATAGCGACTTTACACACATTTCTCTCAGTATGAACTGCTTTAAATATGATGCATTGCTCAAGGTATCCGATGAGTACAAGGCATGGATACTTGAGGATATTGAGAGAATATATGTTCCCATGCTTGACGGTGGTACGGGTACGGTATGGGAGACCGAGGCGGGAGAAAGTGATTTTGCAAATGCGGGCTCACTCTGTCACGGATGGTCGGCTATGCCTGTTTATTACTATTATAAATTTTTGGGTGAATGATATGAAAATAGTCGAAAAGCTGAAAATGGACATCTACGGCTTAATGGAGAACGGCCCCATTAACATTGTTGTTTTCGGAGACAGTGTATCTCACGGTGCGCTTGACGGTGATGAGATAGACTATGAGACGGTATATCACAACAGATTAAAAAGAAAGCTGAATGAGGTGCGCAATTATGTTCCTGTAAATGTGATAAACGCATCTATCGGAGGCTTGACGGCGCGCAATTCCCTGCCCCGTATGGAAAGAGATGTGTTTTCACACCGTCCCGATCTGGTTATTGTATGCTTTGGTCTCAATGATGTAAATACCGAGCTTGAGGATTATCTTGATGCCTTGAAAACAATATTCAACAGATGTATCGAAACAAGCACCGATGTTATATTCATGACGCCGAATATGCTCAATACCTCGGTCAGACTTTCTCCCGATGCAAAGTACTATGAATATGCTCACAAGACTGCAGAAATGCAAAACGGAGGAAGAATGGATTTATATATGACCTCTGCCGTAAAGCTGGCAGGTGATATGGAGGTCAAGGTATGTGACTGCTATTCGCATTGGAAAAAGCTGAGTGAAACACAGGATATTACGGAATTATTGGCAAATAAAATTAATCATCCCACCCGAGAGATGCACGAGCTTTTCGCAGATGAGCTGTTCAAATGCATTTTTGAAGGAGAGGATGAAATAATAAACAAACACACAAGTACAATGTACAAGGAGGAAAAGTAATGTATTACTATTATGTTGTGCAGACCGCAAAGGAAGGCTGCAGGGAAAAGTTTGTAGAGGAGCTTAATGCCGCAGGAGTCAGCGAGGCAATAAGAGCAGAGGACGGCTGTATCAAGTATGATTTCTACTATTCGGAAAATCATCCCAATGAGATACTTCTGGTTGAAATATGGGAGTCACAGCAGCATCAGCAGGTACATCTCACACAGCCTCATATGGACACCTTGAGAGCTATCAAGGCGAAGTACATTATTGACACCAAGCTTGGTGAAGATTATCCGCAGTAAGTTAAAGCTGAAAAAAGCATTTATCCCCTTGGTGCAGAACGCATCAAGGGGATAAAATTTTGCTTAATTCCACAAATGTCCGTTATCAACAAGCAGATTTCCTTCTTTGTCGAGAATAGCTTCGCCATGGTAGTAGACATCGGCTGTTGCACCGCTGTCATTTTGCTGCCAATGATATGCGACTGTTTTGTGTATATATCCAAGGCTGTCCTCGGCTTCGACAAATATTACAAGAGTATCGCCGACATTAACGTCATAGGATTTTTTATACTCCTCGAAATAGCTGCCGTTTGCAGATATGAGCTTTTGTGTTATATCCTGTCTCGACAGCTCTTTTCCGTTTATTTCCTCGATGAGAGTATATTTCACAAACGATACATCGCTGTCGGGGTGAGAATTATTGAGGGTGAAGGTATGGTCTACCGACAGCTTTTTCAAATTATGGCTATAGGTCGAGCCGCCTGCCATTTCCGCCGAAAGCTCGGGAAGGAGCTTTCTGTAGATGTGTGACAGGTTTACATCCTCAAGGTATTCTGTCTTTTTGGCAGATGATATAACAGTAACGAGAGGCTTATTGCTATCGTCAAAAAGAGACACATCAATAGTACCGTTAAAGGTATCTCCTATTCGCCGAAGAATGACAGCGCTGTCCCCGACCGTCAGTGTCATTTCCATATCATCGGTAAGAGTCTTTGGCAATATTTCAAATGCCACAGGGACAGTACCGCTTTGGGTAGGCTGACCAACGATATATTTAACATTGGAGAACAGGCTTGCATCCTTTTTCATTCTGTCCTCTACATTTTTGTATATCAGAGAGATGTCCATTCGGATGTCGTCAAGCTTTGAACTTACATTGACCTTATAAACCCTCAGATCATCCTCGAGCCTCTTGACCCTGAAGGTCAGTACAATAAGCACAATAGTCAAGACGATAAGAAATATATATGGGATGTGTTCTTTCTTCATATTATCTCCTTTACGGAAGCTCTTTTCCGCATTCGTTGCAGTATTTATAGTCCTCCCCCACCTTTACACCGCAATAAGGGCAGTATTTGCTATCTGCAGTATCCATCCCTTTGTTTGGATTAAAGCGCTCATTAAGTGGGTCGGGCTCCTCACGTGAATCAACAATATCGTATTTGGAGTAGCGGTTTTCAGAGGTAGCATTTTTAAAATTGTAAACTGTATTTACTACTGCAATGCCCGTCCACAGTATTCCGAATATTGCAAAGGGCGGGAAAGCCGAGCCTGCAACAACGGTCCAGAATATACCAAAGCATATCATAAATATGCCGACTATACCGCCCTGCATTGACGGACCTCTTCCCGGTTTAATATGCTTCATCGCAATCCCTCCTGTTATAAATTAATTGTTTTTAGAAAATCTTCAATCATTCTGTGATATTCCGGGTCCTTGAACTCAGAATTCCTGATAAAATCCATGAGCTCAAATCTATCTATAAGCTTTGCATCCATTACCTCTTCGGGTTGCAAAACCAAATCCTCAAGAATAAAATCTCCTTTAAAGAAATAGACATGGTTTACGCAGTCATAACAATGCGAGACCCCGACAAAATCAGTTTTAAAATGAGATACATCAAGCCCTAACTCTTCTTTAACCTCACGAATTGCCGCTTCAACAGATGATTCACCATGGTCAGCGGCACCGCATGTAATATCCCAAATACCGGGAAAGTATTGTTTTTCCATTGAACGTCGTTGTATCAAAAACCTGCCCTCGGGCGTATATATGTAAGCATGAACACAGAGGTACCACCAATCCTTATGGTGGTGTCTGCCTCGCTCAACATAAAATCCCAATTTGTTTCCGTCATAATCGCAAACGTCGATATATTCAGCCATTATGTATCCTCTTTTTTACGAGCTGTACTTACCTGCTTCAATATCATAAATAAGCGTTGCTATCGCATGGTCCTCGTTGGAAACCGTAACATAGTCTGCCGCATTTTTTGCATCGTCGCAGGCATTTGAAACAGCAACTCCCACACCTGCCGTCTTCATCATAGGGATATCGTTGTTATAATCACCTATAGCAAAGCTCTTGTTGATATCAAGCTTTAAATAATCGCATATCTTTTCAATGGATGTACCCTTAGTTATTCCCTTGGGTAAAATTTCATACAAGGTGCGCTCGGAGCGAACAAATTCAAATTCAGAGGCAAGCGGATGCTCGTCGAGCATTTTCTTCATTCCCGATATTTCTTCCTCTGTCTCAACTCCGAAAAGCATCTTCGCCATAGGTTCTTTTATATCTGTATATTCAGCTGTAAGGTTTTCTGCATTGCATATTCTTCTAAAATTCACCAATACTCTGTTATCCTTGCAAAAATAGGTTTTATAAAAGGTATTCACCTGTATACCGACTCTTGGGAACTGAGCATCTACACACTTTACCAGCTCGATCACCTTATCGGGAATTTCCTGCTTCCAGACGTAATCGTTTTGCGAATAATCAAAGAGTCCTCCTCCGTTGATACATCCGACAGGAGCATTTGGCTTTACTTTTTCATATGTATCATAAGCAAAGAATGGCATTCTTCCCGTAACATATGCAAAATATCCTCCGTTTGCCTTGAAGTATTCAATTGCCTCAAGGTTTTCCTTTGAGATCGTTTTATCTTTTTTCAGCAGCGTACCGTCAAGATCCGTGCATATAAGTATTCCGTCAAATTTTGCCATTATGTACTCCTGTTTAATCAAATTTGTACTGTATATCCGTACCGATGAATCCCGCATTTCTGAAGTCGTCGGGGTTATGGCGAATAATATAATCAATGTAAGAGTCCACCATACGAGCGGTCAAAATATATCCCATGGGATTGAGGTGTCCGTGAAGGTAGAATTTTTCTCTGAATCTGTTGCCGTAAAACGGTCCGTACCTGTACAAATCTATAACGTAAGCATTGGCAAAATGATCTGCAAGAGAATAAAGTGCATTAACCATTCCCACAGTTTTTTCTTTATTTCCGCCATCAGGGAAGGTTACAAAGAAAAACTTTGCATCGGGGCTTATTTCCTTGTATTTCTTCACAATCCTTGCATAAAAGCCTATGAAGGTAGGCTTGCTGTTTTCGTAGTTATCTGCATCAATATCGTCGATTGAGCCGATTTCAATGCCTCTGTTAAGGTCATTTGCACCGAGGGCTATAACATACGCCTGACAGGCAAGGTCCTTATCCCAGAAGCCCTTTGACTCGGCAAAGCTGTCAAGATATTCCTTTGCTGTCATACCGCCCCTTGAGAAATTGTATGCCTTGAGTCCGTTATTTCTTGCGATATACTGTCCCCATGAGTATTCAAAAAGGTCGTAGTATGAGCGCTTGCCGTCATTGTCAAGTGTCTCAAATTCACCTGAGGAAAGGCTGTCTCCCACAAATGCCATTGTGCGAAAGACAGATGTATTACTGTAGCCGTTAACCAATCTGTCCAGCGGTTTTTCGTCTATCGGATATAATTCTTTTTCCCAATTCATAGCATTTCTCCTTACGTCTTGTGTATTTTATTCTTTATTAGTCTGAGAATGATCTATTGCACTCCCATTTCGGCAAGCTTTGACCAAATCTCATCGGCGTAGTTAAGGTGTCCGCCGTTACCTATAACAAGTACGCAATTCTCTTCTGCATCATTTATTTTATATAGGTGTTTAACAGTTTCAAATGTCTTTTTAGTTCCTTCAATGGGAAAGATCACATCTTTTTCGCCTGCTGCTATAACAAGCTTTCTCGGCGCTATAAGACCTGCAAGGTCGCCCATTTCAAAATATTTCCTTATAGAAGGGATATGGTTACACATACAGTGCTCCATAGCCGCTATCGAATCCTCGTACGTACAAATTGAGCAGGAAGGCGCCGCCGCTGTTATTCTTTCGTCCATAGCGGCAAGATAATATGTTGCCGTGCCGCCGCCGGAATTTCCCGTACAAACGATATTATCTGCGTCAATGCGATCAAAATTATCTAGCACCGCGTCAAGTATACGCATTGCGTCCCAGACTCTTTCGCCGATTACCGTTCTGCCCATAAGAATGGCTATTTTTGACGCTTCGGTACAGCTTGTTCCGTAGCCCTTGAGACTGCTTTCTCCGAAATTTCTTGCTTCTATTATAAGAGCGCATCTGCCGTCCCTGACAGCCCTCAAGCCCATAGCACGATGGTGCCAGCCTGTAAGCATCTTTTCGTCCTCTTCGTTTTTTGCAATACCCGCAACGATATGCATACCTCCGCCGTGTCCGCTGAGGCATATCGTCAAGGGTAGCTTTTTCTTATTGTTATGCGGGACAAGAAAATAGCAGGGCACAAAATATCCCTTTTCGGTCTGTACGGTAAGCTTTATCTGAGTATATCCGTCTTTTTCAGCCTTTTCTGTTATGGTAAATTCGGGATCACACATTTCAAAGGGAAGACCAAGCAATTCGGTAAGTTTATCCTTTGCCAAAGCACGCCACTCCTCAAAGGATATTTTTCCGTCATAGCTTAAAAGAGGCTTATTTTTCTTCAGATTCTCAAATTCAAATGCGTGTGAGTTAGTTGTCATAAATGCTCCTGTTTTGTGTTATTTCTGGACAGATGTTATATCTCCCAGAATTGCTCCATAATTTTTTCGACACACTGCTTTACTGTCCCGATTTCAGACACAGGTATTTCTTCGTCGAAATCAGAAAAAGTATTGCCGCTTATATTGTTTCCTGTGAGAATCGCATACCAAAGCAAGCCGAGTGCATATCTGCCTGTTCCGTAGCTTGCATGATAGGTATCGCGATGTATCTTTTCAATTCCCGACGCAATAAGCTTTTGAAAAAGCTCGCCCGACGGAATGATAAAATCTGCCTTTATTGCCTTGGCGGCCTTTTCGTAGGATACTTTTATATCCTTGAACATATCGGTATGGCTTTCGTAACCCAATTCGACATTCAAGCGGTGGGAGTCCTGTTCATATGCCCAGGTCTGATGAATGGCTATTTTTGCTTTAGGCGCACAAAGTCTTATATACTCAGCTATTTTGTCGAGATAGGGTTGATATGTTTCATAGCAGATTGATTTGCCGCTCACCTGCTGAACAGTGACGACATCCCAATCGCGATTCAACAGTGCTTCTTTAAGTGATACCTTAAAGCCTGTACTTTCGCCGTTCATTTCAAGGGTATACGCATTTTGCTCGCTGAGCATATTTCTGTAATGAAGCGAAAGAGGACAACCGCCTATGTAAAGATTGAAGGTGTTGAGAGCAAATCCGTCCTTCTTTGCGATACCGTGCAAATATCTTTGAGCGTCCTGAGAAAAGCTGTTTCCAATAGATAAAATATTCATAAGTAATTACCCTCTTTCAAAGCTTTATCCGAATATCATCGAGCCAAATAAAATTCAAGACAGATATCAATCAACAAGAATAAGAGCAATAAATGCGAGAATTTCGTCGCCTGTGTTTTTGATTGCATGGCCTTCACCTGACGGGGTGAGAGTAACCATTCCGGGAGTAATATCGACATTGTTTCCGTTATCGTTGTAGACACCCTTACCCGAAAGGAAAAAGAAGCTTTCACTTTCGCCTATGTGCATATGATATTCAACCTCCTCACCCGGATTGAGCTGTATTAAGGAATAGAGTCTCATTCTCGGATCTGATTCATCAAAAGCCGCAAGGTTTGTTTTTAACATCTTTTCCTTACCTTGGCTATTAAGTTTTGTTTGTGTTTTTAGTTGGTTTATTTCCTTGTACATATGTATTCTCCTTCGGCTATAGGATTTCATATTTGATGAATTCATTATATCACAGTAAATCATCAAATTCAATCCCGTTTATAAAAAAATACCGCCTCGTGTATTACGAAGCGATATCAGAGTCTTTTGAGGATTTATTTTTTATAATACCGATTATGGCAGAGGTAAGGACAGCACATTCGAAAATGACACCGCCGATGGAAGAAACGAGAATATTATATGAAAGGCAGAGAGGTGATTTGAAGAAAACTGCAATGCGTGTGTGCTGTGGATTTGAAAAGGACAGGCTTATATTATTAACAGCCAAGCCTACAATAAGAAGCAGTGAAAAGATATTATCCCAGGAAAGTATTCCCGCAACTACAATGAGCAAAGTACAGATTATTGTCTCTGTTTTGCTCTTGCTGTTTCTTTTATTGCGAACACCGAAAACGATACAAACCAGAGCCGAAAGAAAATTCAGAACGACTGCGGTCATTGCACCAATCAAAAAGTAATGGGCGGTAAAGGCAAAACCTGTTGCGCATTGAAAAACGATAATACCAAGCTGTGTCTTTTGCTGAAAGGAAATAAAGCCGAGTACGACGGCTAAAATGCCAAAACACTGACCGATAATATATAAAATATTGTCCATATGTACTCCTTTTTAGAAAATTCGAATGATGAAATCGAAGCACCCTTCTGTCTACATACCGATTTAATGTACTACAACAGGCTCAAAGTCTTGTGCATTCTGATAAGCTCATCTGTCACAATGTCACCTGTAGCGGCTTCAAGAGCGCTGGTGGCGGCAAGAGTTGCCTCATATACCCCCTCTGCCATACATTCGGGAGTGGGGACATAGCCTAAGTAGTCGTTTGCAAAATCCGAGATAAAGCACTTGTCTCCGCAAGCTTTTTTAATCTTTTTGCCGAAATTGACAAACATCTGACAGGGGTTTCCGAAGATATAACAATCGCCTACCCTGAAAAGCTGAAGATGTATATTTCTCTTTGTTCTTTTGTCTGCCTGAACCAAAAAGGTCTGCAAAGCAAAGAAGGTGTTCCAATAATTTGGATTTGAGGGGGTTGAATCAATTAGCTCATCACCAAGTCTGTCAAATACATCCTTTGCCCACATTAATCTTTCCTTTGACGGCTTTCTGAGCTTAACCTCAACCGACGAAGTCATTGACAAAAGTGTACTGGCATCAAGCTTCTTTCCATTCTTCAGCGCTTCGGCAGATTTTTGCGCAATAGTCTTTCCGACACGCTTATATGTTTCATATTTGTCTTTATATGTATTCTCGTCAAAGGGGTTAACATGATTTATGTCACCGCAAGTGCCATTGACAAAAACCGTCACAAACTGTTGACCAAAAATTTCTTTCATTTCACGGCTGAGCACGGAAATATAATCGCCCGTAGTTTCGTCCGTTGCAATCGTCGCGGGATGTGTGGCAAAATTAACTAGACCGCCAACGTATTCATTATCCTTCTTTGCTGCAAGAACGTACAGCTCAGGGTCAATTTCGGCACACGGCTCAAGAATCGCTTCGGGATGAGTGCGGCCGGGATTTGTCTTAAGAGAGCCGTCCTTCATTTTATAGACTCTGATAAAAGAAATGTCATTTATTATTTCTTTGCCAAAAACCATATCGTATTCTTGCACTCTGTTATATGCACAAGAAATTGCATCGGATGCTTTTTCTACGAGGTTACGCAGATAATACTCATCTGTGACTACTTCCTCACCCCAATTCAATGTGGGTCCCGCACCGTGAGCATGTGTCGCCATAACCATAATATTATCTGCTTTTATTCCGCTCAAGGATTCAGTTCTTTCCCTGATACGCTCGGTTATATCCAAGGTTATACCGCAGGCATCAACCACCGCCAATGCGAGAGTATTTTCACCGTTATCAAACACAACAGCTCTTACAAAAAGCCTATCAAGCACGGATTTAGAATATCTCGCACCAAAGCCTCCCGGAATTATACTGCCAAGAGCAGGCGTAATATCAAGCTCATAAAAACCGCATTTCATAATCGTTTTCCTCCAAAAACTTTTTAGAACAGAATCATTGTATCACAGAGTGTAGTATAATTCAACAATGAAAAATAGAAACTAAAATATTTTCAAAAGAAAAAGCAGTTGCCAAAGCAACTGCTTTTTTTGTGTTAGCGACGATCTATCTTCCCGGGCCGCTTCCAGCCAAGTATTGTCGACATAAATGAGCTTAACTACTGTGTTCGGAATGGGAACAGGTGTACCCTCATTAACAAAGTCACTAACTTCAAGTGTAACTGTGTACACTGAAAATCGAATAGAGAATGAAACTCAAAAGAAGAGTACTGATATAAGCGTTAGTTAACTTGAAAAGTTCAAGCTATCGGGCAATTAGTATCGCTCAGCTGCATACATTACTGCACTTCCACCTGCGACCTATCAAACTCATGGTCTTTGAGTGCCCTTACAGGATTGCTCCTATGGATATCTTATCTTGAGGTTAGTTTCACGCTTAGATGCCTTCAGCGTTTATCTAATCCGCACGCGGCTACCCGGCTATGCTCTTGGCAGAACAACCGGTGCACCGGAGGTGCGTCCATCCCGGTCCTCTCGTACTAAGGACAG
>CAZYTA010000011.1:0-66786 GCA_964650465.1 uncultured Oscillospiraceae bacterium | reverse complement strand
AACATTTACTGTGATGCCTGTCTCGTTCTTGATGTGATTACCGAGAGAGCCGCCGTAAGCGTAGTAGGTACCCTGAGTACCGCCTGTACCCATTGTCATTTTTGTTGCGGGAGTTGTGCCGTCAGCGTTGTTACATGCGGTCATCATAAGAACCATCATCAGCGCAAGCACAAGTGTGATAATCTTCTTCATAGTAGATCTCCTTTTTAATTATAATTTATATTGTATGTTGACATACTTGTATACAATATCCAAGATTGTATACAAGTATATCATATGTTAACGGATATTTCAATACATTTTTTCAAAAAAGTTAAAAAAGCGGAGAGCCTCCGCTGACAATGCTCACCTATCGTAACCAATGTATAAACCGAAGCAAGGTAAAACGGCGAGGTTGATTTAATGAAATTTCCTATATGATAAAAAAGCGGTCAGTGACCGCTGACAACGCTCTCCTATCGTTACGATAGCATTTCATTCAGAAAAAACTTCGGTATAAATGTTGATATAATATTTGACAATAAACGACCGATGTAGTAAAATATACTCATTAAAGATACGGAGTTGAAATTATGCTTTGGGAAAATCTGAGAGAAGAGGAATTCCATGAGGCGATAAGTCTTTCAAAGGGGCTTTGTATTCTGCCTGTAGGATGCCTTGAAAAACACGGGCAGCATCTGCCTGTGGGAACAGATGTTATACACATTACGGAGATTGCAAAAAGAGCGGCTGAACGTGAAACGGCGGTGGTCTTCCCTACCATGTATTTCGGAGAAAAAACGGGTGCGGGTGAGTTTGCGGGGACTGTTATTTTCTCGGCTGAGTTGAGACTGCAGATACTGCGTGAGACCTGCTCTGAGATATGCCGTAACGGATTTGATAAAATTCTGATATATGACGGACATGGCGGAAATCAGTCGATGATATCATATTTTATGAGAAGCACTCTATATGACAGGACGGGATACTCGGTATTTGAGTACTCGCTGGGTGCGGATTTTGCTACGCCGAAAAAGCTTATGAACGAGGGATATGATTTTTTGACCTCCGAGGACAGAAAAATCCTCAATTCCTACACAGAGCAAAAAAAGAGATTCGGTCACGCCGATTTCATTGAAACCGGGTGGGTGTACGGAGTAAGACCGGAGACGGTAAGACTCGACAAGGTGTATGACGAATCAAATGAATCTACACATCGTTTTGATGCTTTTAGTGAAAAGCGAATCAATACGCCTTTTTTGTGGATGGCAAATTACCCCAATTCTTACGAGGGGGATATGCATGACGGCATGAATGAACGAATCGCACGTGCTATGGTAGAGTATTCAACAAAAAAGCTTTGCGAAGTAATTGCCTTTTTGAAAAACGAGAACATATCTGAGGAATACAGAAAAGAATGGGAGAAAAAACAGCAATGGCAGAAAAGCGAATAAACGAGCTGAGAGCTCTTATTGAATATCACAGTAAGAAATACTATGTAGAGGATTCACCCGAAATCCCCGACTATGAATACGATGCGCTGTACAGAGAGCTACAGGATTTGGAAATGGCACATCCCGAATTTGACAGTCCTACCTCCCCTACCAAGAGAGTGGGAGGCGCTGTGCTTGATAAATTTGAGAAGGTGACCCATGCAGTGCCTATGCAGAGTCTGCAGGATGTATTCAGCCGAGAAGAGCTTATATCGGCTATTGACAAGATGGGAGCGCCTCTATATGCTGTTGAGTACAAGATTGACGGTCTGTCTGTTTCACTTGAATACGAAAACGGTGTGTTTGTAAGGGGCTCGACGAGAGGAGACGGAGTTATCGGTGAGGACATTACAGAAAACCTCAAGACTGTAAATGCAATACCCCTCACACTTAATTCACCTGTACCGTTTATTGAGGTGAGGGGCGAGGTATATATGCCTAAGTCTGTCTTTCACGAGCTTAATGCAAAGCGGGAGGAAGCGGGAGAACAGCTTATGGCAAATCCGCGAAATGCGGCGGCAGGGTCGCTGAGACAGCTTGATTCTAAAATCACAGCCTCAAGAAAATTAAGTATTTTTGTTTTCAACATTCAACAGATAGAAGGAGGTCCGAAGCTTACCTCACATCTTGAATCGCTTAAATATCTTGCAAGCCTTGGCTTCAGGGTATCACCCGATTGCAGAACCTTCTCAAGCGCCGACGAGATTTTCGAGGACATCCAAAGGAGAGGTGACAACCGAGAGGAGCTGTCCTTCGATATTGACGGTGCGGTAATTAAGGTTGATGATTTTGGTGTCAGACAGGAGCTTGGCGAGCTGACAAATGTCCCGAAATGGGCTGTTGCATACAAATACCCTCCGGAGGAAAAGCCCACTGTACTCCGTTCAATAACTATACAGGTAGGCAGAACGGGAGTCTTGACTCCAAATGCTAATTTTGACACTGTGAGACTTGCAGGAACAAATGTATCGAGAGCAACGCTTCACAACAAAGACTTTATTTCAAAACGTGATATAAGAGAAGGCGACACGATAATTGTAAGAAAAGCGGGAGAAATAATTCCCGAGGTACTTTATGTTGACAAATCAAAGCGGCCTGACGGAGCTGTCCCCTACTCCTTCCCTGCCCTTTGTCCCTCCTGCGGCGAGCCTGTGTTTGTGTCGGACGAGGAAAGCGCTATCCGCTGTACAAATTCAGCCTGCCCTGCACAGCTTCACAGAAGTATAACACATTTTGCTTCCCGTGATGCCATGAACATTGACGGACTGGGACCTGCCATAGTTGACACACTTATAAAGAATTCACTCATTTCTTCAATTGCAGACCTATATACTTTAAATGTATCGGATATAGAAGTACTCGAGGGACTTGGAACCAAATCTGCACAGAAGCTGGCAGATGCCGTTGAAAGCTCAAAGAAGCTGTGTCTGTCAAAACTCCTGTTCGGGCTTGGAATAAACCATATCGGAGAAAAATCCGCACAGACGCTGGCAAAGAAATACAAAACCATAGATGCAATTGCGGCGGCTGAATTTGACGACCTGTGCACAACAGAGGACTTTGGGGAAATACTTGCAAAAAGTGTTGTTGACTTTTTCTCACACGAGTCAACAAAGAAATTGATCGAAGCACTTAAGTCAGCAGGAGTAAATACAGAATATATTTCCACCGAGGTTTCAAGCGTGTTCGAAGGAATGACTATAGTAGTAACAGGCACACTCAACAGCATGACACGCTCAGAAGCAGAAAAATGCATAACTGATAACGGCGGAAAAGCAGCCGGCTCCGTATCTAAAAAAACATCTTTTGTTTTGGCAGGAAGCGATGCGGGTTCAAAGCTCACAAAGGCACAATCACTTGGAATAAAAGTAATTACTGAAGATGAATTTCTCCAAATGTTACAGTAAATGTTAATTAAGTGTGAACATTGATAAAAACACTTGATTTTTATTCCAATATGTGTAAAATAATAACTGTGGTTAGCACTCAAACCAAATGAGTGCTAAAACTTTTAAAAGTAAAATATTTAACAGAATATAGGAGGAAACAAACATGAAATTGAAGCCTTTGGCAGACAGAGTTGTTCTCAAGATGGTAGAAACCGAAGAGACAACAAAGAGCGGTATCATACTTACATCAGCAGCTAAGGAGAAGCCCTCTGTAGCTCAGGTAGTAGAAGTAGGTCCCGGCGGAATCGTTGACGGAAACGAAGTTAAGATGACCGTTAAGGCGGGAGACAAGGTAATCACAAGCAAGTATTCAGGAACAGAAATCAAGCTTGACGGCGAAGAGTACATCATCGTACGTCAGAGTGACATTCTTGCAATAGTTGAGTAATTCGGAGGTAATTTAAAATGGCAAAGGAACTTATTTACGGAATTGATGCAAGAAACAAGCTTCTTGCAGGTGTTGACAAGCTTGCCGACACAGTTAAGGTAACCCTCGGTCCTAAGGGCAGAAACGTTGTTCTTGAAAGAAAGTACGGCGCTCCTCTCATCACAAACGACGGTGTTACAATCGCAAAAGAAATTGAGCTTGACGATGCATTTGAAAATATGGGCGCTCAGCTCGTAAGAGAAGTTGCTACCAAGACAAATGACATTGCAGGTGACGGTACAACAACAGCTACTATTCTTGCACAGGCATTTATCCGCGAGGGTATGAAGAATGTAACAGCAGGTGCTAACCCCATGGTTATCAAGAAGGGTATCCAGAAGGCTATTGACAAGGCTGTTGAAACACTCAATGCTAATTCTCAGAAGGTTCAGGGTACAAACGATATAATCCGTATCGGTACTGTTTCTGCAGGTGATGAAGTAGTTGGTAAGCTCATTGCCGATGCAATGGAAAAGGTTACTGCTGACGGCGTTATCACTGTAGAAGAGTCCAAGTCTGCTGATACCTACTGTGAGGTTGTTGAAGGTATGCAGTTTGACAGAGGATATATCTCCCCTTACATGGTTACCGATACAGACAAGATGGAAGCAGTTATTGATGACGCTTACATCCTCATAACAGATAAGAAGATTTCAAACATTCAGGAGGTTCTTCCTCTTCTTGAGCAGGTAGTTCAGGCAGGTAAGAAGCTCGTTATCATCGCTGAGGACCTTGAAGGAGAAGCACTTTCAACTATCCTTGTTAACAAGCTCCGCGGTACATTCACCTGCGTTGCTGTTAAGGCTCCCGGATTTGGTGACAGAAGAAAAGAAATGCTTCGTGACATTGCTATCCTTACAGGCGGTGAGGTTATCACAGATGAGCTCGGTCTCGACCTCAAGGAAGCTACTGTTGCTCAGCTTGGACGCGCAAAGCAGGTTAAGGTTAATAAAGAAAACACTATCATTGTTGACGGCGCCGGCGAATCTGAGGAAATCAAGGGCAGAATCGCACAGATCAAGTCAGCTATGGAAATTACAACCTCTGAATTTGACAAGGAAAAGCTTCAGGAAAGACTTGCAAAGCTTGCAGGCGGTGTAGCCGTAATCAAGGTTGGTGCCGCAACAGAAGCTGAAATGAAGGAAAAGAAGCTCCGTATTGAGGATGCTCTCAACGCCACACGTGCGGCAGTTGAGGACGGTATCGTTCCCGGCGGCGGAGTTGCAATACTCAACGTTATCCCCGAGGTTAAGAAGCTCCTTGCTACAGTTAACGGCGATGAAAAGGTTGGTGTTTCAATCGTTCTCCGCGCTCTTGAAGAGCCCGCAAGACAGATTGCAGAAAACGCAGGCTTTGAAGGCTCTGTAATCATCAACAAGATTCTCACCTCCAAGAAGAAGGCTTACGGCTTCAATGCTTATACAGAAGAGTATGTTGATATGTTCGAAGCAGGAATTATTGACCCTGCCAAGGTTACACGCTCAGCTCTTCAGAATGCTGCTTCAGTTGCTGCTATGGCTCTTACCACAGAAGCACTTGTTGCTGACAAGAAGGAAGAAGCACCTGCTGCTCCCGCAGCACCCAACCCCGGAATGGGCATGTATTAAAGAGTTAAACGGTGTCGGTCAAAAGCCGACACCGTTTTCTTATACCAAAAATATTGGCGTACCTTTTCGGGTACGCCAATATTTTTATGCAGTCCAAGTAAGCGTAATTATTACACCGTGAGGGTAATTCTTGCGGCGCTTGCCGCTCTTTACTCGAAATACTCCGACACATCCGCCGAATCATTGTACTGCTTTCTGATGCGTACAACAATGGAGCCGTCATTCTCGACAGCTTCGCTGATTATCTGATGACGGGTTTGGGTCTTACTGAGCTTTGCCTTGTAATTCTCATATTCTTCACGATTGAGCTTTTCGGAATAGTCTCTGCCATAGCCCATTTCAGGCTTTTGAGAAAAGACCAATGTTTGAAGAATGCACGCAGATCTTATTCTTTTCACACTAACACCTCCTTTGGCAATTTGCCTTTTATACAGAGAGATGTTTGAGCGAAATGCATATTGCTAAATCACTCCCGTGACAGCGTTTGCTGTAGTATAATTATATCACAAAATTCCGAAAAAATCACGCACAAAAATTTTAAATTTTATTTTTTCTCACAGAGCTTGCCGAATATCCGTATGTCTTTTTAAAAACTCGGCTGAAGTAATTGTAATCGGAAAAGCCGCACATTTCCGAGACTGCACTAACCGTCATATCGGTTTGAGTAAGCAGTGTTTTTGCTTCCTCAAGCTGTTTTCCTCTAATGTAATGCGATACCCCCTGCCCTGTCTTTAGCTTAAACAGCTCATATAGTGCCGTTCTGCTCATGTCCAGATGCTCACACAGTACATCAACGCTCACTGTTGCAAGGTTTTCCGAAATGTACCTTTCACATTCCAACATGGTTTTGTCCTGCTTTGGCAAAAGCATTTCGTTGAGAACGATATAGCTGACACAGGCTTCAAATATTTTAGCCGATGCCATGATAGTGTCATAACTCTTGAGCTTTATAGATTTTGCCACCTTGGTGAATTCGCTCACACTAAGACTGTTTGAACGGCAGACATCCTCAATATTCTGTAAAAGAACCTCTCTTGACGGCAAATCGGATATCTGTCCAAACATAATATACCCCACAACAGTTCCGGCGGCAATAATTGGAGCGCACCCCTCAACAAGTCCTGCATGGCAGGTATACAAAATAAGCTTACCCTTCTTTTTGCACTCGTTAAATATCCCAACATCATTTAAAAGACATTTTTCCGCTGTTGCGGGAAAGCTCTTTATCTTGGTACAAAAGGAGCAGTCATGACGGGGATACGCGCTTATAATATTTCTTTTTTCATCAAAGATAATAATCTTTATACCGGTTATTGAAAAAAATGCCCTAAGTATCTCATCAAGCCTTTCAAAATTAATTCTAAGTTCCATAAAATCATCCCAAATTTTTGTACAAATTTACAAGTTTTCACACATATTTAACTATCATTATATCACAAAAAGAAATATAATCAAGATGTAAAAAATAATTTGGAGGATATTTATGAAGAAGCAAACTTTTGCATTATATTTCGGAAACCGCGGCTTTATGCCCGCAGAGCTTATTGAAGGTGCCCGCGAGGATATGGTAAAAGCTGTGACCGACGCAGGCTACGATTACATAATGATGGACAAGGATGCAACACGCTACGGAGCTGTTGAGACAAGAGACGAAGGAAGAGCCTATGCAAAATGGCTTAAATCTCATGAGGGCGAATATGACGGCGTTATTCTTTGTATGCCCATATTTGTTGACGAAAACGGCGCTGTTACAGCCCTTCAGGATGCAGGGGTTCCAATCCTCATGCAAGCATATCCCGATGAGATAGGCAAAATGGACTTTCAGCACAGAAGAGATGCCTTCTGCGGAAAATTTTCTGTTACAGACGTATTTGAGCAATACAGAATTCCCTACACTGTTATGAAGCCCCATGTTGTACATCCTCTCTCACCCGCTTTTACACAAAATCTTCACGATTTTGCATCAATTTGCAGAGTAGTAAACGGAATGAAGAGATTTACTATAGGCTGTATCGGAGCGAGAACAACAGCCTTTAAGACTGTCCGCTTTGACGAGCTTACAATGCAAAGACACGGTATAAATGTAGAAAGCTTTGACCTTTCCGAGCTGATTGAGTTTGTAAGAAGCAAGGATGACAGCGATATCAAGGTCATCGAAAAGAAAAAGACTTTGGAAGCATATACAGACTTTTCAAGAGTTCCCGATGACAAGAAGAATATGCTTGCAAAGATAAGTGTTGTCATAGATGAATACATTGAAGCGTATCACCTTGACGCAATATCACTTAGATGCTGGAATGAAATGGAAACATATCTCAGAGTATGTCCCTGTGTTCTCATTTCGGAGTTAAACGACAGAGGAATTACTGCCTCCTGTGAAATAGATATGTGCTCGGCAATAACAATGCGTGCACTTTCTCTTGCAACACAAGGTCCCTCTGCTTGTCTTGACTGGAACAACAACTACGGAGATGACCCGGATAAGGTAATACTTTTCCATTGCGGCTCAACTGCGCAAAAGCTGATGGCGGCAAAAGGTACAGTTACATCTCACAAGATGTTTGACAAGGGTGACCCCGGAAGCGGATGGGGTACAAACGAGGGACGTATCGGCTCTTTCCCCATGACATATTCCAACTGTAAGACGGAAAACGGTAAGATAACAATTTACTTCAGCGAAGGTGAATTCACTCCCGATGAAATTGAAAAGGAATTCTTCGGATGCGGAGGAGTTGCAAGAATAGAAAATCTTCAGAATAAGCTTATCAAGCTTGCACGCGGCGGCTTCAAGCATCATACCACCGTTTCAAACGGCCATGTAAAGGCAATTCTTGAAGAGGCATTCAAATATTATCTCGGTTACGATGTTGTAAGTATTGAGGAGTAAATTATGTTAATTTGCGGACTTGATGTGGGAACTACAGGTTGCAAACTCACAACCTACACTCACAAAGGCGAATTTGTATATAACTCATACAAGGAATATGATGTTTCAAGAAAAAGCGGACAGCACGAAGTAGATGCAAATGATATTTTCAATGCTGTATGCGATGTTATAAAGGATACTTCGACAAAGGAAGATATCTCCGCCATCGGTATTACAACCTTTGGAGAAACCTTTGTACTTCTCGACGAAAATGATAATGTACTTCTCCCCTCTATGCTTTACACCGACCCAAGAGGAGAAGAGGAATGCAAAAAACTAAGCCGTACTCTCGGTGACAAACGAATTGCTGACATTTCGGGTGTAAAACCCAATCAAATGTACTCTTTGCCCAAGATTATGTGGATAAAAAACAACAAGCCTGATATTTTTAAAAAAGCAAAAAGAATAATGCTTATGCAGGACTACATTGTGTATAAGCTCACAGGCAATGCGTTCATTGATTATTCCCTTGCGGCACGTACAATGGCTTTTGATATCAGAGAAAAATGCTGGAGTAAAGAGTTATTTGCAGCTGCAGATATCGACACATCGCTTATGTCAACGCCGGTTCCCGCTTTTCACGTTGCGGGAAAGGTAAAGGATAACCTCGCAAAGACAATCGGTTTAAAAAGTGACGTTTTAATTGTAAACGGCGCCCACGACCAGGTTGCCGCGGCAGTCGGGGCAGGAATTTTGACACCGGGTGAAGCGGTTGACGGCACAGGTACAGTTGAATGTGTGACTCCCGTATTTGACAAAATTCCGTGTGAAGAAAAAGTTTATAACGAGGGCTATTCTGTAGTACCTTATGTGTTAGACGGGACCTATGTTTATTACGCACTTTCCTTCACGGGAGGCGCTGTCATAAAATGGTACCGTGACAATTTTGCAAGAGACAAATCATACAAGGAGCTTGACTTGTCAGTGGCGGATTCACCCACGGGAATACTTGTTTTACCGCATTTTGCAGGGGCGGCAAATCCTTATATGGACAACACTTCAAAGGCGGCTTTTGTAGGACTCACGCTTGAGCATACGGATGCGGATATCTATAAGGCGCTCATGGAAGGCGTTACCTACGAAATTATGACAAACATTTCCGAGCTTGAGTCTGTTGGAATTATTCCGAGAAAGCTGTACGCCACAGGGGGCGGTGCATACTCTGATGTCTGGCTTCAGATAAAAGCCGATATACTCGGACGTCCCATAACCGCGCTGGAAGCAAAAGAAGCGGGCACCTCGGGCACATGCATGATGACGGGAGTTGCTGTGGGAATTTACAGCAGTCTTTATGAAGCGAAACAATTTTTTGTCAGAGAAAAGGGTACATTTTTGCCCGACCAAAAGAAACACGAAGTATACCAAAAATATTTTAGTACATACAAAAAGCTTTACAGTACTATAAGACCTATAACAAAAGAATTGTAATCGGGAGGAAATCATGTTAGTAAGTCTCAAAGAAGTTTTAAAAGTAGCCGAAGCAAAAAAATGTGCCATAGGCTCATTCAATACACCTAATCTTGCAAGTATGAGAGCGGTTATCGGTGCGGCTGAGGAACAAAAGATGCCTGTTATTATTATGCACGCTCAGGTACACGAGGAAATGAAGGTAGCAAGTCTTGATGAAATTGCACCAATTATGCTTTTAATGGCAGACAAGGCTTCTGTGCCCGTATGTGTGCATCTGGACCACGGAACGGATATGGCATACGTAAAAAGAGCACTTGACCACGGATTTACATCTGTAATGTATGACGGTTCGGAGCTTGAAAAGGATTTAAACTATGCAAATACATCTATAATTGTAGAACTCGCAAGGAAATACGGAGCATCGGTAGAGGCAGAAATCGGCTCGATGGGCGCACGTGAGGGCGGCGGAGCAGGCGGAGAAAGCATTTATACTGACCCTGATGATGCCAAGGGTTTTGCAACAAAAACAGGTATTGATGCTCTGGCATGTGCTTTCGGCACAGCTCACGGATTGTACACCAAAGCTCCTAAGCTTGATTTTGACAGACTCAAAAGGATAGGCGAGCTTGTACCTGTTCCCCTTGTAATGCATGGCGGTAGCGGTGTCAATCCCGCAGATTATCTCAAATCCATTAAGCTTGGTATCAGAAAGATAAACTGTTATACCTATATGGCAAAGGCAGGAGGAGCTGCGGTTTCAAAGCTTGAAAAAGAAATGCTCTATCACGATATCGAACTGTGCGCAACAGCGGCAATGAAAGAGGATGCCTTTAAATTCATAGGCTTCTTCTCAACACCTCAAAGCAAGGAATATGAAAAATACACTAAGGCAGAAAACCTTGACATTGATGCAATCGTCAAGGAAGTTATGAAAACGATTAATAAGTAATAGTCTACATTACATAGATACTAAAAGACAATACCGTCGGAAATTATTTTCCGACGGTATTTATTCTTTTTTGCTGAACTGCTTAGATACATTTTATTCCGCCCATTCGGGCTTTGATTCAAACGAAAGGATTTTGCCTTTATGAGGGAATGTGATTTTTGACGAAAAAAGCATAGGGGCTGTGCATTCGTCATGTCCGCCGTATTTACGGTCACCGAGGAGAGGAAATCCACGGGAGGCAAACTGCACTCTAATCTGGTGGCTTCTGCCTGTAAATAATCTGATATGAACAAGAGATGTCTCCCCTGCCCTTATCACATCATATTCCAACTTCGCTTTTTTTACGCCCTTCCTTTCACGCTTTACAACGAATACTTTGTTTTTCGAGGAGTCTTTGAACAGAAAATCCTCCATTGTACCGCTTGGGTCGGGTGAGCCGTGGACAAGGGCAAGGTATTCCTTTATCATTTCACCGTTTTGTATTGAAGAGGACAGTTTAGCGGCAGATTTTGAGCTTCGTGCATAAACCATTACTCCGCCTACATTTTTATCAAGTCGGTGTACCGTGAAAAAATCACCACCCAATTTTTCACTGAGCAAGACAGGAACCTGCTTCTCCGAATCATATCCGACAGGCTTTATGCAAACAGCTATATCTCCGTCACTGAACATTATCTTCATAGCACTTCTCCTTTGAGAAAAACATTATCAAAGGGAGTCCGTCGGACTCCCTTGTTATCAATCTGCTTCGTAGCCTATTTCGCTTTCAAATTCCATCATTTTGTCAAAAGGTCTTAGTCCGTCGATGGAATTGGCTTCGGTAAGGTTACATCCCGCTGCGGCGCCTGCTACTCTGATAGAATATTCAGGGTCGAACTCGCGGTAAAGCGAATAGAGCATACCTGCACAGAATGCATTGCCTGCTCCTGCTCTGCCCTTTATCATATCCTTTGTAAGATTGAGTGAAGGCTGGAAATATACGCCCTCTCCCTTTCTTGAATACCAGCCTCCCTCGGGAGCATGGATACATACCACCTCACGGACACCCTTTTCAAAGAGCTCGTTAATTACCTGCTTTATTCCGCTTTGTGAAATCTTGCCGTTTTCGTCTCTAACAGGAATGCCTGTAACGTGCGATGCTTCTACTTCGTTGAAAATGAGATAATCGCAATACTTAAGACAAGGTGTTACAACTTTGTTGAAATGCTCTCCTACCTCACTTACAACATCAACGGAAGTCTTGATGCCCCTCTTTGAAACACGGTCAAGCGCTCTTGCCATAACTGTGCCGTATTCTTCGTCCGGCTCGTCAAATTTATCAAGAAGAAGAGCACAACCTATGTGGAAGATATCTACATCAAGCTTATCAAAATCAATATCATCAATTGAAAAATCAGAATTTGCACCTTTTGCCCGAAAAAATGTTCTCTCGTTGGTGGACATATCTAACATAACATCGGAGAAAGATGTGGGCTTGTCATCAACTGTTATAACACCTTCAATATCAACACCAAGCTCGGAAAGAACCCCCTTTATGTAATCACCGTCAGCATCGTTACCAAGCTTACCGATAACAACCACATTCATTTCGGGGTCAATTTTAGCAAGAGCCGCGCCTGTATTGCAAGCACATCCGTCAACCGCCCGTGATACCGACCTTATATTTGTCAGCATTCCCGGTGACGGATAGCTGTCAATCATTTTTACGTGGTCAACCAAAAGATTGCCTACTACTGCTATACCTTTATTCACAAGAAATTATCCTCTCTTTTTAACGTATGCAAAAATTAATAAAATTTTAGAGTATTATAGCATATATTTCCGAATTTTGCAAGTACTATTTATTTTGAGCAAAAAACACGTGATAAAATGTCAAGAAACCTATCAAAAACAGTTGCCTTATCTACGTTTTCCGTAGCTTTTATATCATTTTCAGACACTACTGTATCACCGATTACATATTTAATCTTGCCGACAATATCGCCTTTTTTTATCGGTGCATCCAGAGAATCAGGCAATTCGGTGACCTCTTCTATTTTGTTCTGTTCACCTTTTTTGAGAAGCAGTACTTCAGATGACGTTTTGCATTTGATACGGTCCTCCTTGCCTCCCCATACCTTAACACTGTAAACGGTGCCTGACTCAGGTCGGTATACCGAGTAATTGGCAAAGCCGTAATCAAGCAAAGCCTTGGCGGCAGAAAAACGCTCTGCACTTGTGGGAGAGCCCAATACAACCGCAATAAGCTGCATACCGTCACGCAATACAGTTGCACTCAAACAATAACGGGCTTTTGAGGTAGAGCCTGTTTTCAAGCCGTTTGCACCTGTATAAAAGCGTATAAGCTTATTAGTATTTGCAAGTCCGAATTTACCGTCACGGATGGAATCCATCCATATGGTCGTATAATCAAAAACCGCAGGGTGCTTTATTAGCTCTCTTGACATAATTGCCACGTCTCTTGCAGATGAATAATGCATTTCATCATCGTCAAGACCCGTACAGTTCACAAACTCCGTTGATGTCATTCCAAGCTCTGCGGCACGCAAATTCATTTTTTCAACAAAGGCACTCTCACTCCCTGCAAGATGCTCTGCCATTGCTACAGCCGCATCGTTACAGCTGGAAACAGCAATCGCTTTGAGCATGTCATTCACTGACATCTGTTCCCCTGCCTCCATAAAAGCCTGACTTCCTCCCATTGAAGCGGCATATTCGCTGACTGTGACAGTATCGGTAAGACTTATTACTCCTTCATCAATAGCTTCAAGCGCAAGGAGAAGTGTCATAATTTTCGTAACTGATGCAATCGGAAGCTTTTCGTCGGGATTTTGCTCAAACAGTATCTGAC
Organism: uncultured Oscillospiraceae bacterium; assembly: GCA_964650465.1. Lineage (GTDB taxonomy): Bacteria > Bacillota > Clostridia > Oscillospirales > SIG627 > RGIG6353. Next base: position 53,195 of record CAZYTA010000011.1, on the reverse strand, counting down.
CACTGTCTGCCTCCATAAGAATTGCTCCGGCAACAGTATTTTCAAGAGCAAAAACATCTGTTGAATCAAAAGACTCAATAAGATAATCGTCGGCTGAAAAAACAGGTATTTCATCCTCAAATAAATCTGCCGAGGCGCAAAATGACATCAGCAACGCAAGTAACAAAAACAATGATAATATTTTTCTCATAAAATTCACTCCTTGGTTTTTGTACATTTTATGTGTATAAATATTTTCTATGACAAATTATATGTATTTACAGATTGCTCTTTACAAAAGTAATTCAACATGCTAAAATAGACACGTTAATCAAACAAACAAGGAGAAGTTCATGACAAAATTAAACTATGATGTCATAATCGCAGGCGGAGGAATGACAGGCATATGTGCCGCCATTGCAGCCGCTCGAAACGGAGCAAAAACCGCTCTTGTTCATGACCGTCCCGTTCTCGGAGGCAATGCAAGCAGTGAAATACGCATGCATATCTGCGGTGCAAATGCCAATATGAAAAAGCCCGAATTGACCGAAGGCGGTATAGTACATGAGCTTATGCTGTCAAACAAACGAGTAAATGACAGCTATAATTTTTCCATATGGGATGCAGTACTCTTTGAGGCGATAAAAAAAGAGGAAAACATAACACTCTATCTTAACACAACCATGTTCGGGGCAACCTGTGACAATGGAACGGTTAAAGAAATAGAGTGTTACCAGATGACAACAGAAAAGCGTTTCAGCCTTTCGGCGGATTTTTTTGCCGACTGTACCGGAAACGGAACACTCTGTGCTTTTGTCAATGCATCTTTCAGAACGGGAAGCGAGGGTAAAGAAGAATTTAATGAGCCGCATGCACCCGACAAGGCAAACAATGACAGAATGGGAAACACTCTGCTGTTCAAAGCAGCGGACAGAGGACACCCTGTGAAATTCATTCCGCCTGTGGATGTTATGCATTTTACCGAAGAACAGCTGAAATTCAGAAAGCATTGCGCAAAGCCTCCGCAGGAGCTTCTTGACAAGGCAAAGGACACAGGCTTTGATGTAATGTTCAGCGGATATTGCCCCGACTACGGATATTGGTGGATAGAGATACAGGGAGAAAAGGAAAACATAATTGAGGAATACGAGGATATCCGTGATCAGCTTGTAAAGGCTATCTACGGCATATGGAATCATATAAAGAACGAGGGCGACCACGGGGCTGATAATTACGAGCTCACATGGGTGGGAATGCTGCCCGGAGTAAGAGAAAGCCGCCGAATAGAATGTGACTATATGCTCAACGAAAATGATATCCTTGAAAACCGCCGCTTCAACGACAAGGTTGCCTATGGAGGATGGGCAATTGACAACCACACAGGACTGTTCGCATTTGATAAAATGCCTTCCTTTGCCTTTGATATTGAAGGCTCTTATGATATTCCTTACCGCTCATATTGTGTAAAGGATATGAAAAACCTTTTTGTCGGAGGAAGATGTATGGGTGCAAGTAAGCTTGCCATGTCAAGCTCACGAGTAATGGGCACATGTGCTGTAGGCGGTCAGGCAATAGGCACAGCCGCCGCCCTGCTTATAAAAAACGGTTGCAAAAATATCAGAGAAATTGACATTCGGCTTCTCCAACAGACGCTTATAAAGGACGATTGCTACCTTCCCGAGCTTACCAATACAGACAAAAAAGACATGGCATTGACGGCAGAGGTATCCGCATCAAGCGAAAAAACAGGTCATGAAGCGAAAAATGTTATCAACGGTATCACAAGAAATATCGGAGATAAGAGTAATCAGTGGTGCTCAGAAACAGGAATTCCTCAATGGTTAAAGCTGAAGCTGAAGGGAAAGTCAGCAGTATCAACTGTGCAGATAACCTTCGACTCGGATTTTTGTACAGAAAAGAAAATAACACTTTCCTCTACAAGACAGAACCAGCAGACAATCGGAATTCCCAAGGAGCTTGTAAAAAATTTCGAGGTTATATTGCTTCTTGACGGCAAGCCCGTGGCAAGCAAAGAAATCAATGACAACTACAAACGTCTTGTACGCATTCCCTTCGACTCTGTTCTTTGTGATACTGTACAGATTAACATAGCTTCAACAAACGGTGACAGCGCAGTAAAAGTATTTGAGGTAAGAGTATACTGAATTTTAAATTCTTTATTTATGCAAAATGGGCTGTTTAAAAACTCTTGTGGAGTTTTTAAACAGCCCATTAGTTTATTTATTGGGAAATGGCACGAAAAAACGCCGCTTTTATTGTTCCTTCTTCCATCTGGAAGGTGCACAGCCCACACTGCTTGAAAAGGATTTTGAAAAATGATATACATCACAGTATCCCAGCTCAGCTGCTATTTCAGCTACAGAATAGTATTTACTTTCAAGCATTTCCTTAGCAGCCGAAATGCGTAACGAGTTGCGGTATTCTAAAACTGTTTTTCCTGTCTGCCTTAAAAATTGTGATCGCAAATGAGATAGAGAGACCGAACAATATGCGGCAATATCAGCACCCGAAAAATTGGTTTTGAAATTCTTGTGTATGTAAGATATCGCCTTATCTATAAAGCTGTTTTCCGTTTCCAGAATACTTGTACTTTGAACTATATCCATATAAAGCTGCAGCAGTCCTATACGGCAAAAGGCATACGAGTAGCGTGACCTGGATTGCCATATCTTACATACATCCTTAAGTCTTTTACTTTGAGTCTCGGTGCTTTTGTAAATAAACGGTAAAAGACTTTTGTCTGTATTAAGAGAAAAACCGCTTGTAACATATGAACAAGGGGCATCAAGCTCTATTGAATATCTGTCATCCTTGTTCGCTATTATTATATCTCCGACTGTTACAGCATATTTTTTCCCATTTCCGTCTATAGCATATCCGTTTCCCGATGTTATCATTATAAGACCGTCATAGGGTCTTTGCGGGTTAAAAAAGCGGAAGTCTGTATCCTCTGTTTTATGTGCAATTATTTGTATATCGGATATGTCAAGTATAAGGATATTATCCATAGCATCACCCCGTTAATACTATTGTACAACAAAACAAAGTAAAAATCAACATATACAAATACTTTTACAAAAATTTAAAATTGTTTTATACAAAACATAAGTTGATTTACACATTGAATATACCTATATTAAGTAGTAAAATTAAATTGTAAAGGGGTGATATAAATGGTAAAATTCGAAGATTATGTTATGCCGGGTGCAGCAATGGGAAATCTCAATCCTATGCCGGACATAAAAAACATAAGTTATATACACGCAGGGTATATAATGACCGATAAAATCCTTGAGGATGAAAAAAGATACATCGGTAAAGGTATGATATCCACAATGCTTCCTTATAAAATTCAAGACGGATATGACCGTGACAAAAAGGATCGTATTTTCAAGGCGGCAATTGTGGAAAACGATTATTTAAAAGCGGTTTTTCTCCCTGAATTCGGCGGCAGACTTTGGTCTCTTTATGACAAAAAGAACGAAAGAGAGCTTCTGTATGTAAATCCTGTTTTTCAGCCGGGAAATCTTGGATTGAGAAATGCATGGTTCAGCGGCGGTGTAGAATTCAATGTAGGCATAAAGGGACATAATCCTCTCACCTGCTCTCCGCTGTGGTGTGCAGTTGACGAATGCGACGGCGAAGAAGTGTTGCGTCTGTATGAATTCGAGCGCATAAGAGGTGTTGTTTACAGCATCAGCGCATACCTTCCGAAAAGCTCTTCTGTTCTTTATATAAAAAACAAAATCGAAAACAAAGAGAATAAGGAAAAGTATATGTATTGGTGGTCAAACATTGCTGTTCCCGAAACAAGAGGCACTCGTGTAATAGTACCTACAGATGAATCTTTTTTGAGCTTTTATAACGAAGACCACTACATTCTTGACAAAGCTACCATTCCGTTAAACGAAGGAATTGATGTATCCTACCCCGGAAACATTCCGTCTTCAAGAGACTTTTTCTATAAAATACCCAAGAACTGTCACAAGTGGATAGCCACCGCAAACGAAGAAGGCAAAGGACTTTTGCACTGCTCCACTAAGGAGCTTATAAGCAGAAAGCTGTTTGTATGGGGAATGGGACAGGGCGGAAGAAACTGGAATGAATGGCTTTCTGAGGAAGGCTCCGCATACATTGAAATACAGGCAGGACTTGCCAACACACAGCTCGAGCACATCCCTATGAAGGGCAACGAGGTTTGGGAGTGGACAGAAACATATTCTTCTCTTGACATAGCTGCAAAAACAGCTCACGGGGATTATTTTGAAGCGGTAGAAAAAATTGAAGATTATATTACGGAGCACGTAGGTAATCCCGATACGCTTACCTTCCCTTTACAAAAAAATACAGCTGATTCAAAAATAGTGTATGCAGGCTCTGCATGGGGCGCAGTAGAGGAAATGATAAGAGGAGAAAGCATCAGTGATGTCTGCAAATTCCCTTATATTGCAAACGTAGAAACAGCTGAATGGGTATCTCTTATAACCGATAATACTTTTCCCGTACCCGATGTTGATAAAGAACCTGTTTCCTATGTGGCAGACAGATATTTGTTGAACAAGCTGGAGGGCTTGCCGAAGCAAAGCTGGTACAGTCTTTTGCATATCGGTGTAATAAGATATGCATTGGGAGACATTGAAGGTTCCCTTAAGGCCTGGGAAGAATCGGTGAAAATGTGTTCTTCACCGTGGGCGCTCAGAAATCTTTCCATGTTATATAAGAATGAATACAAAAACAGTGACCTTGCACGAAAATATATCTTAGATGCATTTGAAATGAAAAAGGACTGTCCCACACTTTGCTGTGAGGTTGCATCTCAGCTTACAGGAGACGGAAACGACGAATTGTGGCTTGAAATATACGAAACGTTAAGCGATAAGCTTAAATATATCGGAAGGTTGCGTTTATATAAAGCAATCGCATATATAAATCTCGGCAGACTTATTGAAGCTACCGATATTATTAATTCTGACTTCGTAATGAACGATATAAAGGAAGGCGAGGTATCTGTTTCCCAAATATGGTTTAAGCTGTATCGCAGACTTTATGCCGAGGAAAAAGGTACTGAATTCAATCCCGATGACACAAGTTTGATAGCGGAGGCTGACAGGAAGTATCCGCTTCCCAAAAAGCTTGATTTCAGAATGCACGATTAAAGGAGAACTAACATGAGAATTACAGATCCGTTTTTGCCTGTGAGAGTTCAAAGTGATAACCTTTGTCACAAGATATCCGTTGCAAACCGAAGCTATACATTCGGTGCAGACGGTATGATCAAGTCAATCGTTTCCTGCGGTCAGGAGCTTTTGGCAGAACCGATGAGACTTGTACTGACAGAGGATGGACAGCCTGCAAAATTTGATTACAGCTATCCCGAAAACGAAAGCGAAAGCTTTATCCAAAGGCGTAGTGATGAAGAGGCTGTTATATGCGGATGCATGCAATCGGACAGATTTCTGATTGACTTTTGCAATACCGTGAGATATGACGGAAACATTGACATTGATTTTAAGCTGATGACAAGAGGAAAAACAGTAGCGGAGTTGTTCGGTCTTGCTACCTCCAAGGAATTCCGCTACAAGCTTGACAAGCTATGGCTGGAAATCCCATTGAAGCCTGAGATTGCAAGGATGTATCACATTTTCAAAAACAGTGATATTTTTCTGTCCGACGGAAGCGTAATAAAAGAAGCTGAAACTACCTCAAGCGGGATGATACCCAAGCTTGATTCTTCATTCCCCTTCAAGGCGCTTATGTGGCTGGGAAATGACGAAATGGGACTTGGCTGGTTTGCAGAATCGGACCGTCACTGGCAGTGCAATGACAAAAACAAGGCAATGGAGATAATACACGAAGAGGATAAGGTTGTATTGAGAATACACCTTCTCGACTCACATCCGATTCCGTGGAACGGAGATATGGCAAAGGGAAATGCTCTTTACGACCCCATTGATTTTCAATTTGGATTTGCGGCAACTCCCGTTAAGAAATTCCCTGATAACCCTTACATACACAAGGCATTGCATCTTGATTGCGGAATAAAGATAAAAGGCAATTATAAGGACTTTATGTCCTCTGAAAACAGATTTGACAGACTTGTCGAAAAAGGTGTTGACACACTGATACTTCATGAAAAATGGAACAAGTCACAAAATTGGTATGAGCTTTCGGAATTTACTGCTGAACAGCTAACATTTATTGTTGATGAATGTCACAAAAGAGGAATTAAGGTTTTACCGTATTTCGGTTACGAAATTTCAACTATGTCACCCATATGGAGCGACTTGAAGGACAAGGTATTACTTCACGAAAATCTCGGAAACTTCGGCGGATGGTGGAGAGTCCCCTTCCAGAGAGACTACAGGGTATGCTATAACAGCGAATATGCAGACCTTTTCATCAACGGTATTGAAGCGCTTATGGACAAATACAATATTGACGGCGTATATCTTGACGGTACTTCAAGACCTAATTGCTGTACAAATACATTGCACGGCTGCGGTTGGTATGACTATGACGGAAACCTTTGCGGAGGCTATACTGTAAAAGCCACAAGAAATCTTTTCGAAAGACTCTACAGAGTTGTTAAATCCAGAGGCGGAGAAATTAATGTTCACAGCTTTGGATACAACAACTTTACCGTTCTTCCTTACATTGACCAGTCATGGATGGGTGAAAACCTGCAGTTTGAATTGAATCAAGGCACTACGGCAGATGTTAACATCGACTATTTCCGCGCTGAATACAGCGGCAGAAACATGGGTGTACCGGTAGAATTTATAGCCTATGAAAACCGTCCGCTATGGACCTTTGAGCAAGCTCTTTCATGCTCCATTCTCCACGGCATACTGCCAAGACCAAATGACATAGAATATCCTTTGGAATTAATGAGCGGAGTGTGGAAAATAATTGACAGTTTCCCCGTTACAAAATCACTGTGGCTGCCATATTGGAAAAATAACGCCGAGGTAACAAACGATAAGGTCAAAGTAAGTTATTACAAGTATACCTCAATCACAGGTAAGGCTCAGCTTCTTGCTTTTGTTGTCAATATTTCCTCAAATGATATAGCAAACGTAAGCATGAAACTGAATGAAGATGTATCAACTGTCACCAATGCAGAAACACTTGAAGCCGCTGACTTTACCTTTGACATTAAGTCATACGGATATAAGATATTTTTCGTAGAATAAAAGCGGAGAGCCTCCGCCGCCAATGCTCGCCTATCATAACCTATAGATATCCCCAGACAAGGTAAAACGGCGAGGTTGATTTAATACAATTCCCTATAACATAAAAAAAGCGGAGAGCCTCCGCTGCCAATGCTCGCCTATCATAACCTATAGATATCCCCAGACAAGGTAAAACGGCGAGGTTGATTTAATACAATTCCCTATAACATAAAAAAAGCGGAGAGCCTCCGCTGCCAATGCTCGCCTATATAAACATAGCCCGACGTTTTTCAACGTCGGGCAAAATATTTTTTGAGTTGGAATATTGAATTATTTGAGTTTTATAACAAAACGTATTAACAAATCACCACAGCTGTGCATATATCATTTCAAGGTCTTTTACAGTGGGAACCTTAGGATTTGTAGCTGTGCATTTGTCTGCCATTGCAGCTTCAGCCATAGCAGGAATTTGAGCAAAATACTCAGATTCTGTACATACCCCTGTTTCGGAAATTGAGAGGGGCATATCCATCTCTTTCATCATAAACTGACACCAGTTTGAAAGTGCTCTTACAGTAGTTACAATGTTAAAGTTCTGGAGTCCCAGTGTTCTCGCAACGGTAGCATATTTTCTAACATGCTTGGGGTAATCTGTCTTAAGTCGGGAATACTTGTCAATATCACTGTTATATTCAATAATGTGCGGAAGAAGCATTGCATTTGCTCTGCCGTGGGGAATATGGAATGCCGCTCCGAGCTGATGCGCCATACTGTGATTGATACCGAGAGATGCAGTATTGAAAGCAAGACCTGCCAGACACGATGCAATATGCATTTTCTGTCGGGCATGCGTGTCGTTATTGTCAAGGAACGAACGAAGCAAAAACGAGCCCGTGATTTCTATTGCCTTTTCTGCAAGCGCTGCGGAAAATTCGTTGTTATTGGTGCTTACATATGACTCCAGTGCATGTGTGAATACGTCCATACCAGTGTCCGCTGTGATTGCCGGCGGCACACTTTTAACAAGCTCTGCATCAAGTATCGCCTCATCGGGAAGCAGAGAATCATCTGCAAGAGGAATCTTTCTGTGATTTGCTGTGTCACTGATAACGGAGAAGGATGTAACTTCACTGCCGGTACCGCTTGTTGTGGGAATTGCAATAAGAGCAGGACGGGAATAGGAAGTATCAGCCTGTGATGCAACTTCACGGATCGCTTTTGCGGAATCGATTGCAGAGCCTCCGCCAATCGCAATCAAAACATCTGCCTTAGCAGAAAGAACAGCTTCAACGCCTGCAGAAATCTTTTCTATGGGCGGGTCAGGAATTACATCATCAAAAACCTGCCATTCTATCTTAGCTTCCTGCAAACGTGAGGTTATGAGATGTATCATACCGCTTTTTACAACGTAAGGGTCGGAAATGATAAGTGCGTTCTTATATGGAAGCTCAGAGATACGGTCAAGAGATTTCTCACCAAAATATATGTGCGTTTTTATGTCAAAATGATTCACTGTTCAGATTCCTTTCGTAAGTGTACATGTTAAATCTATGTTAATTATATCACAAACAAATTTATATTACAATAATTTTTTTGCAAAAATTTGCTGTGTTTATTTACCTATTTGATAAAATACCCCATTTCATATAAAACAACTTACATCATCAGCTTCGATTTAATTGACTTGATATACGCAGACGGTGACTGATTTTCGTATTGCTTGAATATCCTTGAAAAATAGTGGATTGACGAAAAGCCCACCATTGAGGATATTTGCGTAAGGTTGTATTTCCCTTCTCGGAGAAGTCTTTTGGCTTCTTTTATTTTCAGTACGTTTATGTAATTTATAATGGTTGAGCCGTAGGTGTCCTTAAAGCCGTTGCACAGTGAGGTTTTGTTTGTGCCGTAGAGGAAACACAGCTCGTCCAGGCTTATTCTCTCTCTGAAGTTTTCCTCAATATAACGAAGTACCTCCTGCATTTTTACATCGCCCGAGGATACATCACTGACACTGGCACCGGTCTCACGGCTTCTCACAAGCTCAATAAAGAAAGCCTCAAGCTTTATCTGTATCAATTGGTCTGCACCGAAGGGATAGTCCAACCTCTTTTTCATGTCACGGAGGTTTGGCACATCATAAGGCGGCAAAAACACATTTCGTCCCTCTTTTATAATATCGGTCAAAAGTCTCTGCAATTCCGCTGTAAGCAATGTAGGCTGCTTTGCAAAAACATCAAGCTCTCTGCTGTGACATTCAAACCCTATAATGATAACATTGGGAGCATCATCAAGAGGACACGAAATGGAATGAGTTTCATTTTCCCTGTGCACTATCAATTCGCCCTCATTTACTATTCCTACATAGTCCTCAGCCTCTACCTCAATATATCCGCTGTCCACATAAATAAGCTCACGAAACTCGTGTCGGTCCTTCATTGTATGGAATTCTCTTGTAAATTCAAAATAATGTATATTGGCTATCCTGTTAATCTCAATAACCCTTTCAAATCGTTTAAGCTTATATTCCAAACGAACTCACCTCAGCGGTATTATAACATACTTTATTTGTTTATGCAATATTAAAAGTATTTAATATTGTGCAAAAATAACTTAAAATATTCTAAATACAAATATAGATGTATTATGTATAATTAATATGTATGAGTAAAAACGCATTTTGGTGCGTTTCAACAAAAAATAAAAAAAGGAGATTTAATTATGTCAAGAATTTGTATCCCCGATTATGAGTACAAAGAAAGAATTGCCAAAGCGGCAAAAATGGTAAGAGACAGAGGACTTGACGTTATGCTCGTTGTCAGCACAGAGTCTGACTACGCTAACGCAAGATACTTCAGCGGCTTCTGGCCCCTTTTCGAGAGAGCAGGTGTAGCTATTTCAGCAAGCGGTGATGCTTGTCTTCTCGTTGGTCCCGAGTCTCCCATCTTCGCAAGAGACGTTGCAGCTAACTCCAGCAAGATTGAAAAGATCTTCGTTCTCAAGGAATTCCGTGAGTCAGCTGACCCCTCCTACCCCGAGCTTGTTCCCAACACATTCCCCGAAGCATTCAAGGCTATCGGTGTAACAGGCGAGAACATCAAGATCGGTCTCGGAAGCTATGTTGAGTGCACACTTCCCATCCTCGACGGTCTTCGTGACAACTTCCCCAAGGCTGAAATTTCTGTTTGCAACGATATCATGGTTGAGCTCAGAAAGATCAAGAGCGAAAACGAGCTTGCTTGTATTCAGGAAGGCTTCAGAATCGTTGACCTTGCTACAGAAGAAGTTATCAAGAATCTTCGTCCCGGTGTAACAGAGCTTGCTATGGTTGGTGTTGCTCAGAGAGTTATTTATGAAAACGGCGCAGAGTACGAGGGTCTTCCCATGTACGTATTCAGCGAAAAGTCAACCAGCCATGCTATCTCCCGTCCCAGCTACAGAGTAATCGAGAAGGGTGACGTTGTTCAGCTTAACCTTTCAGCTAAGATCGACGGTTATTCTCCCGCTACAGGTCTTCCCGTTATCATGGGCAAGCTTGATGCAGAGAGAAGAAAGTACATAGACTTCTGCTACGAGATGCACAACTGGACATGCCAGAACCTCAAGGCAGGCATTCCTTCAAACAAGGTTCCCCTTGAGTTCCTTCAGATGTTCAAGGACAGAGGCTTTGAGAAGAACTATGTTTACGGTCCCTGCCACGGTACAGGTATGATCGAGGTTGAAGCTCCTTGGATGGAGACCTCATCCGACTGGATTCTTGAAGAAAACATGACATTCCAGGTTGATACCTTCATTTCAGCTCCTACCTTCGGTACAAGATGGGAGAAGGGTGTTGTTATCACTAAGGACGGCTGCAAGTCAATGACCAACATTCTTGAAAAGGGTCTTATTGAGCTTGATTTCTAATAATCGCTTAATCGACGTTAAAAGACGGCACTTGTTGCCGTCTTTTTCCAAAAAAGGAGAATATTATGAAAATTAATCTTCAAAAGTACTTCTTCACCGACAAAGAAACTGTAATTGCCGAGGACGGTGTCCTCAAGGCTACTGCTTTCCGTTTCTCCACAGGTGTTGAGGCGCTCAAAATAGAAAACGAACAGGGCTACTTTGTAATTCTTCCATTTATGGGACAGCAGCTCTGGGACTTCAACTTCGGAGGCAAGGACCTCAAAATGCAGACAACTGTTAAAGAGCCAGTTCCCGGTGTCAAGTATCTTATGACCTACGGAGGCTTCCTCTATCACTGCGGTATTAACTCCTTCGGAGCTCCCGATGCAGAGCATCCTCAGCACGGTGAAATACCCAATGTTGAGTACAGATATGCTTACCTTGAAACAGGAAGTGATGAAAACGGTACTTACTTTGCAGTTGGCGGCACATATGCTTACGATGTTGCATTTGTAAAGAAGTACGACTTTTCACCTGAGTGCCGTCTCTATGCAGGCGCAAACAAGGTTAAGATTAATGTTAAGCTTGAAAATAAGAGAGCAGAGCCTATGGAATATATGTACCTCTGCCATATCAACTTCAAGCCCTTCAATGGTGCAAGACTTGTTTACAGCGTACCCCGTGACCTTGACCACATTATGATTCACAAGATAGTTCCCGATACGCTTCCGGAGGAGGCTCAGAAGAAGCTTTCCGGATATATGGAGAAGCTTGAGGGCGACCTTTCTGTAATGGATAATGTCGGAAATGACGATGAGTGCTATATTCCCGAGATTTGCTTTAAGATGACCTATGTTCCCGATGAGGACGGCAGAGGTCACACAATGCAGTATATTAAAGGCGAGGGTGCTTGCTATGTGAGCCACCCTGTTGACGCACTTCCCCACCCTGTACGTTGGATTTCAAGGACTCCCACAGAGGACGCTATGGGCATGATTCTTCCCGCAACCTCAGAGCATCTCGGCTATGAGTATTCAAAGAAGAAGGGCTATATCAAGTATCTTGACGGCTTTGAATCTCTTGAATTCTACATGGAAGTAGGCTTCATCACAGATGCCGAGGCAAAGGCAGTAGAGGCAAAGATAAATAAGCTGATATAAAACAACAGCATCAACTCTGTATGCAGGAGAATATTTTATGTCAGAGAAAAAAATAAGCATCAGCTTTGGTGTTCTTCAAAACCGCCGCGGAATAAAAGAAGCTTTGGAGATTTGCGCAAGGGCGGGATTTGACGCAGTTGATTTTAACCTTGAATCCTTCGGACTTGAAAAAGATTTGATATACAAAAAAAGTGACGAGGAGATAGTTGAATACTTCAAGGATATCAAAAAGCGTGCCGATGAGCTGGGAATCGCTATAGGACAGACTCACGGAAGATGTAAAGTCTGCATCCCTGATAACGATGAATATAACGAATGGGTGCATCAGTCGTCTCGGCGCGACCTTCTCGCAACCGCTGCCTTGGGTGCGCCTGCGTGTGTTATTCATAGCATTATGCAGTTGCATTGGGGAAAGCAAGCCCCCGAGTTTATGCACACAAAGAACAAGGAATTCTTTGATGCTCTTATCCCTTATGCCGAGGAGTACGGTACATCGGTTGCACTTGAAACCTTTGGCGATACCTGCCCCAACGGCGTGAGAGCGTGTGAGTTCTTCGGAGATGTTTATGAATTAAAGAAGCAATATCATATGCTTAACACCAAAAATAAGGCTCTGTGTATGGATACGGGTCATTCCCATCATTGCGCAAAATACGGTATTACCGATACCGTAGAAGCTATCTATTATTTGGGAAAGGATATCACACTGCTTCACCTCAATGACAATAACGGTCACTCTGACCAGCACCTTCCTCCGCTTTTGGCAGGAAGTGAGTCGGGACTTAATTGGAGAGAGGTTATGAAAGCACTTGACGATATTGAGTACAAGGGCTTTTACAATTTCGAGATATCCCTTTCTCCGTACGGCAATATGCTTGAGGATACCATATATTATTTTGGAAAATATCTCCGCAGATTTGTAGACGGAACACTTTAAATCACTTATTTTTGATAAAATAACCATTACAGCTTACAAGGGAATGTAACGACGGCAGGGGCGAAAATTCCCCTCTGAAACCGACAAGGGTTAGACTCCCTTCGGCTATAATAAAGAAATCACCGTACCAAGCGACAGCTTGTGTACGGTGCTTTCTTTAGGGGGATCTATAAGATGAGGGGACTTGTCAAAATTTATACTATAACCTTTTTGAGATAGCTGTAGCCTGCCTTGACTGCGGGGATACATTCCTCCATGCCCTCGAATTCAAGAGACACATATCCGTCATATCCAACTCGCTTAAGTGCATTTATACAGCTCCGGATGGGAACCATTCCGTAGCCCAATACCGTGCCTGTATTGTAGTTACCGCCGTTGGTGACAGAAAATCCTTCAGGCTGTATCTCTGTACCCTTCTTCCAAAGGATGTCCTTTGCATGTACATGGAAGGCATAGGGTGCGGCAATGGCAAATGCATCCGAGGGGTCAACATCAACACCCACAAAGTTGCCCATGTCAACAAGCCAACCGAAGTTTTCATGGTTGACCGCAATGATAAGCTCTTCTACTATCCTGGGATTCTGGAAAACACGGCCGTGATTTTCCATACAGGTTTTGATACCCTTTGATTTTGCATAATCGGCAACCCTTCTTATGTGAGGCACCATATCCTTGATTGCGGTCTTGTAGGTATAAAGCGGTTCTTTACGGAGCGCAAAGGTCACATCGTGACGCATAAGGGGAGCGCCGAGTGCTTCCGCTATGTCAATGTTGTAAAACAATCCTTCAACTACCTCTTCAACATTATCGGCAATAAGGTTTGAGGTAACTGTGTAAGCGGGAATCTCAATGCCCTTCTCCGCACAGTATTCCTTTATTCTCTCGGCATAAGCTATCTTGTCTTCATCGTTGGTGTAGTGCTTCAGATCAAGAAACTCGATTCCCTGAAAGCCTATCTCACACGCCTTGTCGATTACGGCAAAAATGTCACAGCCAGTTGCAGTTATATGCTTGCTGAAGCTGTAGCTTGATACTCCTATTTTCATAGTATTTACTCCTTATATCAATTTCTCAAGATATGCTTTGGTATCGATTATGTCAAGGCGCTGTTGCTCCTCGCTTGTGTCCTCACGCTCAATGGTAAGCGCTCCGTCATAGCCGATTTCCTTAAGCTTGTTTATAAGGGCAGGGAAATCAACATCACCCTCACCTACACGGCATTGATAACCGCCGTGAATATAGTCCTCTTCGGTGGGGATGGTGCCGTCCTTGGCGTGTACACCCCAAACATATTTGCCGAAGGTCTTGAGTGCATCGACGGGATTGCCCTTACCGTCTGTAATAAGGTTTGAGGGGTCAAGGTTGATACCTACATTACCCGTACCGATCTCAACGATAGTTCTGAGCAGAGTGAGAGGAGTCTCCTGACCTGTCTCGAAAAGATATCTCATACCGAGGCTCTTGTAGTATCCGCAAAGATACTTCATACAGCCTATAAATGATTTGAATTCAGTAGAGGCAGGATACTCGGGAATAAAACCGCTGTGGAAGATAACATCGGTCACTCCTATCGCCTTGGCGAAGGGCGCGCACTTCTTCAGCGCATTCATTCTCATCTGGCGGTATTCAACGGGAACCAAGCCGTTTGTAGTAGGACCGTAGTAATGTCCCCAATCGCAAGGACCGAAGCCGCACGCCGCACCGCACCAGACTGCAGTTATTTCTACACCGTGCTTTTCAGCCGCTTCCTTGATGAGCCTTGCATTCTCTTCTGTGAATCCATCGGCATTGCCGAAGTTTATCTGACAGTTGTCCATTCCCATATCGGTCAGCCATTCAAGCTTTTTATTAAGCTCGGCACAGTTGTCCGCCGAAACATTGGAATTTACACCTGCTATAAGCGCTCCTATTTTCATATTGTCTCTCCTTAAAGGGTAATCATTGTCTTGGTATTTGCTGAAGCCTTTTCAGCGAGCGCAAGACGGGTGGATTCAAGTGTGCTTTCGCAGTCGTTGATAACCGACTTCTTATCGTTTACGATGCAGTCAATGAAGTCAAGTACCTCAAGGGCATATGAGTCATCAGCAACAAATTCGATGGGCTCGGATTCTTTGACATCCTCGGGATGATAGGTCATCTTGCCCTTTGCGAAACTGACTATTCCCTTTTCAAATCTTACAGTGAAGGTAGGACCCTCGCCGGGGAAGGATACTGTGCGTCCCCATTCGCAAAGTGAGTTTACTGCAATATCCTCTTCGTAGTAGTAAAGGGTTCTGATAAAATCATGCTCTGTCAGATAGTTTGTACCAAGAGATGCAACTGCTTTGGGCATACCAAAGATGTAATTTATAAGGTCAACATCGTGTACATGAAGGTCAAGAGCTGCACCGCCGCTCTTTGCTCCGTCACGGAACCATCCTTCCCAACCCATAGGAGGAAGAGAAGCTGTTCTTGTAAAATATGCCTGAATTACCCTGCCGTAAATCTTGCTGTCTATAATTTCCTTAAGCTTCTGGTTTCTGGGCTCAAAGCGTGTACACTGTCCTATCATCAGCTTGACATTCATTTCCTTTGCAACCTTTACCATTTCAGTCGCCTCTTCATAGCTTATTGCCATAGGCTTTTCGGAGAAAAGGTGAACGCCCTTCTTCATTATCTTTATACCTATTTCTGCATGAAGGTAGGTGGGAAGCGCTGTTACAACAAAATCAAGCTCCTCGTTTGCAAGAAGGTCATCTACACTTGTGTAAATGTTACAGCCCTTTCCGTTGCCCGCCATATCAGCCTCTGTAAAAACTTCCCTTCTTATGTCGCAAAGAGCAACAAGCTTAACCTCTGTGCAGGCATCTCTCATTACCTGTGCGGAAGAATAGAGGTGCTGGTGTCCAAGGGTTCCTACTCCGACAATAGCGTACTTTAACATAATCATATCTCCTTCGTCAAGATATATTTTTCTTCATTCTCTTGACATTTTCTAAAAAAAGTATATCATAGTAATATAGTTAAACGCAAGTATTGTAGTGACAAGTTTTAGCAAAATTTTGAACTGAGGTATTTATGAAGGATATTTCTTTGTACGAAACCATCAGCCGTAAACCTAAAGACCCTGCTGTTACTTTTTTTAAAAACAAGCATGTGTTGCGGCTGCCGCCGCACTGGCATGAGCACACTGAGTTGTTGTATTTCACAAAGGGAAGCTGCAGTTTTTTCTGTGATGGAAAAACCTTTGATGTAAATGAAAATGACCTTGTGGTCATAAACTCCACCCAGGTCCATTCCTATACGGCAAAAGAAGGAGTTGCAGAGCATTACTGTATGCATATCACCCCCTCGTTTTTTGCCGATGTTGATTTTGATAACGTTCTGATACAAAATCACATTAGCAAAGACGAATATATCACTGAACGCATAAAAAAAATACGCAACAGAAAATACATACAAAAAAAGGGAAACGATATGATGATAAAGAGCCACGCCTACGCCCTTTTTGCATATCTGTTGCGCAAATATTCGTATAAAGGCGATGCCGAGGAAGCGAAAAAGAACACAGACAATCTGAAACGTATGGAACTGGTGTTCAGTTATATTGATGCTCACTACAACGAAGACATATCTACAGAAACGCTTGCAAATCTCATGTATGTTTCTGTATCTTATTTTTGCAGATTTTTTAAAAAAGTCACCGGTACCACTTCAGCCTCATATATCAGTGAATTCAGAATAAAGAAATCATTTCTCCTTTTGGAAAATACAGATATGAGTATGGCTGAAGTAGCAGAAAAGGTTGGCTTTGACGATCCTAATTACTTTTCAAGGGTATTTAGAAACGTTACCGGCATAACACCATCCGAATACAGGAAAAATAACTTTTCCGCAGTATAATTTATTTTTCAAGGAAAAGTTTTTAAGTTGACAATGCTCATTGTATATGTTAAAATTAGTATGAGGTGAGAAAATTGAAGATTAATGCGGCAAAAATCACGCGAATAGCATTATCCGTTGCATTTACCGTAGTCGGTGCTCAGCTTGCCATTCCGACAATCCCGCCTATAACATTACAAACTATGTGTATATTTATAACAGCTGTTATTCTAAAGCCGTCAGAGGCTGTTATATCTTCATTGATATATATATTGCTTGGAGCCATAGGTGCTCCTGTATTTTCGGGATTTCAGGGAGGACTCGGCGTAATACTTAATGTAGGCGGCGGCTTTATTCTGTCCTTTCCGTTGATTTCTTTTATTGCAAGCTTTTTGTCACGAAAATATTGCGGTTCACTTTTTACAAATGTTTTTACATTTTCTTTGTCTACCGTCATTTCATACATATTCGGAGCGTTATGGATTCAGGTAATGGGATATTGCGATGCAGGCTTTGGTAAAATGTTGACAATGTACGTACTGCCGTTCATCCCCTTTGATGCAATCAAGATAGCACTTTCGGCTTTCTGTGTAATTAAGTTAAAGAAGGTATTTAACCGTGATAAAAAACAAATATCGACTAATAAAGCTCAAAAGAATTGATTCAACAAATACATATCTGAAAGCACTTGCCGAAAACGGAGAACCTGAGGGATGTATAGTTGTTGCAGAAGAACAGTCAATGGGCAGAGGAAGAAGAGGTAAGAGCTTCTTCTCCCCCGCCGACACCGGACTGTATATGAGCATACTTGTCAGACCAGAGTTCTCAATTGAGGACTCGCTTTTTTTAACAAGCATGACAGCCGTAGCAACTTGCCGCGCCATTGAAGGTATATGTAATACAAAATGCGGCATAAAATGGGTAAATGACATTTATATCGACAGCAAAAAAGTAGCAGGCATACTTTGTGAAGGGTCATTTAATCATAATGAGGGAAAAATCAATTATATTGTAGCAGGTATCGGAGTTAACATTTCTGTACCAAAAGACGGATTCCCCGAAGAGCTAAAAGAAATAGCCGCAAGTCTCGGTTCTAACGATATCAGAGATGAGCTTATGCACAAAATTGCCGACGAATTTTTTCTTCTTTATAAAAGGAATTGCCTTAGCGAATTCATAGAAGAATATAAAGCAAGGTCTGTGCTGACAGGCAAAAAAATCGAAGTGCTCGGAGATTCTCCTTTTGTAGGAAAAGCAATCGGAATTGATGAGCAGTGCAGACTTATTGTAGAAAAATGCGACGGAAGTACCGTGGTCCTTTCTTCGGGAGAGGTATCAACTAAAATTGCAAGATAGTCCTATATATTGACAAAATAGTTTATTTACAAATTATAATTTCAAATATATAATATTGTAAAAGGAGTGAAAAAAATGATAGTTAAAAATTACTTTGAGGACCCGAAAACAATCAGTGTCAACGCTGAGCCCTACAGAGCATATTATGTTCCCTTTTCCGATGCCGAAACAGCACTTCTTATATCTGACCGAGAAGCATCGGACCGACTTATATTGCTGAACGGTGATTGGGATTTTAAATTCTTCAATGACATTTACGATGTTGAAGAAGAATTTTACAGTGAGGAATTCGACACCTCTTATTACGATGTGATAGATGTTCCGTCGGTTTGGAATTTAAGAGGATATGAAAAAAATCAGTATTTAAACTCTTACTACCCATTCCCTTATGACCCTCCGTACATAATGGCAGACAATTCTTGCGGTGCTTATGCAAGATACTTTGATTTGACCGATGATGACATGACTTCCCGTTTGTATATCAACTTTGAAGGCGTAGATTCCGCATTCTACCTTTGGATTAACGGTGAATTTGTGGGATATGATCAGGTATCTCACTGCACCTCAGAGTTTGAAATTACAAAATATGTAAGGGCAGGCAGAAACAAGATTGCCGTACTTGTCCTCAAATGGTGCGACGGCTCTTATCTTGAAGACCAGGACAAATTCCGTATGTCCGGAATTTTCAGAGATGTTTATATTCTCAAGAGAAGTAATGAACACCTGAGAGATTTCACTGTACGCTCACTTCCCACAAACGGCTATAAAGACGGCTCGCTCAAGGTCACATTTGATACTACGGGAGACATTGATGTCAAGTATACACTTTTTGACGGAGACGAAAAGCTTCTTGAAGGAGCATCAAAGAGCGGAATAAACGAAACAATTCCCAACATCGTTTTGTGGAACGCAGAGGAGCCATACCTTTATACTCTTCTTCTTGAATGTAACGGAGAAAGTATTGTTACCGAAGTTGGCTTCAGAGAAATTAAAATAGAAAACAGAGTTGTACTTCTTAACGGCAAGCCCTTTAAAATCAAAGGTGTAAACCGTCACGATTCCTCACCCTTTGAGGGTCCGGCAGTATCATATGAGCATGTAGTTGAAGATTTGGTACTTATGAAGGAGCATAACATCAATGCCATCCGCACAAGTCATTACCCAAATGCTCCCTATTTTACAGAGCTTTGTGACAGATTCGGCTTTTATGTAGTTGATGAAGCCGACCTTGAAGCACACGGAACTGCCCAGACTCCGTTCGACCCCGATTACGGCAGAATAGCACGAAGAGAGGATTTCAAGGAGGCTTGGATTGACAGACAGAAGAGACTGTACGAGAGAGACAAAAACCGTCCGTCGGTAATAATGTGGTCTATCGGTAACGAAGCAGGCTACGGACCTAACGCTGTGGCATCACTCGATTACCTTCACAGTGTTGACGATAGCAGACTTGCCCATTACCAGTGTACTATTGAAACAAAAGGCTACATTGAGGGAGAAACTCCATCAGATGTAAAAAGTATGATGTATTCACATCCCGACTATATCAAAGAATATCTTGCAAACGGAGCCAGTCCTTTCTATCTGTGCGAATACATACACGCAATGGGAAACGGCCCAGGCGGTATAGAGGATTATCAGCAGCTTATATACAGCGAGCCCTCATTTTGGGGTGGATGTGTATGGGAATGGTGTGACCATGCCGTTTACATAGGTGAAACAGTTGACGGACGTGCTAAGTACTATTACGGCGGAGATTTCGGAGAGTTCCCTCACGATTCCAACTTCTGCGTTGACGGTCTTGTGCTGCCTGACAGAACCGTCTCAAACAGTCTTTTGGAATTCAAAAATGCAATCAGACCCGTGAGAACAAGACTTGAGGGAGATAAGTTTATATTTACAAACTATCTCGATTTTACAGATGCTGATGACATAATTGACATCTATTACGAAGTAACGGACGGAGCAAGATTAATTCTTCGTGGCAAGGTTGAAACAGGAAGCATTGAGCCACATTGTGAAAAGGCGGTTTCAATTGACCTTCCCGAGCTTACTGAGCACGCATTTATACGGTTTATATACATACAAAAATGCGACTTGTCTGTGACCGAAGCAGGACACGAGTTTGGCTTTGATCAGATAGAGCTGACAAAGGCTGTTCTTGATGCTCCCGAATGTATCAGCGGAGATATTGAAATTACAGAAAGTGACAAGAATCTCGAAATCAAGGGCAAAGATTTCCTTTACATCTACAACAAGCGCACCGGTGTTTTTGATGAAGCAGCGTACGCACAGCGCTCGATTTTCACCAAACCTTCGGAATTTGTTATATACAGAGCTCACACAGATAACGAGAGAAATACTTTTACTTCTTCGAAAAGAGCATACTATGACAGAGCTTATTCCAGAGCGTACAGTACAGAATACAAAATCAAGTCAGGCGCAGTTGAAATCCACTCTGTTATCAGTATTTGCGCTGTTTCCGCACTAAGAATCGTTAAGCTTGATACAGTATACACGGTAGACGGTGCGGGCAAGATATATGTTGATATCAAAGCTGAAAAAGAACCTGTATTGCCCATACTTCCAAGATTCGGAATTCGATTCTTCCTTGACGACAAAGAAGACAAGCTGACCTACTTCGGCAGGGGTCCCGTAGAGGCATATTCCGATAAAAAATGTGCAAGCTATATAGGCATGTTTGATTCGGATGCTGATACAGAATACGTGGACTACATAAAGCCTCAGGAACATGGCGCTCACTGTGATACCGAGTGGATCGAAATTTCAGGCGGAGGAAGATATCTGAAAATTCAGGCAATCGAAAAAACACTGTCTTTCAACCTGTCCAAGTATACCTGGGAAGAGCTTGAAAACAAAGCGCATAATTTTGAACTCGAAAAATGCGGTAATACTGTTTTGACAGTAGACTATAAGCAAGACGGTATCGGCTCAAATTCATGCGGTCCTGAGCCCTTTGATTCATACAGATTCAAGGAAAATGAATTTGAATTCAAATTTGCAATAATACCCGAATAAATGCAATGAGTGGAAAGACTGCTCAAAATTCAAAAAAGCGGCTATCATCCACCGGCAATGCTCACCTATCGCAACCAATGTATAAACCGAAGCAAGGTAAAACGGCGAGATGATTTTAATGCGATTTCCTATGATACAAAAAACACTACGGCAAGAAAACTTGCCGTAGTGTTTTAAATTTATGCAGGAAATTTCTCGAAATCAACCTCGCCGTTTTACCCTGTTTGAATACATATATAGGCTACAACAGGCGAGCGTTGTCAGCGGCTGTTAGCCGCTTTTTATATCAGCCAAAGAAAGATGTTCCGATAACGGGAAGTGACCAAATAAACTGATAAAGCAGGATAAACAGCGGGGTAACCTTTTCGTGTGAACCGTCTGCGAGAAAAGCTACTACCACCAAAGTGAAAGCAAATATCAAGCTTATATACTTGGCTAAAGTATTCATTGATATCACCCTTGAAAGCTTATCAGCAGCCAGGAATGTACGAAGCATATTAGAAACAGAAGAAGCCGAAACAACTCCGCTCTGTACAGCTTCCGAAGGCATACTGTCCTGTCCGAACGGAACATTAGTATCTTTTACTACAACGATAGGATAATTCTCATCCTTCAATATCTGTGTAACAAAATCGGTATCAAGATTGGGGTCACGGCTGGTAACAGCTATGCAGATGCCTAAGTTACAGAAAGAATCAAGCAGAGCTTTAAAGTTCTTACCCAGCGCATACTTGATATAGAATTTCGCACTGATTTCTCCGTCTATGGCAATATACAAAATTCTGCCGTTATATGACACGAAGGTGCTGTCAATTGCATCATCGATATGAGTAAAGCCATTGGCTTCTATGTATTCCTGATTACCTACATAAATGGTATGTGAATCAATTTCGGCACATATTCCGTTTTCGCATACCGAAGTTATGCAATCTCCAGCATCTTCATCGGAAGTGGAAATAACAGAACGGTTAAATACCTCTTTGAGAGGTCCTCCGGCTAAATTAAATACCTTCGCAGCTATAAGATACGTATTGTCTATTCTGCTTTTTCCGTAAGTTTTTATTGACGTAATCTTAATTCCCTTGGGATTAAACACATCAACATCAGAAAATGAAACAAGTGAAGTGTTTGCAAATTCATCAATCGATGCTTCTCCGATAATTGCAGACTTCATGCGTGAGAGACGCAGAGAAGTGATAAAAAACGGCAAAGCAACAGTAAACAAGGATGATACAGGAAGCGCCATCATAAACGCTACAGCAAAATTGTTAATAGCATCACATGATGTTGTACCTTTAACAAGTGACAAGCTGAGTACGGAAAAAAGGAGCGAAGCAAGTAAAACAAGGGGAATTGATACCTTATAAGCCTCGTTATAAGGAGATTTCTGAGAATTGGTTTTGAAAAATCCGCTCACAAATTCAGTTTTGCCCATTCTGTATACAGAGGCATACTCGGGAAGATATTCGCTGAATTTGCTACACTCTACAGAGTTTTCATCCAATGGAGTAACTATATTTTTAGCTCCGCTTGAAGCCGCAACTCTAAAAGAAATATGCTCACGTCGCGCCTCAATATACGAAACAAAAGCTGCAGCAACAGCACAGACAGAAAAAATCGAAGAATAAAGAGAAATGTCCTTAGAAAACTTATTAAATATAAAATGAAGCAAAATCTGAATAACCGCAACAGCAAATGCTGCAAAGGTAACACTGTTTTTATCGGGTTGCCAAGTAAACAGATTTTTAGCGCCCAAAATTATTGACTTATAAACGCAAATTGCAGAAATAAAGGTAAACTGCAAATCTGCCATAAGAAAGACTATTCCGAATTTGCCGGGCATAAGCCATTGAGGATGCGGAAAGATTTTAGTCTCAATATATATAAGAACAAGTGTGGAAATAACAGTTGCAATCAATGACAGTAATGCTGCCTGCCCCTTCTTTCTGTATATTTCCGTAAACTCTTCCTTTTCATCAGGATTATTATACTCACGGATTTCCTGTTCTTTAACTTTTTTTACCTTCTTGGGCTTTGGAATATCAACATCGCCCACTCCGTCGATATATATATCATCTTCGTCGTCGGAAAAATCATTTTCCTTCACACTGTCTTCGTAATAGTTTTCGACAGCAGGTTCTTCAATTGCCGTCTCTTCTATTCCCTCATATGTATCTTCTTCGGTATCAGCTGATTCAAATTCATCAACAGGAGCAGCTTTAGGCGGTTCTTTTTCAGAAAAAACAGCTGAAATGTCCACTGTTTTACCACTGGCAAGATTCTCCTTTATCTCATCTACCGACATATCATCTTCATTGAATATGTCCTCAACCTTTGAAGCAACCTCTTCCACCGGGAATAAATCATCCGAGTCTTCCTTGTTTTTGGAAAATGCGGAAAAAGAGAAAAAGAAAGGCTGAGACGGTGCTTTTTCTTTTCTTTTGGCGATTTTTTTGTCTTCGTGTTCTTCAGGTTCAAAGGGCAAAAAAACAGTATTATCTTCTTCGGGAAGGCTGTGTTTTGTCTCCGCAGGCTTTACAAAAACAGCTGTTTTTTCTTCGGGAGATGCCGAAGCGTTCATTATTTTATTTTCGCTTTGAACATTTGTCTCTTTTCTTTTGAATTTATACTTGCTCATTTGATATTCCTTTCTATTTACCTCTTCTTGCTTTCGATGCCTCAAAAAGTATTACAGCAGATGCGCATGAAACATTGAGAGAATTAACCTTTCCGAGCATAGGAATAGATGCAATAAAATCACAGTTCTTTGTTACCAACTCCGACATGCCGTTACCTTCGCTTCCGAGAACCAAAGCAAGCGGCATATCATAATCTATTGAATCGTAGGATTGACCTCCGGCCTCGCAGCCGACAATCCAAACACCCTTTTTCTTAAGCTCGTTGATAGCCGACGAAATATTTGACACCTTGGCAACGGCAATATGCTCGATAGCACCAGCTGAGGATTTAGCTGTAACTGCGGTCAAACCCGCTGATCGCCTTTTGGGGATAATCAAACCATGTACTCCTGCGCCGTCGCAATTTCGTATAACCGCACCCAGATTATGAGGGTCATTTATTGAATCTGCAATAACAATAAAAGGCTTTTCACCGCGCTCTTCAGCTATACTCAGAATGTCGTCTATGCTTACATATTCCTTCGCCGCCGCCATGGCTACAACGCCCTGATGAATTACGCCTTTTGCCATTTCGTCAAGCTTTTCACGTTTGACCTCAACAATGGGAATGCCGTGGGCTTTTGCTTCTGCCACTATAACGATGAGTGAGCCTTCTATATCATTTTGCTTGACAAAAAGCTTATCAACGCTTCTGCCTGACCTAATAAGCTCAAGCACTGCATTTCTGCCGCACACTACATTTTCGTCGGGTCCGAAATCCATCTCCTGATTATCTTGTCTTTTAAATTCATTTTTATATTTCATAATGATGTCTTTTCTTTCTTAATTAACCGATTGAACCAAATTTCTTCTCTTTTAAGTATAACACATAAAATGACTTTTGTACAGGACTTTTGTAAAAACATCTGATAATTTTGAAAAAAATCGGTGAGTAGCCGCAGATATAAAGTCTTTGGAAAGTACAAACGCTGTAAAGCGGGAATGCTGATTTTGGTAATTTTCGACAAAGAACCAAAAAGCGGCGAGTCGGCGGCAATTCTCGCCTATCTTTACCTTTTTCAAAACAAAAAAATAAAGTGTAACGGAGAGGTTGATTCAGAGCAATTTCCTATATAACAAAAAATGTGCAATAGTCAAAAGACTATTGCACATCGAAATTGCTCACTGTAATTATATATTACTGCTGCTCTTTCATTGCTGAGAAGCACGCACTGCAGTAAACAGGGCGATCATTGCTGGGCTGGAAGGGAACCTTAGCCTCTCCGCCGCAATTAGCACATACTGTTGTGAATAATTCTCTGGGAGCCTTACCGTTAGCTTTTCTTGCATCGCGGCACTCCTTGCATCTCTGAGGCTCGTTTGTCAAACCCTTTTCAGCGTAGAATTCCTGCTCGCCTGCTGAAAATACAAACTCCTTGCCACATTCTTTGCAGATTAATGTCTTGTCCTCGTACATTTGGTTACCTCTCTCGGTTAAAAAATAATTTATCGCCTTTTCGGCAAAGTCCGTAAACGGAGTCTCACCGTCATCTCTCAAAAGAGCGCTTTATTTAAGCTATACAGACATATTGGCTGATGTTTAAAGTTTACATTAAGTTCGGATAAATAACTTCAGCTTGCCTCGGATGCGTTGAATTGCGTTGTCAACAGATTTGGCTGACACCTTTAACCGCTTGGATATTTCCCCATACGACCTGCCTTGAACATACAATTTCAACACATCTCTTTCAAACGCTGAAAGAGAATCATCAATTATATTCAAGAGAGTAAGATAACTCTCCTTCTCAATCAAAAGCCGCTCGGGTTCTGTAACCGGACCAAGACCTTGAACTTCCTTGGCTTCGTCCCCGTCATAATCTATGGGAAGATAGGAACGAATCGGATAATTCTTTTTGCCGTAATATATTCTTAATGCAGAATCAATGCTGTGCTTAATACAGACACGGGCAAACACCGAAAAAGGAGCTCCGTTGTTTTCATCATAAGCTAAAGCAGCCTTATAAAGGCCAATCAAGCCCTCTTGATACAAATCTTCTTTTTCGTTGGAGTCAACATCGCACTGTGCGGTTATAGAACGCAACACACTGTCAAAATCAGATTTCAGTTTCAAAAAAGCATCAGCATCTCCGCTTTTTACGAACCTCACTAACTCACTGTGTACATGCGACATAAGTATATACTCCACCGACCCGTTCAGTATGCTGAGTCTAAAAAACCTATTAATTAGATTATAACATTTTTTTAATATATGTCAAGTATTTTTTTGAATAAAATTCACATTTGTTTAACAATAGTTGTTATTTTTTACAAAACAAATATATTTCAGGCAAAAAAATTGTCGATATTGTGCATAATATTTCGTATTTTAAAACTTCTTATGTTATTTGAGGTCAAAATTCTGTTATTTACAAATTTTCTGCTTTAGTCTTAGTATTCTGCCGCCCATAGGAAGATCCAATATTTCCTCGTCTGTAAATACCTGCATCTTAAGAACAAAAGCCGCATAAATACAAACAGCAACGATTAATGTACCACCCAAAGAGATTACACTGTGAACTCCAAGCTTTACACATACAAAGCTGACAAGCCATGCAGCCACTCCCATTATCAAAGAAACAGCAAAAGGACGCAATAAAGTTTTTTTCACTTCCAATGTATAACCTGTTTTTTTCAGTGACCTAATATTAAGGAACACAATCACAAGAGGAAAAGTGATATCGCCAATCAGCAGTGCATATACAGAAAGGTCGGTAAAGCGCAACAAAGGATAAATAATTGCAATATGAAGCAAAAAAGATATGAAGGAGTTTACAACGGGGGTTCGCATTCTGTTATTCCCCTGCAGAACAGAGGTCGTAATCGTTGCAAGCGAATAGAAAACGCACGCCGAAGAACCAAACTGTAAAAGCTTTATGGCTATTTCCCTGTAGTCAACAAGGTTTGGAAACAGTAATGTAATTATAGGTCTTGCAAGAACCGCAAGTCCTACTGCAGACGGTATGGAAATTGCCGCTGTCAGCTTAATGACACCTGCAATTTTGCTGTTTTTTTCTTCGTGCCTCCCTTGCGTAAAAAGGTTTACTATACTCGGCAACGCCGATGCCGCAAGCGCTGTGGCAATTGCTATAGGAAGATTTATGAGCTGAGTGTACTGGGTATTAAAAACACCTTGAACAGAGCTTACAACAGCATCATCTACTCCTTTATTTGCCATTATATTTCCAAAAATCAAATCGTCTACCGTAAAGCCTATCTGGTAAATTGACTGACTCAATACAATGGGAATCATAGTAGTAATTATGCTGATATAAGCTGTCTTTCTTCCCTCTTGCACGCTTGTATCTGCTTTAACATCATTTTGTATGCTTCTATACTTGGAAGCAAAAAACAATACCATCATCACAAGGGCACCGAAAGCACCGGCAAGAGTACCGGCTGTGGCGCCGGCAGCACCTCTTGATGCCACATCCGGCGAACCTGCATAAGCCTTAATAAAAAAGTAAGTTGCTATTATACTTACTACCGCATTAATAATCTGCTCAAATATCTGGGACAAAGCCGTGGGCACCATATTTGAATGTCCTTGAAAATATCCTCTGAAAACTCCGAGAAGAGCAACCGTAAACGCTGTGGGGGCAAGTACTCTCAGCGGATGAGCCAAGCCCACCCTGCTGTAAAGAGCCTCCAGCCATTCCGCACCGAAAAACAAAACAGAAAAAGCACAAAGTCCTGCAATAACAGCAAAAAGCAAAGCGCGTCTGAAAAGCACAAAAGCGTTTTTAGGCTCATTTTTTGCCAGCCTTGCCGACACTAATTTTGATACCGCCAAGGGCAAGCTGTAAGATGACAAAGTCAAAGCTACATTGTAAATGCCAAAGGATACCGAATAGATTCCATTCCCCTGCTCACCAAGCATATTTGCCATTGGAATTCTGTATATAAAACCAATTATCTTCGTAACAATTCCCGCAAGAGCAAGAATTGAGCCCTGGATAATAAGCGAATTTCTTCTCTTTTCCATCATTTCACCTCATTTTTAAATGATATCATTTTTTTTTGATTCTGTCAACCTTTTCGACTATAGACATTCATGCCAATGATAATCGGTGAAATAAGACGCTATCTAAGAGACAACAATATGATAAGAGTCAGCCGTTCGGTGAGGGATACGGCGTACAAAGCACTATCTGCACGCGAAAAGCTTTCATTAAAGCTTTCACGTGACCCCACTATAGAAGAATTAACCGAAGAAGTCAACAAAAGAGCAGCAGAGGATGCAGAGGAAAAGAAACGTACTACAGGCGTATGGATAGAGCCTATAAGATACACTGTAAAAATGGTATCAGATGCACTTGATGCAGTTGTTGCTCCCGTATCGCTGTATGAGCCTGTGTACTCCGATAACGGAGACTCAATATATATAATGGATCAGCTGTGTGACAACAAAAATAATGATGCCATATGGACAGAAAGTATTGCAATCAGCGAAGCACTCAAAAAGCTTTCCGCCCGCGAAAATACTATAATCAATATGCGATTTTTTATGGGCAAAACTCAAATGGAGGTCGCATCAGAGGTAGGTATAAGCCAAGCACAAGTGTCAAGACTTGAAAAGGGTGCTCTCGCTACGATAAAAAAGAATATATAAAAGATGCAGACTGCTTCCTGCAAGACAAAAACTACCGTAAACAAGCGCGCTTGTTTACGGTAGCCTATTTTTGTTAAGAGTAATAAATCAGTCCTTGAGCTCAGGATCGTTTTCTTCCTTCTTATCCTTCTTGTCCTTCTTGTCATCAGCCTTTTCAGCTTCAACAGGTGCATCAGGACGGGGAACGGGATTAACAACCTCTCTGACTGCCCAACGGTATACCTTCATGTGAGTTCTGTCCTTATTTATTTCAAGGGTGAGAATATCATTTTTTATCGAACAAACTCTGCCGATTATTCCGCCGTTTGTGCAAATCTCATCGCCTACCATGATGCTGTTGCGCATCTGTGCAATTTCTCTTTCCTGCTTTTTCTGGGGTCTTATCATAAAGAAATACATTACCACGAAAAGAACCACCATCATTATAAGCATTGATAATCCGCCGCCTGCAGGATTTGCTGTCTGTTCAGCGGCAGCTGTAAGATAAGTTAACATTGTTGTACCTCCAAAGTTTTCTAAATAAGTTTTTTCCATTATACATTAACAAATCAAAAAAAGCAATAGATAATTTATGAATTATACAAATTGTGCAATCAAAATTCCGACAAACATTAAAAGTGAGCCGAAAATCTCTGTAATTGACATTCCCTGATTCAAAAGCACCCATCCCGCAAGAGCCGCAAAAACAGATTCAAGGCTCATAATCAGAGTTGCAAGAGTGGGAGATGTAAATTTTTGTCCTACTATCTGAAGAGTATAAGCTACACCTGAGGACATAATACCTGTATAAAGAATAGGTACAGCCGCCAGTTTTATCCCTGCAGCAGTGGGAGTATCAAACAACAGCGTACACACCAAGCAAATACTACCGCATACAAGGAACTGTATACAAGACATTTTAACGCCGTTTACCTTTGGAGAAAAGCGGTCTATTATCATAATGTGGAAGGTAAAGACGATTGCACAAAGAAATATGAAAAAGTCACCTTTATTTATCGAAACACTTTCCTTAACACACAGCAAATACATTCCCACTACCGCAAGAGCAACCGAAAGCCATATCGTAGGCTTTGGTTTTTTCTTTGTAAAAAGAGAAAACAAAGGAACAAAGATTATGTACAAAGCCGTGATAAATCCAGCTTTTCCCGAGGTTGTGTATTGGATACCGATCTGCTGAAGTGTCGATGCAACAGCCAATGCAATACCGCAGCACACACCTCCGATAATAAGAGTTTTTGTATCCTCTTTTTCTTTATCGGGGCTGATTTTTTCCATTATGAATATGACGGGTAAAAGCGCCGCCGCTCCTACGAAATTTCTGATACAGTTAAAAGTAAAAGGCTGTATGTGATCCATGCCCACAGATTGTGCCACAAATGCAGTACCCCATATAAAGGCAGTGAGCAAAAGTATAAGGCTTCCTTTTGCGTTTTTCATAAAATGTTACCTCTTGGTTAAAAATACTTATATATTGTACCATAAATCTCAGAAAAATCAACCCCAAAATAAACAGCGTATTGAAAACGTTTACAAAATTTGGTAAAAAGGCATTATAACTGTTGACATTTTCGGTTTTTGGTACTATAATCAATACGATAATAAAACGAAAAGGAGAACAATATGAAAAGAATTATTACTTTCGGAGAAATAATGCTTCGTCTCGCTCCCGAAGGATACTACAGATTCCTTCAGGCAGATACTTTAGGTGCAACCTTCGGCGGCGGTGAGGCAAATGTTGCAGTATCACTTGCCAATTACGGTATGGATGCGGCATTTGTAACAAAGCTCCCCGCTCATGACATCGGACAGGCTGCGGTAAACTCGCTCAGACGTTACGGTGTTGATACTTCAAAAATAACAAGAGGTGGCGACAGAGTAGGCATTTACTTCCTTGAAAAAGGCGCAAGCCAGAGACCCTCAAAAGTTATCTATGACAGAGCATATTCCTCAATAGCTATGGCTAAGCCTGAGGATTTCGACTGGGTAGATATATTCAAAGGCGCAGATTGGTTCCACTTTACAGGTATTACACCTGCTCTTGGCGACGATGTAGCAGCTATCTGCCTTGAGGCTTGTAAAGAAGCAAAGAAGCAGGGACTTCAGGTTTCATGCGACCTCAACTACCGTAAAAAGCTCTGGTCAAGAGAAAAAGCAGGTCAGGTTATGGGCACTCTTATGCCCTTCGTTGATGTGTGCATTGCAAATGAAGAGGATGCGGGAGACGTATTTGGTATCAAGGCGGCTCACACAGATATAACAGGCGGTAAGATAAACGAAGAAGGCTACAAGGATGTTGCAAAGCAGCTTGCTGACCGTTTCGGTTTTAAAAAGGTTGCTATTACACTCCGTTCCTCAATCAGCGCAAACGATAACAAGTGGGCGGCTATGCTCTACGAGAACGGCGAATATTTCTTCTCAAAATCATATCTTATGCACATTGTCGACAGAGTTGGCGGCGGTGACAGCTTCGGAGCAGGTCTCATTTATGCAACTCTCTCAGAAATGTCCAGCCAGGAAACAATTGAATTTGCAGTTGCCGCAAGCTGTCTCAAGCACAGCATCGAGGGTGACTTCAACATGGTAACCGTTCCCGAAGTTATGCAGCTTGCAGGCGGCGACGGTTCGGGCAGAGTTGTAAGATAAGGAGAATGAAAATGGACGTAATCGCAAAGCTCAAAGAATTTAAAGTTGTCCCTGTAGTTACAATAAAATCTCTTGATAAAGCAGTCCCTCTCGCAAAGGCTCTCGTTGACGGAGGTCTTCCCTGTGCAGAGGTTACCTTCAGAACAGAAGGCGCTGCAGAATGTATTGCCGCTATCACCAAGGCATATCCTGATATGTTTGTAGGAGCAGGCACTGTCCTTACAGTTGAACAGGCAGACCGTGCCATTGAGGCAGGTGCAAAATTCATCGTTGCTCCCGGCTTCAACAAGGAAGTAGTTCAGCACTGCTTCGCTAAGGGTGTTCCCATGATTCCCGGTGTATGCACACCTACCGAAATCGAAGCGGCACTTTCCATAGGTCTCAAATGTCTTAAGTTCTTCCCTGCAGAAGCAGCAGGCGGAGTAAAAATGATAAAGGCACTCACCGCTCCTTATAATGTGATAAGCATTATGCCTACCGGCGGTGTTTCCCCTGAAAATATCGCAAGCTATCTTGCATGTAAGGCTGTTATCTGTTGCGGCGGCAGTTGGATGACTCCCAATGACAAGATAGATGCAGGCGACTTTGACGCAATCACCAAGCTGGTTGCCGATGCTGTAGCTCTTGTAAAGGATTTATAAGCAAAAAACGGGCTGTTTAAAAACTCTATTCGAGTATTTAAACAGCCCATATTGTATCATATAATATTTCGCAAAATCGGTAAAACCCTTTTGCGCTGTTTGAACACAGTCAAAATACGGATAGGTAGATTTGCAAGCGGCAACTCGCCGCTTTTTTTATCTACAAGGAAATTGCATTGAATCAACCTCGCCGTTTTACTTTATTTGGATGCATATATAGGCTACAATAGGCGAGCATTGTCAGCGGCGACTCGCCGCTTTTTATTTTGCAGGAATATTTATCTGCAAAAATAATCCTTGAAACCAACAAAAGTTCTACTATACCACTCTTATCGGAGTTCCGGGCTTATAATTCTCATAATAATCGTCAAGCTCGTCATCGTCTTCAGAAGGGTCATTTTCGGTATCTTCTTCTGTTGTTTCATCAGAATTATCAGTACCTTCTGCAGGCTCCTCGGGGGTATCCGTTTCTTCCGAGTTCTCAGGCACCTCGGGTGTCTCCGGTTCCGTAGGTGAATCGGGCTCTTCCGAGATATCGGGCTCATCAGGTGCAGCCAGTATATCCGTAGACATATCGGAGAGCAATGCAAGATATGCACCCGGGAAGAAATACAATGCTATTTCGTGCCAAAGATATCCGTTATTTGCCATATCTCTTGCACCGTACTGACTCAGACCGACTCCATGTCCCCAGCCTGTGCCTGAAATTATATAATTGGATGAGCTCTCGGATGAAAGAGTAGTTATTTCCCCTGTTCCGCTTATAACCTGTTTTTTTACATCACTTCCTGCCGCAGTAGTACTGATAACAGGCTTGCCGTCTTTGTCTGTCTGAACTATGTTGTAAGGGTCTATTGTAACAGTTTGTCCGTCGTTTACTGTTACAGTACTGCTTTTTCCGATGGTAAGACGGGAGCTTTTTGCGTATTTTGTAAGTATTGATCTTATGTTATCGCATTTCGTAAATGTAGAAACAGTACCGCTGGAATCGGTTATTTCCATCTCATAAGCATATCCTGCATCGGTGTACTTTGATATTCTTATCGATGTAATAGGGTGTTTTACATAACGAGACACTGTTGAATTGCTTTGTATGTAACTGAAAAGCTCTTGCTCCGACACTTCAAACTTCCACACACCGTTGGTATAATTCCAATACTTTTCGTCCGGTACAGGCTGTGAGACGAGATAAGGATATCCTGTACCGCCCCACACGTATTCACACGATTCTGTAACCCCTCCAGAAATGGCATGATAAAAAGCCTCACAAACCTTTGAGTTATACGCAAGAACTATATTTTTTGTTGCATCAACGGCAGCATCGGTTCTGTCTGTGGAACGAAGTCTGCCGCGATACGCCTGACAGTGTGTTTCGTCACACATATCAAAGTCCTGTTGCTTGTGTGACTTGCCAAGCATAGACAAAGTGTAAGAACGCACTACAATCGAGAAAGCCTTAAGGCATTCATCAGGCCATGATGCGGATATTTCATAAGGCAAAACGCTCTTTATATAATCCTCAATATCAAGGATATTTACAAGGTACATACCATTAATTGTTGTTTTATATTCAAATGTTCCGTCAAAAAGATTTCCTACAGCACTTTTTATGTAATTTTCGTTTTCATAGGACTGCACAGGTCTGACATAAAGTGCCTGATTTTCGGTATCAATCTTAAAAAGAATTTTTCCTGTCGAGGTTTCAACAACACTCAAAGAAGTATTGTTGGGTGTTCTCGGAACAAAGCTTGCTCCTAATTTCGACTTCATATTTTCGCAATCGGCAGCAGAAGCATCCTTATTCGAATACGTTCCAACACCTATGTATGCCTGACCGTCCATATAAAGGGGAAAAACAGTCGCATCATTTCCGAGAATGGTTTTATATTCATCGATGGTTTTGTCAACATCCTCCAATGCAACAGGGTGTTCGGTTATGCAGTGATATATTATGTGTGTATTCCCTGTTGTTGTATGATAATAAAGTCCGCTTGAATTTTGCTTTGCGGAAAAGTCTCGCATTACCGTGATACCTGTATCGGAGGTACGGTAAAACGTATATTCGTCTCCGAAGGTTGAATACATCACAAGTCCGCCCTTGGTTGACGAAATGTTATGACTGAATGCAAGACAATTGTTTGAGCCGTAGATATAGTATACACCAACTCTGATAGGCTGTGTGACCTTATCAAGGTGAGGAATAAGTCCGGAAATGTCACGTGATGTCTTTGATGGGTCTGTGAGATAAAAATAACCCGATGGCAATTCGGGTGAAGTTTCCTGAGAAGTGAGAGCTACGGCGGAGAGCTCATCTCCGCCTGTAGTCTGTTCGATTGTCTCAATAGCTGTAGGTATATCTGCCGCTATTGCTTCGATTGCAACAACCAAAAGTCCAAGGACCATAAGTACTGCAAGTATCAAGGCAATAACTCTGATAGCCTTCTTATTCTTGTACAATTTCGTATTCTCCTCTCACCAAAATATATGCATCGCTGCTGACAGCGTAGATGCCTCTTCCGTCTCCCCCTCGGGGAATCAAACAGTAATTGTTTTTTACAAGGGGGTCATTATTGTACAGCTCCTTTGATGCTGTAAGATCGGCAATTCCCTGATCACCGAAAGGTGAAATACAAAGAACCGAGCCGGAACGGAGAATTACCTCTGTAGACTCATTGCTTTCACCTGTAGCATAAAGCTTCTGCCCTTTTACAAGATACACAACCTTATACTTAAGGCTTGACAAATCATTTGGAGTAACTACGGGAACAGAAGGCTCTGCAGGCTGCTCCCCGTCTTTGGGGTCGGTATCTGCGGGTTTCTCCTCGGAGCCGTCTACAGTATCGGAAGGCTGCTCCTCGGGTACTTTGGATGTATCAGAGCTCTGGTCTTCACGTTGGTCAATAATGGCGAGAACTGCATTTTTTACATCCTCTGTAATCTTGGGAATAACTGTTTCATTTATGTAGCTAAGTGTCACCAACGGGTCATTATCCGCACCGAAAGCTACGGTAGCAGTAATGACAGCAATAACAAGTGACAGTATTATTACTGCAGTTTTGATTTTAAAATTCATTTTTTTCATGTGTATCCTCTGTTTTTATATCATAGAAATTTCACTAAACCGACCTCGCCGTTGTACTTTGTTTTGATATACATAAGTCACTGTAGGCAAGATTTGCCATATACGGCTCGACGATTTTTTATTTGAAGTTTGCTATTCCCGAGGTATACTTTGTGACTGTGCCGTAGGAGAAGCCGGGCATAGCTGAAATAAGGTCAAATGTCTCTGTAATAAATGTTTCCGCACTTATGTTTGTACTTATAGACGAAGTAAGCTTGATAAGAGCCTTCGCTGTATCAACTATAGCAGTCAAATTACCTTCCTTGAAGCGCGCCGGAATTATTTTTGAAACAACATCCTTTATAAAGGTTGCTTGTCTTGTCATGCGGTCTGTTGAGGAATCTCCCTTATACCTGAGCATATTGTAAACATCTATTCCGTCGGTCAAAGAATCCCCCTTCTTGAAGGATATGTTATACTTTTCGTATGCCTTTAATGCTTCCAATTCGGCGGTCTCTTCCGCTGTTAGCTCCTTTTCGGGGTCTGTTTCCGGAATTTCAACGTAAACATGCTCCATGTCCTTGGGAACCTTATATGTATAATCCTTGTTTTTGTTGAATGCGTCAAAGGCTTCGATAAATCCCTCTGCCGTAAAGGTAACATAATATTCTATTTTGAGACCTGTAGTAGCATTTATCTTATCCACAACATACTGCATATCCTTATACTTTATAAGGTCGCCTGTCCTGATATTCAATGAATATGAGTCGCCGTGACCCACATAGACCTTAGTATCCACATTAAGAGGAGATACCGTAACCTTTTGGTTCTCTTTGTCAACATCAACAACAGCCATTGCATCAAAGCCAAGCTCCTGAAGGTCATAACCGGCTATCAGTACTGTAAAGCTTTCACCATGAATTTTTTCGACCTCTTCGGGTGCAAGGGGTGGTTGCTCGCTGTTAAGGTCATCAACAGGGGCATCGACGCCCTGTTCGGGTGTTTTGGTTTCCTCGGGTGACATAAATCCCGATATTGCAAAATAAGCTATTATTCCGAAAACTGCAAGCGACACAAGCAGTGCAATCATAAAGCTTATTGCAGAGACTTTTATCTGAGATGAAGATTTCATTACTGTTCCTTTCCTTAATCCTGTTTTTTCAAAAGGAGCTTCAGCTCGTCCATGAAGGTGTTGATATCCTTGAATTGACGGTATACCGAAGCGAAGCGCACATAAGCAACCTCATCTATTCCCTTCAGCGCTTCCATAACCAACTCGCCTATCACGGTACTGCTGACCTCAGACTGAAGAGAATTGTTAAGATTAGATTCAATATCTGCCACGGCACGTTCTATAACAGCCAAAGATACAGGTCTTTTTTCACAAGCCCTTATCATACCGTTGAGAATCTTGTTGCGGTCGAATGCCTCTCTTGACTTGTCCTTCTTTACCACTATAATCGGCATTACCTCAAGTCTCTCATATGTAGTAAATCTTTTCTGGCAGGAAAGACACTCTCTTCTTCGCCTTATAGCCTCTCCCTCGTCGGTAGGACGGGAATCAAGCACTTTACTTTCAACAAATCCGCATGCGGGACATTTCATAATTATCACCTCTTAACAGATGTCTATGTGTAACACATAGACAGTATATCATATATTTTGCGATTTGAAAAGATAGTTTTTCAAAAATCGTCGTTATTTTTTGTAAAATTTTTTCCCGTTTCATTTTTCGGTATATTTTTTTGTGCCGCCGCATATTAATTTACAAAAACAATGCGGAGGAAGAGAAATGAACAATGCAAAAATATACTCGGACATTGCAACACGTACCAACGGAGATGTATATATCGGAGTAGTCGGACCCGTAAGGTCAGGAAAATCAACATTTATAAAAAAATTTATGGAGACTCTGGTTTTACCCGAAATTGAAAATGAATCAGAAAAATCCAGAGCACGTGACGAAATGCCGCAAAGTGCTGCCGGAAAAACCGTAATGACAACAGAACCTAAATTTGTTCCGGAGAAAGCAGTAAAAATTGCTCTACAGGGAAACGTGGGTCTCAATGTAAAAATGATTGACTGCGTAGGTTATATCGTAAGCGGTGCTGAAGGGTTGACGGAAAACGGCAGTGACAGAATGGTAATGACTCCTTGGTCACAAAAACCTCTCCCTTTTGAAGCTGCAGCTGAAATGGGAACGAAAAAGGTTATCGACGAGCATTCCACCATAGGAATAGTAATCACAACCGACGGCAGCTTCGGCGAGCTTCCAAGATATGCCTACGAGGAATGTGAAAACAGAGTCATAGCCGATATGAAGGCGTGCGGCAAACCGTTTGTTATCGTTCTCAACTCTTCCGATCCTGACTCAGATACAGCTATACAGACAGCACTGGAATTGGAAGGAAGGCATTCGGTGCCTGTTGCTCTTATCAACTGTGCAAAAATGGAAGCAGAAGATATCGGTCACATAATCGAACTCTGTCTATACGAATTCCCTGTTACAGAGCTTGCCGTAACAATACCGTCATGGATAAATTCTCTGGACAGAAAAAACTATCTGCGTACAGAATTGGAAACGGCAATGAGAGAAACCGCCGAAAGTATAGACTCTGTAGCATCAGTTCACAGAAGCATTGAAGAGCTTGGAAAAAAGGAAGGTATAAAATGGGCAGGAATAGTAAGCACCGAGCTGGGGACAGGAAAAAGCAAGGTAGAAATCAAGCTGGATGACAGCCTGTTTTACAAGGCACTAAGTGAAAGATGCGGAATTGATATAACAGATGAAAAAGCTCTCTTTGAAGCAATTTGCACACTGGGAGAAACAAAACATCGCTTTGAAAAAATCCGTGAAGCTTTGGATGCAGCAGAAACAACAGGCTACGGTATAGTAGTTCCGCAGGTTGATGACCTGATTCTTGAAGAACCTGAAATTATCAAGCAGTCAAGCGGATACGGAGTCAAGCTAAAAGCTTGCGCTGATTCCATACATATGATAAAAGCAAAGATAAAAACAGAAATAAACCCCATAGTTGGAAGCGAAAAACAATCGGAAGAAATGGTAAAGTTTCTTTTAAACGAATTTGAAGAAAATCCTCGGGAGC
Organism: uncultured Oscillospiraceae bacterium; assembly: GCA_964650465.1. Taxonomy (GTDB): domain Bacteria; phylum Bacillota; class Clostridia; order Oscillospirales; family SIG627; genus RGIG6353. The sequence goes on along the minus strand of CAZYTA010000011.1, from coordinate 15,046 downwards.
TTTGGGAATCTAATATGTTTGGAAAATCTCTTTACTGTCTTGTAAATGAGGGGCTGAATTCAAAGCTTGACCACATGCCTCAGGATGCAAGAGAAAAAATCGGTCTGACCTTGCAAAAGATTGTCAACGAGGGCAGTAACGGTCTTATATGCATAATATTATAAAAAAGTCGCCTTCGGCAACTGATGTTCGCTAACGCTCACAATTTCAGAGGTAGACTTTGTTTGTTACAAGCAATTGCGATGCAATTTCCTATGTAATAAAAAAGCGGTCAGTGACCGCTGACAATTCTCGCCTATCATTATGCCGTACTCTTTCAACAAAGCCATGCGGCTTGGGTCGGAGCAATTTCCTAAATAGTAAAAGAGAGGCAAGCCGCCGCTGACAATTCTCGCCTATCGTAACCTATGAATATAACCAAACAAGGCAAAACGGCGAGGTTGGTTTCGTATACAACAAACAAAATCAGCTGTAAAAACTGTTAGTTTTTACAGCTGATTTTGTGATATAAATCCGTTTTCAAGCACCAACGGTTTACAGCCAAGCAGTTTTGCCTCTTCGATATCATGGGTAATAAGAACGAGAGTTTTTCCCTCGGTCTCCTTGTTTATAACACTCGCAGTTTGATGTCGGGTTTCAGGGTCAAGCCCCGTAAAGCACTCATCGAGAAGCACTGTATCCCCGTCATAAAGCAGTGCTCTTGCCAACGCGACACGTCTTTTCATACCTCCCGAAAGTGCTGAAGGATATAGTTCAAAAGCATCGGACAAGCCAAGGCTATTCAAAAGGTGCACAGCACCGTCGGCGTTATTGTCCGAAACAGCCATTACATTTTCAAGAACTGTAGCGTGTTCAAAAAGCCTGTCCTCCTGAAACATCAGCGCTACCTTGCCGTCAATCCTGCGCTCACCTTCAAACCTTTTTTCAAGCCCTGCTATAATTCTGAACAAGGTGGTTTTTCCGCTTCCCGATGCGGCTATCAAAGCTATTCTTGAGCCTTTTTCAAGCTCAAGAGAAAAATTTTCAATCACTGTTTTTCTGCCAAATTTTTTTGTTATATTCTTTAAGACAATACTCATTTTCTGTCACCTCCAAGGATGCGGTGCGACACTCCCACAACAGCTTTTTCAAGAATAAAGCTTATGATAATAACCGCAAGCGTCCACGCAAACAATGTAGGAGTTTCCATGTACAGCTTTGATTCATACAACATCTCGCCCACTGTATTATCCGGTGTACAAAGAACCTCAGCTGCAATTCCTGCTTTCCATGCAAGAGCAATACCGCTCTTTAATGAAGAGCTGATATACGGAAGAAGACTGTGCCGATAGAGCAATTTCCAGCTTTTAAAAAAGCCAAAGCCGTATACTTTTGTTACCTCCCACAGTGACTTGTCAATGTTTTCCAAGCCTTCAAGAACATTTGATGCAACGATAGGTGTAACCATCATCATCGATATATAAAACGGTATATCATTCTTCCCTATCCAAATCAAAAACAGGATGATAACCGAAGCAATCGGTACGGCTTTTACCAAAGAAATCAACGGCGAAAACAAATACTTTACTGCAGAGCTTATGTACGATGCGCCTGCAAGTATAATTCCTACCGCAACTCCCGCAAGCACTCCCGAAAAAATGTTTCTGACAGAAATAAAACAAATTTTCCAAAACGATGCTTCAGAAGCAAGTGAAAACAGTACTTTAACCGTAACGGCAGGTGACGGAAGCAAAATCTGCTTCCCTATATACAGAGCTGCAAAGTGCCATACTGCTATCCAAAACAGGATAGCAGCCATGGCATAAAATTTTTTTCTTATCTTCATTTATTCTCAAAATAGAAGCTGTCATCGGGAAGCTTTCCGCCAACCGACTTGGGATTTGCATCAAAGAGCACCTGCAAGAAGCCCGAGAGCTTTTCTTTCATTCCGTCGTTGGAATCAACATACACTATATTACAATTGGGTATTGCTCGGGCAGCTATCTCTGCGCTTCCTACAATTCCCAGTCCGGAAATAGTTTCAGGAGCATCGGCGGATGTATTTGCAAATTCAACAGACTGCTTATATTCAGCAAGGAAATTCTTTACAGAGTCGGGATAAGCTTCAGCAAATTCACGTCTTACAACTATACAGCCCTGAACAAGTGCAGACTCGGGAGATACCTTATTCCACTCGTCTGTCATATTAATCACGGTTTTGCAATCAGCATTTTTCATAAGAACCGTGCTTACCTGAGGCTCGGGAAGCATACCTATTGTAACATCACCGCTAATCATTCTTGTTGCCAGCTCCGAATGGTCTGTATAATACTCAATTGTTACATCTTTATCGGGGTCAATTCCATTCATTTTAAGAACATAGTCCAAAACATATTCGGGAGTAGAAGCCTGACCTGTAGCACCTATTGTTTTACCCTTCAGGTCTTGAAGTGTATTAACGGTCCCGTCGGAATTGATTACATAGAGAACTCCAAGAGTGTTGAGAGCTATTACTTCCACTTCGCCCTCTGTCTTATTGTAAAGAACAGAAGCAAGGTTGGTGGGAACAGCGGCAATATCAACGTTTTTTGAAATTATTGATGAAGTTACATCATCGGGCATAGATGTAAGTGAGAATGTATACTTGGGGTCGGCATCGCTTATCATCTTTGCCATACCCATGCCTGTAGGACCCTTGAGTGCAACAACTCTTGTTGTTTCAGCTACTTTGAGCTCTTCTTCAGGTTCGTTTTCGGTTACATCGGAGGGAGTGGAAATTTCGTTATCCTTTGGTACTTCAATAGGGTCAGTGGTGTTGTTCGTACATCCGACAAACACAAAAAGAGAAAGTGTCAGTGCAAGTAAAAGTGTCAGTGTTTTTTTCATATTCGTTTCCTCACTTTAATAATTGAATTGTTTTCCCATCCTTGATTATATATCCTTTTTCTTCCAATGCGGTTATAGCTCTGTACAGCGATGCCCTTCCGATATCCAAGGTTTCGGAAAGCTTTGACATGGACATAACTATCTTGCCGTCAGCTCCGCTTGAGCGCACAATAAACTCGCGAAGCTTTTCTTCCGCATCCGAACAGGTGTAAAAATCAATTCTGCGGTTAAGATATCTCACCTTTTGGCACAGGAGACTGACCAGTCTCAGAGAAAAATCGGAATTGCACGAAATAAGCGACTTTACAAAGTCCTCTGAAAACACTAACATCTTCACCTCTGTTTTTGATATCAGAGTGGAAATATATTCCTCTTTTGCAGAAAACAGTGTTGCCAACCCCAACAATGTCAAGTCTGAGACCGACTTCATAAAGGCAGTTTTGCTTTCAGATTCCTTTACAATTTCCGCCCTGCCTTCAAGGAAAAGAGCAAGAGAGTTTTTAATCTCATACTTATCTCCCGGTAATAGCTGTAAAAGAACGGGAGGATATTCCTCCGCAAGCTCCTCCAAACCGTTGATTTCGGCAAAAAGCGCTGTAGAACGAAGCTTATCCGCTATCTCTTTTGCTGTCATATTTTCACCTACCAAAGTGTATCATTTGAGACACTTTGATTATATCAGATTGTTAAAGATTTGTCAATACCTATTTTTCTTTTCCCTCACCCGTGCGGATAAAAATCTTAATAAAGCCCTTTAAGTCTGCGGGAGACAGCGGATAAAGGAATTCCCTGTTGGTCTTTGAGCGGTTAAGAATCATTATAATCGCAAAGCCCACAACTCCCGCAATAAATCCCCAAAGCTTGAACAAAGCCGTGAAAGCAATCAGTGTCATTCTCCAGAACTTAAATGCATATCCAAGCTCATAATTGGTCGGAATAAAATTTGCAATTGATGATATTGCCGAGTACAATATAGTCTGGGGCACAAGCCATCCTGCTGTTATGGCAAAATCACTCAGCAGTAATCCGCTTACTACGCTGAGAGAGTTTGAGATTGTATTTGGAGTGTTAAGTGATGCTATTTTCAATGCATCCATCATTAATTCCACTGTAATCAGCTGCAGCCATACGGGTATATATGCCTTTGAATCAACAAGGAGAAATTTGAGATATTCAGGCAAGCTTTCACCATATTCCAAAGCCAGAAGCCACAGCGGAGAAAGAAAAACAGAAACAAACAGCATACCAACACGAAGAGTTCGCAAATAAGTAGCCGTTAAAGGCGGAAAATAATAATCGTCTGTCTCCTCTACCATATCATAAAGAGTAACAGGAAAAAATATAACGCTGGGGCTTGTATCGCAAAGCAGTGCCACCTTCCCTTCTATAAGCATAGATGCGGCAGTATCGGGTCTCTCTACATACCTGACTTTGGGAAATGGGTTTAGCTTATCTGTCAAATGTCTGTCAAAAATACACTCGCATAAGGTTTGCTGGCTTAGGGTTAATGACGGAACATCAAGAGAAGTCAATCGCCGTCTGACTTCATCCACAAGGCGCTGATTGCATTTCCCCTTTACATATGCAAGAACAACTTTTGTTTTGGTTTCTCTTCCTACAGAAAACCCCTCAAAAGCAAGAGCGTCGGTCTTTATACGTCTGCGTATAAGTGCGGTATTTACAAATATACTTTCACAAAAGCCGTCTCTGGGACCTCTCATTGTTTTATTCTTTTCAGGCTCCTCAATTGAGCGTGAAGGATATTCCTTCGTGTCCAGTATTATTGCACTGTCATATCCGTCTATAAACAAAACAGACATAGAAGACAGCAATGCAGTTATTATTACATCAAATTTACATTCAAGCTTTTTATCGGTAAGAGGCACGGTTGTTTTAGAAAATTCTTCCATTGTGTCGGGGAGACTGTCCGATGTCAGAATACTTCTGTGTACCTTCAACAACAAATCCGAATTTGTTGACCCGTTAAAAAAGCACAGACATGACTGTCTGCCTGCAACAAGAAATTCATCAAGAACAAAATCCGCACTTAGCTTTTCGGGAAATGAACTTCTGAGTCTGTCAATATTTACCTTTATACTTTTATTTACATTCATGGCAAAAACCTCCGAACATAGTATGCCCGGAGGTTTTTCAGTTATGTAAAACAAACCTTCCTTCAGGAACAGGTTCTTTTGGTAGAATGCATTCTTTTCCGTAAAATACAAGTATGTCCGAATCTACCGCATCGCGGTAAAAGCCATCCTCTGTATACGAGCGATATGTGCAAAAGGTGTTGCCGTTATTATCAACAACAAATGCAGTACAAAGTCCCCGAATACAATAAGCGGTTATTCCGGGAATCTCAGCATAGCTTTGCGTATTCACAAGCTGTACTTCCGTTTCGTTTTTTCTGCATTCGTTAATTACTTCCGTAATCTCATCCGAAATAAAATCTTCGGTCACCAAAACCAATTTGCTTATATCAAAAAGTGATAAAAAAGCAATTATTCTGTCCTTTGGAATTTCAGACGGCGTTACAAACACAGCACAGTCTATTTCTGTTACTCCGTTATATTCCGCAGTATCGTCGAGAGAATACATTTTCTGTGAATTAGATGCAGTCTGATCCAGTAAATAAGTATTATTTCTCCATCTTACCAAGGTAGTATTTGCACCGTTTTTTGATATCGAATCAATTAACGCATACGGGTACAGTATACCTGCACTGATAACATTGAATGCCAAAACAAACACAGAAAGCGATATTACCAGGCAAGGAAGAGCCCATATTCTTTTAGAAAATACAACAAACACGGCAACCAGCAAAATTGCAATTACTATACCAACTGATATAAAAGCCGTGTTTACAGATATCAAGTCAGGAGATATATCGCCTAACAGCCGGGTCAAGTAAATCAGTATACTTCCAAAAAGATTTGACAGCGCAGTAAACGGATAAGCAAAAAACGTAAGCCCCATACATTGAAGGGCAACAGAAGCAAAAGCCATTAACAAAAAATACTTTGCTATGAATATTGTAAAAATATTCCCCACAACGGTGAATACAGAAATTTCATTGAAGAAATATAAAACGGCGGGGATAGTCATCACGGTTGCCGACAGTGTAGTGGTAACAGAGCCCAGCAGCAAAGCAATAATTCTTTGAGTCAAAAGCTGTGTACGGGAATATACCGCCCCCTTCTCCTGCTTATCAAGAAGATATTTCCTGTAACCTCCTGTGATGGTCGGAGCAAATACAACAATACCAAAGGTAGCAAAAAATGACAGTAAAAAGCCTACGTTGAACAACGACCACGGGCTTATAGCCACAATTACAACGCCTGCAAATGCCAGTGATGTTATTCCGTCCTTCCGACGTCTGACGGTACGTGAGAAAAAGAACAAAAACATCATTTGAGCCGCTCTCATAAGAGAAAGAGAACAACCGGTTATCAGCATATAGACCAAAGACAAAAGGGATGACAGCACGGACGAAAACACATGCGGTATACCGACACGCACGGATAACGAATAAAATGACATAACAATCATTGACAAATGCAAGCCTGAAATTGCAAGAAGATGCGATGTTCCTATTGCTCTAAAACTCTCACTTGTTTCGCTGTCAAGACCGCTTTTATCTCCGATTATCAAAGCATTTACAAGACCTGTATGCTTCATTTGCTCGGTGATGCCTTTTATCCTTGTTCTGAGTGTGTAAACAAATTGTCCAAGAATATCGGTATCCTTAAGAACTTCATAATCTCCTGTAAAAACAGTCAGAAAGGATTCTCTGCCCTTATTATACACTGAATCCTCAAATCCAAGCCTGCCCGAAAAAGAAATGCGTTTTCCTACTTCTGCATCATCACTTGGTTTTAGTATCATAACAGTGACATTCTGTGTTCTTTTAACATCGCCTATTTCTTTGCATTTTACAGTAAATGCTGTGTAATTTCCTGCAGGTGCTTCAGATATAATTTTTCCTTCTGCAGTAACATAAGCAGAATCAAGGCTTCTTGCTTCTTCAAGCCTTGGAAGAAAAACGAAAGTAACCGATGCAACAGCGCATACGGCAAATAAAGTCGCAACAATAATGTTTGTAAAAGCAGAGTTTTTGAACTTGATTCTTAAAAAGCCAAACACCAACAAAGCAAATGCAAGAACCGAAAGAATAATCAAGCCAAAAGTCTTTCCAAATAAAAGATTCAAAAAAGATAAAACAACAAATACAATTGCAAAGCCGCAAAATAACCGCTTCATTACAAGCCGTATCTATCTTTACAAAGAGCATAATGCAAAATATTTTTGAATTCGCCCTTCAAATACATTTCCTGACGAAATGTTCCCTCGTATTCAAATCCGCACTTTTTCAACAGTGCAACAGACGGATGGTTATTTTCAATCACTCTTGCCTCTATCCTATTAAGCTCAAGCTCGTAAAAAGAATATTCAAGCAATCTGTTTACCGCTTCGCTCCCGTAGCCGTTATTACGGTATGCACCGTTCAAGACATATCCTATTTCACCCTTGGCATTCTCCGGCTCAATTGAAGTAAATCCGCATGTGCCTATAAGCTTTCCGCTGGATTTTAGGATAATTCCCCAGTCAAGATATTCTCCCGTCCTATACTTTTTTATTACAAAGCGTATATACTCTTTTGTGTATTTCAGACTTTCGTGAGGCTCCCAGGTCAAGAACTTCGGCGTATCGGTGTCGGAACAATATTCGTACATATCCTGTGCATCCTGCACCTTGAGCTTTCGCAATATAAGACGATGTGTTTCAAGGGTCGGCATCTGTCTTACAAGATGTTCTATGTGCGTGTTTATCATTTTCGTTCTCTTTTCTTGCAATTTGACATAATTATACGTCCCGACGCATAAAAAGTCAAGAGGTTGACAGATTTTGTCAGCCTCCTGATATTTATGCAAGTATTGCGTTTTCAAACGCCTTGACAAGCGCTTCCTTTGATGCACCGCTGAGATATCGTCTGCCTGCAAGAGGAAGTATACCGTTTTCAAACGGTACTGTTTCACCGCCGAGCTGTGCCTCGTATTTGAGGTCTCCCTTAAGGTCAAGCTTCAAATCAGCTTCGCCCTTTGTGCTCCATGTAACCACATATGCACCGTTTGCTCTCTCAAGCACATATGCTGTCACATCGGCATCTATTGCTTCGGGGAGCTTGATTCTTGTATATTCGGTAAGCTCAAATTCTCCCTTTTCATCTACGAGGAGAATAAATTCCTTATCGTGGTCACGCAGCATTTCCTTCTGCTCCCGTGAAAGCCATTTCTGCGCTCTTACCTGTTCCCAGCGATTCAGTACCTCAAGGGTATCAGCTGTTCTGGGATTGGTTTTAAGGGTATCAAGAGAATGAGGGCGGACTGTTACGGGGCAATCGTATGACGCCGCCTTGCTTGTGCCGTACTCATAGATATCGGGCATGGTATCATCGGCATAGCGCCACCAGCCGAAGTTTACACGGGTAAAATCATTTGCCATGCGGGGTGCTTCCTCAAGGGGATACTTTGCAATCATACTCTTGAAGATGGGCATTGGAAATACATCAAAGGCGTTCCCTCCGCTCAGCATATGCCAGCTGAAATGCGCCTTTGCCGCACCCTCACAGAACAGCGGCTTATTGTTCAGCCTTTTATAAACTCTGTACTGTGCGTAGGGTATGTATATCTCAAAGGGAGGATTAGTACCCTCGGAGCCGTCGAAGTATACAAATTCAAAGCCGCAGTTATAGGCACGGGCAAGCTTTTCGGCTACCTCGTCCTGAAGGCTTGTAGTCTGGTCGAGGTAGACACTTGTAGCACCAAATTCACTGACGTCGAGAATACCGCCTATAGTACCGAGCTGATGAGGGGTGATGTCGGTATTGAAGTATCCTCTTTCACAGCCTTTAAACATATACGGAGGCTGTGTTGTATAGCTTTCGTATCGGATAAGCTCGCCGTTGAATTGGAGAATTCGGCATTTTTCATGCATTACAGAGCCCTCGGGATTCTGCTCGACGCAGACTGTTGTATCGGTTGTGTCAAGGGGCTTTGCTAAAGTAAAACGTCGGGTATGATTGAGTCTGTGGTCAGCCCTCGGTGTCACATAGCGGCTCAATGTTCCGATATGTGTCTGAAGCATGTGCATACCCGGGGTGATGCCTGCCGCCTTGATTTTTTCAAGCATTTCTCTGAGGTCAGCCTCGCCGTTTGGATAATGGCTGTTGAAATCGTAATCACCGCAGTATTTGTATCCGCCCTCCTCAATAAAGAAAGAGCGGTAGCTTATAAGCATAAGCGGAAAGCCTGCTTGTTTTATGAAACGAATATGCTCGTCGATAGTTGAGGGATTGATATTCTCAGCCCAATATACAGATGCATTTATTTTGTCACCGCGACGGCTTTCCACTCCCCTGGGGAGACAGTAATCGTTTTCCAAATCGGCAACGGCATCCATCAAGCTCTGAGTGTCGGTAACGATAAGCGATGCAGAGCAACCCTTGAACTTTATTTCTCTTATTGCATCGGCATACATGAGTCTGCAGTTCTTTCTGTTTTCGGAGTCAATTCTCGACAGCGGAGAATTTGCAAGTACACAAACGGCTGTGTTACTGTCCCATGATACATTGAGCCATTCGCCGAATTTTTCTCTCTGCTTTACCGGAAGCTGAATGAGGCGGAACTCGGACACGGGAGGAGGAGTCATTGCAAGACCTGCGAAGTCCTCGGGCTTTATGAGAAAGTCAACGAGGTCAAAAGATATGTATTTATCCGCTTCTTTAACCTCAACAACAGCCTCAAAGGTAACAAGCTCAAAGCCTACGATAAGGCGGTTGCCCTCACGGCGCACGCGGTTTGCCTGAAAGGTGGTGCGCTTATTGGGGTGAGCAAGCTTTATTTCGTTGTTATAGGGTCTGTCCTCTGTCAGCGAGAAAAAAGGCATATTCTCGCCTTGGACAAGACATTCCTCACCTGTAGATTTGCATACAAGGCTTTTTGCGACACAGTCCTCGCCGAGGTTGAGACACAGCTCTTTGTTTTCTATGATAATGCTCATGTTTTTCTCCTTATTGTTGATATCGGTATGATAGCACATAAAGGGCTAAAAGTCAATTATCGGTGACCGAATTAAGGGTGTAAAATATGAGATGTGTCAGTATCATGTGCAGGTCCTCGGTTATCTGCATGTTATCAATTGGAATGTGAATACTTACATCCGAGGCTTTTTTCAGCTTTCCTCCGTCATAGCCTGTAAGTCCTACAACAGTAGCGTTATTTGCCTTTGCGTAGTCTACTGCACGCATTACATTTTCGGAATTTCCGCTTCCCGAGATTGCCACAACAAGGTCGCCGTCGCACAGGAAATTCTTCATCTGCTCCACAAAAATATCATCGTAGGACAGGTCGTTTGCAAGGCTCAACACTGTGGGCGAGTTATCTACAAGGCTGATAACACGGTATCTCATTTCACGAGGCTTTCCGAGGCTTAAGCCCTTATTGAAATCGCCTGCAAAGTGTGAAGCAGTGGCTCCGCTTCCTCCGTTGCCCATAATGATTATCTGCTTATCCTCGTCACGTGTTTTTTCAAGAAGGTGAATAAACTTTATCACCGCATCGGTATCAAGAGAGCTTATGCACTGAATAAGGTTATTTTGGTAATCCTTTATTATTTTTTCCATATTATACTCCTTTAGTTGACTGATTGGTTTTTATGTGATAATATATTAACACAGCCAAATAAAGTGCGCAATATATGGCGAAACGATTGAAAAATGAGCATTTTGTGTGCGCAAGGAGAGAAAATGATTACAGAAAGAAAAGATGAGATACTTGAAATACTCGAGAGATACCATTATGTTACTGTAAATTTTTTAGCAGAGGCACTGCATATAAGTCCGTCAAGTATACGGCGTGACCTTGCTGTAATGGAATCACGCGGGCTTGTAAAGAGAACACACGGCGGTGTATCTGAAATTGAAACAGGAAACGCTCTTACACCTTATTCACTGAGAATGCACGAAAACAGTGAGAAAAAGAGAATAATATGTAAGAAAGCCGCCGAGCTTGTAAATGACGGAGATGTGGTATTTATCGACGGTTCAACTACCTGTCTGTTTTTGCCCGAGCTAATTGAAGAAAAAAAGGATATTACTGTACTTACTAACAGCCTAAGACTTGCATCTCTGTTTCGTAATAACGGTGTAAAAATATACGCTACCGGTGGCAATGTCCGACTATATGACGAGTATGTTGCATCGGGATCCATTGCAGAGGAAACCTGCCGAAAAATACATACAGATATTATGTTTTTCTCTGCACGGGCAATTGACAGCAACGGCATTATAACAGACCTCAACGAGCCCGAGACTGCTGTAAGACAGGCGGCAATGCAGAATACAGACAGAGCGGTTTTTCTGTGTGATGACAGTAAGGTTGGAAAAAGCTCGGTTTTCAGGGTATGCTCAACCGACGAGCTTCACTGTATCGTGATGAACGGTATGCCAGAGAATTGTCAAGCTAATTGGGGGAAAATCAGAATATTGTAAAGCAAAAGGGATGTAAAAAAAGTCCAGACCGCCAAAAACGACAAGAAAAAAGAGGCAAATAAGATCTCTTTAACAGTTTGAAAGTCCAAATTTTCAAAGTAAAAACTTAAAAATCAAGCTTTCTCGAAAAAAATATATGTTTTTGGCTATGAACAAACCTCGCCACTACCATACAATCGTATGCTGACGGGCTTCGGTTTGTCCATTCTGAAGCATTTTTTCCTATCCCCTATAAATCGAGGGCTGTAAAAAAACTCAAACAGAGTTTTTTTACAGCCCCGGTTATTTATGCGAGTGTTGCGTTTTCAAATGCCTTGACAAGTTCTTCCTTAGATGCACCGCTGAGATAGCGTCTGCCTGCAAGAGGAAGAATGCCGTTTTCAAAGGGTACTGTTTCGCCGCCGAGCTGTACCTCATACTTGATATTGCCTGCGAGGTCGAGCTTGAGGCTTGCCTCGCCCTTTGTGCTCCATGTAACCACATATGCGCCGTTTGCTCTCTCAAACACATATGCTGTCACATCGGCATCTATTGCCTCGGGAAGCTTTATTCTTGTATATTCGGTAAGCTCAAATTCTCCCTTTTCATCTACGAGGAGAATAAATTCCTTATCGGGGTCACGAAGCATTTCCTTCTGCTCCTGGGTGAGCCAATTCTGTGCTCTTACATCCTCCCAGCGCTTCATAACCTCGAAGGTATCAGGGGTTCTGGGGTTGGTCTTAAACAGATTAGTGTTAACCTGAAGTGTTACGGGGCAATCCCAAGATGCCGCCTTTGATGTACCGTATTCGTAGATGTCGGGCATTGTATCGTCTTTGTAGCACCACCAACCGAAGTTTACACGGGTGAAGTCATTTGCCATGCGGGGAGCTTCTTCAAGAGGGAATCTTGCTATCATCTTCTTGAAAATAGGCATTGGGAATACGTCGAAGGCATTACCGCCTGCAAGGAAGTGCCAGCTGAAATGAGCCTTTGCCGCACCTTCGCAGTAAATAGGTTTTTTGGTGGCAATCTTCTCCCATACCTTGTACTGTGCATTGGGAACGTGAATTTCAAAGGGAACGGCTGTGCCCTCTGAACCATCGTAATAGATGAATTCAAAGCCACAATCGTAGACCTTTGCAAGTTTCCAAGCAACCTCGTCCTGAAGGCTTGTTCTCTGGTCTGCGTATACACTATAGCCACCGAATTCGCTGACGTCGAGGATACCACCGATAGTACCGAGCTGATGAGGAGTTACGTTGGTATTCCAGTGACCTCTCTCGCATCCTGTGAACATATAAGGCCATTCTGTTGTATAGCTTTCATAGTGGATAAGCTCACCGTTAAACTGAAGCACACGTGTCTTGGGGTGCATTGTAGTGCCTTCGGGATTCTGCTCTACATATATAGTTGTATCGTCTGTTCCAAGCTCCTTTGCAAGAGTGAAATAACGAGTAAGATTGAGTCTGTGATCAGCAACGGGTGTTACGTAGCGGCTGAGGTGTCCTATATGAGTCTGGAGGAAGTGGATACCGGGAGTGATTCCCGCATCCTTGATCTTTTTGATCATTACCTTGAGGTCCTCGTAACCGTTAGGAAAATGATCGTTAAAATCATAATCGCCGCAAAGGCTGTATCCCATAGTCTCCTTGAGGAAGGAAGTATAGTACATCAGCATCATGCGGAAGCCGCCCTGCTTTGCATATGCGATATGCTCGTCAACTGTGGTGGGATTTACGTTTGATGCCCAATATGCCGAAGCATTTATCTTGTCTCCCTTTCTGCTTTCAACACCGTTGGGAAGGTCGTAGTCTATTTCAAGCTGTTCTATAGCATCCATCAGCTTGTCGCCGGGGGTTACGATAAGAGAAGCAGAACAGCCCTTGAGCTTCACATCTCTGCGGGCATCGGCATACATAACTCTGTAACCGTTTCTTCTTTCGGAATCAATTATAGGCCAACGTGTGTTTGCAAGAACATTGACAGCAGCCTTATCGTCCCATGAAACGTTGAGCCATTCGCCGAACTTTTCCCTGTTCTTTACAGGAAGCTGAATGAGACGGAACTCGGCTACAGGAGGAGGAGTCATTGCAAGACCTCCAAAGTCCTCGGGCTTAATGAGGAAATCAACGAGGTCGAAGGATATGTATTTATCAGCCTCTTTAACCTCAACCACTGCCTCAAAAGTAACAAGCTCAAAGCCAACTATGAGACGGTTGCCTTCTCTCCTTACTCTGTTTGCCTGAAAGGTAGTGCGCTTATTGGGGTGAGCAAGCTTTATTTCGTTGTTATAGGGTCTGTCCTCTGTCAGTGAGAACAGTGCCATGTTCTCGCCCTGCATGAGACATTCCTCACCTGTAGCCTTGCATACAAGGCTTTTTGCGATACAGTCCTCGCCGAGCGTGAGACACAGCTCTTTGTTTTCAATAATAATACTCATAATCTATTTCTCCCTATTCGGAAATTTGGTAATTTCATGATAACAGATGAGACAAAAAATGTCAATAACATGTTGTGAATAAATTTCAAAAATGCTTTTCGAGGGAGTGCTTTTTGCTAAAAAGCACTCCCTCGCATAAAAGGTAGATAACCACTTTATTTAACATATTGCTCGGCTTGATACCAATAGTTGTAAAGAGCCTTTACAAGATTTGCGATTGCTGTGTCATCGGAATTCACTGTCTGCTTTATGTAGTTCAGCGCACTGTAGCTGATATTGAGCGTGTCATTGACAGTCAATGTATAAGCCTCGTCAAGGTCATTTGCCGCAATATCCGCTATATCAACACAGTAAATACCCTCGCCAAGGTCAATGGCTTCAAGAGTCTTGCCGCCAAGCTCGAATACATATTCCGTATCGCTGTTTGTTACCTTGAAGTAATGGCGGATAGTTGTCTTGCCTTCAAGAATAAGAGAGGTGTACATGTGCTCAATGCCCGCAAGTGTACCCGACTTTGTGGGCAACGCTATTGCATTGATTGCCTCTGTATCGGCTGTTACACTGTCAAGCGCTTCCCCTGCTCCAAAGTAGCTGTCCGCATATTTTGTATATGCGTCAAGCGCATTTACAAGCTCAAGAGCATTTGCGTATTCGGAATCCGGGTCTGACTCTGCCAGCTCCCTGAATTCCTCTATGTAGTCCGCAAACTTGACAGAAGCTGTTTCTACAGACACATTTCCGTATGCCACATTGCTTTGAACCTCAACGGCATCCGCATCCTTGGGCGCTGTGTATACTACAGTGTAGTACAGAGACTTGTCCTCATCATAGCCGATTTTGCTGTATGTACTTGTAATTTCATTTACAGCAGCTTGCTTTGAGGTGTCATAAATCTTATTTGTGATGCTTACGGAAGATATTATTTCCTCGGGAATGTTATAGTACAGCTTTATTCCTATCGCTCCGTCAAGAATAAGGCTTGCTCCCGACAGGGCTATATCATCGAAACGAATGTGCTCATAGCGTACATTTTCGCTTATCGCATAGCTTTCGGATGCCGTGCCGGGTATCACATACAAGGTAATATCGGTACATCCTCTGAAGGCATATGTACCGACCGAGGTCACGCTTGCAGGAACTGTCACAGCTCCGAGTCCTGTACACTTGTAGAAGGCGTAGGAGCCTATTGAGGTCAGTGTATCGGGGAG
>CAZYTA010000010.1:0-72926 GCA_964650465.1 uncultured Oscillospiraceae bacterium | reverse complement strand
CTGCATCACTTACAACTTTTGCATTTTTGTACTGGTGATTATTGGTTACATTAGGCGAGGGAATAAGAATTGCAGGCTTGCCCAAAATTGCAAGCTCAGCCAATGTTATGGCACCTGCCCTTGCAATAACCAAATCGGCAGCCGACATTTTAGACGGCATATCATATATATATTCTGTCATTTCAATGCCGTTTGTATTGTTTAAGCCTCTTCTTTCTATCTCGTCCTTTCTGACACCCCATTCATAAGACCCTACACCGTGCGTATGGCGTATCCTGTCCTTGAAGCGACAGCTCTCCACGATATCAAATATATTATTGTTTATCACCTTAGCACCCAGACTTCCGCCGTAGGACAGCAAATAAGGAGTATCTCCGATTCCCAGCTTCTCTCTTTCTGTGTCCTTTGAAACACTGAAAATATCGGGGGTTGTCGGATTTCCCACAAGAACTATCTTGTCCTTAGCGCATTCCAGCTCCTGTCTCGACTCCTCAAAGCTTATCATTACTCTGTCAACAATCTTTGAGAGCATATTTGTTGTCACGCCTATAACAGCATTCTGCTCGTGAATAAGCGTGGGAACACCCAAAGAAGCTGCAGCCTTAAGCACTGGCCAGCTGACATATCCTCCTGTGCCTATCACCGCATCGGGCTTGAAATCTCGTATTATTTTTTTAGCCTTTATGGGTGACGTAAAAGCCATTACTGCCGTTCCCATATTTTTTATTATGCTCTTTGGTGCAAAGCTGCGTGAAAAGCCCCTGACATCCACATGAAATATTGGATATCCCGCTCTTGCAACAAGCTTATTTTCCATTCCCTTGGGAGTGCCCACAAAGGCAATCTCCGCATCGGGACATTCTTTTTTTATTTTAGCGGCGATAGCGAGGGCAGGGTTTATATGCCCTGCCGTCCCTCCGCCCGAGAGTAGTATTTTCATAATTACTATCCTTTCGGAGTGTATGAATATTTTGATATGTTCAGGACTATGCCCATTTCAGCCATAAGAGTAATAAGCGATGTACCGCCGTAGCTGAAAAACGGTAACGAAATACCTGTACTCGGCAAGGTGTTGGTGACAACCGCTATATTAAGCAAAGCCTGTATAGCAACCTGTGATACTATGCCTATAACTACAAGTGAAGCATAAATACTCGGTGCTTTTTTTGCTATATACATTCCGCGCCAAACCAGTGCAACAAACAATCCGATAACAATTACGGCGAAAACAAATCCCATTTCTTCGCAAAGTATAGCAAATATGTAATCATTCTGCGGTTCGGGCAAATACAGGTGCTTTTGTGTACTCTGTCCAAGTCCCACACCCCAGAAGCCTCCCGAGCCTATTGCAAGTAAGGACTGAAGTGGCTGCCAACCGCCGCTCTGTGGATAATTTTCGGGATGGAACCATACCTGCAAACGTGCCATACCGTGTCCTGACATCAGTATTATCGCACCTATTGCTGTAACAGCAATTACACCCAAGCCCACCAATTGCTTCATGGGAACGTCTCCGAAATACATCAGCAAAAGAATAAGACAGGCTACAATAACAATACAAGAGATATGCGGCTCCAAAGCCAGCGTAACAGCCATATATCCGCCAACCATAAGATAGGGCAGCATTTGTATCAGATAGTGCTTACCCGCATTTTTACCGGAGCTTATATGCTCCGAGAAAAACAGTATTATTGCAAGCTTGGCAAATTCCGAAGGCTGTACCGTAAGCGGTCCGAGTTTAAACCATCTTGTAGCTTCGTTTACCTCATATCCGAAAACAGGTACGAGCGCCATTGCAAGCATACATATAACGAAAAACGGCATCTGAAGCTTACGTATTATAAGATAATCAAAAACATAAGCCACAAAAAGCAACGCCGCTGTTCCTATTGCAACCCATTTTATCTGGTCAAAAGCAAAATAATAGCTATCCTTGTACACAGATTTTGCATATGCATAGCTGGACGAAAAAACCATTACAGTGCCAATAGCAACAAGAAGTAAAACTATTATGAGAAAGGGACGGTCTATCCCTGCCTTTACTCTTATAATGTCCTGTGACTGAGGTTGTTCAGATGCTTTGACAGCCGTTCTGCGCTGTGCAGTTTTAGATATCGGCAATACCATCACCTCCGAAAATCATCTGAATGCAAAGTACGCTACAACGCACATAAGTGCGGTGAAAGCCGAAAAAATTCTGACTATTTTGTGCTCCGACCAACCAATCATCTCAAAATGGTGGTGTATCGGAGTCATTTTAAACACTCGTTTGTGAAACACCTTAAAGGAAAACACCTGTATCATTACCGAAACAGACTCAATGACATACCAAAGACCAGAAATAAAAATAATGAGAGGGCAATCAAAAATATAAGCCAGTCCCACAACAAAGCCCCCGAGGTACAGCGAACCTGTATCTCCCATAAATATTCTTGCAGGATTGATGTTATAGTATAAAAATCCTATAAGACCTCCGGCAACAGCACCGACAAGAGAGGTCAAAGCCCTGTTTCCGTCTGCTATCGAGATAGCAGAAAAAAGAATTGTAATGACAAGAGTTACGCTACCTGCAAGTCCGTCAATTCCGTCTGTAAGATTTACGCTGTTGACAGTGAAGGCTATAAAAATAACACTCAATATGTAATAAAATACTCCCAGCTCGAGAACAGCATCCGTAAACGGAAGCTTCAGCGCTGTGTTGATATATCCGAAATACGCCATCAAGCCTATATACACAGATGCTACCGCAAATTGAAATATCAGCTTTTGTACCGCAGTAAGTCCTGCGTTCTGCTTTTTTACAAACTTGGTATAATCATCAATAAAACCTATAACGCCAAACAGAGTCATCATCCCCAGAGTGATAAGAATAGACCAATCTCCGTCGGATATCGCATGATATGCTCCAAAGGCAAGGGTAACTATGGTAATAGATGTAATAAAGAAAATACCTCCCATTGTGGGGGTACCCTCCTTGGATTTGTGCCAACGGGGTCCTATGTCAAGAATTACCTGTCCCATTTTTATACGCATTAAAAACGGAATAAACTTTTTTTCAAGGGCAAGCGTCATTATTAAGCTCACCGCAAGAGATATTGCAAAAATCATACCAACTGTCATTGTTCTTCTCCGATATTTTATTTTTCTAAACCTGCAATACTTATTACTTCTTCAAGCTTCATGGAATGACTTGCCTTGAACAGCACAGTATCCCCTTCTTTGAGGAATCTGCGAAGCTCATCGGCAAGCTGCTGCTTTGTATCGAAATGAGTAGCCTTTGTGCCATGCGAAATTGCTTCCTCACAGATGAATAAGGCTGCATTTCCTACAGTGAACAGCATATCGGTTTTGCATTCCGCAACCGTTAACCCCACACTTCTGTGTGCCTCCTCGGATATTTCTCCAAGCTCAAGCATATCGGACAGTACCGCTACACGCCTGCCGTCACATTTCAGCTCGGACATCATTTTCAGTGAAGCTGTCATTGATTCTATACCTGCATTGTAGCAATCGGCTATAACACGCACACCGTTTTTGATGTATATGTTCTGTCTTAAGCCTACAGACTTATAATTCAGTAAGCCGGATTGTATTTTGTCAGGCTCAATACCTGCAACCATACCGGTTGCTATGGCAAACAGTGAATTTACAACATTGTGTCTGCCGGTACAGGAAAGCTCTATTCTTGAAGTTTTTCCGAAGGAATGGAGAGTATATATTACATTATCCTCACCCATTTCGATATTGTCCGCCCAAAGGTCGCATTTATCGGTCAATCCAACAGTTATTACTTTACCATCAAAGGGAGGATTTTCAAGAAGAGGTTCGTCCCCGTTAATTATAAGAGTTCCATTCTTTTTCAAACCTGTCAATATTTCAAGCTTTGCATCTCTTATTCCTTCGCGGCTTCCCAGATTTTCTATGTGTGAATGTCCTATGTTTGTAATCAGCGCCACATCCGAATCAACCAGCCCAGACAAATGCTCAAGCTCTCCCTTATGATTCATTCCCATTTCGCACACAAGAGCCTTGTCATCCGCCTCTGCAGAAAGGAGAGTCAGAGGTACTCCTATGTGGTTATTGAAATTACCTTTTGTGTATGCGGTCTTGTACGCCGAGGACAGCACCGACGATACCATTTCTTTTGTTGTGGTTTTTCCCACACTGCCTGTAAGAGATACGGTAATATCGGGATGTATGATATTCTTGGCGTAATACTTTGAGAGAGCCGTAAGCGCGGCAAGAGAATCCTTAACGAGAATTATCGGATATGACACCTGTGCTGTGCGCTCGGCTATTGCCGCTCCTACTCTTCCGTCAAGCTGAGAAAGGTAGTCGTTACCGTCAAAGCGTTCACCCTTGAGCGCTGTAAACAGGTCATTTTTTTCTGCCTTTCTGCTGTCTGTACATACCGATGTTACCCTGACGCTTCCGTCACCGTAAAGCTGTCCTCCGACAATGTCCGCTATCTGTTTTGCGCTCAGTTCTGTCATTTTTTAACCTCGCTGTAATATTCCGTCACTATTTCATATTCAGAAAAACGGTGTTTACCGAATTCGTCTATCTCATATTCTTCGTGTCCTTTACCGAGGCAAAGAACAACATCTCCCTTTTGCGCCATATCCATCGCCTTGTGAATTGCTTCACAGCGGTCGGTTACTACAGTATAATTATCCTTTTCTATACCTGCAAGTATATCTTTAATTATGGCTTCCTTCTTTTCGCTTCTCGAATTATCAGAGGTTACTATCACGAAATCCGACATATCCGTGGCAAGCTTACCCATAATAGGACGCTTGGTTTTGTCACGGTCGCCTCCGCAACCAAAAAGTGTAATTATTTTTCCGTCCGTAAAACCTCTGACTGTGTTTATGACGTTTTCCATAGCATCGGGAGTATGAGCAAAATCAATAATAACGCTGTAGGGCGCATCAATATCAACTCTGTCAATTCTGCCTTCTATACGATAGGTACTGCCAAAGCCTTTTATTATTGTATCACAGCTGAGTCCCACTGTCAATGCGGCAGATGCTGCGGCAAGAGAATTATACACCGTGAATTTACCCGGTATGTCCACTCTTACCCTGAAAATAAGACCTTCTGTCAAAAGCTCGTATTCTATTCCTATTGCTCCCTTGAGCTTGGTGTTCTTAGCCGTAAAATCACTTTCAATAGAGTCTATGGAATATGTTTTTACAGGGCATTTTGCAAGCTGTTTTATCCTGATGCTCGCTTCATCGTCATGATTGAGAATTCCTACATCGCACATCGAAAAAAGCTTTGCTTTTGCTTCAAGATAATTATCGAAATCTTTGTGAAAATCAAGATGGTCTCTTGTAAGATTTGTAAAAATTCCGCAAGTAAAATGCATACCGTATATTTTGTCGAGTGCAAGAGCATGGGAGGAAACCTCCATAATCAATACATCTGCGCCCTTGTCACGCATAAGTGCCAGCAGAGACCAGAAATTTTCCGAATCGGGAGTTGTAAGAAGGTTCCCCTCAGATTCACTGTTATACTCTTCATCGCCTATGAGATACTTCATGGTTCCTATAAGACCAACCTTATGTCCTGCCGCTTCAAAAATATTTTTCAACATCATAGTAGTAGAGGTCTTGCCGTTAGTTCCCGTTATTCCAACAGAGAATTTGAAGCTGTCCTGAGGTCTTGAATAAAAATTGGAGAGGAGCAATGACAATGTCTTTCTCGGAGAATCCACAAGGATATAAGGTATATCCTCACTCGGCTCCGTATCGGTAACTACACATACCGCACCCATTTCAAGAGCCGACGGGATAAACTCATTTCCGTCAAATCTTGCTCCCTTTAATGCCACAAAAATACAGCCTTTTATAATCTTTTTACTGTTTTGTGTTATCCCTGTGATATCCGCGGATAAGTCCGCATTAATCTTCTTGGCATCGATACCTTGAAGTACCTTGTTCAGCTCCATAATCTTCTCCTAATCAGTAATATTTGAGTAGTTTCTAAAATCTACGGTTACTATTGTTCCCTTATCTACCGTTGTATTCGCTTCGACCGATTGAGTAACTGCAATCGCACCGTCAAGATGGTCAGGACTGGTGCCTACAATTGTAATATTCAAGCCTGCGTCCACTATTGCTTTATTCGCCGCCGATGCCGTCATTCCGACCACATTCGGCACAAGAGTTTTTCCTGATGTAACATCATCCGTATAAAGCACTACCGTTCCTCCCTTGGCAAGAGCATCTCCTGCCTTGGGTACCTGCTTTATAACAGTAAGTCCGCTTCCTATCACCTTATAATTGTAATCCGCCTTCAATATCTTAGCCTGCGCATCACTGACAGTATTGTTTACATAGCTTTCAACATTGTAAGCAACGGTTTCAAGCTCGTTTTCGTCATATTCCGGCTCAACGCCCAGATAAGGAAGTGTTTCGGCAAGTATTCTCGACACAACAGGTGCGGCAACCGTACCGCCGTAATATGAGCCTACAGGCTCGTCAACCAGCACCATTACCACCACCTTGGGGTCATCGGCAGGTGCAAAGGCTACACAAGAGCTTATGTACTTTGTTTCACCTGTTTGTGTTCTCAGCGCCGTTTTAACGGTCGTACCGGTCTTGGCTGCCACTTTATAGCCTTTTACATAAGCATTTCTTGCAGAACCGCCGCTGTTCACACCGCTTTCCATATACGATACGATTTCTCGGCTTGTTTCTTCGGATATAACCTGTCTTTTTGTACTGTTGTCATAAGCCGAAAGAACATTTCCGTCTTCATCAAGAGTAGCCTTCATCACATGGGGTGTTCCCAGGTAGCCCCCGTTTGCAACGGTTGCAACAGCAGCCACATGCTGTATCGGTGTTACCGTGAAGGTCTGTCCGAAAGCAGATACCGCCAGCTCTACCTGATTGAAATTCTGGAACCAAAGTCCCATTTTCTCTCCGGGAAGGTCAATTCCTGTCTTTTCTGCATATCCGAACGCCTTGAAGTATTTATAAAACCTTGTAGGTCCCATTCTGAGACCCATTGTAACAAAAACAGGGTTGCACGAATGCCACAGCGATTCTTCAAACGTCTGCACACCGTGTCCCGAAAGAAGATGGCAGTTTATAGGTTTGGGATATCCGTCTACCCTTATGCTTCCCGTGCAATTAAAGGTCTCGTTATTCTTAACAAGCTTTTCTTCCACCGCACTTGCCGCAACAATCATCTTGAAGGTTGAGCCGGGTTCGTAAGTATCTGTTATAAATCTGTTTTTCCAAAGACCGTATATTAGTTCGTGAAATTTCTCGTTTTTCTCGTCATCTGTACCTACAAAAGAGTCCAGCTCCGCCTGAGAAGCGGCATCAAGCGTATAGGGGTCATTGCAATCAAAATCCGGAAGCGTTGCCATTCCGAGAATGTCAAAGGTATCAACATCCATGACAATACCCATAACTCCCGATTCAGCCTGCGTATCCGCATAACAGGTTTCAAGATTTTTTTCAAGTATACGCTGAATGTTTGCATCAAGAGTGAGCATTATGTTAGTTCCGGGAGTAGCCGGAATATAGCTTTCATACTTGTAGGGCATCTGGTCACCCACACCGTTGACTGCTTTTATTATCTTGCCGTTTACTCCCGACAAGGTTTCGTCGTAATACAGCTCCACTCCCGCAAGACCCGTATTATCTGTTCCTGTAAAGCCAAGAACGTGCGAGGCAAGCGTACCGTGAGGATATGTGCGTCTTGTATCCTCCTCAAGATATATACAAGTAGAATAATGCTTGTTGGAAATGAGGTCGCGAACCTTATCCGCAGTATTCTCGGGAACCTTTTTCTTTATGGTTTCATCCTTTCTGTTGGTCTTGGCAACCTTCTCCATTATCATAGACTTATCTACTTCCAATATCTGAGAAAGCTCATTGGCTATGTCCTCACCCACCGTTATGGAAAGATTGTCAAAGTGTGCTGTCAGCTTGGCTTTTTCAGCCTCCTTGTCGCTGTCATCGCCTTTCATTTCTTCTATATACTCATCAATGTATTCTCTTACGGTCATTTGAGGAATATCAGCAGGCGAAATGAATATTCGTTCTACCGTAACACTTACAGCAAGGATATTCATGTTGCGGTCATACACCGTTCCTCTGTTGGCTTTAATCGAGGATTCCGTAACCGACTGAGCTATGGTTTTATTCTGATATTCATCATAAAGATATATCGAATAGTAAGCAAGCCTGCCTATGAGAATCAATGCAGCAACAATACAAGCCCCAATCAGGATATTCGTTTTTTTGTTTATTTTTCGGCGCGATGCCTGTACACGATACTTCAAATTTTCCACCTCGACAAATTTCACACATTGTTTTTAGGCAAAAAGAGTAAAGAGACTCTACTTCCCTTTACTCTTATTACATTACTATGTTTTCACTAATTTATATATGATAAAAGATCGGAAACTACTCCCGCAAAACCTGACAGAAGCGCACCGGGAGTCTCATCTTCAATACTCGTTTCCATTATCTCTATGCTGTCCTCGGCATCCGGAGTAATGTATTCCTTAGGAAGCTGATCTGCATCTACCATCCCATATTTTTCCTTGGCTATGCGTTCTATTTCTTCGAGATTATACTTACTCGCCTTCTGAGTCTGAAGAACCTTTTCCTGATTTTTCATCTCAGCTATCTGATTGTTATAATCTGTAATAGCAGCATTAAGTTCATCAAGCTCTATATAAAGATGAATAACATAAAGTGACATCACTGTTATTGCAATAAGGCAAAAAATTACAGAAATCGGGAAAGGTGTAACGGGCTTTTCTTTTCTGACTCCTGAAACCTTTACTACAGTCTGCGCTTTTCTCTTTTTTGATGTTCTCTTTGCAGAAACAGCCTTCACCTCACCGTTTTTAGCCTGTGCGGGAGTGGCGGCAAGAGCATTATTCATCCTTGTTTTGTTATTCTGAGCATGATTCTGAGGCACACGGTCACGTCCGCCGTTAACTTCTCTGGGCTTAGCCTGTCTCTCATACCCCTGCTCGGCAAGGTAATCACCCGCTAAGTTTTTATTGCTATCGGTAACTGTATTTGTGTTTCTTTTTGCAGTTGTATTTCCCGATGTGTATTCTGACATTATTACGGTTCCTCTCTTATTTTTTATCCGAGTTTTTCCGCTCCCCTGAGCTTTGCGCTTCTTGAACGGTTATTTTCGTCAAGCTCTCCTGTGTCAGCCGTAACAGGCTTTCTGTTAAGAAGCTCAAGCTGAGGCTTGAAGCCGCATACACAAACAGGAAAATTAGACGGGCATGTGCACCCCTTGACCTTTGACTGAAAAACCTCTTTTACTGCTCTGTCCTCAAGGGAATGAAATGTTATTATTGCAATACGCCCTTGGGGGGAGAGACAATCTATCATCGACTCTACAGCACCCTTGAGCATTCCGATTTCATCATTGACTTCAATTCTAAGTGCTTGAAACGTGCGACGTGCAGGATGCTTGTCTATCTGCGCCGCCTTCGGCACTGCAGACTTTATTACATCAACAAGCTCAAACGTAGTCTCTATTTCTTTCTCCTGACGCTTTTGCACTATGGCTCTTGCTATTCGCGAGGCGAATTTTTCCTCGCCATACTCGGATATTACTCTGAACAGCTCCTGTTCAGAATACTCATTTACAAGTTTTTTGGCTGTAAATGAATCCGCTCTGTTCATTCTCATATCAAGCTCCGCATCCCAGTGATAAGAAAATCCCCGTTCCGCTGTATCGAGCTGATATGACGAGACTCCCAAATCTGCGGTGATTCCATCCACCGAATCAATTCCAAGTCCGTCAAGTATGTATCTGATGTTTTTAAAATTATCGTTCACAAAGGTGACTCTGTCACTGTATTCCGCAAGCCGTTTTTTTCCCGCCTCTATAGCATCTGTATCACGGTCTATGCAGATAAGTCTGCCTGTTGTCAGCTTCTTTGCTATTTCACTTGAGTGTCCGCCTCCGCCCAATGTACAATCAACATATATTCCGTCACCGCGAACATCAAGCATATCCACCGTTTCGCGGAGCATCACGGAGTAGTGGTTAAACTCTGCCATCAGAAGCCGAATTCCATAAGAGTGTCAACCATTTCGTCAACGCTCTGAGAGTTCATATACTCCTCGTATCTTGCAGCATTCCATATTTCAGCATGGTCGCCGTTTCCGATTATCGTAACTTCCTTTTCCAGTTTGGCATATTCTCTGAGAGGCTGAGTTATGAGCACTCTGCCCTGAGAATCAACGCTCGCCTCAATGGCGGTAGAGAAAACGAAACGTCTGATGCCTCTTGCCTTCATTTCAGGCAATGCAGAAAGCTTGGAAACGTAGTTCTCCCACATCTCCTTGGAGTATATTGCGATACAGGGGTCCATACTTTTGGCAAGTACAAAGCTTTCGCCCAAGGAATCCTTAAGCTTTGACGGAATAAACACACGTCCTTTGGCATCAAGATTATACTCAAACTGACCAAGAAGCATTTTTCGTCCCCCTTTCTCGTAATTTCAGGTAAATTTTGGGTAATTTGGATACATTTTGCTCCATTTAGTCCCACAATTCACCACCACTGCGTATATTATATAACATACTTGAAGAAAATTCAAGTATTTTTTAAATATTTTCGTAGAATTTTTTGACTAATTTTTGTGCATTTTGCGGTATAAATTTTTCCCATTCCCCACCGTCAAAAAGCGCCTGTCTCGCTTTTGTAGAAGATACATCGGCAAGCTCCGTATCCGGCAATACAAAAACAGTCTCAACACCGGAATGCTCAAAATTAAAATCAGCCATCTGTTTTTCGTATTCAAAATCAACGGTGTTGCGCACACCTTTAAAGAGCACCGTGTCCTCCTGCCCTCTGAGATACTCATAAAGCCAACCCGTGTGGGCTTCCACCCTGACATTACTCATATTTTCGGTGGCGACAAAAAGCATTTCAAGACGCTCCTCAAAGCTGAAGAGCGTCTTTTTATCAAAATTATGGCACAACAAAACAGTTACGTCGGAAAACATTCTTGATGCCTTTTCAACAAGCGCAATGTGTCCGACTGTAACAGGGTCAAAGCTTCCCGGGATAATTGCTTTCATCATTTTCTCCCAACGGTATGAACATAAGTCTTTCCGTATTTATATCTCTTTTTCAACTCAACACCGTATTCCTCGCACACTGTGTCAAGTCCCTCTATTTCCGCATCCTCGCCTTCGAGGATAATGACACCGTCCTCTGCCAATACTCCGTACTTCATAACCTTCTTCACCACTTCGGGGAGAAGCTTCTTTCCGTAAGGGGGGTCGACAAAAATGAAATGGAAGGTATCGTTTGACTTTTTCAAAAAGTCCGTAAAATCCATTCTGACAATTCTGCACTGAGAGAAAAGCTTTGTTTTCTGTGCGTTTCTCTTAACTATTTCAATAGATGCCTGTGATTCGTCAACGAACACCGCGCTCTCTGCTCCTCTGCTTATCGCTTCAAGTCCAAGCTGTCCGCTTCCCGCAAACAGGTCAAGTACACGGCGTGAATCAAGGTCAAACTGTATAGCGCTGAAGATTCCCTCCTTTGCCATTTCCGTGGTGGGTCTGACTTCGTCTCCATAGGGAGAATCCAGCTTTATTCCTCTTGCTTTTCCTGTAATTATTCTCATTTATTCTCTCCGATTTTTGAATCTATAAAATCCATAAATTTATTCCAGTCATATCTGCTGAAGAAATGTTTACCATGACGAACGTAATACGATATGTGTCCATCCTTGAAATGCTCGTGAAGCTCGGGATAGCGGTCGGGATGAATAAATCCGTCAACCCCCTGCTTCTCAAATTCCTCACTTGCCATTACGCAGGTAAGATATTCCGATTCGTGGTCAGCCCACACATCCTCAACAGCAGTACCTATCTCAACATATCTCGGTGCCGATGCCGCTACCAGCCAGTGCTGGTCAAAGGGGAGCGAGTGCTCATTGTCAGCATATTTTCTGAAACCTGGACAGAACCAAAACGGGAATACTCTGGTTATTACCTCAACGGTCTCTCCTCTCTTGTCACGGTGGATAGCACCGCCGCTGCAACCCGAATCATTGGAATGGATAAATTTGAATCTCTCGTCAAAAGCTCCTGCAACAAGTGCAGTTTTACCAAGTCTTGAATGTCCCGCAACCGCAAGGCAGTTCATATCAACATAGTCAAGCGTTTCAAGGTAATCAGCCACACGGGATGCCGCCCATGCCCACATCATTATTTTACCTGTGGCATCGGGAGCTCTGCGTTCACCGTCAGGGAAAAGTATTCCTGCAATTCCGTTGGTGAAATCATTATCGTCTGAGGTTATGTGCTTATAGTCGAATATCGCCAATGAATAGCCTCTGTCAATAATCTCCTCTGCAGGAGTATATTTGTCGGGACAATCATATCGGAAATTGATTTGCACAACAACCTTTTGATTTTTCTTATCGGTAGGATGCACAAATTTAAATGGGAAAGAAAATTCCTTTCCAAGAAGCTTGCCCTTTACCGTTACCGCCTCGAGAGTTGCGTCTCCTGCCATATACGTGGCGGACTCCAGCTCCTTTACCTCGTAGGTAACGTCCTCGGGCAGCGGTACAGGCTGTCCGTACTCCTCCTCGACGAGAATTTTTTTCATATATTCACGTCTGTCTGACGTGTTAACCACACTTGGAAGCGAGGGAATGTCTCTGTCTTTAATTATCTGTTCAAGCATATGTGTTCTCCTAACTTTAATTATCTGTTCAAGCATATGTGTTCTCCTAATCTACCGCATTCTACATATATTTTTTAGCACAAAGAGGAGGAAAAGTCAATAATTAGGCAACACTTTATATAAAAAAAGTTATACTTATTGACTTTTTTTAACAATTTTCTATTGACAAGTAAAAAAAAGATAATTATAATATCCTTATTAAATTTTATTTATCCTGTACAACGAGTACAATGAGAATAAATCGGATTTAAATTTTTTACTTACAGGAGGTTTTTACTAATATGAAAAACCAGTATATGTTAGATGTCCTTGAGACAGTCAAAAAAAGAAATGCTAACGAGCCCGAATTCATCCAGACAGTAGAAGAAGTATTCGAAAGCATTGAGCCCGTTATCGATGCCCGTCCCGATTTCGTTGAGGCAGGTATTCTCGAAAGAATAGTTGAGCCCGACAGACAGATTTCCTTCAGAGTTCCGTGGGTTGACGACAACGGCAAGGTGCAGGTAAACCGCGGCTTCAGAGTACAGTTCAACTCTGCTATCGGTCCTTACAAGGGCGGTATCAGATTTGCTCCCAATGTATATTCAGGTATCATGAAGTTCCTCGGCTTCGAGCAGACCTTCAAGAACAGCCTTACCTCTCTCCCCATGGGCGGCGGTAAGGGCGGTGCAGACTTCGACCCTCAGGGCAAGTCAGATGCAGAGGTTATGCGCTTCTGCCAGAGCTTTATGATTGAGCTTAGCCGTCACATCGGTGCAGATGTTGACGTTCCCGCAGGCGACCTCGGTGTAGGCGCAAGAGAAATCGGTTATATGTTCGGTCAGTACAAGAGAATGAAGAATGAGTTTACAGGTGTATTCACAGGTAAGGGCATTCAGTACGGCGGTTCACTTATCCGTCCCGAAGCTACAGGCTATGGCGCTGTTTACTACACAGTTGAAATGCTCAAGCACTTCGGCGATGACATCAAGGGCAAGACCTTCGTTGTATCAGGCTTCGGTAACGTTGCTTGGGGTACAGTCAAGAAGATTAACGAGCTTGGCGGTAAGGTAGTTGTTATCTCAGGTCCCGACGGATACATATATGACGAGAACGGCGTTGCAACAGAGGAAAAGATAAACTACATGCTTGAAATGCGTGCATCCTGCCGTAACAGAGTTCAGGACTACGCAGAGAAGTTCAATGTTCCCTTCTTTGCAGGCGAGAAGCCTTGGGGTGTTAAGGCTGATATCCTTATGCCCTGTGCTACTCAGAACGAGGTAAGAATCGAGGATGCAAAGAAGATAGTTGAAAACGGCATCAAGTACTATGTTGAGGTTTCCAACATGCCCACAACAAACGAGGCTATTGCATATCTCAAGGCTAACGGTGTTAAGATTGCTCCCTCCAAGGCGGTTAACGCAGGCGGTGTTGCTACATCAGGTCTTGAAATGTCTCAGAACTCCATGCGTTACAGCTGGACTGCAGAAGAGGTTGATGCTAAGCTTCACCAGATTATGCAGAACATCTTCAAGGCTTCCGTTGAGGCTGCTCAGGCTTACGGCTTCGGCGATGACCTTGTTGCAGGTGCTAACATCGCAGGCTTCCTTAAGGTTGCAGAGGCTATGAAGGCTCAGGGATGCGTATAAGAACAAAGCAAAGCTTTGTTCAATGAAATTCCGACACACTGTGTCGGAGCGATATTCGCCTACAGCGAGTGATATTCACTTTGGTGAGTGATATATTCCGCTTTGCGAAATATTTTGGTTGATTTCCTTCGGAAATCTTCCGCCAATTTTATAAATAGTCTTAAGGGGGGGCGTTTCGCCTCCCTTTTGTTTTGGCTTGTTATTGAGATGTATTGAAATATTTTCGGTGATTTTGGTATTTTGCCGAAAATATTATCAATTTATAGCTTTTTTAAACTTTTAAACAGAAAATATTGCATTTTTGGTTTGTTTGTGATATACTAATAAGGCTTTAGAAAATTAATGGAGATATATTATTAATGAACGAAATCAAGAGATCAGACAAATTAACACTCGTACATTCGGACATAAGAGGTGCAACCTTCCGTGAGGCTCTGGAGATGGAGAAGAAGGGCGAGAAGGTATTGAAGCTTAACACAGGCAACCCCGGAAAGTTCGGATTTGAGATGCCCGAGAGCATCAGAAACGCGGTGCTTGAAAGTGTAGAGAGGGCTGTCCCCTACAGTGATGTAAAAGGCACAATAGAATCAAGAGAAGCAATAAAGGCATACCACGAGGCAACAGGCGTTCCCTATGTTGATGTAAACAACATATTTGTAGGAAACGGTGTCAGCGAGGTAGTCAGCATGGCTACAACGGCGTTTCTCAACTTCGGTGACGAGATACTTGTTCCCTGCCCCTGTTATTCCCTTTGGGCTAACTGCGCATACATTGCAGGTGCAAAGCCTGTTCACTATATCTGTGATGAGCAGTCGGATTGGTATCCCGACATTGACGATATCAAGAGCAAGATAACCTCAAAAACAAAAGCTATTCTCATTATCAACCCCAACAACCCAACAGGTGCTATATACCCCGTTGAGATACTTGAGCAGATTGCAGATATTGCAAGAGAACACAACCTTGTTATATTCTCCGACGAGATATATGACAGACTTCTTATGGACGGCATGACACACACACCCATGGCAAAGGTTGCCCCCGATGTATTGGTATTCACCATGAACGGTCTGTCAAAGTCCCATGTTATCTGCGGTATGCGTTGCGGCTGGATGGTAATAACAGGTCCCACAGAGCAGGCGGCTGACATGATAGACGGAATTGTGGCGCTTGCATCAATGAGACTTTGCTCAAATGCATTCGCACAGTTCGTTATACCTGCGGCGCTCTCCGACTGGGAAAGCACCAAGGCAATGATGGTCCCCGGCGGCAGACTCTTTGAGCAGAGAGAAGCGGCTTGCCGTGCTATGGACAAATGCCCCGACCTGACCTACGTAAAAAACCGCGCGGCATTTTATATGTTCCCCAAAATAGACATAAAGAAGCACAATATCACAAACGACAAGAAATTCGCTCTCGACCTTTTGAAGGCAAAGAAAATACTCATCGTCGCAGGAAGCGGATTCGACTACCCCACCCCCGACCATTTCAGAATTGTAATGCTCCCCGAGCCCGACACTCTGTATAATGCCATGATTGAAATAGGCGACTTTTTGGAGAACTACCAACAGGAATAAAATCAATGCTGAACCGACATCGGTTCAGCATTGATTTTATACGGTGATTTTTACGGCGCTTGAGCCGTCTCTTTTTATTTTGTATACTCTGTGGTCGCATGACTCATATTATACGGTGTTGTGCCTCCGCCATTTTCGTCAAAGTCAACATAAAAAAATGCTGTTATTGAATAATTCAAAATATTTTCGACTTTTTTATTTGTTTTTTGTTGTTTTGTATTGACTTTTTGTTTGATTGGGTATACAATGTAGGTGTTAAAGAATTTAAACCTATACAGGAGGAAAATAAAATGCTTGTTAATATGAACGAAGTGCTTTACCCTGCCAAGAAGGGTAAGTACGGTATCGGACTTTTTAATGCTGTTAACCTTGAGCTTGCACGCGGTATTATAAACGCAGCTGAGCAGACAGGCTCACCTGTTATCATGGGTACTGCTGAGGTTCTCTTCCCTTACGGTCCTCTGGAGGAGGTTTCATACTACCTCATTCCCATGGCTAAGAAGGCAAGAGTACCCGTAGTTGCTCACCTCGACCACGGTCTTAAGAAAGAGACCTGTATCAAGGCTCTTGAGCTTGGCTTTACATCTATCATGTATGACTGCTCTACCGACCCTTACGAAGAGAACGTAAAGAAGGTTCGTGAGATGGCTGATATTGCTCACTCATACGGTGCAACCATTGAGGGCGAGCTTGGTCATGTAGGCGGTGCAGAGGGTGCAACAGAGGCTTCCATGGAGGATGCTTCCAAGTTCTACACAGACCCCGAGCAGGCAAGAGACTTTGTTGAAAGAACAAAGGTTGACGCACTTGCTATTGCTGTAGGAACTGCGCACGGCGCATATAAGCTTCCCCCCAAGCTTGATTTTGAAAGAATTGAGACCATCGCAAACACAATTGATGTACCCCTTGTACTTCACGGCGGTTCAGGTCTTACAGACAAGGATTTCAAGACTGCTATTGAAAAGGGTATCAGCAAGGTAAACATCTTCACAGATATCAACATTGCGGCAGTTGAGGCTGAATTCCGCGCATTCACAGATATGAACAAGGGTATCATCGACCTTATCCCTGCATCTGTTGAAGCTATCAAGAAGGCTGTTATCAAGAAAATGGAGCTTTTCGGAAGCTGTGGTACTGCAGTTACAGGCGGCGTATTGGCTACAGACGAGCTTGTTGCAAGAATCACAAGAGAGGTTCTCGAGCAGCTTAAGAACAAGTAATATACATATCACAAGGCACACTCCTTCGGGGTGTGCCTTAAATTTATCCTATACTAAAGTAAAATTGCATTAAATAAACCTCGCCGTTTTATCTTGTTTGGCTATATCCATAGGTTATGATCGGCGAGCATTGTCGGCGGTCACTGACCGCTTTTTATTATATAGAAAATTGCATTGAATAAACCTCGCCGTTTCATCTTGTTTGGCTATATCCATAGGTTATGATAGGCGAGCATTGTCAGCGGTCACTGACCGCTTTATGCTTTGAAATTTTTCGGGGGAATTCCCGATACCCTTTTGAAGCACTGTGAAAAATATGCGGGTGAAGAAAAGCCGAGCTTGTCCGAGACGGCGGATACAGTTTCTCCTTTTTCAAGAAGCTCCTTTGCCTTATGAAGCTTCATTTCCGTAAAGTATGCTTTTACGCCCTTGCCCGCATATTCGGAAAATGCTTTTTTGAGCGTGGTGAGGCAGACTCCGCAATGCTTTGCTACCGACGGAACGGTGATATCCTCTGCAATATTGTCTGCCATAAAATTCACTGCACTGTGGTATATCCATGAAAGTCCCTTCTCCGAGGGCTCGGCACTCCCCTCTCTGTCGGAGAGTCTGATAAAAAAAGCCTCGGTCAGCCTTTCCAACGCATCCCCCTCAGTATCAGTCATTGCCTCGGCTATCGAAAGGTCTGTGCTGTTAAGTCTTATAACGGCACTTTCCTCTGTAGGAAAGCTGTAATCCTCAAGGTCAAACTCCACTGCCAGAAGCTCTGCTCCGCCATCGGATATCACCCTGCTCATGTGA
Organism: uncultured Oscillospiraceae bacterium; assembly: GCA_964650465.1. Lineage (GTDB taxonomy): Bacteria > Bacillota > Clostridia > Oscillospirales > SIG627 > RGIG6353. Next base: position 54,992 of record CAZYTA010000010.1, on the reverse strand, counting down.
AAAACACCCGGCTTCCATATAGCAAAGCACCCCTGTGATACAGTAAAGATATTACTTCCACAGGTCAGCTCAATTGTACCCTTGAAAACTATGTTTGCCTCATATCTTCCGTGGCGGTGTCCCGCAAAGCGAAAATCGGAATTCTGATACATATGCCTGAATTTATAAAAATTGACAATTTTCATTGTAACATCCCCTGAATGACCAAAAGCTAAAATTTTATGACTAAAACTGTATTTACTGTTATTTATTTATATTATAGTATATTATCAGATATATTGCAATATAAAGGAGAAAATTTATGGTTAACTATTGTACTTATAAAAATTATCTTGCAAAATACGATGACGAAAGCTATACACTCACCCTTGTTCATACTCCGAGCAAGGCACAGTCAGAACTGGTAATAGACGGACTTTATCTTGACAACGAAAAGTTCATTGAGATGAACGAATATGCAAAATGCACTGTAGGTCATGTCTTTGATTCAGAAACGTCGGAAAGAAAAATGACAATGACTTTCCATCCCGGGGAAACCGAAAAGGACCTTCCTACCTTTCAGATATTTGCCACTGTGTCTTCAAAACAAATAAGAATTCAGGTTTATGAGACACAGCAATACAGAATAGTATTGAACGGCAAAATAATAAATGGTGATGCAGATGAATGCTTTGCCATAAACTCAAAGGATACAGCAACAGAGGCAATCAGATGTGCCATAGGACCTGCAGTATCACTTTATGACAATGCAGTTTACAATAAAAGCACCGACAGAGCCTATTGTATCGAAGGATGCCGTGACCTTAAGCTTTCTTACGACTGGGACGAAAAGCAATACAAATTCAGAATGTCCACTATGACAGAAGGTGTTGCTGAGATAATACTTTTCAAAGTCAAAGAGAATATACTTGCCGAAAAATATGACATTAATTTTGTGCCCCTCAAAAAGCGTGGTAAATACGATGCTCCTCCGGCAGGGTGGATGACATGGTATGCCGTAAAATTCGATGCCTCCGAGGAAAAAGTGCTGTCAAATGCACGTTTTCAGGCTGAACATCTGAAGGATTTCGGTGCCGATACTGTATGGGTAGACTGGGAGTGGTATCATAAAAAGTATGAAAAAGAACGTTTTGACGGAGTTGATTGCTTTAATCCCGACCCCCAAAAATATCCAAACGGACTCGGATATGTTGCAGAAGAAATAAAAAAATGCGGCTTTATTCCCGCACTGTGGATGGGATTCACCAATGACCCTTCAATGACAGACTATGAAAAAGAGCACCCCGAAATAAGTCTTGCCCACTATGAGACCTGGAGCGGTAAGTATTACTATGATGTAACACACCCAGAATATCTCAACGGATTTCTGCCAAAGGCTGTACAGCAGATAAAAGATTGGGGATACGAGGCTGTTAAATACGATACCCTTCCAAACTGTATATTTGCACACGAAAGATTCCACGCAAATATGCAAGACCCCGACATGACCACCTACGAAGCATTTGTTGGCATGATAAAGAAAACACGAGAGTTACTTGGTGAGGATTTCTTTATGCTTGCCTGCGGCGGCTATATTTCATCTATTTTATGGAGCGCTGGGGTATTTGATGCCTCACGTATAGGTCCGGACCTCTTTACATGGGAAAAGTTTGTCTACACAATCGGACGTTTGAGAAAATACTATCCTCTTCATAATATAGCACTCATAAACGATCCTGATAACGTAGTATTGCGTGATGAATACAGCGACTTTAATCAGGCTGTATCAAGATTGAGCATAGTTTCACTGCTTGGTCTTCCCCTCACCTTCGGCGATGATTTGCCCTTACTTCCTATGGAGCGTGTTGATTTACTTAAGCGAGCACTCCCCGTTTTAAAGGTACATCCTACCGATTTCAACAAAGCAATATGCGACGGAAACACACAAATAATATGTCAAAAGGTGGCTTTGCCTTTTGAAGAATATCTTGTTGCAGGTGTTATGAATCTAACCGAAAATGAGCTTGTCAGGGATGTAAGCTTTAAAGAGACACTTCGTCTCGATGACGGCAAATATCTTGTCTACGATTATTTCAGAGATACCTATCTTGGCATAATCGAGGACGGCATACAGCTTGACCTACTGCCATATGAAACAAGAGTACTGTCCCTCAGACCACTCCTCAACCGTCCCCAGATAACGAGCACATCAAGACATATGTCACAGGGTGCAGCAGAGCTTCGCAATGTTGAATGGAAGGATAATACACTTGTTGTCACAGCAGACCTTGTAAAGGATGACAAATATAAGCTCACCGTTCACATTCCAAACAGTTACAGCTTCAAGAGCTGTAATATGGGTGAGGTTAATATTGATAAAAATATTATGACCTTAATCTTTACTCCAAGTGAAAATAAAGAATACACCTTCAAAATAGGATTTTAATGCCATTTCCTAAGATATAAAGGGAAAACAGCGATTGACGTTTAAGTCAATCGCTGTTTTAATTATTTTACCATAAATTCTTCGCCGAATATTACAAAATCGTAATAATAGCTGTTGCCTCCCACAAACATAGCATAAACATCGTATTCGGTGGTGGCAGGTGAAGAATAGGATGTTGAGCTTGAATTACTGAAATAGGATTTTATTCCGTTTGGCAGGTAAAGGTCAACAGTGGGGTGGAATATAAACGGGCTTATTCCGTTTATATTCTGTTGGCTCTGTGCGGTCACACCTGTTCCGAAGAATATTCTGTATCCCAACTTGCTTGAACTGTTCTTATACTGAATTGCCTTCATTCCCTTAAACTTCACAAGCTTGTAGAAATTAGAGGTGTCATCCAGGAAGGCTTCAAGCTCAGTCTGAGTGCTTATCTCGGTTGCCGAGGTAAGATCAAATTCCACTTCATTGTTATGGGATACTATCATGAGTCCCGATACAAATGTATCATTATTTGTGGCATTTGCGCCGTATCTTCCTCTGCTTCCCTTGATTGATGAGGTAGTGGACTCACGATAATAAGTTGCACTCACAATTATCTCGTCTCCGATATTCACCACACTCGTGTCAAGGCTCGGTGCATAGATTGAACCGACAACACCTGTATTGATTATACCAATGTATTCATCGGAGTTTTTGTCCTTGATAAGAAGCTCGGCATATTTGTGTGTTGAAATTGCTCCTACAACAATACCTGTAAACTCATAAGTGCTGCCAACCTCACACTTTTTGAGCTCGGTTACGGACATAGCCGTATTTTCATATACTATGGGAAGTTTTACGCTCTCTCCCGCATATTCGAGTACATAGTTTACAGTTCCAATCTTCCACTCTTCGCTCTCCTCAGAAAGCAAGTCTGCTGTCATGTCAATTGTCTTTGTTGAGTAATCCGAATATATAACCTCAAGCTTTCCGCCTGTCAGGTCAAGCGTATCTACAGTGTCATGGTGTGTGTACACTGTCTTTTCGGGCATTTGAATTATTCTAAGCTCGGTTGCATATGCCTCACCGTTTTCGATAAATGCCGCCTCATAACCATACTTGAAAAGCAATTTTACAAGGTTGCGAAGCTTTGCATCTTCGATGCCGTCATATGTAAGAGCTATGTAATTGTATGCCGAGAAGGTAAGCTCTGTGCTTTCCTCGCCAAAGGAAACCTTAACAGTATTAAGACTTCCAAGCTCATGGGCGGGAATATTCGCAATATCCGTATAAACATATCCGTCGCTGTCTGCGTATTTCAATGCAGTACCACCCTCAACTGTATAATCGTCAAGAGCTGCCTCTCCCGTCGCCTTGAAGTAATGGCGGATAGTTACAGCGCCCTCAAGTATGAGAGATGTTGAGGCATGTTCAAGATTACCTACCGTCTTGCTTGTGACACTTGCAAAGGATTTGACATTTTCGAGAATACTTTCTTCATCTTCGGAAAGCTCGGTTTCTTCATCAAAAGTCTTGCTTGCATCAAAATAAATATCAGCAGCAGACAAATAGTTTTCAAGTGCGGATATCAAGCTTGAATACTCATCATATTCCTCGTGGTCTTTAAATGCATCAATGTATGTCTGTACCGAGAGCTCAGGTACTTCTACCGAATGTGAACCTGCACTTATAACGGAATTAACAACTGTATTGTCCGCATCCTTTGGATTGATATAAATAACAGCGTATGCCGTTCTGCCGTTATCATCGAGAGTTACGGGAATGTCGAGGATTTCCTCGTTGCCGATTTCTGTGTTTTTAAGAGTCGCAGTATAAGTCAGGGCTTCGGAATCCAACACTGCATTGTCGTACTCGAAGTACACCTTCACACCAATTTTTCCGTCAAGGAGAAGGCTTACATCTGTCGCCTTAATAGGGTCGAGTACCCAGCTTTCGTCAAGAATGACAAGTCTGTTGTAATATTGGTTTGCACCTGCGTATATTGCATAAAAGCTTTTATCGCTTGAAGGGCCGGGGAAAGCGCCATGCTGATAATCTATACCAAAAAGGTCGGTATACCAGCTTTCGCCAAGGTTTACATAATGTGTTGAAAGTGTAAGGTTTGCTACCTGACTTCCGTTTGTGCGTATATTTGACACCTCTGCGGCATTGGGATTCATATGTATTCTGAAGCGCTCGGGATTGGTGGCTGAAGATGATTTATATCCGCTGAAGTATGTTGTTCCTGAAACCTTTATATATTTGTAGAAATTATCATTGGTACTGAGAACTGAAGCAAAATCGCTTTGACTCTTCACTTCAATAACATTGTCAAAATTAAATGTTATCTTGTTTCCTCTTGATTCGATTGTAGCTGCTATATCACTGTTTTCCTCAGAATATTTAAGATACTTTCTGTCATAATCGTATGTACTTGAAGTAATCGCAACACAGACAGTAATTTTCACCTTATCTCCGTATTTGTATTCATAATCGGGATATGTACCGGGAACTCCGCGGACAGCGATAACTGTATCGGAATTTATATCTTTTATAAGTATTTCCTTTTGACCGTCGTCACCCGCACCTACAAAATAACCCTCAACGCACACCATGGCATCCGAGTCAAGTGTATGTGCCTCGGAAACACTCACTGTGCGATATTCGCTTGAAAGCTCAACCTCAAATGTCTTAGTATAATCACCGAAGGTAACTGTCACCACGTTGTCGGGATATACAAACACCTCGGGAGATACAACATAATCTGTAATCGCCAGTTCATCACCGCTTGAGAAAACCGCATTTACAACCATTCCTTCGGGGTCGAAGGCTTCCTTGTTGAAGTAGGACATCTTTGTGGGTAGAGTTGCAATTTTGATATCCTCAATCTTGTGAACAGTTACATCAATTGATGTGCTCAGGTCGCCGTAGGACACAGTTACCGTTGTACTCGGATAAGCAAACGCATCATGACTTACCGTGTAATCGGACACGTCAACCGTATTTCCGTTGCTGAGTGTTGCTGTTACAACCATACCTGCTTTCTCAAAGGTCTCATGTGTGAAATACTCGGCTTTATCGGGCATTTGTGTAACTTCAATCGACTCAACGGTTACATTTGCCTCCAGAGCACTCATTGAAGGACGTATAACTGCAAATCTGTCGTAGGCGTAGAGTGATACCAGAATATTATCGGCATCCGTACCGTAGATATCGTCGCCTATTGTCTTTGTGACTATCTTACCGCTTTCAACGGAAAGGAGAGTTGAGTCACCAATATAAAGGTAGGTTATTATACCGCCCGACCAATCTGCAACGATTATATCACCGACTGCAAGGTCGCTTTCCTTAACAAGACGTGAACGCACGCTGTCGGGTATCTTATACATACCTGTTCTGATAGTCATACCGCCGTAAAGAGAGGGGGCTGTAATTTTTGCAAAATCGGAATCAGCTGAAATTGTAAGCTTTTCGGTATCGATTACCGTGTCAAGAACTGCGGTGTCCGCAAAAGTCTTATAGCCATCCTTTATGAGTATTATATTGAAAATACTTCCGTTATCGGAGGAGGCATTTGATGTTGCGGAAAGAGTAGTTGTCTCGGGTACATCACCTGTGGGATGTATCTCCATGGCAACTATATATCCTGTAGTATCTTCAAAATCTGTCACTTTAACTGTGTGAGTCTTTTTTGAGTCGGTATTGAAGGTCATTGCATCGGTCCACTCACGGGTTACAAGCTCTCCGTTCTCTGTGATAACATAGAAAATGAATTTTGTATTTACAGTACCCGAAGCTGTAATATATGACCTGTAGCGGCGTGTCTGGTATGAATAGCTCACAAATTCCGCAAAAGGTATTACCTCATTGTCAAGGTATTGATAGGTTGCATATTCCGATTCAACTGCATGGACAAGTCCTGCGTAGTCCAGATTATACACCGCATCATCGCCTGTGAAAAGACCTGCATAAGCCTTTCCTGCGTGGTTGATAAGGCTGTCATAGCCGCCGCTGGCAAGGGTAAGGTTATTTCCCGTTGTGCCATGATATCCGAGAGGTCCGCACCATACACCCTTGCTGAAATCTCTCACATCACGGAGTGTTACGGCATTTTTGAAATTCTTGGCGGTTCTTCCGTCATCCACTACCTTTCCGTCTTCGTCAAGGTGAAGTATGTTATAGGTGGAATCCCCCTTTACATAAACTGTGTGGACATCCTCGCCCGATACCTCTCTGACACCCCAGATACCTGCGGTGAGTACAGTGTCCTCGGTCACGGGAGAATATGTAAAGCCTGTGCTCAACGCTCCGTTTTCGGCAAGCTCCTTCAGAAGTGCTGTATCGTTAAGGTTTGCATATTCGTAGGAAACACCCTCGGTGAGTCCTACAAGCTTGCCGTTTTCGTCGGTATATATTGTCTTTTGCTCTGTCTGTTTTAAGGGAACATATTCATAAAGGTCAACACCCAACACACTGCGGTAGATATCAAAGGTCATATCAATACCGTTTCTGAATTCCGAACCGTTGGCAAGGTGGTTTTTTGCTGTATCAACAACCAATGAAATTTGAGCCTTTGTGAGTCCTGATACAGTGTGAGTTATTGTGGCAAGCTTTACGCCGCCGACATCTGTTTTGTCACTTACAATAAGTGAGGAGGCAGGATTTTTTGTAACACTAACAGTATAGCTTACGTTAACGGTTGCACCCGAAGCAATATCACCTATCCATGAAAGTACACCGTCTGTAACTGTCACGCCCTCGCTGCCCGATACAAATTCAGTGCCTTCGGGAAGTGTATCTGTAAGTGAAACACCCTCAAGTGCATTGCTTCCGTAATTCTTCATTGCCACGGTGTAGGTTATAGTGTCTCCCGCAAAAACAGCTGTATTGGGAGCAACATCGGAGGTCTTTTCGCTGTCAAGTCCCGCAATTGCCATTCTTTTCAGAGTTTTTTCGGTAGGAGTCACATTGTCACGGGAAAGCGGTCTGTGAAGGCTGAAACAGGTAACTGTATCCTCTGTGGTTGCCTTGAAAATATATCTCGAGCTTGTTGTAGTAGTAAATATATTCGCAAAAGAAATATACTGTATACGATTGGTCTCGGTCTCGTCATTTTCATATGATTTTGATGGATTTGAGGTGTTTACTGTATATGACCCCGCACCTGCACAATGATAGAAGGTGCTATTACCCACATATATGTACACGTGTCCCGCATAGCTGCCCGAGGATTTGAGGTGGCGGTAGTTGAGAACGTCGCCTATCTGCAGATTTTCCTTCATGAAATCCACAATAGCCTGCTTGTCCTCGGCATTCGCCCAATCCTCCGCTTCCCAGTGACCTATGACACCGGGATTTTCGCCGAAATCACCTCTTGCGTAATAATGGTAATTCAGGGTGGAGCAGCTCTTTTCACTAAGGTCATAGGGCAAAATATTTATACCGAATGCCTCCACGTAACAAGAGTTTACAAAGCTGCTGCAATCAAGGTATATGGTTTTTTGACTTGTTGCATCCTCCGGAGATGCCGATACATGACGCCTTGAATTGAGCTGGTCATAAAGAATCGTATCTCCCTGCCTGTCATAGGCATATACAATTTCCTTTATTATATCCGCATTGCTGTAGCTTTCTGCAGCTAAAGCTGTGAAGGAAAGCGAAAAAACGGATAAGCAAAGCGTTAAAAAGATAATGATTTTCTTCATATATAATACCTCCATTTTCTTGATTTTAACATATTTTTATGATATAATCAAATACAAATAAAGCTTTCGTATACATAAACAAAAATCTATGAGGTAAATATGGAAAGAGCAAACCGATACGTATATAAGATATACGAGACAAAAAGCTTTTCTGCGGCTGCAAAGGCATTGTATATATCCCAACCTTCGCTGAGTGCTACCGTAAAGAAGCTTGAAAATGAACTCGGGTTTGAGATATTCAACAGACGAACCACTCCCCTATCTCTAACCCGTGAAGGAAAAATATACTTAGAATATATTGAAGAAGCATTGATAAACGAAAAGAATATGCACCGACGTATCAGAATTGTTTCCGAGCTGTCGGAAGATAAGCTTGTGGTTGTAGGTACGAATTACCTGTCATATAAAATCATCCCCGAGGTTTTCGGAATACTTCACAAAGCATATCCCAACGTAGAATTGACTGCAAATTTCTGCAACACCTACTCAAAAAAAGAAGTATATGCAATGCTCGAAAACGGAACAGCCGATCTTATGATAAACTACACCTGTAACGAAAACAGGTTTTCGTACGTTCCTCTGCACAACGAATGCTTTGTAGTAGCGGTAAGGCGTGACGGTATTACCGACGAAAGGCTTCTTGGTTTTGCCCTTTCTCACAATGACATAGTATCGGGTAAAATTGACAGCAAAAAAATAATTACGGATTATACTCTCTTCAGCGAAGTTGAGTTTTTAAGAGTCAGCAGAAACTCAAGTATACAGCATTACGTTCATAAATTTATCGAAAACGGCAGTATCTCCTCCTGCCACATATATAATGCTCAGACCCTTGAGGCACATTACAGAATGATGCTCAACGGCATGGGGGCTATTGTTACCACAGATTATTTGGTAAAGAATCTTCCTGAATCTCCCGAAGTACTGTACTTTATCACAGACCATCCCGAAAATTTCCGCCAAGCAAAAATCCTGTATATAAAGGAAAAAGAATTGCCGAAAATTGCTCAAGAATTTATTTCAACAGCAACTGAAATTCTGTCAAAGGAAAAAGCTGCTATCAGCCTCTGACATTTCTCACTTATCATAACCTATAGATATAGCCAAACAAGATAATACGGCGAGGTCGTTTTAATGCAATTTCTTATGAGATAAAAAAGCGACGAGTCGCCGCTGACATTGCTCGCCGCAGTTAATACATCTCATCCCAAGTAAAATCTATGCGGCTCGGGTGTTACAATGGAGAAATTTCCTATAAAGTAAAAAAATCAAGGTCAGTGACCTTGATTTTTTGTATTATTTTTCACAGAACTTTATGAAATTTTCAAACAGTCTGTTTTCGATTGAATCGTCTGCATGGTATGAAAGCTCAGGATGCCATTGAGTAGCAAACACCTTTTTTCCCCGACATTCCACCGCCTCTATTATACCGTCCTCGGAAAAAGCTACAGCTTTGAGGCAGTCAGCTAATTTGTCGATATGCCAGTAGTGAAAGGTATTGACAGTCGCTTCACAGCTTCCAAAAACATCATAAACAAAGGAGTTTTCCTTTATGCTTATGGGATGCTTTAAAAGCCCCTTACTGCAGTGCTGTACCCCGTTGTCTATCTTTTTTATGCTTCCGCCGAAATAAATGTTCAACTCCTGCAGTCCCGCACATATTCCCAATATCGGCTTTTTCTTTTCAATGAAGAAGTCAATAAGCTTTTTATCAAGAGCATACTCGTCAACAGGCTGACTGAAATCGTCGGAAGGCTGTCCGTAATAGGCAGGATTTATATCCGATGTGCTGCCGGGAATAATAAGACCGTCACAATTCCGGCAGGTCTCCTCTATTTCGCTATCCGACATCACTGCCGCCAATCCCACACCGTACTTGTCCGCCATAAGCTTAAAATCATGGGGAATGTAGTATCTGTAGTCCCAAGGACCTCCCTCTTTAACATCGATATACCTTAGTACCGTAGCTAAAACCATATTATTCACCAACAAAAATCTTTGTTAACGGAGAATCAATGGGCAGAAACAGAGTCTTGTTTGAACCCTTCATTGTGACCTTAAGCGCCTCAAGTGAGCGTGTAAACTCATAGAATTCCTGTCTTTCGGTACTGTTATATGCCTCGGAAAGAATTCTCATATACTCCGCCTCGCCCTCAGCTCTTATCTGTGATGCTTGAGCATTGGCTGACGAAACAATTATAGAAACTTCTTTATCTGTTTCGTTGATTATCTTTTGGTATTCCTCATTACCTTGGGCAATATATTCTGCGGCTATCTGATTACGCTCGGAAATCATACGTGCATATACAGATTCCTTGTTGTCCTCGGGAAGGTCAAGACGCTTTATCTCATTGTCGATTATCTGTATTCCGTATTCTTCAAACGCAGGCTGTACAGTAGCAACTATACCGTCACTGAGAGATTTTCCTCTGCCGTTGATAATGTCTGTCTGGTCTATTGTACCTACAGCATTTTTTATAGCATTGTATGTAACGGTCTCAATACGGCGCTCAGCCTCAGGAATGGTATTGAGTGTCTGTACAAACTTGAGAGGGTCGGTTATCTTCCAAAGAACAAAATTATCAATTACCATCGTCTTTTTATCCTTGGTAATAACATCGGATTCTGCCTGGTCATAAAGCATTATTGTTTTGGGAAGCTTTTCGGTTTGCTGTATAAACGGAACCTTAAAGGAAAGTCCTGCTTCTGACACAATTCTCTCAACCTTGCCAAATTGCTTTACAAGGGTATATTCGTTGCTTTTTGTAACTACCGTTGACATGAGAAGGACAGCGATAACAAAAATGATTACTATGGGTATTATTATTTTTTTCATCTTACTTTCCTCCTTCAGTAAATGATTTTACCGGATATACTTTTTCGGTACTGCCATCGGCATTTTCAATAATTACCTCCATAGAAGGCAATATTTCCTCCATAGCCTCAAAGAAAAGGCGTTTTTGTGTCACAGCCTTATTCTTTTCGTATTCCGAAAACATTTCGTTAAATCTGGCTACCTCGCCCTTTGCTTCATTGATACGCGATTCCTTATCCGCCTCGGCGCTTCTGAGTACCTTGTCAGCCTCGGCTCGTGCGGCAGGTATCTGCTCATTTTTGTATTTGTTGGCATCATTTGTGAAAGTATCCATTTTCTGCCTTGCATCTTCAACCGCATCAAAGGCTGTCATAATCTCAACCGTGGGCGGCTCAGCATCTTGAATCGTAATGTTATGTACCTGCACTCCTATATCCAGCTTGTCAAGAGCATCGGCAACATTAACCTTTATCTGTGACTGTATCTCGCCCTTACCTGTGGTAAGAACATGGTCTACCTGTGTCACACCTATAACACTTCTGGCGGCACTTTGTACAATGTTGGAAAGTATTCCCTGCGGATTCTGAGAGTTGTACAATGCCTTTACAGGGTCGGTTACGCTCCATTCAACGAAGAAATCAACATTGACGAAATTGTAATCGCTCGTTATCATCGTTGCATCCTCGGTAAAATTACTTGAATACTCATCATAGCCTATAGCAAAGCCCTGAATAGTTGTATTCACCTTCTGTACACTTTGGATGAAGGGTATCTTGAAACCAAGACCCGAATCCTTAACATAGGTAGGCTTACCAAAGGTCAGTACTACAGCCTTTTCTTGCTCGTTGACGGTAAACATACCGTTGAACACTGCGATAAGCACAAGTACCGCAACCAATGCCACGGATACACCTATCTTAAATTTTTTAGTAAACAAAAAATCAAACATATTTTCCTCCTTATCTGATTTTTAATTGTTCGTTAAATTGGTTTACAAATTCTATATCTCTTGCGGTAAGCTCCACCCATGCAGGACGGAAACCGCACTTTATAGCATTTCGTGCCGATTTCAAATTACACCATGCTGTGCAGTAAAAGGGAACTTTTTCGAGCTTGAGTATCTCTAACGCCAATTTACTTGTCAATGATGAAGCAATTCCTTTTCTTCTGTATTCCGGCAAAACATCAATGCCAATCTGATACATTTCACTGCAATCTGCACTGCAGCCCGCAAGTCCCACAAGCTTGCCGTTATCATATGCCCCAACACCGATGACATCCAGCTCACGTCTTTTCTCGCAAAGAGCATTACTCCATTGGGGCAAATATAATTCCGCAAAATCCTCTTGATAAAGAACCTTTGTCTCATATCCGCATTCGAGTGGTACAAGTACATCAACATCGGGCAGAAAATACTCCGCCATAAAGCAAACCTTTAAGCCGTAAGGTCGGAGAATATCATCCAGCACATGAATATTCGGTGTCTCAAAGCAATGTGCCGCAATGTATTTGTTTATGTATCCACCCACAGCATCTGCAAGTCTTTGGCTCGTCTGAGCAACAATACAATTTCCGTATGAAACCATATCGCATTCAAAGGGTAAAGGTAAATATTTACGAGCTCTTTCGTTTTTTTCAGACAGTGTAACAGTATGCCTGTCAGCCAAAAAATCCTCAGGCTTGCAATTACAGTCATAAGCTGACTGTCTGAGCGCTATTTCCCATATTTCTTTATTTGTCATAATCTTACCTCTGCAAATCTGTCAATTGACAGAGAAGACTCCGACACCTGACACACCGATGCGATTATATTAACGCCCTTTTCGCCAACTGCTTTCAAAGTGTCGGCAAATTCGGGATGGGTCTTACGGTTTGGAGTAAAATACTTGCAGTCATTCATCTGCACCACAAAAAACACATACGCCTCATAGCCGTTTTCAACAGCATCAGCAAGCTCGGAAAGGTGCTTGACTCCCCTCTCGGTCGGAGCATCGGGAAACATTACAACTCCGTTTTCCTCAAGAGTAACTCCCTTGACCTCTGCAAATATTTTTCTGCTTTCGGTTTCTATGTAAAAATCAAACCTTGATTTTTTGTATGTGCATTCGGGCTTAATCAAAGTGGGATTTCCAAAAAATCCGCTCTTTTCTATCCACTCGCCCATTACTTTGTTAGGTGCCTGACTGTCCATATTTATCAACTCGTCACCCTTATATACCGCTATAAGGTCATACTCTGTCCTTCTGTTTGGATTGTCGGATTTTTCAAGAATGACATCAGCACCTTTTATAAGCAACTCGCGGCATCTGCCCGTATTTTTTACATGGCATATATGCTCGGTTCCGTCAATCTCCACATGGGCAATAAAACGGTTGGGGCGTGAAATAAAGATGCCTTTAACTGTATTTTTATATTTCATATTTCACAAGCTCTGACATATCCTTGCGCTTCTTTGTGCGAAGCTTGTCATCCTCCTTGGCATATCCGAGAGCAATAACAAGACGAACGGGAGAATCAAGTGAGCATATTTCTCTGATCTTCATATCATCAAACCAGCCAAGTATACAGGTAGAAAGCCCCTGTGCAGTTGCTTCCGCCGTGATGTAGGCAGAAAGTATTCCGATATCAATAGAACGGTAATCATTTTTCTTGACCTTTGCACCAAGGGCTGCAGTACGGCTGTATGCCTCCTCTGATATTACCAGCATAACAGGGGCATCGCTTGCAAATTTATTCATTCCCATGCCCTGAGTCGCCTTGGCTGTCCCCTTTGCCTTATCACCGAGGCATACAGTGATAAAATAAGGCTGGCTGTTGCAGGCAGACGGCGCAAGACGTGCCGAGGAGAGTATTGCATCTATTTTTTCTTTTTCAACATCCTTTTCGCTGTTGTAGCTTCTGCAGGATTGACGTGATTGTGCAATTTCGCTGAAATTCATCATATCTCCTTTATTTATTGAGTGTATTTTCCTGATTCCTGTAAACAAAGAATTTGCAAAAAAGGAACTCAAGAACAAAATTTGAAAGCATAGTCGCAATAAGCACTATGTATTCATTGATGCCTGAGCCTTCAGCAAGGTAACCAAGGTATGTGGACAAAGGAGTAAATACAATATAAAAGCCGAAAACCTTAGCCATTGCAATCGGGATATTAGCGGCTGATTTAAAGGTAAAACGGCGGTTTACGGTAAAATTCCACAACACCGAAAGCACCAATGATATAAGATATGCAGGCCAATAAGAGAGCTTGGCTATCTCATTCAGGAGCGTAAAAGAGCCTATCTGTATTACTCCTGCCGATATAGAAAACAAGGTGAATTTTATTATCTGAAATAGAGTTGCTTTTTCCATACCGCCACCGTTAATCCTTAAGCTTTGAAAGCTTGGCTGTATCGGCTATAACTATCAGCTTGATGTTATCCTCCAGCGGCTGTGTCGGGTCTATGTTTACCTTTACCTGACCGTTACAGCAAAGAGCTACAACGTTAAGAGAGTATTTTTTTCTCAGGTTAAGCTCTATGAGTGACTTACCCACCCATTCCTTCTTAATGGCAAGCTCTACCATTGACACATTTTTTGACAGCTCTATCATGTCCACAAAGCCTGAAGTAAGCAGATTTTTTGCCAACCTTACACCTGATTCGTTTTCGGGGAAAATTATTTGGTCGGCACCGACACGCTTCAATATTCTCGAATGCATCTCGTCACCGCATTTCACAATAACTGTACCGACACCTGCCTCCTTGCAAAGCATTGTAGCCATTACGCCTGCTTCAAAATTTTCTGCCATTGCTATAATAACCACATCGATATTTCCCACATCAAGTCTCTTGATTACCTCGGGGTCGGTAACGTCGGCACATTTGCAAACAGGAATGTCAATTGCAGCTGCATTGACTGTATCCTCGTTACGGTCAACTGCCAATACATCTACACCGCTTTTGACAAGCTCTTTTGCAACGGCAGTACCGTATCTTCCAAGTCCGAATACCGCATAAGATTTATTTATACTCATATACTGTCCTTTCTACCCCACACTTATTTCTTCTGTGGGATTTTTAATAAGATTTGTATTTTTCTTTTTGAAGCCAAATGCAACCGCAAGAGATATGGGTCCCACTCTGCCAAGATACATCGTTACTGTTACAATAATTTTGCTTATATCATTCAGTGAAGGAGTAAGATTTCTCGAGAGTCCCACTGTGGCAGTTGCACTCGCCGTCTCATATATAACATCCAGAAAATCCGCTCCCGACGTAAAGGAAAGCAAAAGCGTGGAAATAAAGAGTATTCCAAAGGACATACAGGCAACCGATGTGGCTTTTGCGCAAGCCTCTTTTGATATGTCCCTGCCAAAGAGCGAAACTGTATTTTTGTTTGTAACAGCCGAAATAACCGTTGAAGCGAGTACAGCAAGAGTTACTGTTTTGATTCCGCCTGCCGTTCCTACAGGTGAACCTCCGATAAACATTAGAAGGAGGGAGACTATAGATGAGGGGTCTGTAAGGTTTTCCTGCGGTACAGAAGCAAAGCCCGCAGTCCTCGTGGTCACCGACTGAAAGAGAGAAACTGTTATCTTTTCAAACAAAGTCATATTGCCTATTGTATCCGGATTGTTGTATTCAAAGGCTAAAATAAGTATTCCGCCCGCGAATATAAGCAAAAAAGTTGTAGAAAGAGCTATTTTGGAATGAAGCGTCAGTGAACGAAAAGCTCTCAGTCCCTGAATTCTTAAGTTTTTTGCAACACGCATAATATCCCACCAAACAATGTAACCAAGTCCACCCAGAATAATGAGAAGTGATGTAACTGCATTAATCAAAATGTTTGTGTTATAACCGCAAAGGCTGTTTTCTGCAAAAATATCTATTCCTGCGTTACAAAAAGCAGAAATAGAATTGAACACCGATATCCATATTCCTCTCAGACCAAATTCAGGAACAAATACCGTCATATAAAGCAAGGCGCCCACAAGCTCTACGGCAAAGGTTCCGATAATAACCTTTTTCACAAAGGTCAGCAATCCCGACAGGTCAGACAGATTAAATGCATCCTGTAGCAATATTCTGTCAGACAAGCCTATTTTTTTGTGGATAAACAGAGCGATTCCCGAAACAACAGTTATAAGTCCCAGTCCGCCAATCTGTATAAGCAACAGCATAACTACATGTCCGAAGGTACTCCAGGCAGATACTGTAGGCGCTACAACCAGTCCTGTAACGCAGGTGGAGGTAGTCGCCGTAAAAAGCGCATCCACGAAGGGAGTTGCCTTGCCGTCGGATGAACTTATGGGGAGCATAAGCAAAAGAGTACCCACAAGTATTACAAGGGCAAAGCTCAACATTATTATGTGTGTTGTGGAAAGTTTAAATCGTTTCATATCAATTCTTTCTCTTAAAGGTCTTCAAACAGTTTTTTTGTTCATCGGTAATACGGTAGCTTTCTACAGCCTTCTGTATTGACTTATTGTGTACCCAAAAAGGAAGCCTGTATTCCGCAATATACGGAAAGGTACCTTCCCATTGCTTTGCCAGAGCGGTGGCAAAGAACCAAGCCGACATCATGTTTATATAATATTCTTCGCTTTGGATTTTCGAAACTCTGTCAAGGTAAGCTGTATCAAATTCCGCATCAAGGAAATATGACATCAGCATCCCTATTCCGTAACGGACGGTATAAGTATGATTTGAGGAAAGACACCTGTCAATAAAAGGCAACAGCTTTTTTGCATTTTTTCTGAAGCATTTGGGGCGCATGCTGTCACAGGTAGCCCAATTGTCAACATATGGCAAAAATTTTTCAACAGCTGTAATACAAAGCTCAAAATCCTTTATTTCACACAGAATAAAAGCATGGAGATTGTTTTCCTCGTAATATTTGTGAGGAAGGTCTGACAAAAATACGCTTGTGTCCGTTTTCAAAAGCTCTTTTGCAAGATCTCTCAGAAGAGGCGTTCTAACTCCTATAACTGTATCCGGGTCAATAGTTGGCATAAGGGATGCCTGAAAATCACGGTAGTTCAAGTCCTGCAAAGACATTAGTGTCTCTCTTATGTTTTCCGTTGTGAGCACCTCCGTACACCTTTTTTAATTCTATCTCCTAAGAAATTACATTAAATCAGCCTCGCCGTTTTGCTTTGTTGGAATCTTGCATGGCAACGACAGGCGGGACTGCCGGCAGCGGCTCGCCGCTTTTCTTGATTTTACCACAAAAATCTTATAAATGCAAGAGCTTTTAAAGCCCGAGGCAAATCGCCTCGGGCTTTATGTCAATCCATCTTAGAAAGTATATTCTCAAACAGCTGTGTATATCTGCGGGAGACATCACGGTAGGTGTTGGATTTGAGATGCTCCAGGCATTTCTCCGCTTCCTCTCGTGTCAGCTTCTTGTTGCTTGTGTAGTAGTAGATGCTTCTGGGAGGAATTACCGAGCCTGTGCAATCAAACACATCGGTATATTCATCCGAGCCGAATATGAATTCGGACAAAGCCGCTCTGTATTCGCTGTCACTGTAATTCCTATCACCGTAGCTCCAGAATTTATCACCTAAAACAGCAATGGAGGGTACTGCAGTATACGCATAATACGGATATGAGGAATAATTTCCAAATTCCCATGCACACGCTTCTCCTCCGAGCACCTGAGCAGCGTAATCGGGATTTTGCCTCGGAGTATTGAGAGGAGTCCAGGTTCTGAGGCTTGCGGGAATAGACATGCCGCTTTCTTTATCAGAATATACAAGGTCAACATATGTAAAAGTATACCAGGAGTTTATCACCTTGAAGCCTTTTTTGAGAAAGCCGTTAAAGGTACAGCCATCAACAGGTCCTCTGCCCTTGCCCGCTATACGCCAGAACTGTATAACGATATCACGGCTGAGCGGAACATCCTTCGAGACATCTATCTGGTCGTTCCACATTATCATTTTTTTGCCGTTCTCCTTCACATATTCGTGTATGCGCTCTATCATATAGTAGAACTGCGCCTGACGGTCGGCAAGTCCCTCTCGCTCACGCAGAGCCTTGCAGGTGGGACAGTCATCCCAATGGCATATACGGGGAGGATTAAGGTCTAAAAACTCAAACTCGTCCGAGCCGATGTGAATATACTTACTCTTGGGGAAAGTATTGGCAATCTCGGCAATAAGCGCCCCGAAAAAGGCGTATACCTCTTCGTTTCCCGAGCAAAGTGTCCAGGTTTGTGCATTGTCAACCGCACATTTAAACTCTGGATGCGCTGTGCAAAGAGCTCTTGCGTGGGCGGGGATTTCAATTTCGGGAATTACCTCGATTCCGTAGAAGTCGCAATACTCCTCAAGCTTTGTAAGATATCCAAGAGTACATTGCTCGCTGTCGCCGGTGTAAATGAATTCGGGATGCACCATTGATTTATAGCAAGGACCTTTCGAGTCAATGAGATGTAAATGTAGCTTGTTGTACTTTGCAAGTACCATATGGAATATGGCGTTTTTGATGTCCTCGTCGGTAGGAAGACCTCTTGCCATATCTATCATGAAGGAGCGGTATTCGGATGAGGGATAGTCCAATATCTCACACTCGGGGATTGCCTTCTTGCGAAGGAGAAGTGCAACCGTTGCCGCACCGTTTACAGCACCTCTGATATCTTTGAAGCTGACGGTTATTTTATCATTTGTTACCTTTACAGCGTATATTTCCGCTTTGTCATCAAGGGTAGAGTCAAATACAAACTCAACAAATCCATTATCGGCAAATTCGGCACTGTCAACGAGAGTCACAAACACCCTTGCACCTCTTTCAGCATATTCTCCCGAAAATGAGCAGGTGATTTTTTGCGGCGGTGTTATAAACGTACCGCGTTCTTTTATATTTTTTACAGATGTAATCATAAGCTTCTCCTTTTCTCCCAAACTTTTACAAGTAAAGTATAGCAGATACCTTTTATAAAAGCAAGCGGTTTTAACAAAAACGGCGAATAAAGATTACTCTATTTCAAAGGCTCCGGGGTAGGAATGTATAAAGCCGCCGTCAAGGTAAAGCTTTTTCAAAGCTCTCTCAAGAGAGGTGTTTTCGGGAAGGTCGTTGTAAGATTCAAATTTCCCGATGAATACAAAGTTAAATACCGCCATTCCCGTGTCCTTCATGGGAAAACGGATAAATCTGTCTCCAAAGGCAAGGATGTTGGAGGTTAGCTTGAGTATCCCTTTGAGCTCGGGGGAGAGAAGCCATGAACCGCAGGTCATACATTTGATGCACCTTTCGGGATAACGCTCCTTTATATACTTTGCTCCGCTTTTGAATACTCTGTCAAGATTTTCTCCGCTGAGATCGGCACCCTTTGGAATATGAAAGGCAATAACATCATCACCCGGACGTAGCATTACCTCCCATTCACTTTTCGGGAAGGTGCATTTTTCTTTATGCACAATCGCCATTTCGTCCGCAACACAACCGACAAAATTGTCCTCGGTCTCGGTGAACTCTCCGTAGAAGGAGCCTTCCTCGTCCTCAAAGCCTGCACTTCCGAGAATGCTTCCGTCTCTGTGAACTCTCTCGTTGTACACAAGTGCTTTTATTTCGCCTGTGTTCTTGTTTTTTAGATATATGCCGTTATACGAGAACTTTCTTACCTCGAAATTGTAACCGTCTTTATTGACAATAAGGGCGGCAACGTATATATAAAGCCAGGTTCTGTAAAGCTCTGTCATGCACACAACGCCCAACACAAATGTACCACGTTGAAAGCAGCTGCCATATGCCTTTACTGTGTCTCTTGCTTCCACTTTTGAAAATCCAAGCTTTATGTATCTTTCCTCCGAGGGTGCAATCTGTGTCATAAGCATAACGGCGGAAAACATATCGAGTGCATCTGTATCCTTTGCTTTTTTCGGCATGGGGAATGCGAACACCTTTTCATAATCGCCGTTGACACGGTTTATGTATTCAACCGCTAAATTGAGCATGGCAAGAAGTGCCGCATCTTCCTTTATCTTTAGCGCTTTTTCAATTGCCTTGTCCTCATACTCACCGAAGTAGTCATACTCACGGCTTGTGGAGAGCATATAGTCTTGGTCTATCCATTTTGTGCTCTCTGCATCAAAATCCTTTGAATTAAAAATCTCGACAGCAAAATCGGGAAGGGCTTCGATGCCAAGGTCACTTAAAATATTTTTAAGCTTCATAATCATTCTCCAAAAAAGCGGCAGTAATTATCTGCCGCTCTAAAATTAATCAAAATTATAGTTGGGGATTACCTTTTCGCCTGTCTTAGCGGATTCAGTAATAGCAATACAAGCAACAACAGATTTTGCACCCTCTTCAGCAGACATCATAAGAGGAGCTCCGTTGATACAGTCAACGAACACAGCAACCTCTTTTACTGCATTGTGGTTGTTGATGTCAATGGGAATAATTTGTGCGGGGAATATTGTGTCGCCCTCCTCGGTAACTGTGAAGAGCTGCATTGTATCTGAGGTGTTGTCGCAGATGATTGTACCCTTTGTTCCGTAGAGAACGGTTCTCATGGTGTAGTCTCTCTTACAGCCTGTAGATACGAATATCTTACCAATGACATTGTTGGGGAACTTCATAATTGAGATTGTAGCATCATCGTAGGGAACAGTGGGAAGAAGCTTATGTACACCGTAGGAGAATATTTCCTGAGGATCGCCTGCAATCCATCTGAGAAGGTCAACTGCGTGGCATCCGCCTCCGATAACGCCGTGTCTCTTGGGATCGCTTCTCCAGCCGTGCTTACCCGAAACTATTCTCATATAGTCGTGAGCATATTCAGACTCAACATAGTAAAGCTCACCGATAGTGCCCGATTCCACAAGCTCTTTAGCCTTGATAAATGCAGGAGTAAAGCGGCATATCTGACCTACCATACAAATTTTGTCGTTCTTCTTTGCTGTTTTTACGATAGAGTCAAGGTCATCGCGGTCAAGTGCAAGAGGCTTTTCACACATAACGTGCTTACCTGCATTGAGGAACATTTCTGTCAGGGGACGGTGAAGCGGGTCGGGAGTCGCAATAATAACAGCAGTGATTTCGGGGTTATTCAAAAGGTCGTTGTAATCGGTGAAACGCTTTTCCTCGGGAATGTTATTCTCGTCTCCCACCTTTTTGAGCATATCGGGGTCGCTGTCACAGATAGCACCAACCTCAAAGCCGTTCTTAATCGCACCTGCAAGGTGGTTGCCTCCAAAATTAAGTCCTATTATACCAAGTACAGTTTTTGTATTTTCCATAATTTCCTCCAAATTGTTTACTGTAAGTCCATTATAACAATGCCATATGGTTTTGACAATACCAAATAGATTAAAAAATTTGTAATATCAATAAAATCATTTTGTATTTTTATGAAAAATCCATTGATTTTTACATATTTTATGGTAATATAATAAACAGTTGCGATGAGAGGATGTGAAAGCATGAATCTGCCCGGTCTCGAAAAGCTGATGCAGGACTTTTATGAAATTTCCAATATGGATATTGCTGTAGTAGACCTGAGAAATCGAATACTTGCAAGGCGTTACCCGGGTAACCGCTTTTGCTCTCATATCCACAAATGTGCAGGATGTCTTGAACAGTGTGAAAAGTCCGATGCTATTCATTATGAAGAGGCAAAAGAAAAGCGTGAAACTGTTTTATATACCTGTCCTTTCGGTATATTTGAAGCAATTTCCCCCATTTTCGAAAAGGACAATGTTGTCGCCTTCCTTTTTTTGGGTATGGCAATAGAAGAAGGAGAAGACCACGAAAGATATGCGTACGAAAAAGCGCTTGAAGTAACATCCAGCGGAGATGTTGAGTCTCTTAATAAAGCTATATCCGAAATTCCCAGATACCCAAGAAAAAAACTCGAAGCCTTTGCATCAATGCTTCCGGTACTTGCGGAATACATAGAAAACAATAATCTTGTATCCGATAACAAGGAATCTCTGGGTATGATGATAAAAAGGTACATAAAAAACAATCTTACCGAAAGAATTACGCTTTCTGACATAGCGTGGCATCTGCACTGCAGTACCGTAACGCTTACAGAGCATTTTAAAAAAGAATTCGGTATCACGATTATGGAATATGTTACCCAAAAGCGTATGCAAATGGCGGTCAGACTTCTGGAAAACAGCGATACCTCTATACGTGAAATATCCGAAGCCTGCGGTTTTTCCGATATAGAATATTTCTCAAAGAGCTTCAAGAAATTCCACGGTATGTCCCCAAGTGAGTGGAGAAAAAAACTATCTTGATGCTGATGGGGGAACCCCGAACATTTGCTTGTATTGTCTGTAAAATCCGGAATATTCCTTAAAACCGCATTCTGCAGCTACCGTGGTTACAGGTATTCCTCTGCTTATTTTGTCATTTGCTATGGAAAGTCTTTTATTCAATATATAACGATGAAGCGATGTGTTCATTTCACTTTTAAAAATATGAGAAAGTGATGATTTTGAAATATTCAAATACTTTGCAATATCGGTGATACTCAGACTGTTGCCGATATTTTCCGATATATATGATATGCATCGCTGTACGACGGGTTTCAAAGAGAATATGTTATCATTGCTTGAATACACACCTTTACTGATAAAGGTGTGTTTTTTTATTTCCGAAAGTATCACTGTCAGCACAGCCTTCAGTAAAATTGCATCCGAGTCCGATGGGGATGTGCAGGCGTAAATTAGCTTTTCGAAAAGGAAAATGATTTCAGGGCTTGCCTCTGTTACAAGCAGTTTTTTCATTGCTGTTTCAATAAAATCATTTAATTCGGGTATATTATAAAAATTCAATGTGCATCGTGTATAATCGTCCGGTTCTCCGATGATGTTCAATTGATGATAACAGTCCTTAGGAATAACAATGACAGTGTTTGGTAAAACCTCCGTTTTAACGGTTTCAGAAAACAAAAATGCTTTTTTGCCCATAAAAAACACTATCTCATGAAACGGATGTATTTCTTTTCCGTTGCGTTCGCTTTCTCCCTTAGCATATTTGAATTCTATACCGTCGGTGCGTATATAACTTTTGCAGTTTTTCATTGTTTTCACCTCACAAATCATATTATATAGTATATTTGCACGAAAATCAATATTTATTGCATTTTTTACAATTGAAATTGTTTTTTATGCATGATAAACTAATTACGGTATCAACTATATGAAATAAAATTTCGGTTTGGAGGACGATTATGAACATACAAAAAAAGATATGGACTTTTTTTATTTTACTTACAGCAATGTTTATGATATCGGTATACTCTTATGCTTCCTATGATATTGACCTGAGAGGTAATGTTACAGGGCTTGAAAGTAATGTAAGTTATACAGCCGCAAAATATGACTTTTCAAGCAATTCATACGGCGAATTTACCGTGTTGAATGACAGTACCCGACTTACGCCCGGTGTTTGGGGCATAAAAGCAGATGATGCCGAGCCTGTTGTTTTGTTTTCCGTCGGAAATTCAAGCGGATACATAAACTTCTGGAATCGGGAAACAAACCAGCAAATGACGGGAATATACGAAAAGAACGACAACTATATCCCGGGAAAATGGACCTATTCCACAAACGGAATATTTAACAGTATTGGATACCACAGTACCACCTCTGACCTTATTATGCGTGTTAACAAGGCAAAATTCCTTATTCAAGCGGAAGAAACCGTAGAAAACGAAGACGGAACAACTTCAACAACCGCAACATGGAAAGGCGCTTCTCCTATTATCGGAGAAGCTAATAAGCTTCAGGAATCATGGGTGAGATACGGCTTTACAAACGAGCAGGTCATTCCTGCAAATTCGATCACCGAATATAAGCCCGAATATATGAAATGGATAAAAGCGGGCGGAATGTATTTCAACAAAAACAGCGAAGGCAAAACCTATACCTATGACGACATGAAAGGCATTTTTACCTTTGTTGTAAAAGTTCCGGGCGACCCTCAGGAAATAAGATACTCAATTGAAACTGTAGGAATGCCCGAATCTTTTGTTGCACCCGAGGAAATGGCAAATTCAAACGGCTATCTTGTAGCTATCGAGTATGCTCCTTACGGTGCTTGTCCCGACGATATATTTTACGGAAACACCTCGGACGCAAGCGGCACATGCTACTCCTATATCGGTATGTATGCGGGAGACAACACTATAAGCTTTACAACCTCTCTTCCCGCTGCGCCCGTTGTTTTTGACGGCTTTGGAATCATAGGTGCCGACCCCGGACGCAGTTACGAGATTGCACCCGCCGTATTAGGCTCTGACGGTACCGAAATCTCCCTTGGCAGTTGGCAAGAATATAAATACAGCAGTCTAACCGAGCGCAATCTGTCAGGTCTGTATGCAGTCAGGGAGGTATATGACGGAAAAATGTCAGAATATACTCTCGCATATGCCTACGGAAGCCTTGATAACAGAAAATCGTTGGGACATCTTGAAGCCTCTTCCGAGGACGGTCTTAACTATGTTGCCGTTAAAGCTACAGACGATTTCGTTGCAGGATACTGGACAGGAAAATGGAACGGTCATTCAATCGGCACGCACAGCACCTTTGGTACTTGGGGCGTTGCTACCCTGGGTGCACAGGTAACAAAAGCTCTTACAACCAATCTTGCAACAGCCATTAAAGGCAGTGATACATCGGCAATATATAATGCAAAAAAAGCAATCTCCAATGCATGGAGCGAAGTATCGTACAAATATGCATTCGACTCAGATGAAATAATAAAGGTTGATGAAGCTGACACCTTCTATATTACGTATATTCAAAATAACGGAGCTATACTTTTCGATTACGTAAGAACAAAGGTAATAGCATACGTTGCAGACAAGACAGGCAAAATAACTTCCTATACATACAAATTTGCCGATGAAGCATATACACTCCAAACCGTGAAGCGTACTATTGACTTTTCACAGTTTCTTCCGAAAGAAGGATATCTTGTAGGTGTTGAAATTTACCCTGCCTCAGATATGCTTCCCGAAGAGGTCACAGGAATACAGCAAGAGGGCAACACTCGCTTTATTATGAAGGTTGACCCTGCAAACTACATTGTAAACGAGCCTCAAAATCTCCCCGAATCATCGGAATCCCCTCAAGGACTTTTTGCTGACGGCAATATAATTAAGGGGCTTTTAAGCACCAAAAGATACGAATATGCCGTATTTGATATAAACGGAATTGAAACAAACGAGTGGCAAGCCGTTCCTTTGGGTGTCACAGAATTTGATGCAGAAAGTGTCGGATTAATTGCCGTAAAATACGGTAGTGACGGATACAGTCACGGCGGTTCTGTTCCATCATATGTATATGTCGCAGGCAAGAGCACAAACATACTGCATCTTGTCACCAAGGAAACCAATAAACAAAAGACTACATCTGACGGCTATGGTATATACAGAATTAACGGCAGCGAGTATTATCTGAATTCCGAACGTTATTACAGTGTGACGGACGGAACGGAATTCACAGGTGACACCTCCGATGCCGAACCGATTTATAAGACCGTTGACGTTCCTGACACGGTGTATCTTAGCAACACAGAGGAAAATCGCAATAATGTTAAGTTTACAGAAGGAAAATGGTCCGGTATTCTGCTTTCAACAGAGCTTGCTCAATTTCACAATTACAACGCTCTCGTTTTGGGAACAACGTATACGCCTATTTTAAAAAGTCTTGCAACGGATATCCGTGATGCGGCTGATGAAAGCGCGCTTGCCGCAGCACGTGCTAAAGCCGCAGAGTTCAGCGCAAGCATCTACTATTCTTATGCCTTTACTCCCGACGAAATACTGCCCATGTCGGATTTTAAAAGCTTTTCCTTTAGTTACAACGTACGTCAGACAGGGTTCAACCTCATAGGCAATGCAAGAACCAAATTTGTGCTTAAGGTTATTGATAGTAGCGGAAAAGCGGTTGACAGAATCGCATATAAAAACGCCGCATACACTTTGGCAGGCGGTACGCATACATTTACGCTGAATGATTTTGATGATACCGATGGATATATTGTCGGAATTGTCATTTACCCCTACGGAGAAATTACAGAGGGTTCATATTTCGATTTCTCTTCCGAAACCAACGGAGATTATAATATTTGTCTCAAAGCTGACGGGTATAAAGTAACACGTCCTATTACCGAAGCCGATATACCTTCGTACCTGATTTTTGAAGATAATACCATTTCGGGCTTTATAGACGGCTACACCTACGAATACGGACTTTATTCGATTGCAGGAGATATGGGCGAATGGACAGAGGTCAGCGGTAACACCGCCGAAATAATGCACACTCTCAACGGACTTATAGGAGTGAGAATAAAAGGAGACGGTATCAATTACAAAGACTCTCTCCCTGCACTTCATTATGTTCCCATTCAATCTTCGAGCCGTACAGAATTAGGAAATGTGACAGATTCAATACCCGCATTTAAAACTTCACAGGATTGGCTGCCGGGTATATGGACAGGAGACCACCTGTCGTGGCACGACCAAACCGCCAATGCATATGCTTTCCTCGACGAATCAGCCGGTGTGACCTGCGCAATGCTTCAAGAACTATGGCTGTATCAGGTAACAAAGGAAGAAGCAGAAGCGAGACTTGCAGAGGATTGTGCAAAGAGTATTCCGTCAAGCTGGGTCAACAATAACGTAACCAGTAACCCCGCACGCTTTCAAGCGGTTATTGATGCACATTACGGAGTTGAAAACTACGCAGATAATTTAGAGGAAAACAAACTTGCTCTGCAAAACAAAATCGCTAAGGGATTTTCAGAAAGAAATATAGCCTATGCATTTGACGATACAGAAATTATTCCTGTGAATGAATTTCTTTCTATCGCCTTTACTTCAAAGGCACGTCAAGGCGGTTTGTTCTTCGACGGCGTTAAATCAAAGGTAGTTATTCACGTAATAAATGAAAATGCAAGAGTTACACAGCACGAGTGGTATTCAGATGAGTGGTCGGTTTCATCTAACGGGACTTGGAAGAAGCTTACCGTAGATGTTCAGGCAATAGAAGGTCTTCCGTCAAGCGGTTGGGTGGTAGGAATAGAATTCTATCCATGGTCATCGGTTGATGTGGCAAGCATTAGTGCGGAAAGTGCAGGAATACATAGAGTTGATGCAAGCAACATAGCATACGCTTTCACCCAGCAGCATTTGTGTATGGGCTATTATCCCGCCGAGTATACCTTGGTCACAATACCTCACGAGACACCCGTAGTTGAAATGGATATGTCAACAGCAACACTCACAGTCACTAATTATGACCCGAATGTTATCTATGCATATTCAGCAGACGGCGGCAAACGATGGACTCAATTTGACGGACAGTCGGTAACAATGACAAAAGCAGGCAAGACATACATCGTTAAATCGCTTGCGAATGCTATGTACAAGGAAAGTGCTGTTTCCAATGCAGTTGTCTCCCCTTCCGTTACTTTAGTAGGCTCAAGTATCGTTCTTGACGGACAAATCGGCATAAAGATTTACATAGACATTGATACGACCGTCTTGTCGGACATTGTTTTCAAAATGACCAAAGTAAACAATGATTATCAATGTCAAGAAGGAGACAAGAATTACTCAAGTCTTTACAGAGTCAGCGGTACGTCATCATTCTCGATTGGCACAGAATGGGCAACTAAAATTACTCTTGACAAAAAATCAGGACTGTATTACACTGTTTTACACATTCCGGCAAAGGAGCTTGACAACACTGTAATAGAATGTGATATCGGCGGATACCGCAGTGTATATATAAGCTTCGGCGATTATATAACCTCTGCAAAAGCCTTAGCCCAAGAGGGAAAAACGGAATTCGTTCTCTCCGAAGCGCTTATAAACAAGCTCGAAAACTACACTGCATACGCGGAAAACTATTTTAACAAAGGTACTCTTGAATTCTATAATTCGGAAGCTTCACTTGATAAAATAGAGGCAGCAACGAAAACAAATACGGAGCTTGAGGGAGTACAATTCTACGGAACATCTCTCATTCTTGAAGAAACCGTTACTATACGGCACTATTTTGAAATAACAGACCTCGATGCATTCAACAAAGCATATACAAGTGATATTCCATATGGAATAAAAGGCAATTTCATTTATTATGACATAACCGATATTTCGGCGCAAAACATAGGAAAGCAGCACACCCTTACCATCAACGGCGAGGATAGTGTATTTGAAATAGCATACAGTGTTGCAAACTATATAAAATCAGCAATAAGCTATGACGACAAAAATCTTGTCAGTCTTGCCAATGCCATTTATGATTACGGTTTGGAGGCATCAAAGTACGAAGAAATGCGAACCAGAAATACAAATATAGCGGTCAACATTGCGGCTGACGGTCTGGAAAATGCAATACTGACCAATACTGTTTCAGACGAAGCTTTTTATGAAGAAAAAATCAAGAGCTATATTTCGGGCTATCTGCTCGGCACTGAAGTGGGAAGAATGATGTTTAATGTCACCTACAGACGTTCTGTTGTTGACAGCGACACTATCGACTCAATGCTTTACAACGTAGCCAGAGATGAAAACGGATTCCTCTTGAAAGATGAAAACGGCAACGTAACAAAAACCATAGCCCCCGAGACAACATACACCATGCTAAAAAAATACCGCACTATGATAGAGCGAGGTATTGACATTATAGGTATGGCGGTTGAAGAAACTCAAAAATACGGTGCGGAAGCGTGGTTCTCCATCAGAATGAATGACCACCACAACCTTGAAGACCCCGGATTCAATTCTTCATTCTCTTATGACGCACCGACTCTTTCCGGAATAAATAACAAAAGAACCTATATGGACTTTACAAAGCCTGCGGTACAAGCATATTACAAAGAATATATCCGTGAGATGTGTGAGAAATATGATATTGACGGAATTGAGCTTGACTTCCTTCGTTCATGTCCTGTTATGGGAAGTGTAACAGATAAACAAATGGAGAGTCTTAACGCCTTCATTTCCGACATTCGCAAGATAACCAACGAGGTGGGGGAAGCAAAGGGCAAAAAAATAGGTCTTGCTGTCCGTATCTATTCGGAAGAGCAGCAAAACCTTAACTATGGTATTGATGCGGCGCAGTGGGTAGCAGAGGGCAGTGTTGACCAGATAACC
Organism: uncultured Oscillospiraceae bacterium; assembly: GCA_964650465.1. Taxonomy (GTDB): domain Bacteria; phylum Bacillota; class Clostridia; order Oscillospirales; family SIG627; genus RGIG6353. The sequence goes on along the minus strand of CAZYTA010000010.1, from coordinate 25,960 downwards.
GTTGAAGGCTGGTATATTCCCACATATTACAACATTCCCGTGGAGGAGTGGAGACAGAGCATTGACGAAAGAAATGTTAACGGTAATAATTACACTCTTCTTTGCGGTACCGATTGGGCTGTAAGGTGCGATTCCACTGCGTACAGCGGTTACATAATGTGGATAACACTTGAGCAATTCAAGGGCTTTGTAAGCTCAGCCTATGACAAAGGTGCCGACGGTATTTATATTTTCAATCACTTCAACCTCACAAATGACGCAGGTGCAACAACATATTACATTGATGATAACGGAGTAAAAACCAAGGTCAATGTAATAAAAGATAAACTTATCGCAGCAAATTCGCAACAAGAAGCAGAAGAAAACACTCGAGTTTACGTTAATACCTGCCACGATTACAGCAACAGCCTCTACCCTATCAGCATTGGAGAATATACCTTTGAGCTTAATACGGGTACAAAAGCCGAAGAAGAGTACTTAGTTGTAGTAGGAATAGATTCAAATGACGGATACACAGACAACCTGCTTAAAGTGACAGTCAACGGCATTGAAGCCGAACAGATAACAGATGTCCCTTGTGAGACAGGCTTTGAATGGAAGGTAAGCACATCAAACGAGCCTGCGGCACAGCATGTGAGTGAGACAGCACCGAGAGTAATGCAGTTCAGAATAAATGACCTGTCGGCAATAAATGACGGAGTGAATACCGTAACGGTAACAGTTACCGATGAGGCAAGACCGCAGAGCATTAAATGGCTGGAAATAAGAGCAAAATAGAAATTTATTATAAAAATAACTCCCGAATATTGTTTTTCGGGAGAGAGTTTGGGAGAGGGCACTTTTTTAAAAAAGTGCCCTCTCCCAATATAATTATTATCTCTTAAATATGTTCTTTATTTTCTCTTTAAATGTAGCCTTTGCAGACAGATTTCTGTCATCACAGCTCTGGTCAAATTCTCGGAGAAGCTTTTTCTGGGTTTCGCTGAGGTTTTTAGGTACCTCAACCACAACAGTAAATATAAGGTCGCCTTTAGCACGAGAATTGAGATACTGTATGCCTTTTCCGCGGAGAGTTATGGTTGTACCTGTCTGTGTGCCCTCGGGAAGCTTATAATTGTAATCACCTTCAAGAGTGGGAACCTTTATATCAGCGCCAAGTGCGGCTTCCGCAAAGGAAACGGGCACTTCACAGTAGATATTGTAGCCGTCACGCTCAAAAATCGGGTGAGGTCTTATACCTACCTCGACTATAAGGTCTCCTGCAGTTCCGCCGTTCTGACCAACATTGCCCTGACCGCGAAGCACTACCCTCTGCATATTGTCTATACCTGCGGGAATGCTTACCTCAAGCTTCTTATTTTTGCGCTGTGTTCCTGTTCCGCCGCATTTTGTGCATGGATCTTTTATTACAGTACCCTTACCCTGACACTTGTCACAAGTACGTGTTGTCTGCATTATGCCAAGCGGAGTTCTTTGCTGAACTCTGACCTGACCGCTTCCTCCGCACTGTGAACAGGTTTCGGGATGTGAACCATTCTTTGCTCCGCTTCCGTCACAATCATCACATTTATCAACTCTTGTAAACGAAACATCCTTTTTACATCCAAAAGCAGCTTCCTCAAAGGACACCATTATCCTTGCACCAATATCGCTTCCGCGCGCAGGACCTCTTCTGCGAGTTGAACCGCCGCCTCCTCCGCCAAAGAAAGAGGAGAATATGTCGCCCATATCAAAATCCATACCGCCAAAGCCACCGAAGCCGCCGCCAAAGCCGCCTGCTCCGAAGTTGGGGTCAAGTCCATCGTGACCGTATTGGTCATAAAGCTTTTTCTTTTCGGCGTCGGAAAGCACCTCATATGCCTCGTTGACTTCCTTGAACTTTTCCTCGGCAGTCTTATCATCGGGGTTCATATCGGGATGGTACTTTTTAGCAAGCTTTCTGTATGCTTTCTTTATTGTATCGGCATCGGCACTCTTATCTAAACCGAGAACCTCATAATAGTCTTTTTTCTGTGCCATTGTACTTAGGTTTTACCTTTCTGAAAAATACGCACTTTTGGGGATGTAAAGTGTACATCCCCGTAATGCTTCATAATATTGAGTTAATGATGTGCTTTCAGGACGATTTTAACATCCGAAATGGATAGGAAAAATTGTTCTGAATGAACAAACTAAATCCGAAGCTGTACAAAGGTACAGCGAGAGGTGAAGTTTGTTCATAGCAAAAAGAATATATTTCTTTTTACCTATAAAATATTGAATATATTGAAATATCAGATGTGTAAAGCTTTTTACGACGGTTACAAGCAAATCAATAATTTAAAGCTTTCTTTTTGCGTTCAGGACGATTTTAACATCCATTTTACTGTTCGCTCTTATCAGTAAAATCAGCATTATATACGCCGTCATCGCCTGTAAAGCCGCCCTGAGCACCTGCGTCACCGCCGGGAGCTGCACCGGGATTCTGCTGATAAAGCTTTTCAGCAATCTTGTAGAAGGACTGTGTGAGAGCCTCTGTGTCAGCCTTGATTGCCTCTGTGTTATCAGTCTTTACTGTCTCACGAAGCTTTTCAATCGCAGCAAGCACAGGAGCCTTGTCCTCCTCTGTTATCTTGTCACCCGCCTCATTGAGAGTCTTTTCGCTCTGGAATATAAGATTTTCAGCGTTGTTCTTAACCTCAATTGCTTCCTTTGCCTTCTTATCCTCTTCTGCATGAAGCTCCGCCTCACGGATAGCGGCATCAATGTCCTCCTGAGACATGTTAGTGGAAGCTGTGATTGAAATGTGCTGTTCCTTGCCTGTTCCCTTATCAAGAGCAGAAACATTAACAATACCGTTTGCATCTATGTCAAAGGTTACCTCAATCTGAGGAACGCCGCGCATTGCAGGCATAATACCGTCGAGAACAAATCTTCCGAGAGTCTTGTTGTCTCTTGCCATTTCACGCTCGCCCTGAAGAACGTGTATCTCAACAGATGTCTGATTGTCAGCCGCAGTTGAATATACCTGGCTCTTCTTTACGGGGATAGTGGTATTTCTTTCAATAAGCTTGTTGAATACTCCGCCCAGAGTCTCGATACCCAGAGAAAGAGGAGTAACGTCAAGAAGAACTACATCCTTAACATCTCCGCCGAGAACGCCGCCCTGAATTGCAGCGCCGATGGCAACGCATTCGTCGGGGTTGATACCCTTAAAGGGTTCCTTGCCTGTGAAGTTCTTTACAGCCTCCTGAACAGCGGGAATTCTGGAAGAACCGCCTACAAGGAGTACCTTATCTATCTGATTGGGAGAAAGACCTGCATCGGAGAGAGCCTGCTTTGTGGGAACCATTGTCTTTTCAACAAGGTCTGCTGTAAGCTCATTGAATTTAGCTCTTGTAAGAGTTGCTTCAAAGTTCTTTGCTCCGTTTGCATCAGCCGCAATGAAGGGAAGGCTAATATCTGTTGTCATCATGCCGGAAAGCTCAATCTTTGCCTTTTCAGCCGCTTCCTTAAGTCTCTGATGTGCGGTCTTGTCAAGTCTCAGGTCAATACCGTGCTCAGCCTTGAAGGTCTCTGCCATCCAGTTTATGATACGATCGTCAAAATCGTCACCGCCAAGCTTGTTGTTACCTGCAGTGGCAAGAACCTCAAATACGCCGTCTGAAATTTCAAGAATAGAAACGTCGAAGGTACCGCCGCCAAGGTCATATACCATTATCTTCTGTTCATTGTCCTTATCAAGACCGTAAGCAAGAGCTGCTGCTGTAGGCTCATTTATAATACGAAGCACCTCAAGACCTGCTATCTTACCTGCATCCTTTGTTGCCTGTCTCTGTGAGTCTGTGAAATATGCGGGAACAGTAATAACAGCCTGTGATACAGTTGTGCCAAGGAAGCTTTCTGCATCAGCCTTAAGCTTTTGAAGAATCATAGCCGAAATCTCCTGAGGAGTGTACTGCTTTGAATCGATGTCTACCTTACGGTTTGAACCCATATCACGCTTAATTGAGCTGATTGTTCTGTCGGGGTTTGTAATAGCCTGTCTCTTTGCTATCTGACCTACAAGTCTTTCACCTGTCTTTGAAAAAGCAACTACCGAGGGAGTTGTTCTCGCACCTTCGGGATTGGGGATAACACTGGGCTCGCCGCCCTCGAATACTGCAACGCAGGAGTTTGTTGTACCAAGGTCTATACCTATAATTTTTGCCATAATAATTTACCTCTCTTTATATTAAGTTATTGTTTACATTATTTATCCACCGGGAAATTCTTTCAAATCAACCTCGCCGTTTTACTTTACAGGGATTATTCCGTATCTACAATAGGCGAGCATTGTGAGTGGCGCTTGCCACTTAATTTGCGACCTTTACCATCGCATAACGTATTACTTTGTCACCGAGTTTGTATCCCTTCTGGAGTACCTCGACAACTGTATTTTCGGGAACATCGTCTCTGTCCTCGTGAAGCACTGCATTGTGAAGATTCGGGTCAAATTCCTGTCCCTCAGCTTCTATTTCCTCAATGCCTATTTTCTTCAGGAATTCGTTGAACTGTTTTCTGATGAGTGCCATACCCTCTTCAACATTCTTATCGTCGGAGAACTTTTCAGCTCTCTCAAAATTGTCAATAACGGGAAGCAAGCTCATTACCACGTCGGTCTTTGCTATCGAATATATCTCTTCTTTTTCTTTTTGAGTTCTCTTTTTAAAATTATCAAATTCAGCAACAAGCCTGAGATACTTGTCATAAAGAGATGTGTATTCAGCCTTATCAATCATTTCTGTCTCTTGTGCTGTTTCCTCCGCCGCGTCCTGTACTGTTTCCTCCACAGTCTCCTCAACGGTTTCTTCTACAGCTTCCTGTTCCTTCTTTTCTTCTGCCATGTCAGTTCCTTTCATCACCGATAAGATTATTTACTACATATTCAAGTCTTGCTATAACACCCGAATAATCCATTCGCTTTGGTCCTATAAGTCCCAAAACACCTGTAATATTGTCGCCTATTTTAAACTTGTGGTAAACACAGCTTGTTCTGTCAAGACCGCCTTCAAATGAGCTGTCACCGATAAGAACATTGAGTCCGTCATGTCCTACAGACGAATCGGTTATCATTCTTATCAAGTCCTCCTTGTCCTCAAGGAGCGATATAAGGCTTTGTGTCTTTGTGATATCGGCAAAATCCGGATACTTCAGTATCTTTGCCATACCGTCAAGATAAACCTCACTCTCATTTTCGCTCTTGACAGTTTCAACTATTATTCTGAGTATATCCGAAAGAAGCCCTCTGAATACCCCAAACTTATCCTCCAGCGAATAGAGCGTTTCAAGACTGATGTGTTCAATATTAATGCCGGTCAGATTTTCATTGAGAAGCTTGATAAGCACAGTCAGCACTTCGGGAGTAAGAGTGATATCTGTTTTTATCTGCCGTGTCTTTACATTTTCTTGAGAAGTTATCATCACAAGCAGGAAGTTCTTCGGCGAGAGATATACTCCCTCAAAGCGGACTATAGTGCTCGCCTTCGGCTTTGCCGTATACGCAAAGGCTGTATAATCGGTCATGTCCGATAGCACTCTCGTCAGCTCACTGACAACATCCGACAGGTGATGAAGTCTCGAATTCATTACCTCGTTCAGTACATTTATCTCTTCAAGAGAGAGAGAATACTGATTCATAAGGTTTTCAACGTACATTCTGTAGCCAAGAGTGGATGGCACTCTGCCTGCGGAGGTGTGAGGCTGTTCAAGCAGACCCAAACTCTCCAGCTCACTCATTTCATTGCGTATCGTTGCAGATGAAATATCAAGCCCCATTGCTCCCGACAGGTATTTTGAACCCACAGGCTCACCCGACGAAATGTACGTATCCACAATGGATTTAAGTATCCTCTTTTTTCTTTCATTTAAATCCATCGCTTCACCGTCTTTCTTTTAATTTTTTAGCACTCTCGCACATCAAGTGCTAACTTACGTTATAAATTTAACACTCTTTTGTGAAATTGTCAATAGTATTTGAAAAGATTTTTTCGAAAATACTTGTAAACATATTGTGAATAGAAAAAAGCGGCTGCTTGCCGCTTTTTCTATTTCGGGAAATTAGATTTAAAATAATCTTGCCGTTTACTATAATTGGGTACATATATAGGTTACGGCAGGTAAGGTTTGCCGCTTTTATCCTATTCTGTTTTTCATTTTCAAGCGCAGATTATCGGCAATCATTGCAATAAATTCCGAGTTGGTGGGCTTACCCTTTGCGTTTTGAACGGTGTAGCCGAAATAGGAATTGAGCATATCCACATCTCCCCTGTCCCATGCAACCTCAATAGCATGGCGGATAGCACGCTCCACACGGGATGACGTTGTGGAAAACTTCATCGCTACTGTAGGATAAAGCGTTTTCGTAACCTCATTAATTATGCGGTTATTGTTAACAACCATCATTATTGCGGCACGAAGATATTGATACCCTTTGATATGGGCAGGGATTCCGACCTGATGTATTATCTGTGTCACCTGTGCCTCCAATTCAAAATCATCATCGGGCATTTTATAAAGCATATCACATTTTGACTTATCCATTACCTGAGAAATTTTGTAAATAAGGCTTGAATAGTCAAAGGGTTTAATGATACATCCCGAAGCGCCTGCATTGATTGTCTCCTCAATAAGCTTTCGGTTGTTGATTCCGGTTACCAGCACAAACTCTGGAGTGTAGGCGGTGTCAATCTTCCGAGCCTCGTGCATCAGGCAGTCAATATCCATTCCCGGTACCCACAGGTCCATCAACACAACGTCGGGACGGTAACGTGTTATGGCATTCAACGCTTCCGCACCGTCTCCAGAATCTCCTACTACATCAAACCCCTGCTTTCTCAGATTATCGGCACATACATAACGGTAATCACTGTTTGAATCCAATATGTATACCTTTATTCTTTTGCTGTTATTCATCTTTTAACCTCTCCTATCTTGTTATTTTTATTTGTTACGCCAAGATTTTACCATATAATTCCAATTAAATCAATATATTTTGGTAATAAAATCCAGTTAAAATGAAAATTCGTCTATTTCACCAGTTATATCAAAAGAAATATTGCAAAAACAATAAAAAGGATGCAGTTTTTTGTCGAATAATGTCGATTGACATAAAATGCATAAAGAGTTATAATATAGAATTGTAAGGAGGCGAAATTTTGAAAGGATTAATGAAATACCTCCGACCCTATCTACCGAGAATGGCATGGGGCTTTGCTATAAAGGTGCTGGGCACAGTAACCGAATTGATGCTCCCGTTCATACTTACACATATTCTCAAAAATGTTGTTTCAACACGCAGTGCAAGAGCTATTCTTTTCTGGGGAGGAGCAATGATTGTATGCGCCGCGGCGGCGCTTATCTGCAATGTCATTGCAAACAGAATGGCTGCAAAGGTTTCAAAGGACTTCAGCGGAGAGCTGAGAAAAAAGCTGTTTGCTAAAATACTTTCCCTTTCCTCACGCCAAACCGACCTTTTTACAATTCCGTCTCTTGAGTCACGAATCACATCCGACACCTACAATGTGCATCACTTTGTGGGTATGATGCAAAGAATGGGCGTCAGAGCGCCTATCTTGCTGCTGGGCGGTGTGTGCATTACCGTTATTATGGATGCTTATCTTGCCATGACAATGGTTGCGATGCTTCCCTTTCTTTTAACACTTGTTATTTTCATTTCACGTAAAGGTGTACCGCTTTATACACGGGTTCAAAGCTCGGTTGACTCTATGACCGGAGTTGTAAGAGAAGATTCACAAGGGATTCGTGTTATAAAAGCACTTTCAAAGGTCGATTATGAGAATAACCGTTTTGATAAGGTAAACTCCGCATTGGTACGTGATGAAAAGCGTGCAGGTATTACCATGGGACTTGTTAATCCTGTTATGACCGGACTGATGAACGCCGGCATTACCGTTGTCATTGCACTCAGTGCCTTCAGAGTCGCAAAGGGTCTTTCCGACCCCGAAACCGTTATTGCTTTTATGCAATACTTTACTCAGATATCAATGGCACTGATGACAGTAACAAGAATGTTCACCATGTATACAAAAAGCTCAGCATCTTCGGCGAGAATAGTTGAGGTTCTGGAGACACCCGAGGACATCAGCATATTTTCAAAGGAAAGCTGTCCCGATATAGAAACAAACTCTCATGTTCTTTTTGATAACGTATCGTTTTCTTATCTCGGTATTAAGAATGACCTTGAGAATATATCCTTTTCATTGAACAAAGGCCAGTCATTGGGCATAATCGGCGCTACGGGAAGCGGCAAATCAACCATTATCAAGCTTTTAATGCGCTTCTTTGATGTAAACTCCGGTGCCATATACATAAACGGTGAAAATGTCAGAACTATCGAGCCGGAAAGACTGACTGCGATGTTCGGAGTAGCCCTTCAAAACGATTTCCTTTATAACGATACAATAGAAGAAAATATCCGTTTCGGACGGAATATCTCAAAAGAAGATATTTTGTCTGCCGCTAAAACCGCTCAAGCTGATACTTTTATAACAGCCTTTGAAGGCGGATACTGTCATATGCTGTCACAGAAGGGAACAAATATTTCGGGAGGTCAGAAGCAGAGACTTCTCATTGCGCGCGCTCTTGCAGGCAAACCCGATATACTTATTCTCGATGACTCCTCTTCTGCGCTTGACTATAAAACAGATGCTATGCTCCGTCAGGCTTTGAGCCGTGATTTTTCTCACACAACTCTGGTAACTGTGGCACAAAGAGTAAGCTCGGTCAAGAGCTGTGACCTTATAATTGTGCTTGATGAAGGCAGAATAATCGGTATGGGCAACCATGAATCCTTACTTGAAAACTGCACAGAATACCGCGAAATCAGTGAGTCACAGATGGGAGGCGGTATAGTTGAATAGAGATATCAGAAAAGGAACTCCAAACGAAAAGCTCTCCCTACTCCGTACCAAGAATGTTTTAAAAAGGCTGAGCAAATATATTCTGGCACATTGGCAGCTCTTCGTTGTTGCTATCGCACTTACCCTTTTGTCAAACCAACTGTCGCTACTGGGTCCCGAGTATTCAGGAAATGCCATTGATGCCATAACCGCAGAGGGTGGAGTGGATTTCACAACTGTGTGGGAAAATGTGGTCAGAATGCTGATATGTTATCTTTTATCAGCTTTGCTTTCATACGGACTGTCTGTGCTGATGATACACCTCAGCCAAAAGATAGTCTACGCTATGAGGCGAGAGCTTTTTGAAAAGCTGACATCGCTCCCTGTGTCTTATTTTGACACCCATGCAACAGGAGATATTATAAGTCATATTTCGTATGATATAGACACGGTAAACACCTCCCTCTCACATGACCTTGTACAAATAATGACCAGTATTTACACCGTTTTAGGTTCACTACTGTTTATGTGGCAGATATCAAAGCCTCTCATTCTGGTATTCGCCATAACAGTACCGTCATCAATTTTGTTGACAACATTCCGCTCAAAAAAAGTAAGACCGCTGTTTCAAAAGCGGTCAAGGAAGCTGGGAGAGCTTAACGGTTATGCAGAGGAAATGCTTTCGGGTGTGCGTACCATACAGGCATACGGAAGAGAGGAAGAAATAAACTCTCGGTTCAATAAGCGGAACAAGGAGGCTATGGATGCCTACTACAGTGCAGAGTATTACGGTGCAACTCTCGGGCCGAGCGTTAACTTCATAAACAATCTTTCTCTCTCGCTTGTTATGATTTTCGGCGGATTTATGTATATGTACTCTGCAAGCGGTGCAGTAAAAGAAGCAAGCATTTTCTTTATCTCGCTGGGCGGCATTGCAAAGTTTGTGCAGTATTCAAGGAAATTTGCGGGTCCGATAAACGAATTTGCCAATATGCTTCACGAATTTCAATCCGCCTTCTCGGCAGCTGAACGTGTATTCAGAATAATTGACGAGGACAGCGAAAAGCCGGACAGCGAAAAGGCAGTGGAGCTTACCGATGCAAAGGGCGATGTAAAGCTTGACAATGTTGTCTTCGGCTACACTGCCGACAAAACTATACTTAAAGGTATATCCGTCAACGTAAAAGCAGGCACAAAAATAGCCGTGGTAGGTCCCACCGGTGCGGGAAAGACCACTATTATCAATCTGCTTATGCGTTTTTACGACATCAACGGCGGCAAAATAACGGTTGACGGACACAGCATTGATGAAATCACCAGAAAATCTCTTCGCCGTGCTTATACAATGGTACTTCAGGACACATGGCTTTTCCATGGCACTATATTCGAGAATATAGCTTACGGAAAAGAGGGTGCAACCTTAGAAGAAGTGAAACATGCGGCAAAGGAAGCAAGAATAGACTCATATATAGAGCACTTAACAAATGGGTATGATACCGTACTTTCCGATGACGGAACAAATATTTCAAAAGGACAAAAGCAGCTTATTACCATTGCACGTGCGATGCTCAGCGATTCACCAATGCTGATACTCGACGAAGCAACCTCAAATGTCGATTCAAGAACAGAAGCAAAAATCTCCGAAGCAATGGAAAAGCTTATGAGGGGAAGGACTTCCTTTATCATCGCACATCGGCTTTCAACAATAAAAAATGCCGACCTGATACTGGTTTTACAGGACGGCAGAATAACAGAAAGCGGCACTCACGATGAGCTTATTGCCCTTGGCGGTTTTTATGAAACGCTTTACAATTCACAGTTTAAATAACAGAAAGGAGTACAAAATCGTACTCCTTTCTGTTATTTGTCAAAGCGTTTTGCATAATTGCATTTACGGCATAGCTCTTCGACAGCACGGCGGTTTGAAAAGCCGCTGTATATTGCCTTGGCACGCTCCGAGTCAAGTATTTCGGCAAGGGCGGTAGTATAGATGTTACCCAAAGCTATGTCCCCTTCCGCATCAAGACAGCAAGGTACTACCGTACCGTCAGACAGTATACCTATCTGGTCACGAAGTCCGTAGCAAAAAAGGCTTTCTCCGTTGTCTACGGCACTCATGTCAGGCCATTCAAAACGCTCTGCATAGCTGATAAATATATTTCTATCAAGGGTAAATGATCTATTTTTACCCTCGGTCCATGGCTTTGGAAACGCCTGCTCAAGAGCTTTTTCGGCACATACATTTGAATCCTCCGTATTGAGATTCCACAAACGCAGTGAAACAAGTATTCCGTTAATGGCGGCAAGTCTCGAAAAAGCAATAATCCTGTCCATATACGCTCTGTGACCCTTTTCGTCATCCGACTCAAAACTGTGAAGGGATATCTGCAGCTTATACAAGCCGCTGTCAAGAAGCTCGGGAGACAGTAACGTTCCGTTTGTAGTAACAGTGACCTTAAAGCCTTGCTGTGTTGCCTTCTTTATAAATTCAATTACATCGGGATGGCAAAGCGGCTCGCCCAAAACATGAAGATAAATGTATTCCGTAACACCGCAAAGCTCATTGAGTACACGGTCAAATTCTTCACGGTTCATCTGTCTTGGCGCTCTTTTAGTGCCGTGGCAAAAGGTACAATTCTTATTGCATATGTTAGTTATCTCTACATATGCTTTTTTCAGCTTCCTCATTTAACCACGCTGAAGCGATACTCTGTAAAGTGGTGATAGGTGTCACCCTTTTTGAGTACAGTTGAAGGGAAATGGTCGAAATTGGGGCTTGCGGGATAGTGCTGTGTTTCAAGGCAAAGAGCGGACTGCTTGGGATTCTTTTTGCCCTCCTCGGCAGGAGGTACATCCTTTACATTCTTTACATATAGCTGTACAGCAGGCTCGGTAGTAAATGCCTCCATCTTTATGCCTGTATCCTCGGAATAAACGGTTGCAAATGGCACAGAGCTGTCCGATTTCGGAAATATGAAATTGTGGTCATATGTTCCTGTCACAACCATCTGGGGATGTGTACTTGCAAGACCTTCCCCAACCTTCAAGCCCTCTCTCAAATCAAAGGGAGTGCCGTCAACGGCGAGGATTTCACCTGTGGGGATTACCTCCTCGTTTACAGGTGTAAAGCGGTCTGCCATAATCTGCAAATGAAGGTCCTGAACTCCCCTTCCGTTTTGTCCGTTAAGATTAAAATACGAATGATTTGTAAGATTTATTACCGTATCCTCATCGGTAGCAGCTGTGTAGCCTATCTGCAAGCCGTTATTCTCCGTAAGGGTATAAACCACCGTAACGGAAAGCGTTCCCGGATATCCCTCTTCCTCGGGTGGACTGACAAGGCTCATTACAACGCTGTCACCGTCAATTCTTGAATCAAGTACACGCTTTGAAAATGTGCCGTGAAGATGGTTCCTGCCATTGTTTGGGGTAAGATGATATGTCTTGCCGTTGAGCGTGAATTCCGAATTGATTATTCTGTTGCCGAATCTGCCAACAAAGGCTCCGTAATATCCGCTTCCCTTTTCATAGCCTTCAACATCGTCCCAGCCAAGGACAACATCCTGTACAACGCCGTTTTTGTCGGGGACATTTATATACCTTACCGCACCGCCGTAGTTGATAATTGACACTTCAAGAGTACCGTTTGTGAGTATGTATTCTTTTACCTCTTCACCTTTTGAAGTTTTTCCGAAAATCTTTTCTGTTATCATAACTTTTTCTCCGTTTTATATTCTTCTACCGCCTTTGCTATGCGGTTGTAGTCGTTTGTAAGTATTGTGTCTATACCCATTTCAAGAAATTGCTTTGTCTCCTCGGGGTCATCCGACCAGAACACATTGCATATTATTCCGTTTGCATGAGCTTGTTCTATCAGCTCACGGTTAAAGTCGGGCTTTCCGAATTGAACTTTCGAGCATCCCTCACGTATGGCAAAATCAACTATATCCCAATCATTATCTCCCGAGCCTGCACAAAGGGGAATATCGGGAGCAATAGCCTTGCACTGTCGGGCAAGATATTCGTTGTTTGATACCATGAAGTACACATACTTTCGGCAGTCATACTTATTGATAAGGTCAACTATTTTCTTAAGCGCCCTCTCGCTGTACGGCTTGTGGTTTTCCATAAATTTGATGTGTATATTCATAACCGTATGGCAGGAAAATTTTTTAAGTATCTCCTCAAATGTGGGGATTTTGAGTCCTTCAAACTCTGCACTGTACTTTATGCCGAAGTCAAGCTTTTTCAGCTCGTCAAGAGTATGCTCCCATACATAGCCTGTACCGTCGGAAACTCTGTCAAGCACATGGTCGTGAACAGACACTATTTCGCCGTCTGCGGTTTCCCACAAATCAAGCTCTATCTCATCCGCCCCCATTGAAACCGCCGCACCGAAGGCGGGGAGACTGTTTTCGGGGGCAACGGTATTAAAGCCTCGGTGAGCACAGACTCTCGGGTACTTCATCCTTCTGTCATCACGAACAATGGCTGAACCGCCGGGGCGGTATTTCCATGGCCGTCTTCCAAGCTCAATATACTCATGATGTGCTGCGGGAGGATTACCGAAGCCCGCAGGCTTGTAGTACTTGTCCTTTATATCTATTTCGACACATTCAATTCCTGTCCTGCTCTTCATATTCAAAAGTATTTCGCCTCTCGGAGAAACCACCATGCTTCCGCCTCCGATGTCCGAGCTCTCATCCATGGAAACTGATGAACGAAGTACGTATGCATTGGTGTTATAAGCTAAAAACTGTGACATTATTTCAAGGGCGAGATGGGTGTCGCTTCTTTGATGCGAACATCCGATGACAGCATCCGGATTATATCTTGCCATATTGGCAAAAGCTTCATAGAAATAAAAATCGTAGCAGACAAGAAATCCAAATCTCAAACCTTCAATCTCCAAAACGGTAGGCTCGGAAAACTCAAAGGAATAGTCGCTGTCAAGCTTCAGCTTGTCCACCTCGCTCATAACAAGGTGCTGTTTATAGTATTTGCCTGCTATATTCCCAAGTCTGTCAAAGGCAAATGTGGTATTGAGATAACCTTTATTGCTTTTGTCTCTTGCGTTTGCAAAAATAATTGCATGACATCTCTTTGCGGTTTCGGAGCATTTGTCGAGAAATGCTTTATTGTATTTTTCTACTGCCATTTCACTTTCTTCACGGGTAGAAGCAAGGCAAGGAACATCGCAAAGCTCGGGCATTACGATAATATCCATCGACTCGTCGCAGGAGTCGAGATATTCAATTTCTCTTTTAAAATATTCGTCTGTTTTTGAATAGTCCGTAGAGTAAGGGGGCTGTATTAAAGCTATTTTCAAGTTTGTTCACCTCTTTTTGATTGTATCACATTCCGTGGACTTTATCAAGTACTGCGGTTGACTTTTCTGTATGCCGACGGAGACATTCCGTTTTCCTTTTTGAACTGGCGTATAAAATGGGTTATGTTCTGATAACCGAGCAGCTCCGCTATTTCCTCAATACGCCTTCCGCTGTAAAGAAGCATATTTTTCGCACTGTTCATCCTTGCACGTATCAAGTCAGATACAGGTGATATTCCGTAAAAGCTTTTGTATACCGTAAAAAATCTGGATTGACTCAAGCCTACCTCATCTGCCATTCTTTTAACCGTCCAGTTTTCTCTCAAATGAGAAAACATATGACCTCTGAGGTATCTCAGCTTCTCTTTGGTTTCAAGGTTTATTCCCATCTCTCCGTTGCTTGCAATTTCCCTTGAAAGCTTTAAAAACAGTTCTCTGACCTTTATTTCCATATACTCTCGGCGTCGGGAACGCGAATCAAAAAACTCTGCTTCAAGCTCTCTTATCATATCTGTTATAAAATCGGAATGAGAAGGATAGTAAATAGTATCTGTCAAAAATCCGAAATCGAAGGGTGATGAAAGTGTAAAGTGAATCCAGTCATGCACAAGAGGCTCAGGACTTTCAAAAAACTGCGGAGTGTTTATGTCGAAAAGTATCACTGCATGAGGCTGTGTTTTTATTACACTTCCCTTGTACTCAATACTTACGCTGTTGAAAAAGTGAAGAAAAGTGTACTCGGGGTGTCCGTTTGTTCTGCTCATCAAAAATCCCGCAGGCTCAGGCCATGCATGACGGATATCTGTTATGTTTATCATTTCTTTTGCCCTCCCGATATATAATATCAAAAACAGTAGGATATGTCAACTTTTATGGTAGAATATGTGATTGATTTTTTTATCTGTTTCAATTATTCTAATAAGTAGAAAATACAGACGGAGGTAAGTATGAAAGCAAGTATTGATTTTACAAAAGCAACGGGCAGGGTGAAGCCCATGCATGCAGTTAACAACGGACCTGTATACAAATTTGCCGCAGACCAGAGAATAACCAACATGGACGCATGGAAGGAGGCCGGCATTCCTTATGCCAGAACTCATGACGCATCCTTCAATGCCACCTACGGCGGTGAGCATACTGTAGATGTAAATTTTATATTCCCAAATTTCGATGCCGACCCCTACGATGAGGCGTCCTACGATTTTGCAATTACCGACGAATATCTCCGTGTAATTGACTTTTCGGGAACAAAGACCTTCTACCGTCTCGGCTCAAAGATTGAGCACGCCTGCAAGAAGTACAACACACTGCCTCCCCGCGATTTCAATAAATGGGCGGTAATATGCGAGCACATAATCCGTCACTATACCGAAGGCTGGGCAAATGGATTTAAATACGATATTGAATACTGGGAAATATGGAATGAGCCCGACCTTGATGCAGATGACTCCCCCAACAAGAGAACATGGGGCGGTACAAGAGCCGAATATTTTGACCTTTACGAGATTGCCTCAAAGCATCTCAAATCATGCTTCCCCCACCTTAAAATAGGCGGTCCCGCACTTGCGGGCTGGATGGAATGGGCAGATGACTTCCTCGGAGAGATGAGGAAAAGACAGGCTCCCATTGACTTCTTCTCATGGCACAGCTATGCAAAGGAGCCGAGTGATATCGGCGAAAGATGCCGCAATGTAAGAGCAATGCTCGACAAACACGGCTTTACAGAGACAGAGAGTATCAACAACGAATGGAATTATGTCAGAGGCTGGACAGGAGAGGATTGGTTATATTCTCTCAAATCGGAAAAGGGACTCAAAGGCTCATCCTTTATTGCAGGTGTAATGTGCGAGTGTCAGTATGCACCCATTGATATGATGATGTATTACGATGCCCGCCCCTGCGGAATGAACGGAATGTTCAACACAGACTTTGTATGCGAATGTCTGAAGGGATACTACCCATTCAGAATGTTCAATGAGCTTTACAAGCTGGACAGTGCGGCAGAGGCAAAGGGCGAGGGAGATATCCTTGCGGTTGTGGCAAGAAGCGAAGAAAGAGCGGCTGTCATGTTGACTCACTACAATGACGATGACAGCACAGAGGCAAAGGAAGTGACAGTCGACCTCAAGGGCTTTGGTCCCGCTAAAGCACAATTCTATCTCCTTGACGAAAACAATGACATGAAGCTTGTTAAAACAGAGACCTTCAGCAGTGACAACTACTCGGCAGTTATAAATATGACCTTGTTCAGCACATATCTTATTATACTTAACAAATAAGGAGAATAGCCATGATATACAGAGCAGAGCATCCGAAGCCCCAATTTATGAGGGATAACTGGCATAATCTTAACGGTGAATGGCAGTTTGAATTCGACAGCGGTGTCAGCGGAGTCTCAAGAGGACTCTTTGAAGAAAGTGCAGAATTTTCAAAGGTGATTAATGTCCCCTTCTGCCCCGAAAGTAAGCTGTCGGGCATTGGAAATACCGATTTTGTCAATTCGGTATGGTATAAAAGGGAATTTGATATAACCGATGAGCAGATGAAGGGCGATATACTTCTTCACTTCGGTGCAGTTGACTATGAGGCGGTAATATACATAAACGGCGTTGAATGCGGCAGACACAAGGGCGGCTATGTATCCTTTACTGTTGATATAACAGCCTTTGTGAGAGAGGGCAGAAATACACTTACGGTAAATGCCCTTGATGACACAAGAAGCCGACTCATTCCTTCGGGAAAACAATCAATGCGCTATGAGTCCTACGGATGTTCATACACAAGGACAACGGGCATATGGCAAACAGTATGGCTTGAATTTGTACCTAAGGCAAGGATAATCAAGGCGAAGTATGCCTGCGATATCGAAAGCGGCACATTTTTCGTAAATGCTCAGCTTAAGGGTGAGGGTACCTTCAAGGTACAGGCATTCTTTGACGGTCGCTTTATGGGCGAAGCAGAGGTATCCTCACACGGAGGAAGCGCAAAACTGTCAATAAAGCTCCTTGAAAAGCATCTGTGGGAGGTAGGAAAGGGCGGTCTTTATGACCTTGTGCTGACCTACGGCGACGATAAGGTAACCAGCTATTTCGGTCTCCGCTCACTGCGTCTCGACGGCTATAAATTCCTCATCAACGAAAAATCTGTATTTCAAAGGCTTGTGCTTGACCAGGGATTTTATCCCGACGGACTTTACACCGCCCCTTCGGACGATGAACTGAAGGCTGACATTGAGCGCTCGGTTGCCATGGGCTTCAACGGCGCAAGACTTCACGAAAAGGTTTTCGAGGAAAGATTTCTTTACCATGCCGACAGAATGGGCTATATAGTATGGGGAGAGTTCCCGAATTGGGGACTTGATGTGTCCTATGCCGACAGCATATACGGAATACTGCCCGAATGGATAGAGGAGCTTGAGCGCGACATCAATCACCCCTCAATTGTAGGCTGGTGTCCCTTCAACGAAACCTGGGACGAAAATGGCAGAAAGCAGTTCGACGGCGTTCTTTCTCTCGTGTACAGAACAACAAAGGCAATAGACCCCTCCCGCCCATGTATCGATACAAGCGGTAACTTCCATGTAGAGACGGATATTTTCGATGTACATGACTATGACCAAGACCCCGTAAACTTCAGAAAGACCTATACAGACTTTGCCAACGTCATTATAGATAATTCAAGGGAGAAGGGACAGCCATGGTTTGTCAGCAGACAGACCTACACCTACGGCACACCCATGTTCGTCAGCGAGTACGGCGGAATACGCTGGACGGATGACGAAAAAGGCTGGGGATACGGCAACGCTCCCAAGACCGAAGAGGAATTTCTCACTCGCCTTGAAGGACTTACAGATGTGCTTCTTGAAAACCCTCTGATGTTCGGATACTGCTATACACAGCTTACCGACATTGAGCAGGAGCAGAACGGACTTTACACCTATGACAGAAAGCCGAAGTTCCCGCCTGAAATAATAAATAAAATACTTAACAAAAAGGCAGCAATTGAGGATTAACAATACCCCAATATTGATTTTTCATCCAAAGAATCCCTTTTGTTAGATAAATGCACAAAAGAGTCATTGCTTTTTTGTGCATTTACTTAATTTACTATTTACAAATAATTTGATATACTGTAATATAGTGCATTAATACTTATATTTAAGGAGAGAAAAATGAAAAGAATTATTTCACTTTTACTTGCGCTCCTCCTTCTCTGCTCAACATTGACACTTACACTTGTGTCATGCGGCGAGGAAGAAGAGGAAACAAAGAAAAAGGCAGAAACCGTTATTGATGACGGTCCTGCTGTAGAGGGTGACATTTTTGCTGAGCGTGCGGCTATTTCCGATGAGCTTGGTGAATATGACTTCGGCGGAAGAAAGTTCCGTATTGCAGGCCACAGAACAGACGAATACTTCATCGAGGAAGACAAAAGAAACCAGGGCGACCTTATTGCAGACGCTAAGTATGCAAGAAACAAGACAGTAGAGGACCGCTTCAACTTCGAAATCGAGGTTGCTTATCAGGCTATCTACTACGATGTACAGTCATGGGTTGCAAAGACTGTTATGTCGGGCGCAGACGAGTTTGACCTTTTCTGCTCACACGGCGCATCGGCAGGCGGCACAGTTCTTAAGAATGTATTCCTTAACTGGTATGACATTCCCAATGTTGATTTTTCAAAGCCCTGGTGGGCATCAAGCTGTGCAAACGAGCTTACCTACGATAACAAGTGTATCCTTGCTATCTCAGACTTCAACTACACAGCGGTTACAGGTGCTATGGCAATGTTCTTCAACAAGAACCTTGCGGCAGCATATGACATGGGCGACCTTTATGATGTTGTACTTAACGGCGATTGGACCTTTGATTACTTTGTAGAGCTTACCAAGGATGTTTACATCGACGAGGACGGCTCGGGTGACAAGTCCGACGGAGACTTCTACGGCTTCGCTCAGTCTCACGCATGGCAGTGTGCTATTTCCACATGGCTCTGGGCTTTCGATAACCCCACCGTTACAAAGAACGAGGAGGGTGTTCCCACCATCTCGGTTAAGACAGACAAGATAAACAACATCGTTACAGGTCTTTATGACTATCTCTTCAACTCAAACGGTGTTCACTACAGAAGAGATAACGAGTCAGGTCAGGGTATGGACCTCTTCCTTAACAAGAAGGCAGTATTCGCTATGGGCGGTATAGGCTCACCCACAGGTGAAGGTCTTCGTAATTTCGAGGACGAGTACGGTATGCTTCCCCTTCCCAAGTGGGACGAGAACCAGCAGAATTACTACACTATGACTCCCGGTGAGCATACAGTTCTTGCAGTACCCAAGACAGTTAAGGATACAGAGTTTGTAGGAACAGTTATAGAAGCTCTTTCCGCTGAATCCTACAAGCAGGTTATCCCCACTCTTTACGAGATAGCTCTTAAGACCAGATACCTCAGAGATAACGAGTCCAAGGAGGTACTTGACATCGTTATCGACGGCCGTATGTATGACTTCGGTTACATCTACGGCGGCTTCGAGGGCTTTGGCTTTATGCTCGGTTCGATGTTTGAAAACGATAACAACAACTTCGAGTCATACTACCAGAAGAAGTACAACTCGGCAAGACTTCACTACAAGAAGATTGTCAAGGTATTCGATAAGTTAGGCTAATATTCAAGCATACAAATGCACAAAAAGGCTTCGGCTTTTTTGTGCATTTATTTTGTTTACTAAAAGGGCAATGTATGGTAAAATAAAGTGTAATAAAAATTACGGAGGAAAACCATGAAAAGAATTATTTCACTTACATTGGCACTTTTACTGCTTTTCTCATCTGTGGCATTAACACTTACCTCCTGCGGCAAGGATGAAACCAAAAAGGGTGACACGGAAAAGACAGCAGATACAACAGCTCCCGCTGAGGAGGGGGATATTTTCGCTGAGCGCGCGGCTGTATCCGACGAGCTTGGAGAATATGACTTCGGTGGCAAAAAGTTCAGAATTGCTACTCATAAGCCCTCTGATTTCTTCGTAGAAGAAGACAACAGAAACAAGGGAGACCTTATTGCAGATGCAAAGTTCAACCGTAACACAACGGTTGAAAACCGTTTTAACGCCGAAATAGAAATCACCTACACAGGTACATACAGCGATGTTACCGCATGGGTAACAAAGACAGTTATGTCAGGTGCCGATGAATTCGACCTGTTTGCCTCTCACACAGCATCAGCAGGCGGTGTTGTTCTGAAAAATGTATTTCTCAACTGGTATGATATTCCCAATGTTGATTTCACAAAGCCCTGGTGGTCATCCAGCTGTGCAAACGAGCTTACCTATGACGGCAAGTGTATTCTTGCAGTATCAGACTTCAACTTTTCAGCTATATCAGGCTCTTACTGCATAATATTCAACAAAAACCTTGCAAATGCTTATGACCTTGGAAACCTCTATGATGTGGTTCTAAGCGGCAAATGGACTTTTGATTATTTCTATAATCTTGTAAAAGACATCTACGCTGACACGGATGGCTCCGGTGATAGAAACACAGGTGATTTCTTCGGTTTTGCTCAGTCCGGAGCGTACCAGTGTTGCGATAGCTCGTGGCTTTGGGCATTTGACAATCCCACAGTTGCAAAAGACGAGGACGGAATCCCGGTGGTAGCAGTAAAAACCGAAAAAATAAACGATATCGTTACTTCTCTTTACGATTTCTTCTACAATACAAACGGTGTTCATTACGAGCCCGACAATACTGCTCCTCAAGGTCTTACTCTTCTTCTTAACAAACAGGCTATATTTGCTACTGCATCTATTTCATCTCCTACAGGAGAAGGACTTCGTAACTTTGAGGATGAATACGGCGTTCTTCCCTTCCCCAAGTGGGATGAAAATCAGAATGCATATCACACTATGGCATCCGGTGAACATACCTGTATGGCTGTACCAAAAACAGTTAAGGATACAGAGTTTGTAGGTACACTTGTAGAGGCACTTTCCGCTGAATCCTACAAGCAAGTTATTCCTACTCTTTATGAAATAGCCCTTAAAACAAGATATCTCAGAGATAACGAATCAAAAGAGGTTCTTGATCTGCTCATTGACGGACGTGTATATGACTTCGGTTATATATATGACAACTTCCAGGGCTTCGGCTTTATGCTCGGCTCTTTAATGCACTCTCAAAACTCAAATTTCGAATCATACTATGCAAAAAAATACCCCAATGCAAGGCTTCATTTCAAAAAGATAGTCAAGGTATTTGATAAGCTCGGATAAGCTTTCAAAACAAATGCACAAAAAAGAGAAATCTTTTTTGTGCATTTATTTTGTTTACAGAAATGAAGTTTTATAGTAAAATAATAAATATAGATAAAAGGCATAAAATTTAAAAAGTATACAGGAGAATTTTATGAAAAAAACACTTTCCATCATTCTTGCCCTTACACTCCTTTTGTCATCACTCACATTTACCTTAGCATCCTGCAGTGAAGACAAGGAAGAAGTAAAGGACACAAGCAAAGAAACAGTAAGCAATGTTGAGCTCACAGAAGGAGATATCTTTGCAGAACGTGCAGCAATAGATGATGAGCTTGGCGATTACGATTTCGGCGGAAGAAAGTTCCGAATAGCCGGTCACAGAACAGACGAGTATTTCATCAAGGAAGAGGACAGAAACAAGGGTAACCTTATTGCCGATGCAAAGTACAACAGAAACAAAACTGTAGAAGATCGTTTCAATTTTGAAATTGAAGTGGCATATCAGGCTATCTACTATGATGTACAGTCATGGGTAGAAAAGAATGTTATGTCGGGTGCGGATGAGTTTGACCTCTTCTGCTCACACTCCGCCTCTGCAGGCACAACCGTACTTAAGAATATTTTCCTGAATTGGTACGATATTCCCAACATCGACTTTTCAAAGCCCTGGTGGGCGGCAAGCTGTGCTACCGACCTGACATATGACGGTAAGTGTATTCTTGCAATCTCCGACTTTAACTACACCGCAATATCCGGCGCTAAATGTATGATGTTCAACAAAAACCTTGCGGCAGCATACGATATGGGCAACCTTTACGATGTAGTTCTTCAGGGCGATTGGACATACGACTATTTCTACAATCTTGTAAAAGACATTTACATTGACTCCGACGGCTCAGGTGACAGAACTGACAGCGACTTCTACGGCTTCGCTCAGGGACACGAGTATGGCTGCGGTATCAATCCTTGGCTGTGGGCGTTTGACAATCCCACAGTGAAGAAGGATGCAGACGGCATACCTCAGATAGCTGTAAAGACAGACAAGATAAACAATATCGTTCAGAATATTTATGACCTCTGCTTTAACACCAACGGTGTACACTACAGACCCGACAACGATCAGCCTCAGGGTATGGACTTGTTCTATAACAAGCAGGCAATTTTCGCTCTTGCTTCCATCGGCTCTCCCACAGGTGAGCAGCTGAGAAATTTTGAAGATGAGTACGGTATGCTTCCCATGCCTAAGTGGAATGAGAATCAGCAGAACTACTACACAATGTCACCCGGTGAGCATACTGTTCTTGCAGTACCCAAGACAGTAAAGGACACCGAATTCGTTGGTACTGTTGTAGAAGCTCTTTCTGCCGAATCCTATAAGCAGGTTATTCCCACTCTCTACGAGATAGCACTGAAAACAAGATACCTTCGTGACTCCGAGTCCAAGGAAATACTTGATATGATAATCGACGGACGTATGTACGAGTTCGGTTATCTCTATGACGGCTTCCAGGGCTTTGCGTTTATGCTCAGCGGTATGTTTACCAGCGGTCAATCCAATTTTGAGTCATACTATGCAAAGAAGTATAACCCTGCAAGACTCCATTTCAAGAAAATAGTTAAGGTATTTGATAAGTTAGGATAATTTTTTTCAGCCATCGGCGCTATGCCGATGGCTGAATTTAAGGTGCAAACATGAACTACATTTTTGATTTTGACGGAACATTGGTTGACTCAATGCCTACATGGGCGGGAGTACACATTGATGCATTGAAAAGTGCAGGAATTCCTGTTCCCGCAGGGTTTGTAAACACTATAACACCTCTGGGCAACTACAGGGCATCACAGCACACAATTTCATTGGGACTTGATATTTCTCTTGAGGACTATCTGGACAATATCTCAAAAACGCTTTACAAAGAGTACACTACAAATGTAAAACTGAAGAAAAATGTGTCATATACACTGGAGACGCTTATCCAACGGGGACACAAGGTAAGTGTCCTGACTGCATCACCTCACCTGTATGTTGACGAGTGCTTGCAGAATAACGGTGTATATCACCTGTTTGATAAGGTGTGGACAATAGATGACTTCGGTCATACCAAATCCGAGGTGATAATATACGAAATGGCAGCGGAAAGACTGAATACAACGGTCGGCGATTGCGTTTTTGTAGACGATAACCTCACCGCCATCACTACAGCAAAAGCATCGGGAATGTATACCGTTGCAATGTACGATGACACCTCGGCGCAGTACGCCAACGAAATAGAAGCAGTATCCGATATCTATGTCAAGGATTTCGCGGATATGCTGAAAAAAGAGTTTTAATAATACAAAAAGAGGCTGTAGCAAAACTCACAATATGCACAAACCCCGGACCGTCGAGGACATCGGTCCCTACAATTATTCGTCGCTTTTGCATAAAAATTGGTCTGTAAATACTACAGACCAATTTTTTCTATTTACTATGAAATTGCATGAGTCCGAGCCGTATAATACAATCGTAACGATAGGAGAGCATTACGAGTGGCGTCTGCCGCTTTTTGTATTATATTTTTACAGTTTCTCCGGAATCTATTCTGTGCAATATTCCGTTTTCCTCAAACCATATTGTTTTAAGCGTGGGATTGTATACTCTACCCCCATCTGCCGACCATATCAGTGAATTGTAGGCAGTAACATAGTCGTATATCTCAATGTTTGTTGCATACCAGGTATCCTCCCTGCCGGAAAGCTTTTGGCATATTTCTTCAAGGTGGTCCCAGTTATCATTGTTGTTAAATTCGTAGGCATGGCCCCAGATATAAAACAGCTTTGCACCCCTTGTGGAAATATATCCCTGCTCTGTATTTATTGCAATAAACTTGTCTATCCATTTCATAATATTGGGGTTGTTATGATGGGCTGTAGGCATCCATTCATACCATGACGAAGGGATACTGAACGAATCATTGTCACCCGCCAAGGTTCTTGAATATGCTACGCCAAGGTCGGCAAGGTATTTCTTTACGGTTTCAAGGCTTGAACCGTTTTCAAAAACTCTTATACCGCTATCGGGATATGCCATACCGCGGATAATCATGCCAAACATTTTTTCAAGTCCGAGGCGGCAATTCAATGTGTCCTTTATACCTTCAAGAGGCGTTGCTCTGCCGGGAGCAATGTGAGTTGCACCGTGAAGGGCAACCTCGTGTCCTTTTTCGATAATATGCTCTCTTATTTCATCAGCAGTCAGCTTATTTTCGTTGATTCCAACAAAAGCGCTGTTAATATTGAAAGTACCCTTCATCCCATAACGTGTAAGTGTTTCTGACAGCCTGATATCAGCCTTTACTCCGTCATCGTAGCTGAATGTTACAGCTTTTCCTTTTCCTTCAGGAAATCTTATAAATCTGTAGCCCATTATCAAAACCTCTCTTTTTTATCTTGATTTTTGGTTTCAAATGTATTATAATTCAATTGATAATAAAAAGTCAATACAGAAAGGTGAAAATCATGAAATTCGGTGTGTGTAACCCTTATACAAACATAAAACTCTTAAAAGACGAAGGATATGATTATATAGAGCTGTGCTTTAATGTTATTGCCTCAATGAGTGACAGAGAATTTTCCAAGGTTTATAAGGAGATTGAGCGTTACTCCTTCCCTGCCGAATCCTATAACGGTTTTTTCGGCAGCGATATTAAGCTCGTAGGAGACAATGTTGACCTTAAGGCAATTGAAGAGCACGCAAAAAACGGATTCAAACGTGCCGCTGAGCTCGGTGGCAAAGTAGCTGTATTGGGTAGCGGTGGTGCCCGTACAATTCCCGATGGCTTTGACAGAAATACAGCAGAAGAGCAATTTATAAGGGTACTTCGTATATGCGGAGATGCTGCAGGCGAAGTAGGAATGGAAATAGTGATTGAGCCATTGCAGGTCAAGGAAACGAACCTTATTAACACTGTTGCCGAGGGCTTGGAGTTTTGTAAGAGAGCCGCTCACGAAAAGGTTTTCTGCCTTGCAGATTTCTATCATGTATTTAAAAGCGGAGAATCTCTTGATGCAATAGAAAATTCAGGCGGTCTCTTACATCATGTACACATAGCCCGTGCAAATGCCGACCGCAAAATTCCAGACTCCTCCGATATAGAATCCTGCATACCTTGGGCAAACGCCTTGAAAAAGTGCGGCTACGATGCAAGAATAAGTCTGGAAGGTGCTTTTATTCCCGATGTTCCCAAAGCAATAAAAGGAGTTAAGCCTGTACTTGAACTGTTCAGATAAGGAAAATAATATGAAACTGCCGTGGAAAGCCAAGGGAATTGTGCTTTTTGAAATGCTTGACGAGATCATGGAGGTACTTGAGGCTGACGAAATGCACATCGGCTGTGCCGAGGTATTCAACCTCGGCATAACACTAAACAATGTAAAACGGCAAGGTGGTTTCAGATGCAATTTCCTAAGATATAAAAAAGCGCGATAAATCGCACTTCAACACCCCTGCCCCTCAATCATGAG
>CAZYTA010000009.1:0-74100 GCA_964650465.1 uncultured Oscillospiraceae bacterium | reverse complement strand
ACCCCTCATGATTGAGGGGCAGGGGTGTTGAAGTGCGATTTATCGCGCTTTTTTAACATATGGGAAATTGCTCGAAACCAGCCACACCGTTTTATCTTGTTGTTGTGATAAGCTTTCTCAATTTATTGAGTGCATCAATGAACGCTTCCTCCGCTGTTTCGTAGGCGTAAGGATACGAAAACTCAGAGTTTGTCAGCTTTTTCAGTCCTTCAAAGGTTTGGAGGTGTGGTTCAAGGGTGATATAGACATCTCTGTCGGCTGTTTTTGCAAAATCCGAAAGAATGTCGGCAATTCTGCCCTCACCAAGTCCGGGAGGTACGATTTCCATCTTTGCCGTGCCGTCCTTTATGTGGAAGTACTCTATTTTGTCCTTTAAAAGTGTGTACGCTTTCCATGGGTCATATTTTCCCAATCGGAAGTTTCCCATGTCAAATACACACTTGAGTCTTGAACCCAGTGCCTCAAATAAATCAAAGCACATTTCGGGTTCTTCTCCGTAAATACCGCCCTCATTTTCATGGCAGAGAGTTATCCCGTAGGAATCGGCGATGTCCAGCATTGCGTTAAGACGTGAGAGCACCTCACTTCTGTATTGCTTTTTCATGTCGCGGGGAAGATAGAATGAAAATACTCTTATTCTTTTACAGTCAAGTGCCTTTGCTATCTTGCATGTGCGTTCTGTCAGCTCAAGATGGGGCTGCATGGGGTCGTCAATCTTTATTTTTCCGAGAGGAGAGCCTATAGAGGATACCTTTATTCCCGCAGTCTTTACTTTTTTTGAAACCTCTTCAAGCTGTGCATCGTCAAGACTTGAAATATTTGTACCCGATACGTTTCTCGGTTCAATGGCAGAAATACCGTTTTCCTTCAAAGCTGAAAGCTGTGTGTCAAAATCGGGACTGTATTCATCGGCAAAAGCCGAAATTATGTATGCCATATTATATCTCCTCGAATGTATGTACTTTTTCTTCCTTGCCGCTTTCCATAGAACGCATTATTGCATTGATGACAAAAACAGATGAAATAAAGTCATTGTAGTTGAGCCTTTGCTTGTTTTCAAAAAGCTCGTGAAATTCCTCAAATTCACGAACAAATACATCGGCAAGAGTGTAATCTCCTCCAACAAGACCCTTTTCACCGCTGACAATTGCAGAGTATGTGTAGTAGCCTTCGGTGAAGGTGATTGTTACATCATATTCCTCGTATCGCACCACAACAGTTACGGTGGGGCGATTTGTAAATGCGATGACAGATTTTGGATAGAAACCGAATATTTCGCACATTACCTGAACGAGGTGCTGTGAATAGAACCAAAAGCCGCCGTATTCGTTGTCAATGCTGACGGGTGCTCGTAAGAATCCGCCAAAAACTTTTCCGTATGCTCCGTCTTTCATGCCTTTTGCAAGCTCACGCACAAGGTCGGCATGAGGGCAGGATGAACCGCCGGTTACGGGAATGTTCTTTTCCTTGAGCTCACGCATGAATTTTACAGCTTCTTCTTCGTCACAGGTGATGGGCTTGTCAAGAAACATGGGGATTCCGCTTTCAATATAGGGCTTTGCGTATTTGTAATGGTTTGCGCCGTGACGTGCGGTTACCATAATACCGTCAACCTTGCCCACAAGCTCATCGTAAGATTTCATAACAGGGACACCGAATTCTTCATTCAGCTTTTCGGCTGCGCCCTCGTATTCACTGAATACACCCGCAAACTCAATGTCATCCGCAAACATTTTGTCCGTAATGCTCGCCTTCAAAAAGTTATTTGCATGGGAATTTTCACAACCGAGTATTGCAATTTTCTTCATCATTAATATTTCCTTTCAAGAGGATTCTGTGCGTGTACAGTTTCAATTACACCGATAATTTTTGCCGCATGCTCGGGACCGATGGGCAGGGGAGTACCGTTTACTATTCTCTCATAAACCGTGTCATAAAGTCTCTTTGTTCCGATATCAAATGCTGTTCCGTCGAATTTTCCTTCTTCGCTGTGCGTAACAAGGTTTTCAGCACAGTAAGTGGGTTCTCCGTCGTCTTTTCTAAGGCTTTCGATAATAAGAGGTCTTGGCTCGTTTTCACTGTCTACAACATACTTGTATTTATAGGTTGTGGGAGTATACTCGGCACATCCTCTTGAACCAAACAGCTTGATGTTAAAGGGACTGTAAGCATCCACCGATATAACCTCAAGGTCAACAAGAGGCTTTCCGGGGGCAGTAACAATAGCCTTTGCAAAGTCATCCGAGTCACCGCTTGTCATACAGCAGGCAAGCTTCGAATATTCAACCTTAATTTCATCCGAAAATCCCAACATATCGCATACAAAGCCAACGGGGTGAGGACCTGTGTTGTAAAGACCGCCTGCGTTTTTAAACTGAACTGTCTGCCAGTCCCAACGACGTGCAAAATTATTATATTTTATTGAAACCTGCTGTATCTCACCCAGCTTTCCCGATGCGATAAGCTCCTTTACCGACTCGTAGAACGGTGCAAAGAATGACTGCTGGAATACAGCGAGCACTACGTTGTTATCCTTGGCTGTTTTTATCATATCTTCGCATTCGTAACGTGTTCTTGCCATGGGCTTTTCAACAAGCACATTGAAGCCATGCTTCATCAAATCAATTGATACAGGGTAATGAAGCTCGGAGAAGGTGGCATTTACCACAAGGTCAATATCATCTCTTCCGAAAAGCTCCGTGTAGTTACTGTAAATCTCACAGCCCTCGTACAACTCCAACGCTCTGTTGCGTCTTACCTCATCCATTTCCACAACTGCAACGACTTCAAATTTTTCGTTAAGCGAACTTCTGAAGAAAGCGCCGTGTATGTTTTTTCCGCTTCTGCCTTGTCCGATTATAGCAACCTTTAGTTTTTTCATATATAATCCTCCTGATATTTCTTAGTTACATTATACAGTTGATATTTTGAAATGTAAATATCAAAAAATGTAATAAAGTATTGCAAAAAATGTACTTTTGAGGTATAATCCCCTAAAGGGGGTGAAAAAATGGCAAACGGAATAGCCGTGATTTCCGGAAATCATGTCAGTTACGAAAGGGTAATGCCCGATTCGATTTTGCTTCACGAGCACGATGTTTATGAGCTGATATACTTTGTAAAGGTAAGCGGGGTATATTTTATGGAGGGTAAAGCATACAGGTTGCACCAAAACGATGTTCTCCTTATACCTCCGAATATACAACACAGAATAATAATGTATGAACCCTCCGAATATGACAGGTATAATGTGCTTTTTGACCCTTTACTGCTTCCCGATGAACTGCGTGAATTGCTTCCGCACATAAATACGATTATCCATTTGGAGGAGCATGCTGTAGAAGCCTTTTTGTCGAGCTATGATATATACATAAATTCCTTTGATAAAGAGAGGGCATTGGTGGGAATAGATGCTATAGTGAAAGCCTTGCTTTTTCATATGTATTTGCTTTCAAAGGAAAAGGACCGCAAGGAAACCTCACGTGTAAATCCTCTTGTAACAAGGGCAACTGCATATATACAAAAAAATCTTACTACTCTTACAGGTGTTGATGAGATATGCAATGAGCTTTTTATAACAAAAAGCCATCTGCATCACATATTTAAAAAATACCTTATGACCACACCGAAAAAGTACATCACATCAAAGCGCTTGTTTGAAGCGCAAAGACTCATAAGGACAGGCAGTCCTCCGAACGAAGCTTATATTCTCAGCGGCTTTTGCGATTATGCAACCTTTTACAGAAATTACAAAGCCTTTTTCGGTCATACTCCCTCGGAGGAAAACGGCTCTGAAATTATAAGAGAGCAATATTTTTAATTAAAAAGGCAATATTTGTATTGCAAAATGTCAAGATATGCTATATACTAAATTCGGTAAGTAATGTAACTTATATATTTTTTAATATACGGAGGAAAAAACAATGGCAGATAAGACAATGGAAAATCTCAACGACCTCAGTGTCAGAGAAACTGCTAAGGAAGTTTCTGACAAGAAGGTAAGAGTTGCTATTATCGGATGCGGTTGGATCGCAGACGCTCATATGGCGGCTTATAAGAACCAGAAGGACGTTGAAATCGTTGCAGGTTGCGACCTTATTCCCGGTAAGGCAAAGGCTTTCTTTGAAAAGCATGGAGTTGAAGGTGTAAAGACCGACTATGCTTCTCACAAGGAAATGATAGACGATAAGAGCCTCAAGATTGATGCGGTTTCTATCTGTACCTACAACCGTCAGCATGCGGCTCCCGCAATCTATGCTCTTGAAAACGGCATTAACGTTATGCTTGAAAAGCCCTTCACAGTTACTCTTGATGAAGCAATTGAAGTAATGCGTGCTGAAAAGAAGAGCGGTAAGGTTCTTTCAATCGGCTTCCAGCCCAGAATGGATGCCAATATGCAGCAGATTAAGAAGATTGTTGAATCTGGCGAGCTCGGTCAGATTTACTACATACAGACAGGCGGCGGACGCCGCAGAGGTATTCCCACACCCTTCGGTACATCATTTATTGCTTCCGAAACAGGCGGTATCGGTGCTATGGGTGATATCGGATGCTACTCTCTTGATATGGTGCTCAATGCTATCGGTTATCCCAAGCCTCTTACAGTTTCGGGTTATAAGTCAGCATTTTTCGGCACAGACCCCAAGTATTGCGGATATCCCGCTGACAAGAAGGAAGAGTATGCAAAGGCGTTCGGCGTTGAGGACTTCGCTGCAGGTTTTGTAAGACTTGAAGGCGGTATCATACTCGACTTCCGTATTGCGTGGGCAATGAATCTTGACACCCCCGGTGACACAATCATCATGGGTACAAAGGGAAGTCTTCGTATTCCTTCAACAGACTGCTGGAACGGCTCGGTTGGCGGTCCTATGAAGATTTATCACGAGGTTGCAGGTCTCCAGACAGAAACTGTTATCCCGATCATCGACAGTAAGATGTCAAATCTCTTTGATATGAAGATAAGAACCTTCCTTGATGCTTGCAAGGACGGCACTCCCGCACCTGTTCCCTCAAGCCAGATTATCTACAACCAGGCTATTATCGACGGTATCGTAAGATCCGCAGAGCTCGGTCACGAAATCGAAATCGAAATTCCCGAAATCTAAAAATTGAAGATTGTAAAAAAGGGGCATAACCGAGTGTTGTGCCTCTTTTTTTGCTGCATAAAAATAATTCCGAAACAAAGGGTAATTTTTTAACGTTAACCGCTTGACAAATGCTTTTTTGTATGATATTATTACTCTCGTAAACCTTATTGATATTGATTGTATTAATAGACAAGACAAAAATATATTTATAACCTTTAGGGAGGAAATTATTATGGCACAGAAAGTAAAACTTGGAGTAATAGGAGCAGGAGGAATGGCATCCTTCATTCATGTTCCTTGTATTTCCGAAATTGAAGAGGCGGAAATAGTTGCAATTTGCGACCTCTACGAGGAAAAGGCAAAGGCACTCGCAGAAAAGTTCGGCGTTAAAAAGACATATGCCCTTCATCACGAGATGCTTGAAAAGGAAGACCTCG
Organism: uncultured Oscillospiraceae bacterium; assembly: GCA_964650465.1. GTDB lineage: Bacteria > Bacillota > Clostridia > Oscillospirales > SIG627 > RGIG6353. The sequence continues at coordinate 68,576 of CAZYTA010000009.1, read as the reverse complement.
ACGCTGTTGTTGTTCTTGTAAACCCTGAGCGTGCATATTGGGTTGTAAACGACTGTCTCAGAGCGGGTAAGCACGTACTTACGGAAAAGCCTGCGGGCATAAATGCATATCAGGCACATTCTCTTGAAAGAACCGCAAAGGAAATGGGCAAGATTTGCGCTGTTGCAATGAACAGACGTCATATGCCTCTCATTCAGGAGGTTCTGAAAAGGGTAAGAGCCGCTACCGAAATTACCCAGATTGATTGCCGCTTTATGAAGTTCTGCGAAATAGACAAGGCTTGGCATTATATCAGTGCATATACCTCTGATATTATCCATGCAGTGGACCTTCTCCGCTTTGCAGTAGGCTCGGAGCCTCAGGATGTTGCAACGATTATCGGCAAATTTAATTCTCCCGTTGACAACGCATGGACCAGTATTATGACCTTTGAAAACGGTATTACAGGTACACTTCGTGCAAATTATCAGACAGCAACCCGTTTGCATGACCTTGAGATTCACGGTCCCGGCGCTTATGCATATGTAAACCTCGGATTTGGTGATATGCTTGCCAATGCAAAGATATTCTATAACAAGGGTGCATCCCTTTACTCTGCTGCTGCATCAGGCGGCGGAATGGGCGTACCCGAAATGGAAACACTTGACGCTATTGAGCTTGCGGGCAATAAAGAATACTCTCACTACTACGGCTACAAGGCTGAAAACGTTGACTTTATTCAGGCTATTATCAATAACAGAGAACCTCTCTGTACAATTGCTGATGCCGCAAAGTCAATGGACATGTCTGAGCTTATCCTTGAAAAGAAGATAAATTGACAAAAAGTGCTGTAAAAACAGCAAAGTCCACCGCTCGTACCGTACAATCGTACGCTGATAGGCTTCGGATATCCCTATAAGTCGGGGCTGTAAAAATACTCTGTTTGAGTTTTTTTACAGCCTCTTTTCGTTTTATAGGAAATTTCTCAAAACCACCTCGCCGTTTTATTTTGTTTGGCTATATCCATAGGTTATATCAGCGGCGGCTCGCCTCTTTTTTGCAATTTGATAATAAATTAGTGTTTTGTTATTATTATGGCAATTTTGTACAAAAGGATTTGGCAGTATTGTAAAAAAAGATGTTTTGTATATTGACATTTATTGTGGTAATGTTATAATGAATTTGTGATTCATTATTTGTTTTAAATTAAAATAAAAAAGCGGCGAGTCGCCGCCGACAATGCTCGCCTATCGTAGCCATATATGTATCCAAACAGGATAAAACGGCGAGGATGGTTTCGAGGAGTTTTATACACATCAAATACAATAAAAAATTTCAGGAGGAATACCATGAGAAAACTTTGGCTTTTTACACTTGTGCTTCTTGTGTCTGTTTTTGCAATAACAGCAATTGCAGACGACCTGCAGCTTGATGATGACGAGCTTGAGATAGTTGTTCCCGAAGCGGAGGAACGCTATGTTGCAAGTGTCACCATCAATTCAACAGGCGACGGGTTTGAGGCAGGGGAGTATCAGCTCCTTACCAATGACATGGACCTTACAGGTCTTTACTATGTAGCAAAGGATGCCCAGGGTACCGACAAGGTGCTTGACTATGTTCGCGGTGAATATGCTGACAGAGCTGTTCTCGGAAGCTTGGAAACCATTTCTCACTCAAAAGGCGATTATGAGATGCATAAGCTTTCTAACACCACAAACTGGATTCCGGGAACATGGACAGGTGAAGGACTCACCAAAACCATAAGAGATTTTAGTTATGTGGTTCAGAAGTACCACACTCTTCCGTATTATAATGTAGTTGCAGCTTATGCCGAAAAAATCTATCTCTATTCAAACGACAAGACCGAGACTCTTGCCCTTTATGAGACAAATTTCGGTACTGACAGCGATGTCTATACCCTTGTAAACGGCTACTACGGCACACTTGATGACGAGGGAATAGCTGCCGCACTTCTGGAAAATCAGAATTATGCAAAAACAAGGTATGAAAACAATATTGTCCGCTATGCCCTGACAGAAAAGGAAATTATCCCCGTAAGCGAGATGAAGACCTTTGTTTTTACCTCGCTTCAGCAGCAGGGTGCCTTGCGTTCAACATCAAATATCTATGCAAAGGCAATATTCTATGTTGCAAATACCGACGGTACAATTTCAAAGCACACATGGACAAGTGATGCCTTCGTTATAAATTCAAGCAAGAAGGCAGTGACGCATACAGTTGATGTTCAATCCATTGAAGGGCTTCCCGCAGATGGCTGGGTAATAGGCATTGAGCTTCGCCCCTTCGCCTATATCGAGGATGCAACGAAGTTCACAGCTGTTTTCCACTCCAATACAAACGCAACACAGAATCTCAGATTTTTAAACACTCAGTTCATGCCCGCACTTCACCCCGATGAATACGTTATCACAGAGCAGGCAGAAACTCCCGAGCTTGTTTATGATTATGTCAACGGCAAGTTTGTTATAACTATTACCAATGCAAACTCCGACACTGCCTATAAGTACAAGAGCGAAACAAGCGGCTGGGCTACACTTGACTCAGGCAGCAGCTCTTTTGAAGTAACAACAATGGGCTACTGGTTTGTTAAGGCTGTCGGTGCGGAAGGCGAATCGGACAGTGTTATAGCGAAGATAAAGCTTGATAGTGTAATGCCCACACCCACACTCAAGCTGGGTGAAGGCTACACACTCACAGCACCCGAGGGTGAAGTGTATGAAATTGCAAAGCTTGGCTACGGCGTAACACCCGATTACAAGACTCTTACAACAGCTACTCTTACTGCAGGTGTATGGGCTGTAAGACGCGGGGCAGACGAATTACTTGCCGCCTCCGCACCTCAGTACTTCTACATAGAAGGGGAGGATGCCGGTACAGTAATATTTGCAACAGCAACGGGCAGAGATTTTGTTGAAAGCCGTTGGACAGGTGTATTGCGAAATCCCACATTGTTTGACTTCTGGTATGTATGGAAGAAGGCTGATAATCCCACAGCATACGGAAATACAAATATCGAGCTTTACTATCAGCTTGCGCAAACTGATTTCACAGATAAGACATATAATACCTACGGCTACAAATATCTTTTCAGCGATGAAGAAATAATCCCCGTATCAGCCCTTAACGACATAGCCGTTTCGGGTATCAATACAACTAAATACTATTACAATGATGCAAACGGCACTAAAACACAGATTACAAAGGGTAAGTCTCTCACCCGTGTGCATGTTGTAGGTGCAACCGTACCTTACTACGATATACTTACCGATGCAACTCACAGCACCTCAATGCCTATGGCGCTTTCCACACTTGCCGACAAGGAAGGATATGTGGTTGCTCTCGAGTATTATCCCTTGTATGAGCTTTATGATGCAAGCGGAAATAAGATTACCGATCCTTACATAGATTCCTCGATTTCCTATGCTATCAGATTGTCTCCTCTCAAAATTGTGGATTCTTCTATTACCCTCAATACAAGCGGCTACGGACATTCGGGTATCGACACAAACGGAAACCACAAGTACGAGCTTGTCCTTGCCTATAAGGCTGAAGCTCCCACACTTTCCGTTGAAAACAAAGACGGCAAATACATAATCAAGATTACAAATGCAACGGTAGATTCAACATATCAGTATAAGAGCGCAACTTCCGGATGGATAACACTGGATAAGGGTGCTTCCTCCTTTGAGGTAAGCGATGTAGGTACATACACAGTTCGTGCTACTGCATACGGAAACAAGCTGGGAAGTGAAGCTGCAACCATTACCTTTGAGGGGGTAAAGGAAACTCCCAACCTCGCTCTTGATGAAAACGGCGTGATTACAGCTCCCGACGGCGAAACTCTGGCTTATGCACAGCTCGGCTACGGCGTAACTCCCGAATACACCACCTTTACAACAGCAACTCTTACTCCCGGTATATGGGCAGTAAAGGCGCTGGGTAACGGTTCAACGGTATTTGACTCCGACCTGCAGATAATATATGTACCCGGCAAGCATGCAGGCACTGTGGTTTTCGCTACCGTCTCAGGCTCAACAACAATGACAAAGGGACTTTGGACAGGTACAAAGACAGGCGCACAGCTCTTTGACTGGGACAATTATACCAACGACGATAAGAAATTCACAGACACAGGTATAGAAATCTATGCCAACTTTGCAAAGACCTGGCTGGAGGACAAGACGTATCAGGACTACGGCTATCACTACATTTTGAGAGATACCGAAATCGTTCCTCTTTCCGAGCTTGTCAACATCAGCGCAACCATCAGAAACGGCACTACCTTCACCTGTGACGGCGCAACGGTTAATTATACCAACACTCGTGCAAGAGTTTATGTGGAAGGCGGCGATGTTGCATATTATGATGTTATTACGAATTGTAAATTCACTTCATCACCCGGCTTTGTATTCAACCTTTCCGAGCTTAACGATAAGAAGGGCTATATCACAGCCATTGAGCTTTACTTATTCGATACTCTGACCGATGCAAACGGTAACGCTCTCACGGGAAGCTTTACTACAAATACTGCGAATACCTCATATGGTATTACCTTTGCAAACCTCATTCTCCATGAGGATGTTACCCTTGCAAATAAGAATTCAAACAATACAGGTCTCAGCGCAGACGGAGAAAACCGTTACTCGCTGACCATCGCAAATGACCCCAGAGCACCTAAATACGAGGCTCTTGAGAGCAACCCCAACGGACTCCGTATCACAAACTATGTAAGCGGAGCTAAGTATGCTTGGGCAACTGCAATAAACGGCACTTGGACAGAGTTTGAAGGCGATACAGTTGAATTTACAGCCTTTGGCTCCTACTACATCAAGCTTGTAGGCGACGATACCTATCCCGAGCTTATCAACCTCAAGCCCTTCACTACCGCGGATGTAGTTCTTGAGGGTACAAGCCTCGTCCTTGACGGCGCAATCGGTATCAAGGTCTACTTCGGTGCTAATACAAACGTTGATTACACTGCTTCTTACAGAGTAGTTGATAAGACAACAAACGCTACGGTATACGAAAACAGCGATGCTGAGGTTATTAAGTCTACAGAGGGCAACCTTTACTTCATTATCCCCGTATATCCCAAGGATTCGGATACATTTGAGGTTTATGCTTCTGTAACCAATAAAGCGGACAACTCTACTCATACTGCAAAAACAAGCGTTCCTTACTATATCGAGTCGCTTAAGGCTTTGGCAGAAAGCGGAGACGAGGACTGCATTGCGGCTCTCGGGGTAATAGAGGCAATTGAAAGCTATACCGCATATGCAAGAAACTATTTCTACAAGGCAAACGAAGCCGCACTTCCCGATGTAAGCACAACTCTCGGTGAGGTTGAGGCTGCCAAAGTAGTTGATGAGCTTGAAGGCGCAACATATTACGGTACATCACTTCTCCTTGAGGGTGTTACAACCATGCGTCATTACTTTGAAGTTACCGACAAGACGGCATTTTCTCAGTATACCGCATACTTCAACGAAGAAGTTATTGAGCCCACTATACTCACAGACGGTGCAAATTTAACATTTGCCTGCTATGACATTACTAATATTCCGGCTCATAAAATGAATAACAAGTATACTCTTGAGCTTTATGGCTCGGATAACGGTGTACACGGAAGTGTAACTTACAGCGTAACAAACTATATCGAAAAACAGATTAACAGTGAGGACACAAGGTTGGCAAATCTTATTAAATCACTTTATAATTACTACAAAGAATCTGACGGGTATTCTGTAATTGCACAGAATCAGGGACAGAGAGCGGAAATTTGGGCAGCGATGACACTCGCTAAGGAAACTACTCCTGTATGGAAAGAGGTTCCCGACTATGCTCCTACCAAGGACGGCTATACACACATCAAGGCTATTACTTATGACGGCTTTGAATACAAGGGCGGAAAAACCAAGATATTTGCATATGTCGGCTTCCCCGAAGGTGCAACGGCAGATTCCCCCGTACCCGCTATCGTGCTTGTACACGGCGGCGGCGGACATCCTTACGCAGAATGGGTAAAGCTTTGGAATGACAGAGGCTATGCCGCTATCGCCATGGAAACCACAGGCTGTTTCCCCACAGCAGGCACTGTTACCTACACCGAAGCTGAAAACTCAAACTTCACCTACGGTATCTCGGGTGACTTTGTTGAGGACGGATATGTAAGCGCACCGGGCAGAAGCTATCCCACATCCTACACACCCGTGTCAGAGCAGTGGGCATACCACGGTCTCAGCCAGGTAATCCTTGCTTCCAACATCCTCAGAGCTGACGAAAGAGTTGATGATGCCAATATCGGTATTACAGGCGTTTCGTGGGGCGGTACAATGACATCTCAGGTAATCGGCTACGACAACCGCTATTCCTTTGCTATTCCCGTCTACGGAACAGCATATCTCGGAAACGATATGCACGCCTTCTCTAATTTCAATAATGAGTATGTTAATTCACTTTGGGCGGCAGAGAGAAATCTCGATAATGCTAAAATGCCCATCTTCTGGTACGCATACAACGATGATAACAATTTCTGTGTTCCCGCGTACTATATGTCATATCAGCACACCGCTTCCTTTAACGATAAGACATCACTTCTCATGCTTGGCAACTGGTCACACTCACACGGCTCTGTATTCAGAAAGAAGCACAGCTTCTGGTTTGCCGATTGGGTAACCTACGGTAGGAACGGACTTATTACCTTTGCAGACCAGCCAAAGAGTAAGACAGTAAACTGTAAGCTCAATATCCCGGAGGATATAACAGGTGATATTACCGCAAAGGTACATTATATCACCGCACCTATGACCTACAGTGTATTTGACAAGTTCGGATGGGGGGCGGCATACAAGTTCCTTACACCATATTGGCAGACAGATACAACATGTCTTACAGTTGACAGAGAAGCAGGTATCGTCAGCGGTACCATACCTGCAGATGCCGCAGGCTTCTACATTAACATTGTTTATACAATCGAGGGTGAAACTTGCGAAACAAGTTCAATCTATATTCCCACAGATAACGAAACAACAACCGAAGACGAAAGCCTTTGGCAGTGGAATTAACAACGATAAAGGGTCACGGCAAATCGCCGTGACCCTGATTTGTTTATTGATGCTTATATTTGTATACTGCGTTTTACGTTTCCTTCAAAATCCTTCAGCACAAATCCGCCGTTTTCAAATACCGCATATCCGTGGTGTGAGTTTTCTTTTGGGATGGATACAGAACCCGGATTTATGAGAATATATCCGTCACGCTTCTCACAGACGGGTATATGGGTGTGACCGTGTACAAGTACGTCACCCTCGCAAAGGGGTGGAAGGCTGTTTTCGTTGTATATGTGACCGTGAGTGAGGAATACTGTCTTGCTTTCATAAGGTATCATTGTATAATCGGCAAGGCAAGGGAAAGAAAGCACCATCTGGTCAACCTCTGCCTCACAGTTACCTCTTACCGAAATTACCTTTCCCTTCAAGGAATTCAGCATTTCAATTACCTCCTTTGGGGCGTATCCCTCGGGCAGGTCATTTCTCGGTCCGTGATAGAGAATATCTCCGAGAAGTATAAGTCTGTCACCTTTTTCTTCCTCAAAAGCTTCAATAAGCTTTTTGCACCAATACGCCGACCCGTGAATGTCGGATGCAATAATATATTTCAAAACAATCAACTCCTTTCTGTAATTTTAACAAAAGAAATGCGAAAATGCAACAGTTTCCTTTGACATATTGGAAAATGTGTGATAAAATTAGAAAAAAGCTACAGGAGGTCAAAATTGAACATATACGATATAGCTGAAAAAGCAGGTGTTTCCATTGCTACCGTTTCGAGAACGCTCAATGGCGGACCTGTGAAAGAAAAGACCCGTGATCTTATAATGAAAATAATCGAAGAAGAGGGCTATGTACCCAATGTTTACGCAAAGAACCTCAACTCACAGTCTGTAAAGATAGTTGGCGTTCTTCTTCCTGATGTAGAGGATATATACGGTTCCCGCGCTGTAGCAGTCCTTGAAAAGCAGATGAAAAAGCAGGGCTACGATATGATACTGTACAATATCGGAGATGCGATAAATGAGATAAGCCGATATGTGTCAATGATGCTCAGCAGAAGGATAGATGCTCTTTTTGTTGTCGGCTCCAAATTTCAGGAATCGCCCGCCCTTGAAGTGCTTGCAAAGGCGGCGCAGAAGATGCCTGTTATCGGTATAAATACCGATTTTGAGCCCGAGGGAATGTACTCGGTGCTCACTGATGACAGGGCTACCGTTTCGGGCGTTGTAAAAATGCTTTATGACAGAGGACACAGAAGATTTTTGTATCTTTACGATACCCGTACTCCCAGCGGTATGAAGAAGCTTGGCGGATTTTGTGAGGGCATTGGTAACGTAGGCTTGGATATTGAAAATCAGATAATGTATCTTTCCAACCGTTATTATGCAGATGCGAAAAAAGCAACCGGCGAAATACTCAAAAACAATACCGATATTACCGCAATAATATGTGCAGAGGATGAGCTTGCGGTAGGCGCTGTAAAGGCAAGCCTTGAATTCGGATATAAGATTCCCGAGGATATAGTTGTGACAGGCTATGACAATTCACATTTATCTTATTGTCTTATCCCCGAGCTTACGTCTGTTGATAATCTTCCCAATGAGCTTGGCGCACTTGCGGCAGATGTTTTTGCTAAGGTTGCAGCAGGGGAGACAGCTCCCAAGCGTCAGGTAATAGAGTGTAATATTGTTGAAAGAGAGACTACATAATGAAGATTAATTATAAAAAAATTTCTCCGAATGCTATATGTCCAACATACGGTACCGAGTATTCTGCAGGAGCTGACCTTTACGCACTTCTTGACTCAGACGTTACCGTGAAGGCTGGCGAAACTTATCTTGTTCACACTGGAATTGCCGCTGAAATTCCCGAAGGATACGCAGGACTTGTCTTTGCAAGAAGCGGTCTTGCTGCAAAGAAGGGACTTGCTCCCGCAAATAAGGTGGGAGTTATAGATGCAGACTACAGAGGAGAGATAATGGTGCCGCTTCACAATCACTCTGCCGAGGACAGAGTTATATCATCGGGCGAGCGTATTGCACAGATGGCGATAGTACCTTTTTTGAAGGTGGAATTCAACGAGGTTGACGAGCTTTCGGATACAGTGAGGGGGCTTGGCGGCTTCGGCTCTACAGGAAGTAAGTGAGGTAAACATGTTTGATCTGATAATTAAAAATGCAAGTATAATCGACGGTACGGGCAAGGATGCTTATACTGCCGATATAGCAATAAAGGACGGCAAAATTGCACGTATAGCCGACGGACTTGACGGTGCGGATGAAATAATAGATGCAAAGGGCTTGACCGTTACACCCGGTTGGATAGATTCACACAGCCATTCCGACAAAACCATATTTTCCGAGCCTGACCAAAGAGAAAAGGTAGAGCAGGGAATAACCTTCTCTATAACCTCAAACTGCGGATCATCACAAGCACCTGTAATGAACGGAATGACAGTCGGTGACTTTCTCGATAAAGCCGACCTTGTTCCGCAAGGCTCATCCTCGGTAATTTTAGTAGGACACAATACCCTTCGTTCAGCGGTTATGGGCAAGGAAAACCGTCAGCCTACAGCCGATGAAATGGAAAAAATGAAAGCCCTTCTCCGCGAAGGTCTTGAGGCAGGCGCGCTCGGAATGTCCTTTGGTCTTTACTATGTGCCGGGCTGCTATGCAACCATCGACGAGTGTATCGAGCTTGCGAAGGTGGTTGCTGAGCACGGAAAACTTATTACCTCACACATTCGCAACGAGGCAGACGGCATTATCGAAGCGGTTGAAGAATTCCTCACTATTGCAAGGGAATCGGGATGCAGAGCTGTATTTTCTCATCATAAGGCAATGGACAAAGCTAATTGGGGTAAGGTAAAGGACACACTTGCCATTATAGACAAAGCGGTGGAGGAGGGAGTTGATGCATATCAGGACGTATATCCCTATATAGCATCCTCGACCACGGTTATAGCACGTTTTGTTCCCAAGATGTTTCATCCCGAGGGTACGAAGAACGCCGTTTCCATTCTTGATTCAAAAGAAAAGTGCCAAGAAATAAAAGCCCATTGGATGAAGAAATGGGGAGACGACTTAAGCTGGGTGCTTGTTGTCTCCTGCGGTGACCACAAGGAGTATGCAGGCAAAAATGTCAACGAGATCGCTGAAATGATGGGACATACCGATCGATATGAGGCGGTGTTCGATATTATCCGTCTCAGCAACGGTACAGCACAGGCGTGCTTCTTTATGATGTGCGAGGATGATCTTGAATACGTCCTCAGACATCCGAAAACAATGATATGCACCGACAACGTTGCAAGCGGAACCAACGTATATCATCCCCGTCTCCGTGCCTCTTTCCCCAGGGCGATCGCAAAATATGTAAGAGAAAGAAAGGTTCTCACACTCCCTGAAATGATTCGCAGAATGACCTCTCTTCCCGCCTGCGTTTATCACCTTGATACAAAGGGCAGGATAGAAGAAGGCTTCGATGCCGACCTCTGTATAATAGATGCAGAAAATATAACCGATTGTGCAGATTTCGTTAATTGCACTCTGAACAACAAGGGACTCGAATACGTTATTATCAACGGCAAAAAAGTGCTTGAAAAGGGTAATTACAACGGAACCCGCGCAGGCAAGGTTTACAGATTATAAAGCGGCAAGGACGAAGAAAACTCTTCGTCCTTGCTTTTAATTTAATCAAATTTTCTGTCATACAGTAATGCCGCTATCAGCACCACAAAGCATGAGCCTGCATTATGTACAAGAGCACCTGTTGTAGGTGTCAAAAGTCTTGCAATTGAGAGAATAATGGCAACAAAGTTTATAATGAGCGAAAGGGAAATGCTGAGCCTTATTGTATTTACCGTCGCCCTCGACAACCTCTTCAGATAGGGGAGCCTCGATATATCATCGCTCACCAACGCAATGTCTGCTGCCTCAACGGCGATATCGCTTCCCATTGTACCCATTGCGATGCCTACATCTGCTGTTTTGAGCGCAGGTGCATCGTTGACACCGTCACCAATCATACACACAGTCTTACCATGCTGTTGAAGCTTCTTGATGCTTTCTACCTTTTCTTCGGGCAACAGCTCGGAATGTATCTCGGTTATTCCAACTGTTTTTGCGAAATGCTCAGCGGCGTTTTTGTTGTCTCCTGTCAGTATAACGGGAGAGACACCGTTATACTGTAACCTTTTCACCACGGTTTTTGCATTGCTTCGAACTGTGTCGGCAAGAGTAATTGCACCGATTGCTCTGTTTTCAACAGCACAGAATACAGTTGCCTTTCCTGATTCTCTCAATTCGCAAGCAATACTTTCGGGAAGGTGAATACCTTTTTCTTTCATGAACCTTTCACTTCCGCAATATATCTTTTTGCCGTGAAAAGTAGCAGTGATACCTTTTCCCGCCTCCATTTGAAAGTATTCGCATTCTGCAACGGATGCATTTTTTTCCGTTGCATATTCTACTATCGCTTTACCCAGCGGATGTTCGCTTTTGCTTTCTGCAGAAGCGACGAGTGACAGCAGAGCTTCTGTGCTTACCGAACTGTCAAAGGATACAATATCCCATACTCTTAGTTTTCCGTATGTGAGTGTCCCTGTTTTGTCAAATGCAGCAGTGTCCACCTTGCCCATTCGTTCAAGCGCTTCGCCCGACTTGATGATAACTCCGTGCTTCGTTGCCTGACCTATTGCCGCCATTATTGCCGTAGGCGTGGCAAGAACCAGCGCACAAGGGCAGAAAACGACAAGAACGGTTACCGCAACCACAATATCATTTGTTACAATACCTGCAATTATTGCGATTACCATAGCCAAAGGCACAAGACGGCTTGCCCATTTGTCGGCAATTCTCTGCATTGGTGCTTGTCTGTCCTCGGCATCCTTTACCATGCGTATCAGCTTTTGCAGTGAAGAATCTTCACCAACTTTTGTTGCTTCTATGTCGATTGACCCAAAGCAGTTTACTGTACCGCAAAAAACACTGTCACCTTTTGCTTTGTCAACAGGCAGTGACTCACCCGTCATAATTGACTGGTCTACAGATGTTTCGCCTGTCACTATCACTCCGTCAACGGGAATAGCCTCACCGGGGAGTATTCGGAGCAAGTCGCCCTCTTTTATCTCTTCTATAGCTACGGTTTCTCCTGTAACTCTTCGTGCATGAATCGGCTGAAGCCCTATAAGTTTTTTAAGCCCTTTTTTAGCACGCTCAGTTGTTTTGTCCTCGAGTATTTCGCCTATTGCCATTATAAAGGCAACCTCGCCTGCGGCGAAAAGGTCTCCTATGATAATTGCCGCTATCATTGCTACAGAAATCAACAGGGCAGAGGATATCTTTGATATTCCTTTATTTTTTATTACTCTTCGTACAGCCAGAACAATCAGCGGTACACCCGAGATAATCACCGATATCCAGGCAGGATCAAGATACATCGGCACATCCGATTTGAGTATTTTGGGTATAAGTAAGCTGAGGAGCAGAGCTACGCCGCTGATTACAGCTCCTCTGACGCCTTCGAAAAATTCTTCGATTTTTTCAAACATATTTGACAAATCCTCCGTTTCACAGTATAATATATTCGTTACCGAACACATTGTTCTGTAAAAAGTATATTACCAAATCAAAGAAAAATCAATAACCAATTTGCATTTAATGTAACATACCGAACATTTTTATGCTTTTGTACAGGAGAAGCTATGGACAGACGCCAACAAAAAACAAGAAAAGCAATATTCAGGGCTTTCAGGACGCTTTTGGAGAAAAAGCGTTACGATCATATTACAGTTCAGGAGATAATTGACGAAGCAGATGTGGGACGAAGTACATTTTATTCACACTTCGAGACAAAGGATATGCTTCTTGAGGCAATGTGTTCTGAAATCTTTTATCATGTCTTTGAGTATGACCCATGTCCGTGGTCGGGGAAGGACTATGATCTTGAAGGTAAGCTTGCTCATACCTTGTGGCATATTAAAGACAGCAGAAATGACCTGTCGGGAATATTGATGTCTGATAGCGGAGAAATATTTATGAGCTATTTCAAAAAGCACATTTGCACCATTTTTGAACAGCATATCGACAAATTTGATAAGGAAATACCGCGTGATTTTTTGCTGAATCATTTATCCTCCACAGTTGCCGAAGCGGTAAAATGGTGGGTAAGTGACGGCTTTTCGCTTACCCCAGAACGCTTGGCAAAATATATAATTCTTTTAATTGTTTAAAATGCCGTTCAAATAAATAGTTAATATGAGAATTTTCATGTTGAAAATTTTTTACAGCTGTGATATAATGAATTCAACGAAGTTGAATTCAGCTAAATTCGCGTTCCGAGAGCTAAATGCGCTAACGCACGATAAATTACTTCGTAGCTAAATTGACCTTCGGTCAGCTAAAAGGCGAATTTAATTTAGCTGTTTCGCAGAAACAATTTAGCTATGGAGCGAAGCGGAATAATTTAGTTTTGAACGGAGTTCAAAATTTAGCTAATATAAGTTGACATCTAAATCGTTCAATGATTTTATTTACTAAATAAAGGAAATAATTCAGAGGAAAACTATGATAAAATATCTTGAAGCAGGAAAGCTTATAAATACTCACGGAGTAAGAGGTGAGTTTAAGTTTGATGTTTGGTGCGACAGCCAAGCAAGCTACGCAAAGGTACCTGAGTTTTATCTTACCGATAAAGGTGAAGGAAAGCTTGAGGTTGAAGCAATCAGAAAGTTTGGAAAATTTATGCTCGTGAAATTCAAGGGAATAGATTCTCTTGACGATGCATTGAAATACAAGGGAAGAACAGTTTTTGTTGACAGGGATAATGTTCCGAAAAAAGATGGGGCTGTGTTCATTGCCGATATTATCGGTCTTTCTGCAATTGACATTGCAAGCGGTGATGTCTTTGGAAAGATTATTGACTTTACCGACAAGGGAAGCGGAGACCTATACGAAATAGAATTGACTGACAAGCGTACTGTGTATATACCTGCAATTCCTGTTTTTGTAAAGAAAATAGAACTCGAAAAGGGTGTATACTTTGAATTGATAGAAGGGCTGATTGACTGATGCGCTTTGATATAATGACCCTTTTTCCCGATATGCTTGATACAGTTTTTAACGAAAGCATAATCGGACGGGCAAGAAAAAACGGTATTGTGGAAATTGAATGCCATAATATACGCAACTATTCGGAAAATAAACACCGCAAGGTGGATGATACTCCTTACGGCGGGGGAATGGGAATGCTCATGTCGGCTCCTCCTATATGGAATTGTTACTCGGCTATAGTTGAAAAGCTGGGGACAAAGCCGTATACTGTCTATGTTTCTCCCAAAGGAAGAACCTTCAGCCACAGCGTTGCAAAAGAGCTTCTTGCAAAAGAAAATGTCACCATACTCTGCGGACATTACGAGGGAGTAGACCAAAGAATTCTTGATGAAATAGTTGATGAAGAAATATCGATAGGTGACTTTGTACTGACAGGCGGAGAGCTTGCTGCTGCGGTGATGGTGGATGCTGTTTCCCGTCTTGCTGACGGCGTTTTGTCTGACCCCGAGTGCCATGAAAAAGAAAGCATTGCCAACGGGCTATTGGAGTTTCCTCAATATACAAGACCCTATGAGTTTCACGGAGTAAAGGTGCCGGATGTGCTTCTGTCGGGAAATCATTCCGACATTGAGACATGGCGTTTCGAGCAGTCTCTTGAGCTGACACGGCGCAGGCGTCCGGACCTTTTTGAAAAGCTCAATATGGACGAAAAGAAAAAAGAACTTAAGGAATACATTATTAAGGCTTGCACCGGAGGAGAGGGAAATGGAAAGAAAGACTAAATCTGCAACACTGACCGTGTTGCTTATGATTGTCGCAATGCTCATTTCCAAGGTGTTAGGAATGTTCAGAGGCGTTCTGCTTGCCGCCGCTTACGGTACATCAGAAAACGCCACTGCGTTTTCTGCGGCTTCACGGATACCTCTTTCATTTTTTGATATTGTTTTCGCATCCGCTATTCTCGGTTGTTTTATTCCCGTATATAATTCGTTTTCTGGCGAAAACAAGAAGCAGGAGCAAAGTTCTTTTACTGCAATATATCTCAATTTTTTGTTGCTCCTTACAGGTGCGGTTGCACTTTTGGGAATAGTTTTTGCAGAGCCTCTTCTCGATTTGGTTGCGCCGGGTCTGTTACCGGAAACAAGAACACTGGCGGCTTTGCTTTTGAGAATTATGTTTCCGCTGATAATCTTCGCCGCAGCATCTTATACCTTTGTAGGCGTTTTGCAATCAAACGGAGAATATATAGTACCCGCTTTTATCAGTGCCGTTTCAAATATTCTTATAATTGTTTATTTTTTGTTTTTTGACGGTGTTTTTGGTATTAAAGGTCTTGCTGTTGCCTATACGGCGGCGTGGATGGTTCAGCTTCTTACGCTTACTGTACCTGTTATAAAATCGGGTTACAGACACAGACTTTTGCTCAATTTCAAGGATAAGGGTTTTCTGACAGCAATAAAACTCACACCTCCGATTATAATGGGCTCGTGGCTTTCACCCGTGTGTATGCTGCTCAGTATGAGGTTTGCTACTTATACGACTACACAGGGGGCGATTCCGTCATTTGAATATGCCATCAATCTTTTTACCGTTATAACCGGAATAACTACCTACGGTGTTTGCAATTATATTTTTCCAAAGCTTTCTTCACAGGCAAATGACAGCGAGGAAAATTTCGCCCAAACGGGCAGAATAGGTCTTGTAAGCGCACTGCTTATGACCGTTCCAATTGCCGCAACGGTTATAACGCTTGCTCCTGAAGGGGTATCTGTAATATACCTGAGAGGCTCGTTTGATATAAGGTCTGCAGAAAATGTGACATTGATTTTGCGAGCACTTGTTCCCGGAATGATAGGCTTTACGTTGGTTGAATTTCTTAGCAGAACCTTTTATGCCATGAAAAAGCCGAAATATGTAGTTGCCTCCGTGGTATTTGGCATAATTGCCAACCTGGTAATGCTTTGGGTTTTGATTGACATTTTTTCACTTGACATAGGAGCTTTGGGTGCAGCGTACTCGGTTGGAATTCTTGTGTCCGGAATCTCAATGCTTGTTTTTTCTGCTGTGTGTATAAAGGGATTTTTTGACATAAAGTATTTTATTAACCTTGTAAAAATACTAATTTCGGGTGTTGCATCCGCCGCAGTTATGCTTACGGTTAAAAAGGTCTTGGAGCTTGACCCGTATACTCAGGGATTTTTTATGAATGTATTGATTGCAGTTTTGATTGCCGCATTGGGGGCAATTGTGTATTTGTTGCTCCTGCTTGTACTTCGGGAGAAAACAATAGCATCTCTGAAAAAAGAAAAGGAGTGATTTTTTGAACAGAATCGGAAAATTCAGACAAGCATTTGCATCAAGTGTATTTGTAAATGTTTTAAATAGGGTTGCTGGTTTTTTTCACTCAAAAATCTGTACCTCCAAAACAGCTCAGCTTCTGACTTCATATGATTTGTTGAATACCAGTGCGAAAGACAGCTTTGCTTCCAAACTTATTTATAACATAACCCCTCGAAAAAAAAGTGTTATCGGAATAAAAAATACAGTGGCTAATAACATAGAAAACAGTATGTTTTATACCACTGTACACAAAATTTTCGATATAATGATGGGAACTCAGCTCCGCATGTACGGACTTGTTCTTTTTATAATAGGAGTATTTGCCGCAGGTATTGGTGTTATAGAGAAGTTTTTTGTTGAAGCTCCTGCAGATACCGCTACAGTTTTTTGGCAGGGGATAGGATTTATTGTGTTTTCGCTTCCTATGCTTGCGTCAAAAGAGGAGCTGTGCACCAGTCTTGTCAACAGCCGTGTGGGACGAGGTATAATACATTTTCTCGGATATAAAAGCGAAGATGTTATGCGTAAGCCCATAGCTGAAAATACTGCTTTGGCTGTTTTGGTCGGCGTGGTATTAGGTGCATTTTCAATTGCCGTACAGCCTTTGTATTACATTGTTGCAATTTTGGCTGTGGTGTATGTATCCGTGGTGTTCAACAAACCTGAAATAAGTGTTATAATTACGGTTTCAACACTGCCGTTTTTGCCCACAATGCTGATTTGTGCCGAAATAACACTGACTTATATCGCATTTTTCTTTAAAGTAATCAGAGGAAAACGCTCTGTTAAATTTGACCTTTTGGATGTCTTTGTTCTTATATTTGCGGTGTTGATGCTGTTTGGCGGACTGTTTTCGGTAACTCCTTCCTCAAGTATTCCGCCTGCCTGTGTTTTTGTGTGCTTTATAAGTGTATATTTCCTTATAGTGAATCTTATTAAGACAACCGACCTTTTAAACAAATTACTGTCACTGTCAATCGTTTCGTTTTTTATTTGTTCGGTTTACGGAATATATCAGAACTTTTTCGCAACACCGGACACAACATGGACTGATGAGGATATGTTTTCCGAAATCGAAACCAGAGTTGTTTCAACTTTTGAAAATCCGAATGTTTTCGGTGAGTATCTTATAATGCTTATTCCCGTAGCTTTAGCTTTTGTTGTTATGACAAAAAGCTTTTCGCAACGCACATTCTCTTTTGTGGCTCTTGCCGCTTCCGTGCTTGCCCTCGTTTATACCTGGTCGCGAGGTGCATGGCTTGGATGTATTGCTTCGCTTATAATCTTTTTTGTAATAATAAATAAAAATGCCTTGGGTATGTATGCTTTTGGCGTCTTGCTTGTTCCGTTGGCAATTCCCGTTCTTCCGCCGTCGATAATAGACAGATTTGCAAGTATAGGAAATATGACCGATTCATCGACCTCATACAGAGTTTATATTTGGGAAGCATCTGCAAATATGATAAAGGATTATTTGGTTTCAGGCATAGGAATAGGAACTGATGCATTCCAAACAGTGTATTCCGAATATGCTCTTGCGGGAATCGAAACAGCTCCGCATTCCCACAATTTGTATTTACAGCTTTTAATTGAGCTTGGCGTTTTTGGCTTTGCGGTATTCGCTTTTACCATATTGCTCTTCTACTCCAAGGTATTTACATTTATGAAAAACTCGGATTCCGGAGAAGCAAAGCTGCTGGTGGGAGCAATCTCTTGCGGACTATTGGCAATACTTGCACAGGGATTAACAGATTATGTGTGGTATAATTACCGTGTGTTTGCATTCTTTTGGATGATGCTTGCGGTTGCTGTTACGGCATTGAATATCTACAAAAGCAAAGAACGAACAGAAGAAAACATTGTGTGAGGTAAACTGAAATGACGAAAAACGAAAAAAAATACAGATTTAATATTTTTGATGTATTGATAATTCTTGTTGTTATTGCTATAGGAGTGGTAATGTATTATTACATGTCGGCAAGAAATACCGTTGCATCAAGCTCAGAGGTTGAATTAGAGTATGTTGTAGAGCTTAAAACGGTACACAGAGACTATATTGACAACATAAAAATCGGAGACAATGTAGTTGAAACCGTAAGAGAACAGCAGATTGGCGAGATTATTGATGTTGTTGTTTCTCCTGCATATAATGTTGCAACGAATACAGATACAGGAGAAATGTATATCTCGTATTATCCTCCGCTTGATGGGGCAGACAACGGTACCGTTTCAGCAGATGAAGGCGAGGAGAACACACAGTCTCTTGATGAACAGGAATACGAGTACTATAATGTTCGGGTAACTGTGCGTGATACCTTCAAGAAAAGCGAAACAGGGTACAAGATTAATGCATTTGAGCTTGTTGTAGGTCAGCTTGTGTATTTCAGAGTACCTGAATTTGTGGGAGAGGGCTTCTGCATAAAAATCAATGAGCTTGCTAAGGAGGGAGTTGCGGCATGAAGATAAAAAAAGTGAGATTTAACGCCATAGATTTTTTGATTTTGCTTATTGTTTTAGCGGCAGTTTTGGCTATAGCTCTGAGGAGCGGACTCAAGGAAAGTATTGTGGCTATCCGTTCAAACGAAACAATAGTTTATTCTCTCCGTATCAACAATGTTCAAAAGGAGTCCTTCGATATTATCCGTCTTGATGATGAAATCCGAGCACAAAGCGATGACAAGTTACTTGGCAAGATAGTAGAAAAATCCTTTCGTCCGGCAGAAACATATATAGCTCTGGACAGCGGTGAAATCAAGAAAACCTATATCCCCGACAGAATAGATGTATTCCTTACAGTTGAATGTACAGGAAGAGTTACAGAAGAAGGGTGTATGCTCGGAGGAAATTATTTCATTGCATCAGGAAAGTATATTTCGGCATATACTGATAAAGTAGCATTCAGTTTTGAGGTTACAGATGCCTATAAAAAGGCGGAAAATGCTTAAAAAGCTTGGTGAATATCAATAAAAACATTTGGTTTTGCTTCGAAAAAATGTTTAAAATTCATAATAGTTTTGTTTTGGTAAAATATTCTATTGATTTTCGCAAAATTTTTTGTTATAATTACAAAAAGCGATTATTTTGATTATAAATTTTAGGAGCAGTAAAATGATTTCAAAAGATGTCACGGTAACAAACAGTGTCGGTCTCCACGCAAGACCTGCCACATATTTTATTCAAAAAGCCAATACCTATAAATCATCTGTTTGGGTAGAGCGCGGCGACAGACGTGCGAATGCAAAGAGTCTGCTCGGTGTTCTTTCTTTGGGAATTGTTAAAGGTTCAGAGGTAAAGCTTATTGCTGACGGCATTGATGAGACAGATGCAATAGACGGACTTTCAACTCTTATTCTTAAGGGCTTTATTGATTAACAGCACCGCTGTTCACCGAGGTGAACAGCGGTAGTTTTATTTCTGCGGAAAATTTCTCGTCGGCGGCTCGCCACTTTTTTGTCTACAAGGAAATTGCATTGAATTAATCTCGCCGTTTTACCTTGTTTGGATGCATATATAGGTTACGATAGGCGAGCAATGTCAGCGGTCACTGACCGCTTTTTTACGGAGGCATGAATTGGAAAACGAAAAGATAATTAACTTGCTTAACAAAGCAAGACTTCTACCTGCAACTCCGGGTGTTTACAAAATGCTCGACAAGAGCGGAAAAGTAATCTATGTGGGAAAATCCAAGGCTTTGAAAAACCGTGTGTCTCAATACTTTCAGAACTTAGAAGCCCATACCCCAAAAACATTGAAAATGGTTGAAAGGGTAAATGACTTTGAGTGTGTTTTTACTGACACCGAAACCGAAGCTTTGGTGCTTGAAAATGAGCTGATAAAGCTGTTTTCCCCTAAATTCAATATAAGACTTAAGGATGACAAAAGCTATCCGTATATAAAGCTCTCCACCTCCGAAAAGTACCCGAGACTTACCATGGTACGGTCTTTACAGGCAAACAGAACAAAAAACGATAAGTATTTCGGTCCATACTCATCATCTTCGGCGGTTTACAGCATTATCGATACAGTGAACAAACTTTTTAAACTTCCTGCCTGCAAGCAAAAATTCCCTGAAGATTTCGGTAAGAAGCGTCCTTGCCTCAATTATCATATCAACAAATGCAGCGGTCTCTGCCAAGGTGGTATAAGCGAGACAGAGTATGCGGAAACAATAAAGAATGTCATATCGTTTTTGCGCTCGGATTACGAAGAGATAATAAAAGAAACCGAAGCCAAAATGATGGATGCGGCAGACAAGCTGAATTTTGAGGAAGCGGCTGTTTACAGAAATCTTATTAACTCTATAAAAAATCTCAGACAACAGCAAAAAATTGTGTTCGAAGACAGAGTGGAAAGAGATGTGTTCGGAATATTTTCAGACGAATTATCTTCATGTATTGCTGTAACCATTGTAAGAGAAGGCAGAATAATAGATAACGAAAGGTTTGTTTTCTCGGGAGATGAGATTTTTGATGCTGATACATTTTCGCATTTTCTGACCGAGTATTATACCAAGAGGGAATATGTTCCCAAAGAGCTTCTCTTGCCTCGTGAAATGAATAACGAAGCGGTAGAAGGAGTAAGGCAGTATTTGACAGATGTGTTCGAAAAGAAAGTAAAATTCATTTATCCGGAAAAAGGAGAAATGAAACGAGCAGTTTTAATGTCCTCGGAAAACGCAAGAGAATATTCGCTGCATCAACGCCATATCGAAGAGAAGGCTGATGAAAAACTGGCTGAGCTGGCAATTCTGCTGGGGCTTGAGGTTGTTCCGGAGCTTATTGAAGCGTATGATATATCGAACTCTGCCGAACAGCACACTACGGCAGGAATGATTTGTGTTAAAAACGGTAGGTTCTGCAAAAAGGCGTATAAGCTTTTTAATATCAGGAGCACGGTCGCAAACGATTATATGTCGATGGCAGAAGCTTTAGACAGAAGGTTTAACAGATATTTTGCCGAAATCAGCGAAAAGGGATTTTCCGATAACTGGGCACTGCCTGATTTGATTTTACTCGACGGAGGCGTAGGTCATGTTTCTACCGTGCGTGAAGTCCTGAATAAATATGACTTGAGTATTCCTTTGTTTGGAATGATAAAAGATGAGCACCATAAAACACGCACTCTTACAGACGGCGAAAATGAGATTTCAATAGCTCATAATCAGCGGATATTCAATTTCATATACGGCATACAGGAGGAAATACACAGGTTTACCTTCACTTCAATGGATAAAAAGAGAAGAAAGACAGTTACTCATTTGTCAATAGAAAGCATAAAGGGCATAGGTCCCAAAAAAGCAAAAGCACTCATGTCGCATTTCAAAAGTATAAAAAATATTAAGTCTGCAAATGTTGATGAATTGTCGGCTGTTAAAGGAATTTCCGAAAAAGACGCAAAAGAAATCATAAAGCACTTTGAAGTTGACAACGAAAATAATTGATTTTGAGTAATAATGCACAAAAAATTACGCAAATTCATAATTTTGCTTTACTTTTCAGCTTTTATATGCTATTATTGTTTAGAGAACGTGACGAAAGGCAGTAAAAATGAGCTTTAATAAGAAAGTAGTTAAACTTTTAAAGGAAAAAAAGAAAACAAAGGCACAATTGGCAAAGGCTGCGGGAATTCCTTATACTACTCTTGACAGTATGCTGAAAAGAGATTCCGATGCCGCCAGACTTGCAACTATATACAAAATCGCAGAATATCTTGATGTCGCTGTAGAAGAGCTTGTTTTTGACGATGTGTCAAGAAGTAACAAAAAAACCGAGCTCACCGAATCAGAACTGGTCCTAATTGAAAATTACAGGTCCATAGACGAGCGCGGAAGGAATGCAATAAATGCCATGGTGGGATACGAGGTTTCAAGGACAAAGCAGAAGCAGCAACGAGAAACCGTTCGGAAAATACCCATTTATATGGCTCCTGCGGCAGCAGGTGAACCGCTGTCGATTCTTGCTGACGACTATTCGCTTGTAAAGAGTGCCGATGCACCCGATGAGGCGAATTTCGGCATCAGAATAAGCGGTGACAGTATGGAGCCTGTAATTGCAGATGCATCTGTTGTATGGGTTAAAAAGCAAGAGGTTCTTGAACCCGGTGATATAGGTATCTTTCTTCTCAACGGAGAGAGTGTATGCAAAAAGCTTGAATACACCAACGGTGCTTGTACCCTTGTTTCTTTAAATGCAAAGTATGAACCCATTGAAATTTTGGATAGTGATGACTTAAGAGTAGTAGGAAGAGTTATACTGTAATGAATAAAAAACTTATATTTGTATTAATACTTTTTTTGCCTGCAATAGTTGCAGGTGTGTGGCTTTTATCGGTTACGGGAGATATTTTTACTGTCTCAAATGTTACATCCGTAACATTCGTCTGTCCCGACGGAACGAGTACAGAATATACCTCTGAGGAAGACAAGGCGCTTTACGTTGAGTTTCATAAGAATATAGTATCTATTGATGCTCAACAATTTGATTCGGATGTGTATTCGCTGTATCAGTTGGTGTTTTCCCGTGTAAAGGGCGACGATACATACTATCTTTGCTTAAGTGCCGATTCTAAAAACTGTCTTGCATATGACGAGAAAGGCAATTGGTACAGAATAGACAAGGAATATGCCAAACGTTTTCTTACACTTAATGCTATCACCGATGTCTATAAAAACAGCGAAGTTCCGACTTTGAGCTTTACTTCAAACGGAGTTACAACTACATTGCCCTCCGCAAGTGCTTCGTGGTTTTATCTGCTGTCCGACGGCAGTTATTCACAAGTTTCGGTGAACGGTGATTCTTCAACACAAACCGACATATGTGTTACATCGGGTGACGGCTTTGAATTTGATTTTGATATATCTCCTGACTGGTTTGATATAAAGATATATGACGGCGATGAGCTGATATATGACGGAATGCTGGACAGCGTTACAGAGTTTTCCAATAACGCCGAAGCTCAGCTCAGAGCCGTAATTAACGCAGAGTGGTACGAAGAATCCAGCAATTATTATCACGGTGAAGCTACATACGATTTTTTGTTTGATTATGATGTAAAAGCAACATACACACTCAGCAGCGAGACTGTAAGCTCGGGAGAAGCATTATATATAAAGCTTTTTAATGCCGAAAACGAACAGCTTGAAATCACAACTACACTGTCGGGAGCGGTTAATGCGCATTCAATCGGAGACGGAAAGCTTATTATAATTCCCATACCCATGACGGCGGCATCAGGCGAATACAGGGTGAGTGTCAAATCGGATAAGACATCTCTTTCCATACCGTTTACTGTAAAAGAAAAAGATTTTGGAATGGTAAACGTCGGCTTTGTTTCATCAGAGAGTTGGGAAGAATATAATAACGCACAGGCATTGTTTAAAGAAGAGATATCATCTGCATTCAGTATCATTTTGGGAGAAGCTTATTGGACAGACGGACTCCTTGTACCGATACAGAAGTTTGTGAACGGAGAAGAGCAGTATTGGGTATCATCACCGTCCTACGGCTCAAAGCAGAAAGTCAACGGTACCGAAATTTCAGAAAGAAGTCTTGGCATACATTATGTAAAGGCAGTAGCCGCTCAGGTTATGCCTGTACGTTCGGTTGCCAAGGGTACAGTAGCTTTTTCCGGAAGTACTGCGCTGTACGGTAATACGGTTGTAATTGAACACGGCTTCGGCTTCAAGTCTGTTTACGGACATCTGGACTCACTCAATTACAAAGTCGGTGACTCCATCGAGCAGGGAGCTGTTATTGCCAATGCGGACCCCTCGGGATTTGCGGTTGCTTCAACAGAAGGATTTTTCGGAATCTGCATAGACGGTGTATTTCTTAACCCTTACAATTTCATAATTGAACCTCGTTCATCGGATTCATCGGAAATTTCCGACCCGATAGAATATTTTGCAAATTAAAAATATGTAAAATATCCTCGCCTTTATTTACGGCGAGGATATTTTTTTGCCCTGTTATTCTTTGGCTGCAGCAAGGCTCTTTGAGTTTGTTTTTCTTTATAATTGGTTGCGGTATAAACCTTTTCTTTTGTAAACGGATTGATTCCCGTATAGTACATACTGGTAGATGCAGTGGACGGAGTGGGGTAAAAATCCTGTACCTGCTCGGATGGCAAGTGCTGTTCTTCTATATACCTTGACAGCTTTAATGCATCATCCATAGTTGCACCGGGATGGCTTGACATGAGATAGGGTACAACATACTGGTCTTTTCCGTACTGCTTTGACAGCTCGTAATATTTATTGCAAAAGCTGTTATATACACCTATATCCGGTTTACCCATCAGCTTGAGAACGTTGTTTGAATTATGCTCGGGCGCCACCCTCAACTGTCCGCTTACATGGTCTTTTACCAGCTTTTTGAAGAAAGTATCGTCATTGTCATACATAACATAGTCGAAACGTATTCCGGAGCGTATAAACACCTTTTTGACCTTATCCACACTTTCGATTTTCTTCAGAAGCTCTACATATTCGCTGTGGTCTACAATCAGATTTTTGCAGGGCTTTGGTGAAAGACAGCGCTTTGATGTACACACTCCGCTTTTTAACTGCTTTTCACACGCAGGAAAACGAAAGTTTGCGGTAGGTCCTCCAACATCGTGGATGTATCCCTTGAAATCGGGTAGGGAAGTCAGTTTTTTTGCTTCTTCGACACAGGATTCAACAGACCTTGAGCGTACCGACCTTCCCTGATGAAATGCGATAGCACAAAACGAACAGGCACCAAAGCAACCTCGGTTATGTGTGATGGAGAATTTTACTTCACCAATTGCGGGAATGCCGCCGTCACTTTTGTAAATGGGATGATAATCCCTCATATAATCAAGCCCGAATACCTTGTCAAGCTCTTTTCTTTCAAGTGGAGGTTGAGGAGGATTCTGAACAAGAAGTTTTCCTCCGTAGCCTTCTGTCAAGGTAATACCGGTAATGCTGTCACAGTTTTTATACTGCGTGGCAAAAACTTCCGCATACAATAATTTGTCTGCCTTGATTGCCTCGATTTCACCGATAAATTGACTCTCACCCTTCGGTGTGTAGTCTCGGTCGCACATAACACAGGTACCGCGTATGCTTTTTATTTTTTTTACAGGTACTCCTTTGTCCAAAAGCCTTGCTATTTCAACAGAGGCTTTTTCTCCCATTCCGTATATGAGAATATCAGCACCTGAATCAACAAGTACACTGTTGCGCACCTTGTTATCCCAATAATCGTAGTGCGCAAAGCGCCTCAATGATGCCTCAATGCCTCCCAGAATGATGGGAACATCTCCGTATGCTTCTCGTATTTTATTTGAATACACGATTACTGCTCTGTCAGGTCTTTTTCCTATTTTTCCGCCGGGTGAATAATAGTCATAGTTTCTTTTTTTCTTTGCTGAGGTGTAGTGCGCAACCATTGAATCTATATTTCCCGAGCATACCAGAAAGCCAAGTCTCGGTTTACCGAATTCTTTAAAGCTTTCGGCATTTTTCCAGTCGGGCTGAGCGAGAATTGCAACTCTGTAGCCGTGGCTTTCCAAAACTCTTGAAATTATTGCGGGAGCAAAGCTGGAATGGTCAACATATGCATCGCCCGACACAAAGACAAAATCAGGTTGTTCCCAGCCGCGTTCTTCCATTTCTTTTCTGTTAATCGGTAAAAACATTTTTTGCCCCCCTTAAGTTCTTTGTTAGCTGTATTATACTACAAAGTCAACAAAAAAACAATAACCCTTGTAAATATTAAACTTTTGTGGTATAATGCCTTGCAGGATTCGAATTAATACGGAGGACAAAATGAAGGATAGACAGGATAGAACAGGGGAATTCCTTGCACTTTTATTTCGGCAAAAGGATATTAATCGCTGGGGGCTTATGCGAAATATATACAACGAAACTCTCAGTGAGCATTGCTGTGAGGTCGCGCTTGTGTCTCACATTCTTGCGCTGATAGGAAATAAAAGGTTTTCGGGGAATTTCGATTGTAATAAAATTGCAGCGGCTGCTTTGTATCACGATATGAGCGAGATACTTACAGGTGACCTTCCGACACCCGTAAAATACTACAATGCCGATATAAAAAACGCATATAAGAAAATAGAAAAGGCTGCAGAGGATATAATGCTGGAGCTTTTGCCGTGTGATATAAGTGAGGAGTATAAGACACTTTTTGCACTGACTTCTGAAGAAAAAACTATAGTGAAATCGGCTGATAAAATATGCGCATATATTAAATGCCTAAATGAACTGTCTGCAGGTAATAAGGAGTTTATTGCGGCAGAACGTACTATCCGTTCTCAGCTTAACACTCTTGCTTCTCCCGAAGCCAAGTATTTTATAAATAATTATCTTGAAGCTTTTACCAAACCGCTTGACGATATTACTCTTGGAGGAAGCAATGAATAAAAAAGCTTTGATATTTGACCTTGACGGAACTCTGGTCAACACAGTTTCCGATATAGCAGGAGCTGTCAACGCTATGCTTGAGCACTACGGCTTCCCAAAGCATGACGATGAAGCTGTGCAAAGAATGATTGGTAAAGGGGCAAAAAATCTGATTACACAGGCTTTGCCTGACAAAAACAGAACGCCTGAGTTTATTGACGAGGCGCTGGAATGTTACAGAAGCTGTTATGACAGAAATCTGATTGTCAAAACTTATGTTTACGAAGGGCTTCATGAGGTTCTTTTGACCTTGAAAAATGACGGCGTAAAAATGGCTGTTTTGTCAAACAAGGATGACCGACACGTAAAGGAGATTGTAAAAAAGCTCATGCCCGGATTTTTTATTTCCGCTGACGGCTTTTCTCCATTGTATCCGCATAAGCCTGCCCCCGATGCTGTTCTTGCTATAATGAAAAAGATGGGCGTCACGAGAGAAGAAACTGCATTTGTGGGAGACTCTGCTGTTGATGTTCAAACGGCAAAAAATGTGGGTATGACATCTGTAGGTGTCAGTTGGGGCTTTGGCGGTGCGGCGGCATTTTCCGATAATGTACCTGACATCATTGTTGATTTACCTTCAGAGCTTTTGAATTTGTAAAGAACTATAAACAAAAAGGGGATGAAAAAAAGTCCAGACCGCCAAAAACGACAAGGAAAAAGAGGTAAATAATCTCTTTAACAGTTTGAAAGTCGAAATTTTCAAGGTAAAAACTTGAAAATCAAGTTTTCTCGAAAAAATATATGTTTTTGGCTATGAACAAACCTCGCTACTACCGTACAATCGTACGCTGACAGGCTTCGGTTTGTCCATTCTGAAACGTTTTTTCTATCCCCTATAAGTCGGGGCTGTAAAAAAACTCTGTTTGAGTTTTTTTACAGCCCCTTTGACTGTTGTTATCAGCCTACAGTGAAGAGTATAACAACTAATGCAATGATTATGATCCAGATCCAAAGGTCGTTGCCGAAGATTGAATTGCCGGAATTGCAAGAGTTGCAGGTGTTGCATGTGTTACATGTGTTGCAGCAAGCCATTTATCATCCCTCCTTCTATCCTCATAATATGTGGAATCGGCTTTGCGGTGCCGAGGTGAGATTTCGTGTCGGCATCAAGTAACTGTGGTTTTAACTTAAACAAAAAATATTTATTTTCTTTTCATCCTTTTTTTTACAAACTATTGAATTGTTAAAATTATTATGCTACAATATAATAGATTTAGAATGTCATCCGGAGGTGTGTTAATGGTAATAAAGAACGGTTCGGTTTTCAATACTGAAATGAAAAAGTTTTATAAAACCGATGTAAAAATCGAAGATGGGAAGATAACAGGCATAGGCATTTTTGATGATGCCGATGATATTATCGATGCCGAGGGTAAATATGTTGTACCGGGACTGATAGATATTCACTCTCACGGAGCTGTTGGCGTCGATACAATGGATTGTGATACAGATGCTTTGACACGAATGTGTGAGTTTTATGCTTCGCACGGCGTAACTACGCTTTTTCCCACCACTACAACAGCTAAGCACGAAGACACCAAGAGGGCTGTAGCCGCTGTAGGAGCGATTGATGCAGACAAATGTTCGGTATCAGTAAGAGGTATCCACATCGAAGGTCCGTATCTTGATGTAAAACGAGCAGGTGCACATCCGCATAATCTTCTCAAGGCTCCTGATATTAACGAAACAAAGGATTATCTTGAGCTTAACGGCGACAAGGTTTTGTATATGACGGTTGCCCCTGAACTTGAAGGTGCTTTGGATTTTATCAGGGAAGCCGCAAAGCTTGGTGTAAAGGTTTCCATAGGTCATTCCGAAACCGACAGCGAAACAGTTAAAAAAGCTCTTTTAGCCGGCGCAACGAGCTTTACACATACCTATAATGCAATGACACCCATTCACCACAGAGAGCCGGGAGTTGTGGGAATGGCTCTTCTCAGCGATGCTTTTGCTGAATTTATTTGTGACGGCGAACACCTTCATCCCGATATTGTTGCAATGTCCTACAAGACAAAGGGCTGCGACAGATTTGTGCTTGTTACAGATTCTATGCAGGCTGCAGGAATGCCCGACGGCGTATATATGCTTGGCGAACTGGAAACATATGTTGTTGACGGAGTTGCGAGGATAAAAGAAGGAAATCTTGCAGGAAGCACGGCTAATCTCCATATGTGTTTGCTTAACCTTATGAAATTCTCTGGTGCATCCCTTGCCGATGCATTGCTGTGCGCTACACGGAATCCTGCTCTTGCCGCAGGACTTTATGACACGGTTGGTTCTGTCAGCGTCGGAAAGGATGCAGATATTCTTATTCTCGACAGCGGCTTGAATATAGATATGACCATCTCAAGAGGAAGAAAAGTATATACAAAATAAATGACTGAAAGGAATGTTTACAATTGAAAGATAAATTTTATATTACAACTGCTATTGCATATACATCACAGAAACCCCATATAGGCAATACCTACGAAGTAGTATTTACGGATGCAGTAGCACGGTTCATGAGACTTATAGGTAAGGATGTATTTTTTCTTACAGGTACAGATGAGCATGGTATAAAGATTGCCGAGCATGCAGAAAAGGCGGGTCTTGAGCCTCAGGCGTATGTTGACAAAATTGCAGGCGAGGTAAGAAGGATATGGGACCTTTGCGGTGCGACATATGACAAGTTTATCCGTACAACCGATGCCGAACACGAAAAGGCGGTATCTGAAATATTTAAAAAGCTCTATGACCAAGGGGATATATATAAGGGCAAGTATGAGGGATGGTATTGCACTCCCTGTGAAACCTTTTATACCGAAAGTCAGCTTGTTGACGGAAAATGTCCCGATTGCGGAGCTGAAGTGAAAAAGGCTCACGAAGAAGCATATTTCTTCAAAATGTCAAAATATCAGAAGCAGCTTGAGGATTATATCGATGCAAATCCCGACTTCATTGCTCCCGAAGCAAGAAAGAAGGAAATGATAAATAATTTCATTAAGCCGGGCTTGCAGGACCTTTGTGTATCGAGAACTACATTTACTTGGGGCATTCCCGTAGAATTCGACCCGGGTCATGTAATTTACGTTTGGATAGATGCGCTGTCAAACTATATTACTGCTCTTGGATATTCCACCGACAAAAATGCACAGGGCGACCTCTATAAAAAGTATTGGCCTGCTGATGTTCATATTATAGGTAAGGATATCCTTCGTTTCCACACTATTATATGGCCTATAATTCTTATGGCACTGGGCGAGCCTCTTCCCAAGCGAGTATTCGGTCATCCTTGGTTCCTTTCCGGTGTTGATAAAATGTCAAAATCAAAAGGAAATACAATTTATGCAGACGAGCTCATATCTTATTTCGGAGTTGATGCTGTAAGATACTATCTTATCAGCCAGATGCCCTATGTCAATGACGGCAGTATTACCTATGAGAATGTTGTCAAGGTGTTCAATGCAGACCTTGCCAATACATTCGGAAACCTTGTCAGCAGAACAGTTGCAATGAACAAAAAGTATTTTGACGGCATTGTTCCTGCTCCTACAGCCCCCGAGTCTCTTGATAAAGAGCTTTCTGAGCTTGCCGTAGCTACTGTCAAGGATTATTATGAAAAATTACTTGAATTCAGGACATCGGAAGCTGTTGACAGCGTGATGACTCTTCTTAAGAGAGCGAACAAGTATATCGACGAAACTATGCCTTGGGCTCTTGCCAAGGACGATGGTGCACGTGATAGACTTGCTACAGTTATTTATAACCTTCTTGAAACTATTAGAATTTCAACAATTCTTCTTTCTTCGGTTATTCCTTATTCGTGCGAAAAGATAACAAAGTCATTTGCCGATGCTCCCTTTGATTGGGAGAGCGCACAGAATTTCGGTGTTCTCAAAGCAGGTACTGTTATAGGTGACCTTGAAATTCTCTTTGCAAGAATAGATGAGGACAAAATGCTTACAAAGATTTTTGAGGACAACCAAAAGAAGCTGTCCGAAAAGAAAGCTGAAAAGAAACCCGAAGAGAAAAAGGAAGAAAGCCCCGCCGACAACGGTATAATTACCATTGACGATTTTATGAAGGTAAGTCTCAAAGCGGGAGAAATACTTTCCTGCGAGCCGGTTGAAAAGTCGGATAAGCTGTTAAAGCTCATGGTTGATTTAGGCGAGAAGAGACAAATTGTTTCCGGAATTGCCAAGTATTACAAGCCCGAAGAGTTGATAGGAAAGAAGGTTGCCGTTGTTGCAAATCTTAAGCCTGTCAAGCTCAGAGGAGTTGAATCAAACGGAATGATTCTTGCGAGCGAAGGCGCTGACTCAAAGGTCAGAGTACTTTTCCTTGATCCCGAAACACAGAACGGAGCAGAAATCAGATAATGGGACTATTTGATACTCATGCACATTATGACGATTCGAGATTCGATGCCGACCGCAATGAAATAATAGAGGGTTTACGTCTGAAAAATGACGTAAACCCTTTGGGTGTGTCTTTGGTTGTCAATTCCGCCTCGGATTATGACAGCTCGGCGGTGGCTCTGTCACTTGCAGATAAATACGACTTCTTTTACGCTACTGCAGGAGTTCACCCTCACGAGGCAGGCAATGCGGGCGATGAGCTTGAGAGTGTTCTCACACAGCTTTTGTCTCACAAAAAAGCCGTTGCACTCGGTGAGATAGGCCTTGATTATCATTATGACGACACAGCGCCCAAGGAAGTGCAGATAAGTGTTTTCAGACGTCAGATGGAGCTTGCGTACAAGCTTGGTAAAAACGTAGTTGTCCATGACAGGGAAGCTCACGGAGATTGCATTTCTGTGGTCAATGATTTTAAAGGAAAGGTGACAGGCGTATTCCATTCTTTCTCAGGCAGCTTTGAAATGGCGAGTGAGCTTGTGAAGCTTGGATGGTATATTTCTTTCAGCGGTACTGTAACCTTCAAAAATGCATCCAATGTTGTAAGAAGTGTTATGGCTGTGCCTGATGAACGTTTGCTTATAGAAACCGACTCGCCGTATCTTGCTCCTGTTCCGTACAGAGGGAAAACCAATAATTCTTCTCTGATGTATGAAACTGCAAAAAAGATTGCCGAAATTCGCGGAACAACTGTTGAGGCAATTGCAGAGTTGACCTTGAATAACGGCAAAAGATTTTTCGGAATTGATTAAAGCTCTTCGTCGAAGAATATATTTAAGAGCATATTTTTCATTGTTTGTGTTATTGTGTCCGATGCGGCAAAGCTGATATACGGGCGGAGTATTATCGGTATCTCGTAAGTTAAAGTGTTTTCCGAAAGCTTCTTGAAGGTACTTTTTGATATTGTATACTTTATACCGTATATGTCTGCGATTTTAAAGGCGATTGCCAGTGACAAAGACGAATTCAGACCTGCCGCAGATTGCGGGTCAAGCCATTTATCAAAATCTGAGTTCGATCTAAAAACAAAGCTTAATTGGGCAAGTCCGCTTCTTTCTGTCAGGCTTAATGTGATGGTGTCGTAAGAATTTATAACACAGAAGAACAGCGAGTTTAAAATAATTCCTATGATGTCAGCCTCTCTCATCTTTGAAACGAGCGTTCCCGATTCGTAATCGATATTTATTCTTATATCCAAATTTTCAAGATAACTTGCGATAGCAATTTCAAGAGCGGAACAGACCTTTGAAAGCACAACAGTGTCGGTGTCCTCTGATTTACGAAGTCTTGAATTAACAGTATCGGAAAACGCTGTAAAATAATTTGCTCTGATTAGGTTATTGTGGACCGAGCGTATATACTTTCTGTCTTTGTTTTTGTCTTTCTCGGGGGCTTCGGGGAGATTATTTATCTTTTCCTTGTAAATGTCCGAAACGTTGAAGGAAAGATGCTCTTCTCCAAAGGTTGTCATAAGCAGAAACAAAAGGGAAGTACCATCCGCATCGTCGCAGAGCATATTAAAATATGTGTACTCTTTACCGCAAAACATCCCTTTAGCCAGACCTTCTTTTGAAAAGTTTATGTCGGTATATTTTTGGACAGATGCGCCGACGTGTATAACATCAAAGGCAGTCTCTGCTATGTAGTTCTTTGCCGCAACAAAGCCTTTTCTGTTTATTGCGATTAGCGGTAAAGGGTAGTTTAAAAGTGATTGCGATAGTAACATATTGCCTCCAAGCAAATTTTATAAAAATATCCGTCTGTTTTCATCTAAGCTTCATTATACCCGAAATAATTGAAACTGTAAATAGAAAAAAGACGGAGAATGTAAAAAATGTACTTGGATGTATATGATGTGCCCGGTCAAAAGATAGTTTTGTTACCTTTTCTTTCTACATCGGCTTTTGCCCGTAAGCACTTGTATTCTGTAATATTTTATGATAATAGAGTTTTATTGTCACTGAATAATAAAAAATATTAAAACAAAAAGGAGAAAAATCATGATTAAGGTTTCACCTTCTGTCTTAGCTTCGGATTTTTCACGTCTTTCCGACGAAATTAAAAAAATTGAAAATTCAGGTGCGGATTATGTGCATCTTGATGTTATGGACGGTGTATTTGTTCCTAACATTACATTCGGTGCTCCTGTTATCAAAGCACTCAGACCGCACACAGAAATGACATTTGATGTCCATTTGATGATTGTTGACCCTGTAAGATACATCAAGGATTTTGCAGATGCGGGCGCAGACATTATAACCTTTCATTACGAGAGCTGTGATAATCACGACGAGGTGATTGATCTTATCCACAGCTACGGTATCAAGGCGGCAATGTCCGTAAAGCCCAATACCTCATACGAGGTTCTCAAGCCGTTTATACATAAGCTTGATATGGTTCTTGTAATGACAGTTGAACCCGGTTACGGCGGTCAGAAGTTTATCGAAAAAACACTGGACACCATCAGAGGAACAGCCGAGCTTATCAAGCTTACGGGCAAAGAGATTGATATTGAAGTAGATGGCGGTATTTACGCTGAAAATGTAAATGTTCCGATTTCTGCCGGTGCAAATGTAATAGTAGCGGGCTCTGCGTTTTTTAAAAGTGCAAATCCCTCAGAAACAGTAAAGGCTCTCAGAGGGAACTAAATTCGTATAAGAGGGAAGTATATTGAAAGAATTTTGTCTGAAAAATAAATGGCTTTGGTTTCTGATGCTTGGTATAATCAATGCTGTTCCTTTCACCTTTGAACAGTTGTTTTTTATATCGTGGCTGTCTATTGCGCCGTTCTTTGTTTTGATTCTGAATCTTTATAACAAAGGATTGCAAGGAAAGTCTTTGTTTTTATATATCTTCCTGTTTTTCTTTTCGTATCACTTCGGAATTTATCATTTTTTTATGGCGCTTGTTCCGATGTCTTTCATTGGATTGGGAGTAATACCGTCTTTTTTACTCATGGCTGCTGCATGGTGTCTCCTGTCAGCGTGTCACGCAATAATGCTTGCTGTGCCGTTTTATCTGGTACTTAAGCTGAAAATATCAACCTCTTGCAAGACAATAGCCTTTGCTTTGGTGTTTGTTTTTGTGCAGTATGTTCAGTCGCTTGGCACCTATGGATTTACTTGGGCTCGCATTTCTTTGCCGCAAAGTGCTTTGCTTCCGATTATTCAGTCTGCATCACTTTTCGGACCGTATTTTGTTGACCTTCTGTTGCTGTTGGCAAATTCGCTTATTGCTGTTGCATATTTTACCAAAAAAACAAGTCTCTTCGGTGCACTTGCGATTTCGGTTTTTGCATTGAATTTTCTTTACGGATTTGTTTATATGCAAAAGGATTTTGAAACCACAGAGGAAAAAAACGTAAGTATAGTTCAGGGTAATGTTTTAACGAATGACAAATGGAGCGGCTCCTCGTCATATTCCGTGTATATGCGCGAGACATTGTTGCTTGAGAATACAGATTCTTTGGTTGTGTGGACAGAGACGGCTATTCCTACGGATTTGAACGATTCAAAGAAAATATTATCCGAGCTTGAAGCATATACTCTTATGAGCGGAAACGAAATGATGGTAGGTGCTTTTTATTGCAGTAATGTGGGCAGAGAGCTCAACGGAGCTTACTATGTTGCTGACGGCGAGGTTTCGGACAACGTTTATTTTAAACGGCGTCTTGTTCCGTTTGGGGAATTTTTGCCGTTTAGGAATGTTTTGCGTCATATTCCTGTTTTAAGCAGTATAAACCTACTTTCAACAGACCTTTATCCTGGGTATTCCGCCTATGTAACAGAAACAAAAAGCGGAAATGCAGGTTGTCTTATTTGCTTTGATTCTATTTTTCCGTATCTTGCACGGGACAGTGTAAGAGAAGGTGCAGAGTTACTTGTTATTATGACAAACGACTCTTGGTACAAGGATTTTCCCGCTGTATATCAGCATAACAATCAGGCAAAATGGAGAGCTGTTGAAAACGGAAGGTATGTGGTGCGAGCTGCAAATTCGGGTGTGTCCTCCTTCTTTACTCCCAACGGTGAAACAATTTCGTCTCTTGAGCCATTGGTAAAAGGGACACTTACCGAAAAGATTTCATTCATTGAAGAAAATACACTTTATACAAAGCTTGGCGATGTTATCATTTATCCGATAGCTTTTGTTTTGATAGCTTTTGTGCTTATTACATTACAAAAGCGGCGAGCCGCCGCATGCAATTCTCGCCTTTCGTGATATTGTACTTATCCGAGCATAGTAAATCGGCGAGTTTGTATTGAATACAAGTTTCTGACAAATAAAAATCGGCGAGCCGCCGCATGCAATTCTCGCCGTTAACAAATCTTGAGCGTGCTCCAAAAAAGCTCCCGCATTTTCAGCGGGAGCTAAGAAAAGAATATATTTCGTCCGAAAGTGCACATAGCTGACACAGGCTGAGTGTTTCTCCTCTTACTGCGGGTGATATTCCGGAGCGTTCAAGACACTGTGCGATATCTTCTTTTGTCATGCTTGAAAATTCCGAGGCAAGGGAATTAACTGCAGTTTTTCTTCTGAGTGCGAAAGCGCCTCTTATGGTTCTGAACAGGTATTCTTCGGATTTCGGCGTGACAGCAGGCTTTTTGCGAACATCAAATGCTACTACCGCAGAGGTTACCTCCGGGCGCGGCATAAAGTTTCCTGGTGACACATCAAACAGCTTTTTTACGGTTGCGTAGTATTCTATACTGGGAGTAATCGAGCCGTATTCTTCGCTTCCCGGTTTTGAGGTGAGTCTTGATGCAACCTCTTTTTGTATCATTACCACAATTCTGTCAATGCTTGCTTTTGACTCAAAAAGTGACATAATGATAGGGGTGGTGATGTAGTAGGGGAGATTAGCGCAGACAGATACATTGTATCCGTCAAGGTTTTCTTCGATAAAAGCTCTAAGGTCAACCTCAAGAATATCACTGTTGATAACGGTTACGTTGCTTTTGTCAGCCAGCGTTTTTTGCAGTATAGGTATCAGCTCACTGTCGATTTCAAATGAATACACCTTGTCATAAAGGTCTGCAAGCTCCTGTGTCATTACACCGATACCCGGTCCTATCTCTATACAAGCACGCTTGTTTTTAGGTACATCTGTAACAGATGCTTCGGCAATTCTTTTTGGAATTTCTTTGTTTATAAGAAAGTTTTGCCCGAACTTTTTTTTGAAGGCAAAGCCGCTTTCGTTCATCAATGCTTTGATTTCCGAGGGGTTTGTCAGATTCATATATGTCCCTTTCAATTGTTTTCTGATTTAAAAATTCTTTTATACATTTTACTCTATATTATCCAAAAAGTAAATAGCAAAAATTAAAATACTTTCTTTTCAAGAGGAAATACAATGTTTGATTTTGAAAATTTAAGAAAAAAATATCCGGAATTTATATATAAATCATATTCTGTGAGCTGTGACAATGCTTGTCTTAATATAAGATATGAGTTTGAAATAACAGGGCTTTGCTCTTTTTCTCCGGAATGGAGCTTTCCCTTGAGAGAAAATACTTTGACAATAGACAGCCTCTTGCTTAACAATATGGTATTTTCTCTTGGTATGGTGGAGCTTGTCAGCTATTGGAAAGCAACGTGCTCTCCGAATGTAAAAATACTTCCTCATGGTCTTGATGACGATATGATTTCCTGGTGGAAGGATTTATATTTCGGAGGACTTGGCGAATTTTTTTATACTAACGGAATTCACACTGATTGTGATACTTTTATGTCGGTTGCTTCCTTTGGAGAAGTATTGTCTCCCTCGTTGCCCCTTGAGCTTTGCGGCAATCTTGTGCCTGTAGGCGGAGGCAAGGATTCATCAGTAACGCTCAGAATTCTTGAAAACGAAAAGGATATTACACTACCATACATAATCAACAGCAGAGGTGCTACAGAAAATACCTGCAGTGCGGCAGGGTATGAAAAAAGTGCCTACCGTGTACGCCGCACAATCGATGCAAATCTTATAGAGCTTAACAAAAAGGGCTTTTTAAACGGACATACGCCGTTTTCGGCTATTGTTGCATTTTCGTCCTTGATTGCCGCAGCAATAAACGGAAAAAAATATGTTGTTCTTTCCAATGAATCCAGCGCAAACGAAAGTACGGTTGCAGGCGAGAATATAAACCACCAATTTTCCAAAGGCGAAGAGTTTGAGAAAAACTTTATTGAATATCAAAAGAAGTATATCAACTGCGGAGTTGAGTATTTCAGCCTGCTCAGACCGTTGAGCGAGATGCAGATAGCAGCACTTTTCGCTGAATACAAGGAATTTCACCAAGTGTTCAGAAGCTGTAACGTAGGAAGTAAAAAGGATATATGGTGCTGTAATTGTCCCAAGTGTCTGTTTGTTTATATAATTCTGTCGCCGTTTCTTTCTACGGAAGAGCTGATTTCCGTATTTGGAGAAAATCTGCTTGACAAAGATTCTTTGCTTGATACGTACAAGGAGCTTCTCGGTGTATTGCCAAATAAACCGTTTGAATGTGTGGGCAGCCGTGACGAGGTAGTTACAGCTTCGGGCTATACCCTTTCCAAGCTCATGAAGGCAGGGGAGAAGATACCCTATCTTCTCAGATATTTCAGCGAAAATGTAAATATTCCTTGCTTGGGAATGAGCTATTATAAGAATTTTTTTGATAAAGACAATCATTTACCATCAAAGTTTCTTCTTCTTTTACAGTCTGAATTAAAGGAGCACATTAATAATGTTTCAGAAAATAAAAAGAATTCTTGACGGAAAAAAGATACTTATTCTCGGTTTTGGTAAGGAAGGCAGATCAACCTTGTCTTTCCTGATGGACTTCGTTTCTGCAAAGAGTATTACTGTTGCAGATAAAAACGATATTGCCTCTGAGCTTCCCGATGGAATTATGTCAAATTGCGGTGACGGATATATGTCTGACCTTGACAGCTTTGATGTGATTATCAAAAGCCCCGGAATTGTATTTTCAAATCAAAGCACAGATATACTTTCAAGGACAACATCTCAGACAGATTTATTTTTGCGTGAATTTGCTCATTCAACAATAGGAATTACGGGTACTAAGGGCAAAAGCACCACCACTACACTTATTCACCATATAATGAAGAGCTCGGGAATAGATGCCGTTCTTACGGGAAACATCGGTATTCCTCCGCTTGACAGCGCAAGAAGCATGAAGGAAAATTCCGTTGCAGTTTTTGAAATGTCATGCCATCAGCTCGAATTTCAGAGAGTTTCACCGCATATTGCGGTTATACTTAATTTATTTGAGGACCACCTTGACCACTATGGAACAAGAGAGAATTATGTAGCCGCTAAGGAGCATATTTTCTTGCATCAGTCAAAAGATGACATCTTGATTATATCGGATGCATGTACCGAGCAGATTGACAAAGCTGTGTCAAAAACCGTCACTGTGGGCAGTGACGCGGTCATTGAGATACCGATAAAAGGGACTGCACTTATAGGAGAACACAATTATTTCAATATAAGTGTTGCTAAAAAGGTAACAGATATTTTCGGTGTGTCGGAGACAAACTTTTTTGAAGCGCTAAAAACCTACAGACCGTTGCCTCACAGGCTTGAGTATATTGGGACAAAAAACGGCGTTGATTATTACGACGATTCTATTTCAACTGTGTGTCAGACAACCATTCAGGCGATAACTTCTCTTGAAAATGTTGAGACGGTTATAATAGGGGGAATGGATCGTGGTATTGATTATACAGAGCTTGTTGCTTTTTTATCTGAGAATAAAGTAACTAATATTATACTCATGTATGAATCCGGCAAAAGGGTAGCGAAAATGCTTGCCGAAAAGAGCGTTGACTGTATCATAACAGAGGATTTGTACGAGGCGGTTGCTGCAGCGGCAAAGCTTACGGTAAAGGGTGGAAAATGCGTTATGTCTCCTGCTGCTGCCAGCTATGGATATTTTAAGAATTTCGAGGAACGAGGAGATGTTTTTCGGACTCTTGTAAATAACCTTTGATATAATTTCATATAATGCATCTGAGGTGTGTTATATGAAAAAAGAACTGATTACATCAAAGAAAACTTCGTCGGACAGAATCTATGTTAAATTCGGGCTTGAATATACTCAGGAGCTTATTTGTACAGAGTCTTTTTATGCTTCTTACCCTTCGTTTATCAGCTTGACCGGGTTTAACAAAATCATTTCGGAAATAATAAATACATATTATTGCGAAGAAAGAAAAATTGTTATAAAAACAGTATTTGCGGATAAGGATTATGTCTCTGTCATGATAAATGGCAATTATGCGCTCAATTATTCTGTGAGGGATTCCTGCTTACTTCCTCCGTCTTTTGTTCTGAAGGCAAGAGGAATAAAGAAAAGGCATTTTAAACTCTGTGTAAAAAGATACGAAAAAGGATGCAGTGCATATCTTGATACGCTCAGATTTGCAAGCGGTGGAGTTCGTGTTGAGCTAAGGACACGCTCTGAGGATACGGTCACTTTAAAAATTGCAACTTAAAAGCGGTTGTTCCGCAAATATAAAGAAAATATTTCAAATAACTTGATATATTTGAAATTTGTGGTATAATAAAAATTGTATATTACATAAGGATTAACGGTGAAATTTATGGAAGAAAATAAAAAGATTATTTTTTCGGGTGCACAACCCAGCGGAAAGCTTTCTATCGGAAACTATATCGGTGCACTCAAGAATTGGGTAGACTTACAGGATGCATACAATTGTTTTTACTGCGTTGTTGATATGCATGCAATAACAGTAAAGCAGGATGCAGCTGAATTGCGTAGAAGAACATTGGAAACCTTGGCTGTATATATCGCCTGCGGCATTGACCCCGAAAAGGTTACTTTGTTTGTACAGAGCCATGTATCTGCTCATGCAGAGCTTGCGTGGGTATTGGGATGCAGTACAATGTTTGGTGAGCTTTCAAGAATGACACAGTTTAAGGATAAGGCAAAAAAGTATTCGCAGAATGTAAATGCAGGACTGTTTACTTATCCCGTGCTTATGGCTGCGGATATTCTTTTATACAATGCCGACCTTGTTCCTGTAGGTATTGACCAAAAACAGCACATAGAGCTTGCTCGTGATATAGCTGACAGATTCAATACACAGTATTCTCCTACGTTCACTGTGCCTGAACCCTATATGCCTAAAGTGGGAACAAAAATAATGTCTTTGGCAGACCCAACTAAAAAGATGTCGAAATCTGACCCCAATCCTTCGGCTAACATCAATATACTTGACACAAAGGATGAAATAATCAAGAAGTTCAAAAAAGCGGTTACCGATTCCGAGGCACTTGTTAAATATGACACAGAAAGACCCGGAATTGCAAATCTTATGTCAATTTATTCTGTATTTACAGGTAAAAGCTTTGATGAAATAGAAAAGGAATTTGAAGGTAAAGGCTACGGGGACTTCAAGCTTGCGGTAGGCGAAGCTTGCGCAGATTCACTTGCGGTTATCAGGGAGCGTTTTGAACAGCTTATGTCCGATAAGGCATATCTGGAGTCTGTTATGAAGGACGGAAGCGAAAAGGCTGCAAGAGTTGCATACAAGACTCTTTCAAAAGTATACCGTAAGGTTGGATTTCTTCCTCCTGTAAGATAATAAGCAATTGAAAGACAAGGACAGTCAATAATTATGAATATGAATGATTTGATATATGGAATATTGGCGGTTATTTTCGCCGGTTTATTATCGTTTACTCTCACCCCTCCGGTAAGAGTGCTTGCTCATAAGCTCAAAGCAATAGATGTTCCTGCGGATGACCGCAGAATGCA
Organism: uncultured Oscillospiraceae bacterium; assembly: GCA_964650465.1. Classification (GTDB taxonomy): domain Bacteria; phylum Bacillota; class Clostridia; order Oscillospirales; family SIG627; genus RGIG6353. Next base: position 27,527 of record CAZYTA010000009.1, on the reverse strand, counting down.
CAAAAAACCCATTCCGAGAATGGGCGGTCTTGCAATATTTGTTGCGTTCGCTGTTACATCGTTGATTTTTGCAGATATTAACAGAGAAATGATGGGAATTCTTGCAGGTGCGATTGTAATAGTTGTATTGGGAATGCTTGATGATATTTACAGGCTCAATGCCTGGATAAAGCTTATAGTTCAAATAGCGGCGGCAGTTATTCCCGTTGTGTCCGGCGTTACTATTGAATTTATTAACCTTTTCGGAAATTATATTACATTCAACACCATTGAAGCTTCAATTATAACTGTTATTTGGATTGTTGCAGTAACAAATGCAGTCAATCTTATAGACGGCTTGGACGGCTTGGCGTGCGGTGTTTCGACTATTTCAGCATTTTCAATCATGTTTTTTGCCTTGCTTCAGTTGAATTTCGGTGTTGCGTTGCTGGTTGCCATACTTGCCGGCTCGTGTCTGGGATTTTTGCCTTATAACAGAAACCCTGCCGTGATATTCATGGGGGATACGGGAGCACTTTTCCTCGGGTATACTCTTTCGGCAATTTCTGTCATGGGACTGTTTAAATTTGATGCGTTTATTTCGTTCTGGATTCCGTTTCTTATTTTTGCTCTGCCCCTTGCCGATACTATTTTTGCAACACTCCGAAGGATTATCCATCGACAGTCGATTTTCAGCCCCGACAGGGGACATTTCCATCACAAGCTGATAGATATAGGCTTTACACAAAAGCAGGCGGTGTCTGTTTTGTATTCCGTCAGTGCTTTGTTTTCTATCTCGGCTATTACTTTTTCCGAGAAAAAGCTGCTTGAATCATTTTTGATTATTGTCGTTTCATTTGTTGTTGGAATATTTAATTACAAAATATTTGTGAGCGATGCAAAAACCAGAAACCAGACAGGCCTCAGATTGAAAAATCTTATGTTAGGCAATCATGAAGAGGGAACGGACGAAAGTTCTGTAAGCAAAAAAACAGACAGCGATAACAAATAAATTAAGGAGAACGAGCCATGAGAACCACGTTAATTGCAAAAATCATTGATATAGCGTTGACTCTTGTGGCTTGTGTTTTGATTATTGTTGCTCTGATTTGGTTTGTTCATACCTTTGATGTTTTTGAACTGCCCGAGTTTGTGGAACGTTTTTTTGAAAACGACAATCCAACAGATGATGTTTACAATGAATTTGACAATAATCTGCTCGCTTTGATAGAAGCTCAACCGTATATTAACGGAGATTATGAGTATATAAAGCTTACTCCTGACAAAGCATTGCAGCTTTTGTCCTCGGTTACTGTGGAAGAAAACTTTTATTGGGAAGTAAAGACTACAGTTACCCATTCATCTGATTCTCGCACTCAGCTTCATAAAATATACAAAAGCGGTGACAGTGTGAGAATAGACACATCCGAAGAGGAAATAGATTTTACAACCATTTATAAGGACGGAAATACCATTACCGTTAACAATACTACAGATGATGTCGCTTCCTTTGGCGACGATACTGATTTTTCTTACACAAGTATTATCAATATCGCCGCTTTGGAGCAGGTTCTTGCGTCAAATAAAACAGTTGTCAACGATATCGCGATTGTGGAAATGAATGATATGAAATATTTGTACACCGAAATTCCAAAGCAGGATATCAACGGGATTGACAAGCTGTTTATTTCGCTGGACCACGGTGTTGTACTGAATGCATCATCTTCTTTGAACGGAACGGAATATTTTTCTCAATCTACCATATCATTTGATTCCGAATCTATTATTTCTGATAAGGCTTTTGATATTAACCTTTCAGAAACAGCAGAGCCGCTAAGAGTCCAATGAGCAAATAGTCCTTTTGTTCTTCAAAGAGAAGTAACACAATGAGACCGATTATCAGCATATCTTCTCCTGTCATTAATGACAGAGCTTTGTCGGATTCGACTTTTGTCAAGGCTTCGATGCTTTTTTGCTGCTTTGCAGGTTCGGATTCGGCATTTCTTTGAATGGAAGTTTGATTTCGTTGGCGGTATTGCTCTCTCAGGTCTTTGTTGAAGCTTTCTATTTTTCTTTGTGCTTCGGATGAATTGTACATAAGTCCTGTTTTTCGTGAGTACACAGTATCACCTCTTATTTGATTATGTTTGCCGCCAGTAATATGTTGGCGATTTTAAGAAGTTGGAGTATTGAATCAAGAAGAGATTGCTTTTCCGCACTTAAAAAAGGTCGTAATGCCGACAGCAAAGCTAATCTTTCGGTTCTGTTTTGTGACAAAAATGAGGTGAGAGATGAAAGCAGACCGCTTGAACTCAGCGCCTGGACCGCATCCGAAATATCACCGAAGGACTCTTTGCCTTCTACGACAATGTCAGGCTTTTGAGCTTCTTGTCCGCCCAATTGACCTAATACAGCTTGCACGTTTTTCAATAGGTCGGGGGAATTAAGCAGCTCGGTGACTTTCTCCATTACATTTTCATCCATCAGACTACTCCTTTTTCTTTTTCGATTCTATGATTGAGCTTGCAATGCTCTGTAAATCCTGATTTTTTATGAGTCCTGATATTTTCTTTATGTCATCCTCGCTCAGTGAGTTGATAAGGTTTTTAAGGTTATCACCAATTTCACTTTTTTGACCTAAAAGGCTGTTCAGCGTATTCTGAAGTTCAGGGTTAGAATTTTTTTGATTGTTTATCATGTCAGTTACCTCCTGCTGTTACATTTTATGCCATGACTTGCACTTTGTCACAAAACAAGGAGATATAAAAAATGAAAATACTTGTGTTTTCGGACAGTCATACAAATATTTCGTATATGCAAGATATTATAACGGCTTGTAAAGCTGACACCTCGCTTATTGTTCATCTTGGGGATATGTGCTCCGATTATAAAAAAATAAAGTCACTTTTCCCCGATATACCAAGTGTAGGTGTAAAAGGAAATAATGACTTCTTTGAGGTGGATACTGACTCTGAGTACATATGCTCTTTTGAGGGGGTCAAATGCCTGTTTACTCACGGGCATCAATATGCGGTAAAGAGTGGGATTACAGGGATATCTGTGCGTGCAAGGGCGCTGAAGGCAGATTTGGTTGTTTTTGGACATACACACAGACCGTTTAAAGAAAAACGCGGTCAGACAATGTTTTTTAATCCGGGAACCATAGGTCACGGAGGATTGATTACATTCGGAATTATACATATTGAAAATTTCAGCGTTGTTTCTTGTGAAGTTTTGCGATATGACCCATTTACTAAAGAAATAGATTTTCTGAGGAATTATTGATGATATACACGCCTAAAAAGAATATAAAAGCAAATATATTGATATCGCTTTGTGCAGTTGCTCTGTTTCTTGTTTCTGTTTTTGTAACTGCGTATTTTGATTTACCGAACGTTATCTGGCAGGGGACATTTTTCGCTTTGGCAATTCTTGTATGCGAATTGATGACAAAATATTTTTTGCCTGTCTATATATATTCGATTGATAACGAAAGCTTTGTTATCAACAAAACAATGGGTAAAACCTCAAAGATCGTTTGTAATATAGATGTACCTCGGATAGTTGCTTTGTATTCAAACAAAGAGTACAAAAAGCAAGAGACCCACAATCCCCGCAGCATATACAGCTACAACGGGAATATAGTGACGGACTCTTGCTATGTTCTGATATTTGAGTATAGCGACTGCACAGAGGCGGTATGCTTTGAACCCAATGCAGAGATGGTTGAGACTATTCTCTGCCTGATAAAAAATCGATAAAGTCATTTATCATCTTTCTTTGCCCCATTGACAGAGAAAGGTATTTTTCAAAGAAAGCATCTCCTTGCTTTATCAGGTTTGTACTTACAGGCAAACTGTGTTTTCCTTCATCGTCGTTTCCCGCACCGATTGAAAACAGGTAATCCTCCATGCTCAGGTCTCCTGCACCGTTTTCAACGATTTTTTTAAGCAGTTTGATTCTTGGAGGATTTTCTTGCTTGCATGTGGCAAGCTTTCTCATTTGTACATAGCTGATTTCACAGTCTGAAGCAAACTGCCGCCAGCTTCTGTCACCTCTTGATATATCAAGAAGTATTGAAAAAATTTTTTTGTTAAACTCTTTTGACATGATTCTACCTTCCGTTTCTTTGTAGTTATTTTAATTGAAAAGGAGGATAAAGTCAAGAGGAAAATATATTTTTAAAAATAAGGTTGTTATTATGAACGTAAATTCTCCTAAAAGACCGAGAAATTCAGCACTTCATGCAAACCACAGAAAAAGGATGAAAGAAAAGTTTTTAAAATACGGACTTGAGCCTTTTTCAGAGCATGAAATAATGGAGATTCTTCTTTACTACGCTTTACCTCAGGTGGATACAAACGAAATTGCTCATGAGCTTATTAACAAAGGCGGCAGCTTTGTGGGCGCCTTCAATTTGTCATATGAGGAAATGAAAAGCATATCGGGAATAAAGGATCAGGCGGCAACCTTTTTGAAGCTTATACCGGCTCTTGCACGCTATTACAGCGAGCAGGAGGCTAAGCTTGCCGCATCCGAAGGCATGTCATATGAAGAGATTGCAAATCTTTGTGTAAAATCTTATATAGGCATAAAAACCGAAACTGTTATCGGTTATTATTTCGATTCCAAAATGCATCTCATCAGAAGAAATGTAATCAGCGAAGGAAATTACTCGTCTGTTAATGTTAACATAAGACAAATAGCCAATGATGTACTGCATACGGGTGCCTCGGCATTTGTTCTTGCTCATAATCATCCGACAGCTAAAATTATTCCTTCTTTGGATGACTTGGATTCCACCTTGAGACTGCAGAGACTTTTACTTCAGTTTGACATCAATCTTGTTGAGCATTTTGTGGTTTCGGGAAGCAGTTATCAGGGCGTTTTAAAGTTTTATGAGGAATCAATTAAACGCAAAGAGAATCAAGAAAATCACGAAGAAAATACAGAAAAAAGCAAACACTCACCGTAATAATTTACAGTGAGTGTTATTTCATACAGGGCTAATTGTTTATATACTCTATGTATTCTTCAAGGCACATGCCGAGCTCATACATTTTTGTGGCATGATATCTTCCGACATATCTGAAATGCCACGGCTCGTAGCTTATTCCGGTGATATCCGTTTTGTCGGCAGGGTAGCGGAGAATGTAGCCGAACTTGTGTGCGTTTTCGGCAAGCCATTTTGCTTCCTTTGTGCTTCCGAATGCAGTGGAAGCCGATGACATGTTGTGCATATCTACAGCAAGTCCGGTCTGGTGCTCGCTGATTCCGGGAGGGTTAACGTCCTTTGCAGCTTCTTCATAGCTTCCTTCGATAAGTATTTCCTGCTGGAAAAGCTGGTCCTGATATTCATAGGATCTGTAAGCGCTTGTAACGGTTACCCCGCGTATGCCGTTGGCTTCGCCTTCTTTCAGAAACGCCTCAAGTGCAAGGCAGGCATATTTTGCAAGCATTCTCGTGTCTCTGTCACTTCTTGTAAAAATACTGCCCGTAAGATCTGCAGGTACGTAATCCTTGGTAAGCGGTTTATCCTTACTTACTATGAAGAGATAAGCATCTCTGTCAGAAGGATTCATATATTCCTCGTATGACGAGAGATCCAAAACAAAGTCGATTGGCGACTCGGTAACTTCGGAAGCCTGGGATTCCTGAAGAGGCGGTGTCTCTGCAGGCGCTTTTAGAATAAATTGCGGCTGAGTGTCGGGGTCTAATGACACATTGTACGTATTGCTCTCTTCGTCAATGCTTATAGTAAAACCAAGCATATGGCTTTTGAAAAATTCAAAAGGTAAGTACAATTCTCCGTCACGCATAAGTGATACATTTGAGAGCTCAACCGGATTTGAGTTTATGTCGGCTTCAAGTGTATTGATGCGGAATTTTGCATATTCTCCGTTACATTCAAGGATGAACGACAGGTTTTCTTTATCACCTGTTACTTTAATTTCGGTCAATTTGCTTATGGCTGAAATGGGAAGATAAAAGTCTTCTCCTACATAAAGCTCATTGTTTTTTAAGGTTTCTGTTTGATCTTCGCCTTTGTCAATGACAACATCGTGCTTGGGCTCATCTTTTTCACAGGATTTCAGAGAAATTGAAAAGACAAACAAAAATGCCAACAAAAGAAAAACGTAAAGAATTATGGTAAGAATCAAGAATCTTCCCGCTAATCTGCTTCTTCTTCTGCGTTCTTTTCTCCTTTTGTTTTTTGCCCTTATTTTTTGCTGCCGTTGTTTTTCTTTGAGTTCATTGTCAGTCATTTCTTGATTTTTTATCCTCCTGTTTTTATTACTCTTGTGGACAGTATATCATGTTTTTAAAAACTTTTCAATAATTAAAGCGAAAGTTTGAGATTTTTATTGATTTTTTCAAAAAAAAATAGTATCATATACAGGAACGTTTTCAGTTTAGATCAGGTTGGGGTAAAATATGACAAAAAACAGGATTGCAATTATAGGAGCAGGTGCAGCAGGATTGTTTGCAGCTGCATCGGTTACAGATACAGAAAACAACGAAATTACTTTGTTTGAAAAAAATGCCTTTACCGGCAAGAAATTGCTTATTACAGGTAAAGGCAGATGCAATGTTACCAATTCCTGTAATTCTGATGAGTTTTTTAAAAATATTCCCGTAAATCCGCGATTCCTTTACTCTGCGTTTAATGCTTTTGACAACAACGATACCGTAGACTTTTTCGAGTCGCTGGGAGTCCCTTTGAAAAACGAAAGAGGGGGGAGGGTCTTTCCTCAATCAGACAAGGCAGTGGATATAAGAAATGCACTCCTTGACAGAGTTAAAACGCTTGGTATAGGAATTATACACGAAAATGTTTTGAACATATCCAAGTCCGATGACATATTTTCGGTTTCTTCCGAAAAGGGAATTTATACGTTTGATAAGGTGATTGTTGCCACAGGCGGAATTTCTTATCCTTTAACCGGTTCAACAGGAGACGGCTACAAGTTTGCAAATAAGTTTTCTCATACGGTTATTTCGCCAAAGCCATCGCTTGTGCCGTTGGTGTGTAAAGAAAAATGGTGCTCCGAGCTCATGGGCTTGAGCTTAAAAAATGCCGCCTTGAAGATAACGGATACAAGAACCAAAAAAATTGTTTATCAGGATTTTGGCGAAATGCTGTTTACTCACTACGGAATAAGCGGCCCGATGGTGCTTAGCGCATCATCCCATTTACGGGATATTTCCGAGGCACAGGACGTTTATCTTGTGCATATAGATTTAAAGCCTGCTTTGGATATCGAAAAATTGAATAAAAGGATCTTGTCCGACTTTGAAAAAAATAAAAACAAAGATTTTTTAAATTCTCTTGGTGAGCTGTTACCGTCAAAGCTCATACCTGTGGTAGTACGGCTTAGCGGAATTGACGGACGAAAAAAAGTAAACGAGATAACCAAAGAGGAGAGAACACGGTTGGTTGAATTGCTTAAAAAATTTACTCTTACCGTACATTCTGCAAGACCGATAAGCGAGGCAATTATTACATCCGGTGGTGTTTCAACATCTGAAATCAACCCTAAAACCATGGAATCCAAGCTGGTGCAAGGACTGTATTTTGCAGGAGAGGTTATAGATGTGGATGCATATACGGGCGGTTTTAATTTACAAATAGCATTTTCAACTGCAAGAGCGGCAATCAATGCTGCGCAAATATGACTTATAAAAGGAAAGAGGAGTACTATGAAAAAAGTAAATATAGCTATAGACGGTCCCTCAGGTGCAGGAAAAAGCTCACTTGCAAAAAGAATAGCTAAGGAGCTGGGTATAATATATGTTGATACAGGAGCTCTTTACAGGGCAATAGGTTTTTTTGCAAAGAACAATAACATTACACTGGATAATATCGGAGCAATTGTTGACTGCCTGGGCAGTATATCAATTGATCTTTGTTATGAAAACGGCGTACAAAAGGTTATTCTCAACGGCGAGGATGTTTCTATGTATATCAGAACTCCCGAAATTTCAATGTACGCTTCCGCAGTGTCTGCGGTTCCCGAAGTAAGAGCCTTTTTGCTTGGTACACAGCAAAATATAGCAAAGGAGCATTCTGTTGTTATGGACGGCAGAGACATTGCAACCGTGGTACTTCCCGATGCCGATGTAAAGATATATCTTACCGCATCTCCCGAAAAAAGAGCTGAAAGGCGCTTTGAGGAATTAAAATTAAAAGATGAAAAAATAACCTATGAACAAGTATATAACGATATGGTTTTACGCGACAAGAATGATTCCACAAGAACTGTTGCGCCTGCTGTTAAGGCAAAAGACGCCACACTCCTTGACAACACTGTATATACAGAGAACGAAACTCTTGCTGCGGCACTTGATATTATTAAGAAAAAGGCGGAAATCCAATGAAATTATACAGATTTGTTATTAAAGTTTTGACACCGTTGGTAAAGTTCTTTTTGCGCGTTAAGGTTGTAGACCTTCGTGCGGAAAAAACTGTTCCCGAAAAGACTGTTATCTGTGCAAATCATTTGTCAAACTGGGACCCGATTCTTACCGTTATTACAACCGGATTGCCGATAAATTTCATGGCAAAGGAAAGCTTGTTCAAGGTGCCTGTTCTTAAAAGTATTATCAAGCTTTTCGGCGCCTTTCCCGTTACAAGAGGCGGACACGATACTGCAGCTGTGAAAAAATCTATTGACATTATAAAAAGCGGAGGATGCTTCTCTTTGTTTCCTCAGGGAAAAAGAATGCATGTAGCTCCGGAGCCGGAACAGGCGAAAAAGGGAGTAGGCTTTATATGCGCCAAGGCGGGTGCAGGAGTTCTTCCTGTTGGAATCTACACAAAAGATTATAAGATAAAGCTTTTTAGAAAAGTTATTGTTACAATCGGAGATGTTATACCCAACGAAAAAATTGATTTCGGACCGGAAGGAGACGATTATTTGTTGGCTTCACAAAGTATATTTGCAGTGATTTGTGAGCTTGCAAAACCGAATAACAAATGATTATAACCGTTTCAAAATATGCAGGCTTCTGCTTTGGTGTCAAGCGTGCCGCAGAGCTGATAGAATCTACTTTGGGTACAACCTCAAAGGTTGTTACAACCTTAGGAGATTTGATACACAACGAAGATTACATCAGGCATCTCGCATTACAAGGGGTAAAGAGACTTGATGAAAACACAGATTTGAAAACAATTGACAAAGAAAACGCATTAGTGTTCATAAGGGCTCACGGTGCTTTGAAGTCAACCTATAAAGAGCTTGAGTCACTTGGAGTTGATTATGTTGACACTACTTGTCCTTTTGTAAAAAAAATATGGCAGATTGTAGAAACCGAAAACGCCAAGGATAAACCGTTTTTTATTGTAATAGGAAACAGGGAACATCCCGAAATCAGAGGTATTTGCAGTTACATTTGCGAAGTCGAAGATTCTCAAAGGTATATTGTTGTAAATGATTTGAAGGAATTGCAGGAAAAGGTCAATCTGATTCCAAATGATACACAAAAACGCAAGGTGGTTATTGCACAAACTACCCAAAATATTAACGAATGGAAAATTTGTGTTAAATTTCTCGAAAAACTATATACAAATTTAACTTTATTTGATACAATATGCAGTGTTACACAAAATCGTCAGGAAGATGCAAAGAAAATAGCAGCTCAATCAGACCTGATGGTTGTAATTGGCGGAAAAAACAGCTCTAATACAAAAAAGCTGTTTGACATTTCTTCCGCGATTTGCGATTCCGTCTGGATACAGAATGCCGACGGCATTACAGCCGAGCTTATGGACGGAAAAAATAAAATTGGTATTACTGCCGGTGCATCGACACCCGACAGAATTATACAGGAGGTTATAAACAAAATGTCAGAAATCACAAACACAGAAAACACAGCCGTAGAGGCAAAGGATGCAGCAATTAGCGACAGCATGAGCTTCGCTGAAATGCTTGAGAAGTCATTCAAAACTTTAAATACAGGAGAAAAGGTTACAGGCGTTATCACATCGGTTTCACCTGCGGAGATTCATGTTGATCTCGGAATTAAGCATACCGGTATTCTTGCTTTCGACGAAATCACCGACGATCCTTCTTTGGATGTTATGTCAGAGTTCCATGTCGGCGACGAGATTACCGTACTTCTTATGAAGTTCAACGATCCCGAAGGAACCGTTCAGGTCTCCAAGAAGAAGGTTGACTATTTCTCAAAGTGGGTTAAGGTTGAAGAGGTTTACAACGCTAACGAAGTTCTCGAGGGCAAGGTTATCGAGGTTGTTCGCGGCGGCGTTGTAGTTATCTGGAACGGTGTTAGAGTATTTATCCCCGCTTCTCAGACCAATGTTCCCATGGGCGGTGACCTTACACAGCTTAACGGCACAACTGTTAAGTTCAAGCTTATCGAAGCAGACCAGCAGAAGAGACGTGCAGTAGGTTCTATCCGAGTTATTGTACGTGAGGAGAGACGTGCTCTTGCTGAAAAGTTCTGGTCCGAAATAGAAGAGGGTAAGGTATATACAGGTAAGGTTAAGTCAATAACAAGCTTTGGTGCTTTTGTTGACCTTGGCGGTGTAGACGGTATGGTACATATTACCGAGCTTTCATGGCTTCGTCTTAAGCATCCTTCCGAGGTTGTAAGCATCGGAGATGAGCTTACAGTTTTCGTTAAGGAATTTGATAAGGAAAATAACCGTATCTCTCTTGGCTACAAGACAGATGCAACAAATCCTTGGAAAATATTCAACGATACCTACAAGACAGGCGATACAGCTCATGTAAGAATCGTAAATCTTATGCCCTTTGGCGCATTTGCAGAGATTGTTCCCGGTGTTGACGGTCTTATCCATATTTCACAGATTGCTAACACCAAGATTTCTAAGCCTGAGGATGTTCTTAAGGTTGGCGAAGAGGTTGATGTTAAGATCACCGAAATTGATGACGAGGCAAAGAAGGTTAGCCTTTCAATAAGAGCTCTTCTTCCCGATGCAGAGGAAGCTGTTGAAGAAACAACCGAGGCTGCAGAAGAAGTCAGCGAATAATTGTTAATACTCATGCCCGTGTCTCAAGCACGGGCATGTTTTTTAATCTTAAGGGAGGATAATTATGGCTAAGAAAAGAAAATTAAGAATATTTCCCGTAGTTTGTGTTGCTGTTGTTATTGCTGTTTTCATCTGGGCACTTGTGCTTATAGTGGGCACAATTGACAATGACAAGCCCGATGACCCCGAAACGGTAGAAACAGTTACACCTTCCGAACCGGGAAACGATGATAGTACCGATAGCGGTCAGACTGCCGAACCTCCGGAGATAACCCCTCCTTCCGAGGCGGATACTTCAATCCTTGAGACACCTGAGGAGGACAAAACTGTTTTCACTTCCGATGCGCCAAAGCCGGTGTATACTCATGCACAGCTTCTTGAAATGTATCCCGATGCCGTGCTTGACAGCAGCGAGGATGCAGGGCAGGACTATATCAACGATATAATTTTCATCGGCGACTCAACAACACACGGTATGGCGTTTTATGCAGTCCTTGAGGGAGGAAAGGAAACCACACAGGTATGGACACCAAAAAGCGGTACTCTTGCCATGTGGAATCTGTTGACAGAAAACATTGTTTACCCCGAGGATGACAGCGAAATGCTCATAGCCGATGCTGTTGCAATCAAACGCCCCGATAAAGTAGTGCTTACACTGGGTGTCAACGGCGTTTCCAGCCTGACTGAAAAGGACTTTAAGAAGTATTATCAAGGTCTTATTGATGCAGTTAAAAAGGAATCTCCCGATACAAGCATAATACTACAGTCTATTTATCCTGTTTGCGATTACTATCAGTATGTTGAATCCATAAGTATGGAAAAGATTAACCGTGCAAATTCGTGGATAGCACAACTTGCAAGTGAAAACGGTATTTATTATCTCAATACCATTACAGCTCTTGTAAATGAAAAGGGATATCTTAACGACAATTATTGCAACGGCGACGGTATCCACATTTCCAAAGAAGGTTTCAACGTTATTCTTGATTACATCAGAACACACGCTATATAGATTAATATAAAGCCTACATATCCGTAATTGGTATGTAGGCTTTTTGATATATTAGGAAAGTAACACCCTGCCGTAATCTTATGAGTATACCACGACAAGGTAAAACGGCGAGATTAATTCAATGCAATTTCCTTGTAGATAAAAATATGCGGACATTTCTGTCCGCATATAAAATACAAATATGTATTAGTTGCACTCTGCTGTGAGAGGACCTGCAAGCTCCTTGAGGTATACGATAACACCGGGGAGTGTAGGCATAAAGGAAGAGGGAATCCATGTGCAAGGACCGTATCTGAGAGTTGTCCAGAGAGACATACCCTGCCACTGCATTCCTCTTGAAAGAGCACCGTCGCATCCGCCGATGATCTTGTCAGACTGAAGGAAGAGACCGGGGCCTATGGTGTTAGCACGGCAAGGAACAAGAGTTGTACGGCTCTTGAAGCTTGTGATAGCGTTCTGCTCTATTGTAAGAGGATGAAGCTTAGCACCGATACGGTAATAGTTGTTCTTCCACTCTTCAACTGTATTGAATTCAGCTGCAAAGTGAGGCTCCCAGAAAGCAATGTGCATCATACGGCCGATACCGAAAACGGTAACAAGTTTAGCACCCTCAGCCTTAAGAGCTGCAATCTTTTCGGGATATGTAGGAAGGTTTGTCTTGGTAGCAAAGTTTCTCTGCTCAACGGGAACTGTAAGCTCACCGAGAGGACCGTAGAAAGCACCTTCCATAGCATTCTGGAAAGAACCTTCATTCTTGGGGTCAAGTGTGTTTCCGTCGCCGTCAGCCCACTCATCCATGTTGAAGCCGTAAACATGGTCACACTTTACATTCCATGCCTTAAGGAAGTAAACAGCCCATCTGTACATACCCATAGGTCCAACGGGAAGAATCATAGCAAGCTTTCTGCCTTCGTCACGGCAGTTCTTGATTTCAAGAGCGATTTCGTGACCGAGAATCATATCAAATTCGTATACGTTCTCAGCGCACTTGAGACCGAAATCCTTGTGCCAGAAATCCTGTCTTTCTTCGATTGATTCGGGAGGGTTAGAACAGCAAGCGTCGATTTTTGCCATATCCCATCCTGCGGGATAGAATCCATCGAGCAATGAGCCGTCAACTGTAGATAAAAAGTTCATAGCAATCTCCTTTGTAAAATATATTTTGTTTACTTTTAGATTTTAACACCAAAATTAGTAAAAATCAATAGTTTTCAAATAAATATTTTTTAATACAGAGAAATAATTGACAATCCGGTGAAATTATGATAAAATTATACGAAAATACAGTGGTTACTGTGTAATTAATATAATGTTTTTCGGGGAAATGCAAGTGTTAGTAAAAAGGTATATTACTTTATCTCCTTGTGAGACTGAAAATGCAGGCAAGGAATTGATGGACATAATCGGATATCCTGCATTTGTTGCCTTGTACGGAGATCTGGGCGCCGGCAAAACTGCTTTTGTCAGAGGTATGGTATCGTACTTTGACTCTGAGGCGGTTGTTACAAGTCCGACATATAATATTGTTAATAATTATTCCTTTGAAAACAAGAAGCTTTATCATTTTGATATGTATCGCGTCACGGATGACGATGACCTGTTTTCGGTAGGTTTTTACGATTATCTTGACACAGGAATTATCGTTACAGAGTGGAGCGAGAACATTCCTTATGCTTTGCCTGACAGCTATTGGAAGGTTACAATATTGAAATGCAGTGATGATAACCAAAGAGAAATCACAGTGGAGTTGATAAAATGATTATACTTGCGCTTGATACAACTGCTGTTACGGCAAGTGTAGCTTTACTTGACGGTGAATGTGTAATTGCATCTTCAAGTGTGCATAATAAGCTTACACACAGTGAAAAAATACTTCCGATGATAGATGAGATGTTAAAAAATTCAGGATATTCTGTTGATGATATAGAGCTCATATCGGTATCGAAGGGACCGGGCTCTTTTACCGGAGTGCGTATAGGAATTGCAACGGCAAAGGGACTTGCGTATGCTAAAAAGCTTCCTGTGGTAGGTGTTTCTGCCCTTGAGGCTCTTGCTGAGAATTTCAGAATGCTTTCTGTTGATTCTTTTGACAGGGTAATTATTGCACCTTCTATGGATGCGAGAAGAAACGAGCTGTATAATGCATTGTTTGCCTATGACGGAAATGAGCTTACTCGTCTTACCGAGGACAGACCTATATCTTGCGAAGAGCTTGAGGAAGAGGTAAGAGACCTCGGCAGCAAGCTTTTGATAAACGGAGACGGTGCCGAAAAGCTTCATGAATATCTTTGTTCCCGTGATAGGGGAGTTGCTTCAGTGCTTGCTCCTCAGCTTATTTTGAGACAAAACGCCGTTTCGGTGGGCAAGCTGGGATATCGCCTTTATTTAAAGGGCGAATATGAGGATGTTAATAAAATTGCTCCGCTTTACCTGAGAACTTCACAAGCGGAGAGAGTTAATAATAAGGAGTAATAAAATGATAGCAATCGGATGTGATCACGGTGGTTTTGAGGTTAAGGAAGAGATAAAAAAATATCTTTCCGAAAAGGGAATTGAATTTACGGATTACGGTTCCGACAGTAATGCTTCTGTTGACTATCCCATTTACGCAAAAAAGGTTGCAGGTGCAGTTGCTGAAGGAAAAGCTGATAAGGGAATTCTTATCTGCGGTACAGGTCTCGGTATGATGCTCTGCGCTAATAAAACAGAGGGAGTTCGTGCTATTTGTACCAACGACAGCTACAGTGTGAAATTTTCAAGACTTCACAACAATGCCAATGTTATCTGTTTCGGGGGACGTACCATGGGTGTCGAAGCAATACTCTATAATCTGGAAATTTTCCTTAATACCGAGTTTGAGGGCGGACGTCACCGCAGAAGAGTAGAACTTTACGATAAAATACTGTAAATTTTCTGATTTCGATATTGCCAAATTCATTTTTTTATGATATACTTATACCAACAATGAGAAAGCGGTCGGTGACCGCTGACAATGCTCGCCTATCAAAACCATGCGTAAACAGCAACATTGTGAAACGGCGAGGTTGCTTTGTGTGCAAAATTACGGTAAGTAAATAAATAAAGAGGACAGTTAAATGAAAGAATACGATAATTTTACGGTCTGTGACCATCCGCTTATTCAGCACAAGCTTTCAATTCTCAGAAGTATTGAAACCGGCTGCAAGGAGTTCAGAGAGCTTGTCAGCGAGATTGCAATGCTTGTTGCTTATGAAGCAACAAGAGACCTTCCTCTGGAGGATGTGGAAATAGAAACACCTCTTGAAAAGATGACTGCAAAGGCAATAGCCGGCAAAAAGCTTGCTATTATTCCCATACTGCGAGCAGGTCTCGGTATGGAGCCCGGCATTCTTACACTTATACCGGCGGCAAAGGTGGGACACATCGGTCTCTACCGTGACCCCGAGACGGCGCTTCCCGTTACTTATTATTGCAAGCTTCCTCAGGATATATCAGAGAGAATTGCAATAATAATTGACCCTATGCTTGCAACGGGAGGTTCTGCTATTGCAGCCATTGACCTGTTGAAAAATTCAGGGGTTAAGCATATTAAAATGATGAATATTGTTGCCGCACCCGAGGGTGTTGAGGCTGTACTTACCGCACATCCCGATGTGCAGGTATATGCTGCCGCTCTGGACAGAGAGCTTAATTCGCACTCATATATTTTGCCCGGACTCGGTGATGCAGGTGACAGAATTTTCGGAACTAAGTAAGTGATTTTTATACAAGATACGAACTAAGACCATGCTATCCGGGGAGACAGCGGCGCCTTGTTACCTGCAATCCGCTATAGCAGGGGTGAATTCCTACGTTGAGGGATGCATATGTGTTGCTGCTCTTACGGAGGGGTGTTGACGGATGGGTCTTGTGCAATTAAAGGCTGTGAAACATGTCAGGTGGGGAACCAAGCAGCATTAAGCAGTTTATTTAATGTGCCACAAGGAAGCCTGTTCTGAGCTTCGAAGTAAGATAACGGATATATTTGTGTTTCGATTCGAGGTGCATGGTCTTACTTCGTATCTTGTGTTTTAAAAGGAGTTTAACAATGTATCAGGCACTTTACCGTAAGTGGAGACCGCAAACATTTTCGGATGTTGTGGGGCAGGAGCATATAACTTCTGTTTTGCAGTATCAGACAGAAAATGACAAGCTATCTCATGCATATATTTTCTGCGGTTCCCGTGGTACCGGAAAAACTACTTGTGCAAAGCTCCTTGCCAAGGCGGCTAATTGCACAGATTTAAAAAACGGAAATCCGTGCAATGAATGTGAGTCTTGCCGTCAGATTAATAATGGTACGGCTGTTGATGTGGTAGAGCTTGATGCCGCTTCCAATAACAGAGTTGACGATATAAGAACTCTTTGCGATGAGGTTGTATATCCTCCGTCTTCTATGAAAAAAAGAGTCTACATAGTCGACGAGGTCCACATGCTTACTATGCAGGCATTCAATGCTCTTCTGAAAACCTTGGAGGAGCCCCCTCAGCATGCTGTGTTTATTCTTGCTACCACCGAGCTTCAAAAGGTTCCCGCAACTATTATGTCTCGTTGCCAACGGTTTGACTTTTCCAGAATTAAAAAAGAAAAGATTGTAGACAGAATTATGCACATATGCTCTGAAGAGGGAATTAATATGGAGCGTGAGGCGGCTTCCGTTATCGCAAATCTTTCGGATGGTGCTATGCGTGATGCACTCAGCCTTTTGGAATCTTGTGCATCGAAAGGTGGTTTTATAACAGCTGAGTATGTTATTAATCTGCTTGGACTGTCTAACAGAGAACAGCTGATTGAGCTTCTTTATTCCTGCTCAAAGCAAAACACGGTCCGTGCAATAGCGATTGTCAATGAGCTCTATGAAAAGAACGGCGATATTTCATCTTGCTTCTTTGAGCTTCTGTCTATTTGCCGTGATACTCTTGTTGTAAAAAATGTTGCTTCGCCTACAAGGTTTGTAAACTGTACCGAGGGTGAGCTTCAAAGGCTTAACGAAATTGCGGATATAATTTCAAACGATACTCTTAATTTCTTTATAGACGAATTAAAGCAGTTTATTAATTCACCGGATGTTTTTGGAATAAATAAAAAAGTAACTGCGGAAATTACAATAATTAAAATGACATCTCCTTCATCGGTTTTGAGTGTTGATGCTTTGTCCGACAGAATATCAAGACTCGAGGATGCGCTCAAGCACGGTGTAAAGGTTGAACCTGTTTCGGAAACGGTTGACGGGGTCGTGGAAACTCCTAAGGTTGAAAATAAACCATCCGAGCCCAAGAAAGAAAAAGCTCCTGAATCTCAGCAGCCAAAGGCTTCTAAATCAAATAAAGATGTTTTTGAGCATGTCAGTGACTTTGTGAGAAAATTCGGTGAAAAAGAGCCCATGAATAAGTTCTTCATGGATGCAGCAAAAATATCGTTGAAAGGGAATGTTCTTGTTATAACTACAGATGTATTCGGTGCATCGATGCTGAATACAGCTCATTGTCTCGATACCGCTTTATCTGTTGCCAAGGAGCTTGATTCGAGCATTGAGTCGGTAAAGATTGTCGGCAGTAATACAGATACCCAAACAGAAAATGCTAACAGCGATCTTGATATACTATAACAAATTATAAGGAGATAAATAATGAAAGCACGTTTACCTCAGGGATTTGGTGGCGGTCCTCAGAATATGAATGCCATGATAAAGCAGGCACAGAAGATGCAGGAGGATATGAATACCCTTCAGTCTGAGCTTGAAGCTAAGGAATACGAAATATCAGCCGGAGGCGGCATGGTAAAGATTGTTATAACAGGCAAAAAAGAAGTTAAGTCAATTTCTATTGCCCCCGATATTGTTGACCCTGATGATATCGAAACCTTGGAAGATATTATCACTGCGGGTGTGAACGAGGCGATAAAGCGCGTAGAAGATACCGCTTCCGAAGAGATGTCAAAAATAACAGGCTCACTCAATATACCGGGGATGTTTTAATGTATAATTTTATTGAACCTGTAGAAAAGCTTGTAGAGCAGTTCAGACGCTTGCCCGGTGTAGGCTATAAATCAGCTGTGAGAATGGCTTTTGCTGTTATTGATATGGATAAAGAAACGGCACTTGAGTTTTCAGATGCAATTTCCGAAGCAAAAGAAAAAATCAAGGTATGCAGTGTCTGTAATAATATCAGTGACGGCGAGATATGTCCTATTTGCTCATCGGAAACACGCAACAGGGCTGTTATTTGTGTGGTGGAAGGCGTTAAGGACATTATCGCCATTGAGAAGGTCAATGAGTACAACGGTTTGTACCATGTTCTCGGAGGACTTATATCTCCGTCAGATAATATCGGTCCGGAAAAGCTTGCAATAAAGGAGCTTCTGTCTCGAATAGATGACGGAGTGAAGGAAATAATTGTTGCTACGACTCCAAGTGTTGAGGGGGAAGCAACGGCTTTATATCTTTCGCGCCTTATAAAGCCCTTGGGAGTTTCCGTTTCGAGACTCGCTTACGGGATACCTGCAGGGGGAGAGCTGGAATATACCGATGAGCTCACTCTCAGCAGAGCGCTTGAAGGACGCTTGACTTTATAAAATATTAAGAGAGAAAAAATATGAAAAGAAGAGAAGCAAGAGAGACAGCTTTTTGTCTCATATTTGAAAAGGATTTCATGAAAGAACTCTCCTGCAAGGAGGTTTATAACAGTGCATTAATGTATTTTGATGCGGATGCATTGGAGGCAGAGCCTTACATTTACTCTACGTTTAACGGTGTGTTTGAGCATATTGAGGATATTGACAGCCTTATTTCGTCTGCTTCGGATAATTGGAACAGCGAAAGAATTTCCAGAGTTTCAAGGGCTATATTGAGACTTGCTGTGTATGAGCTTAAATATGTGGATGATATTCCCGTAAAGATAGCTGTAAATGAAGCAGTAGAGATTGCAAAAAAATATGATGACGAAAAAGCATTTTCCTTTATAAACGGTGTGCTTGCCAAGATTGCCTTAGAGGTAGGCAAAGATAATGACTAAAGCCTGGCTTGGCATTGATACCAGCAATTATACCACTTCGGTTTCGGCAATAACCGAAAACGGAGAATGCTTTAATATAAAAATCCCGCTCTGTGTTAAAGCCAACGAAAAAGGTGTAAGACAGAGCGATGCTGTATTTATGCATGTAAAAAATCTTCCTGTTGCAATAAAACGTTTAAAAGAGGCAATGGGGAAAGCTGACAGCACTGCCTTTTGCGCTGTTGGCGTTTCTTCAAGACCCCGATCCGTTGAAGGCTCATACATGCCTTGTTTTTTGTCGGGAATCAGTGTTGCTGAAAGTATAGCATCATTGCTTGATGTTGAATGTTATGAATTTTCGCATCAGGAGGGGCATATACGAGCCGCTTTGTACGGAGCAAATACAGAACCGCCCGAAAATTTTTATTCTTTTCATTTGTCGGGCGGCACATGTGAATTACTTGAGGTTTGCCGCACGGATTTTGGCTTTTCGGAAAAAATAACAGCCGATTCTGCAGATATTACCTTAGGACAGCTTGTTGACCGAACAGGCGTACTTTTGGGATTGCAATTTCCTTGCGGTGTTGAACTTGAAAAGCTTGCGTCGAAATCCGAAAAGAAATATAAAATTAGAATAACAGGCGATGAGCATATCAATCTCTCTGGATTTGAGAATAAAGTTTTGAAGATGCATTCGGAAGGCGAAAGCTATGAAAACATTGCATCTTATGTCTATTGCGTTATTACTTCTGCTGTAGAAAAAATGCTTAATATGCGAGAGGATAAATCATTGCCTGTACTTTTTGCAGGCGGCGTTTCCGGAAGTGAAATTTTGAAAAAATATGCATCCGCATTGTGTGATGCTTATTTTGCACCTGCTTCCTTGTCATCCGACAATGCGGTAGGGATAGCCGTTTTAACAAAAGAAAAATACTGTAGGGTGCAAACAGATGAGCAATAATATTCTATCGGTAACAGAGCTAAACCAATATATAAAGTCGTTTTTTGATACCAGCCCGCATTTGCAGGATGTGTATATCAAAGGAGAAATTTCAAATTTTACAAATCACTACAAAACAGGCCATTTTTACTTCACGCTGAAGGATGAAGGCGGTGTGGTAAAGTCTGTTATGTTCCGCTCCAGTGCTTCGGGATTAAAGTTTTTGCCCGAAAACGGTATGAGAGTAATTGCACACGGAAGAGTATCACTGTATGTTAAAGACGGCTCTTATCAGTTGTATGTAGATTCAATGGAGCCCGACGGAATAGGTGCCTTATATATTGCCTTTGAACAGCTTAAGGCAAAATTAGAGGCGGAGGGGCTGTTTTCGCCGCAGTACAAAAAGCCCATTCCAAAATATCCTTCAAGGGTAGGTATAGTAACCTCCCCGACAGGCGCGGCTGTCAGAGATATGATAAACGTCAGCAAAAGACGCTTTCCGCTTGCCGAGCTTATTTTATTTCCGTGTCTTGTTCAGGGTGACAATGCGCCTCAGCAGATTTCCAAAGGAATTGTTTATTTTAATACCAAGCTGCCTGTTGACACAATAATTATCGGCAGGGGAGGCGGTTCTTTAGAGGAGCTTTGGGCGTTCAACAACGAAGAACTTGCAAGAACAGTTTTTAATTCTCAAATTCCTATTATTTCAGCAGTTGGACATGAGACTGATTTTTCAATCAGTGATTTTGTCAGCGACCTTCGCGCTCCGACACCGTCCGCTGCTGCGGAGCTTGCACTGCCTGATTGGAAGAGTGAAATGGAGTATATTTCCTCCCATGGTGCAAAGCTTTCCATCTTGCTTGATAACAAGTTTACATCGCTCAAAACAAAAATTGATATGATAGGTAAGAAAAAATGCTTGACATCTCCTATGTATCTTATTGATGATAAGCGGATTTCACTTGACAATATATCAGAAAAGCTCGATGACAGAATTGAAAAAATTGTTGACAGAAAAAAATCTGAAATGACCGTTGCGGTCTCAAAGCTTGAGGCGCTAAATCCTCTTAAGGTTATAGCCAGAGGATACTCGGCAGTTTTTACTGATGACGGTAGGTTGATAAAGAGTGTTGATGATGTTAAGAAAAATGATAAAGTCGAATTCAGAACGGTAGACGGTAAGGTCAGGGCAACTGTTGACGGTGTAATAAAGAACGGAGAATAATATGGATTTTTCTAAATATGAAAATATGAAGTTTGAAGAGGCACTGCATACTCTTGAAGAGCTGGTAATGAAGCTCGAAAACCAAACTGCACAGCTTGATGAATCGCTGGAATTGTACGAAATCGGAATTTTTCTCGTAAAAAAGTGCAGTAAAATGCTGGACGAAGCAGAACAGAAAGTAAAAATACTTTCAAGAGACGAAAGCGGAAATGTGATATTAAAGGATTTTGACCCCGATATTAATGCTTAATTATCACAATATTTATGCAATTGCAGAAAAGAGTTGGGCTATAACTTGATTTTTGTTCAATAATGTGTTAAAATATAACGATACAGCAAAAAGGGGGTGACCGTGGTGGAATTTCTGACAGTTGAAGAATTAAAAGCTCTTGATATTGCTTCGGCTTCGGAGTATTGCAATTCTTTGAGGGAATATCTTATTGATAATGTAAAAGTTTCCGGCGGTCATCTTGCTTCGAATCTCGGAGTAACCGAGATTTCGGTTGCTCTGATTCGTGCGTTTGATTCTCCCAATGATAAAATAATATATGATGTAGGTCACCAGAGCTATGTCCATAAGCTTTTGACAGGACGGGTGCTCGACGGCGGCAATCTCAGAAAATTCAATGGTTATTCGGGCTTTACAAAGCGTGACGAAAGCGAACATGACCCTTTTGGTGCAGGGCATAGCAGTACCGCTCTTTCTGCGGCTCTTGGCTTTTCTTCCGCTGCAAGAATAAAAGGCGAAGACTCATATTCCGTTGCGGTTATAGGTGACGGTGCTTTTTGCACGGGAATGACCTTTGAAGCGCTCAATAATGTAAGGCGTGACGACAAGCTGATAATTATTTTGAATGACAATGAAATGTCAATATCAAAAAATGTCGGAACCATGTCCGCATATCTGAACAAAATCAGAATAACAAAAAAGTATCTTTCCTTTAAAAGAAAAACAAAAAAGGTTATAAAAAATGCTCCTGCGGTATTAAAATTCGCTTCGTCTGTAAAGCATTTTTTAAAGCGATTGTTGCTCAAGCCTACGATGTTTGAGGACTTGGGGATATACTATTTGGGTCCCGCAGACGGCAATGACCTTGTTACTGTTGAGCGATTGCTCTTTGAGGCAAAAAGCAGAAATTCTCCCACCTTGATACATTTGGTGACCAAAAAAGGAAAGGGATTAAAAGAAGCCGAAGAAAATCCGGGAAAGTTCCATTTTGTGTCCCCGGTAAAATCCGAGCTTCCCACATTTTCCGGCGAATACACAAGACTTCTTACAGAATACTCGAAAACAAATGATAAAGCAGTGGCAATAACTGCCGCTATGTGCGACGGAACAGGACTGTCGGCTTACAAAAACGTGTTCCCTGAGCGTCTTTTTGATGTCGGAATTTCCGAGGAGCACGCCGCTACCTTTGCAGCCGCACTTTCGGCAGGCGGACTTCTGCCTTTTTATACTGTTTACAGCACATTTTTCCAGCGTTCATACGACCAGGTGATTCATGACATAGCTTTGCAAAAGCTTAAGGTCGTTATTGCTCTTGACAGAGCGGGGCTTGTGGGAGAAGACGGTCCTACACACCACGGTCTCTTTGATGTATCTATGATGCTGAATGTGCCTAACAGCACTGTATATTCACCTGCAACGTTTGAAGAATTGAGATATTCTTTTAACAAGTGTACAGCAAATGAGTATCTTTCCGTGTTAAGATATCCTAAAGGCTCTGACAGCGAGCTTATTTCACGTGTCTTTAAAGCAGATTGCGATTTTGCGCTTGATACAGTTGAACACACGGAAGTTTTGTTTATAACATACGGCAGGATTACAGAGGAAGTACTGAAAGCAAAGCTTTTGCTTAAATCCCAAGGGTATACCGCTTCTGTGCTCAAATTTACAAAGCTTAAACCTATAGACTTCAAGCAATTCGAAAGACTTATTAATACAGTTTCTCCAAAGCTTGTGTGTGTAGTGGAAGAAGGAATGAAAACGGGTGGTTTCGGAGAATATCTTATATCCAATATCACAGTAAACAGTGCTTCCGAAATAATAGCCATAGATGATATTTTTGTTCCACACGGAACCGTCAGTGAGCTTTATGATTACTGTTCGCTTTCCGCACCCAAAATTTATTCGAGGGTCATAAAATGGCTTTAATTAATTCACCGAAAAGACTCGATTTGTATCTTGTAAGCGCAAGCCTTGCGGCTTCAAGGGAAATGGCAAAAAAGCTTATATGCGGTGGTTATGTCTTTGTGAACGGTAAAAATATCGCCAAGCCTTCGTTTGTTGTTGAAGAGGGCTGTGATGTTCAGGTTATCAGCAATGATTTAACAAGGTATGTAAGCAGAGGTGCTTTGAAGCTCGAGGGGGCTTTGGATACTTTCAAAATTGATGTTAATGGTTATACGGCAGCGGATTTCGGTGCATCTACGGGAGGTTTTACTGACCTTTTGCTGCAGCGGGGTGCAAAGCATGTCTATGCAATTGAAAACGGCACGGGACAGCTTCATCCTAAGTTAGCCGCTGACTCTCGTGTTACTTCTATGGAAAATACAAATGCACGTTATATAGAGAAGGGCTTTATTCCGTTGTGTGATATAGCAGTAATGGATGTTTCCTTCATTTCTCAAACAAAGCTGTATCAAAGTGTTACTAATGTATTGAAAAACGGAGCAGTTTTTATTTCGTTAATCAAGCCCCAGTTTGAAGCAGGGAAGAGTAACATCGGGAAAAACGGACTTGTCAAGGACCCAGCAGTGCATAGCTCGGTCATTAATAACATAACAAATGAAGCAAAGCTTTACGGGCTTGAGCTTATATCGGTAATTCCTTCGCCCATTCTCGGAGGCGACGGAAATAAAGAGTTTTTAGCATATTTCAGATACAAGGAGTGATATCAATGAAGAAGATAGCGGTAATTCCAAATACAAAAAAAGATGCATCGCTTTCGCTTACTAAAAATATAATTGATGTCCTTTGTTCTGCCGGTGCGGAGGTAATACTTTCTTCAGAGCTTGAAAGCTTTGGCTTGAATGCAGAATACATGAGTCATGACAAATTATTTGACTCGGCTGAGCTTGCCGTAACTGTTGGCGGCGACGGAACAATTTTAGGTGTTGCCGAGGCTGTATCGGAAAACGAAATTCCTGTTATAGGTGTAAATCTTGGCAGAATGGGGTTTATGGCAGAGCTTGAACCTGATGAAATACAGCTTCTGACGAATATACTTTACGGTAACTATTCTATTGAAAAAAGAATGATGCTGGATGTTTGCGTAATGCGCGGCGGCGAGACGGTTTTCTCTCACAGAGCCCTTAATGACATTGTGGTAAGCAAGGGCAGTGTATCAAAAATAGCCGAGCTTGAATTATATTGTAATTCTACATATGTGTCGAGGTTCAATTCTGACGGCTTGATTGTTTCAACCCCCACAGGCTCAACTGCATATTCTCTTTCGGCAGGCGGCGCAATAATTGACCCCACCATTGACTGTATGTTGTTGACTCCCGTGTGTCCCCATTCATTTATCAATGCGCGCCCGATAGTATTTTCTCCAAAATCTGTGCTTGAAATAAAAGATATTCAGTCTGGTGAGGAAAATACATATCTTACGGTAGACGGCCGTATAAATGAGCAGATTACGTTTTCTGATATAGTGCGTGTTGTTGCTTCAAAAAAAACTACAAATCTTATAAAGCTTAAAGACGGCGAATTCTATAATCGGGTATATCAAAAAATATCGGAGAAAAAATAAGATGAAAACTCAAAGACATGCTCAAATAGTTGAGCTAATCAGACAGAACAATATCGAAACGCAGGAAGAGCTTACCCTGATGCTCAAGGAAAAAGGCTTTGATACCACACAGGCTACTGTTTCACGTGATATCAAGGAGCTTAAGCTTGTAAAAGTTCCGGATGACAACGGCAGGTATAAGTATGCTGTAAAGGCAACAGAGGACGACATAAGAGTTTCGGCAAAGTTTAAAACAATTCTTGAAGAGACCGTTGTGAGAATTGATGTGTCTACTTCAATTGTGGTTGTAAAAACCTTCCCGGGAATGGCACAGGCGGCGGCTTCTGCCATTGATAATATGAACTGGGACGAAATAGTCGGTACCATAGCAGGAGACGATACAATATTTGTGGCGCTTCGTACTACCGAGGATGCGCTTCTGCTTTGTAAAAAGGTTAAAGAGCTTTTGAACATATAATCAAGAAAGGGGCTTTATCGGCATGCTAAGCTTTTTACATATTGAAAATGTTGCTCTGATAAAGCAACTTGATATTGATTTCAATGACGGATTTACTGTTCTTACGGGCGAAACAGGTTCAGGCAAATCGATGATTATTGATTCGCTCAATATGGTACTTGGTCAAAGACCTCCAAAGGATATTATCCGTCACGGTGAAAACGAATGTTATATTTATGCTCTCTTTGACTCTGTTTCTCCCGAATCCGAAAAAGCTCTGAACAGCGAAGGAATTTCGCTTGACGAGGATGGAACAGTCATGTTTTCACGCCGTTATAACTCCGACGGAAAATCAACCTTTAAAATCAATAACAGAACCGTTCCCATATCGATGGTCAAGACGGCGGCAGCTCATTTGATTTCCGTTAACGAACAGCATGATTCATATTCGCTTCTAAACGATTCTGTTCATGTGGATTATCTCGATGCATATACATCTTCAATTTTAACAAACCATTTTGAAACACTTTCTACCTACAAAGAAGCGCTTGCGGAATATAATGCCGCTAAAAAGAAATACAAGGATTTGGTAGCAAGTGCCGAAGACAGAGATACAAAGCTTGAATTTTTAAAATATCAAAAAAAGGAAATAGCCTCAGCAAAATTGAAGCCGAATGAAGAGGATGACCTTTTGTCACAAAAGGAAACCATAAAAAACAGTGAGCTTATAGTTAATGCTGTAAAAGGAACCCTTTCTCTTCTTTCAGGCGGCACTAAGCCCGGTGCTTATGATAAAGTTTCGGGTGCATATGATAACATAGAAAAAATAAAGGATATTGTTGCTGACGGTGACGAAATGTATTCCAAACTCGGCATAATTCTTAATGACCTTGATGAAGTTATAAAGAAGGTATCCCGAATTGATACAGGTATTTTTGATGACCCGACCGCTGAGCTGGATCGAATTGAATCAAGACTTGATTTGATATCCCGTCTCGAAAACAAATACGGAGAAACGGTTGATGAAATACTTGCTTATCTTGAGGACATAACAAATCAAATCAGTGAGCTCGAACAGTACGATTTTACCTTGGCAGAGTATGAAAAGCTTGTTGCCGATTCTTTGGAAAAAGCATCTGCGGTTGCCAAAAAGCTCCGCCGCGAAAGGGAAGAGGGCGCTAAAAAACTCACCGAGGCAATCAACCGAGAGTTATTGTTCCTGGATATGGAAAAGGTTTTGTTTAAGGTAGAGTTTACTCCGATTGACGAACCCGGTGTTAATGGTATTGATGAAATTTCGTTTTTTATAAGAACCAACCCCGGAGAGCCTTTTAAGAGCTTGTCTACGGTATCGTCTGGCGGTGAGCTTTCGCGAATAATGCTTTCTTTAAAAACGGTTCTTTCTGGATGTGACGGTGTAGGTACTGTGGTATTTGATGAAATCGATACAGGAGTATCGGGAAAAACATCGTCAAAAATCGGCATAAGCTTAAAGACACTCTCAAAATCGAGACAGGTAATATGTATTACACACTCTGCACAGGTTTCAGCTATTGCCCGTCATCATTTGAAAATTTATAAAAATGAGACTGACGGAAGAACATTTACTTCGGTAGTAACACTTGAAAAGGACGAGCGCATTAACGAAATTGCAAGAATTCTGGGCGGAGTAACAATAACCGACAGCGTTATAAAAACAGCCGAAGAGCTTATAGAACAAGGAATAAATAATTAAATATAAAGAGGATAAAAAAATGACATTGTACGAAGAATTGCAAGCAAGAGGGCTTATTGCCCAAACAACAAATGAAAAAGAAATTGCTGAGCTTATAAATGCGGGCAAGGCGGTTTTCTACATTGGATTTGACCCCACAGCTGACAGCTTACATGTAGGTCACTTTATGGCGCTTTGCCTTATGAAGCGACTTCAGATGGCAGGTAACAAGCCTATTGCACTTATCGGAGGCGGTACAGGTATGATAGGCGATCCCTCAGGAAGAAGCGACCTTAGACAGATGCTTACAGCAGAAATTATTCAGCATAACTGCGATTGCTTCAAGAAGCAGATGAGCAGATTTATCGACTTTTCCGAAGGAAAAGCAATGATGGTAAATAACGCTGATTGGCTTCTTGACCTCAACTATGTGGAATTTCTC
>CAZYTA010000008.1:0-74283 GCA_964650465.1 uncultured Oscillospiraceae bacterium | reverse complement strand
ATGACATACAATGACATTTACCTGACATCTACCTGACATCTTTTTCGGTTTTTTTCGGAAAATCGGCTTTTTTGCAAAACTAAGCAAAAAACTAT
The DNA here is from genome assembly GCA_964650465.1 of uncultured Oscillospiraceae bacterium. Taxonomy (GTDB): domain Bacteria; phylum Bacillota; class Clostridia; order Oscillospirales; family SIG627; genus RGIG6353. The sequence continues at coordinate 74,188 of CAZYTA010000008.1, read as the reverse complement.
TGACAAATTACAAAACCTGTGATATACTTCTTGAGTAAAAAGAAGAAGAACACTCCGTTCTCACCTGCCTGCCAAGGAGCAAGGCACGGTTAATACAGAATCAAATAGGGGAGTGCCCTTGTATTTTGTGCGGAGAGTTTTTCTCCGCACATTTTTTTCGGAGGTGTTTTAACATTAGCGCAAAAGAACTTCTTATCAACGAGGAAATAAGAGCAGACAAGGTCAGAGTTATCGCAGCAGACGGAAGTCAGTTGGGTATCATCAGCCGAAACGAAGCATTGAATGCCGCACATGAGGCAGGGCTTGATTTGGTTGAAATGTCCCCCAACGCAGAGCCTCCCGTATGCAAGATAATGGACTACGGAAAGTTCCTTTACGAAAAGACAAAGAAGGAAAAGGAGTCCAAGAAAAAGCGCACAACGGTAGAGCTTAAGGAAATCAAGTTCTCGTGCAGAATTGATAAGCATGACTTCGATACCAAGCTTAACCATGCGAAGAGATTTTTGACCGACGGCAACAAAGTAAAGATAACCATTGTGTTCTCGGGCCGTGAGATGAATCATACCGACAGAGGATATGACCTTATGGCAAGTATCAAGGAAGAACTTGTTGATATCGGAGGTGCCGAAAAAGCTCCCTCGCTTGACGGCAGATATATGACGCTGGTTATTTCACCTAAGAAAGACGACGCAAAATAAATAATAAGGAGATACAATTATGGGAAAAATTAAGAGCCATAAGGCATCAGCAAAGAGATTTACTCTTACAAAGAGCGGTAAGATGAAGATGAACCACATGGGACGCCGCCACAAGACAGGCAACAAGCCCTCAAAGCGTCTCAGAAGTCTTCGTAAGGCAGGATACATGAGCGAGTCAACAGCTCGTAACATCAAGACTATTCTTCCCTACGCATAAGGTTTGAAAGAAAGATAATTTTAGGAGGAACAAGAAATGGCAAGAGTAAAGCGCGCGATGATGACTCGCAAGAGAAGAAATAAAGTACTGAAGCTGGCTAAGGGTTACTGGGGTGCTAAGAGCAAGCACTTCAAGATGGCTAAACAGCAGGTAATGAAGAGCGGTAACTACGCTTTCGCAGGAAGAAAGAACAAGAAGAGAGATTTCCGTTCTCTTTGGATTACCCGTATCTCTGCACAGTGTAAGGTAAATGATATCAACTACTCAAGATTTATGAACGGTCTTAAGAAGGCTGGTATCGACCTTAACAGAAAGATGCTTGCTGAGATTGCTGTAAGTGATAAGGATGCATTTGCAGCTCTCGTTGAGAAGGCAAAGGCAGCTCTTTAATTAAACAAGACTTAGTGTTTTACAATTGAGCCGTGACATACGCTGTCACGGCTTTTTTGGAAAGGAAATGAAATGAAAAAGATAATACTTATTGCACTTGCGGCACTTTTGACCTTCACATGTGCGGCGTGCTCGGATAAGCCCGACGAAACAGTTACCACCAATGATATTCAAAACGAAGTACCCGGATACGACCATCGTTTTGACAATACGGTAGAAGATGCGGCGGCTTGTTATTTCTCTCTTCTTACAGAAGACGGATTTGGCAACTATCTTCTTGCTTTCCCTACAGAGTTTGTAGACGGATATCAGAAAGAGCTGGAATATGACGATGCTACCTTCCAGGAAGCTATTGACAATGCAACTTACACTCTCCATGTTAACCGTGACGAAAAGTATTCGGGCTATGAGTTTGTAATTGAGTATGATTACATGAGCCATACAGAGCTGGCAATGGAAGATGCGGCATCACTTATCAAGGACCTTTCGGCATATTGCTATATGACACCCGCTACTATCGAAAAGGTGGCTGAATATACCTACGATGTAGTAACCTTCGGCTGGGATGCCCTTAACGAACAAAGAGTAATGGAGGAGCAGGAAAACAAGAAGCTCACAATGCTCTATATTACAGGTGAGGGCTGGTACGTTTCCCCCACAAATTTTGAACTCCCGTAAATCGGTCAGTGACCGCTGACAATGCTCGCCTGTCGTTGCTTTATAAATAAACCAACAAAGTAAAACGGCGAGACCGGTTTAATGCAATTTCATAGGAGATAAAAAGATTAAGACAGAAGAATCTCGGATTTGAGATTTTTCTGTCTTTTTTTGTAAATGTTTTTTGTTTGAAATCGCCTTCACCCTGTAAACCTCAATCCGAGGATTTGCCACTTTTTTGTGTAAAACTGTTGAAAAATTCACATAATTGTGGTATCATATAAACTAAGTATATATGTCTTTTACAAGGGAGAATGCTATGGAAGAAAAGGAAAGAAAAATAACTCCGTGGAAAATATTTAAATGGACATTGCTGACAATCAGCTTTTTGGTATATCTTTTGGTATTTGTAAGGATTTTTGTATCTTGTGATGCCGATATCAGTGATGACATAATATTGACATCTGCCGAAAACAAGGATTTTGAAAATCTGGATATAGATTATCCTTTATTTAATTATCAGCCTACATCCTGGACAAATGAAGAGGGAACGCTGCAGATAAAGAATATATACTACATTGAGCCTATCTCCGAGCTTCAGCTTACTGTGCGTTACCGTATCAGCACCTTTGACACAAAGGAGAATCAAAAACCCTTTGAATTCAAAATAAGGGTAACAGAGAGCGATGAAACCGTAAAATCGGAAGAAAAAGTATCACTCTTTGAGGAGGACCTTTCCGGCGTGACATTGAAGGGTACGGAATTTTATACCGAATCACGTTATGACTACAAATATATAAGAGTATGTGCTCCCGGCATTGAGGTAGATGACGGTGAGACAAAGACGGAAAAAGTGCAGACCGTTGACGAAAACGGAAACGTAAGCTACAGTACAAAGACAGTTACAGAGGGCGGAAATAAGGTCTACCTTGACATTTATGACAGCGAGACAAAGGAGCTTCTTTACTCCTTTGTTGTTGCTGGAAAAACAGTGGGCGGAATACGCACACGCAGAAGCAAGGTAGATGTTAGAATAACAGACTGAAACAGGAGGTGGTCAAATGTATAAGGTAACAGTCAGACTTATGTCAGCTACAACAGCATTTGACCGTCCCTACAGCTATCTGTACCATGAAGAGCTTGCTTCGGGAAGTGTAGCGGCATTGCCCTTCGGAAACTCCGACAGACATCAGTACGGTATTGTTATTTCTTCTGAGCCCGCAGACACTGATGAAGGACTGAAAAGAATACTTTTTACATTGCCAGAGCCATATGTGCTGACAGGCTCTCAGCTTGATACGGCACAGTTTATGTCTGACCGATTTTTTGCTTCCTTCGGTGACTGTGCAAGACTTATGCTCCCCACAGGACTTGATATCGACACAGCAGAGTATATTATAAAAGGAGAATGCTTTGACAGCCTTGATAATGAGGAGCTGAAGTTAAGACTTGAAAGAGAAGAAAAGGTTTACCTTGATTCTCGACTGACAAAAAAATGTGTTGCGCCCTATATCAAAAAGGGCTGTGTAATCTTAAAAACAGAAGCGCTGTGCCATATAAATGAGAAAAAAGAAAGATACGCCAAGGCTGTGCCAATGACCGAGGAGGAAAGGGCACAGAGACTCAAGGGGGCAAAAAGCAAGGAAAAGTACAACACATTGCTGGCGCATCTGTGCGGCACTGAGGAAATGCCTGTTAAAAGCCTTTACGAAATCTATTCTATTGACAGTGCAGGCTTGAATTTTTTGCAAAAAAGAGGTCTTATTGAAATACTTGCTCACAGTGTGGAGCGCAATGCCTACAGTGTTCCCAATGTTTCGCAAGCACCAATTAAAATAAATTTATCCGATGAACAAAGGGAAGCCTATAATACTCTTGCCGATATGCTTGACAGTCAAAAAGGCTGTGCCGCACTTTTATACGGTGTAACAGGAAGCGGAAAGACCTCGGTTATCCTGTCTCTTATTGACAAAGCGGCAGCTGATCGGCGGGGCGTTATTATGCTTGTCCCCGAAATAGCTCTTACATCTCAAAGTGCCGAGGTGCTCTTTTCACGCTATGGTGATAAGGTTGCGGTCATTCATTCGGGAATGTCAAAGGGTGAGCGCCACGATAGCTGGGAGGCAATAAGGTCGGGCAGAAAGAGCATAGTGCTGGGAACACGCTCGGCAATCTTTGCCCCTGTGAAAAATCTCGGACTTCTGATAATTGATGAAGAGCAGGATGACAGCTACAAATCGGATATGACACCCAGATATCACGCACGTGATATTGCACGGTTTATATGTGCAAGCTCGGATGCGTTGATGCTTCTTTCATCGGCAACGCCCGATGTGGAGAGCTTCTATAACGCCAAAAAGGGCAAGTATAAGCTTGTAACTTTAAAAAAACGCTACGGCGGAGCAATTCTTCCCGATGTTGTTATTGCTGATGTAATGAATGACGGTGTTTCGTCTCCCGACAGACTTGTGGGAGCCGAGCTTGAAGAAAGACTGAACAGAACGCTTGACAGGGGAGAGCAGGCAGTAATTTTTGTTAACCGACGGGGCTTGAAAAAGCTTTTGACCTGCCGTGACTGCAAGAGTGCTGTCACTTGTCCCAATTGCAGTGTATCGATGACTCTCCATCAAACAGGGGAAGCTCACAGGCTGGTATGCCACTATTGCGGTTATTCCATGTCACCGCCTTCAAAATGTCCGTCTTGCTCGTCGGAGCATATGCAGTACCGCGGATACGGCACCCAAAAGCTGGAGCAGGAGTTGAAAACTCTTTTCCCACAGGCGAGAGTTATGCGCATGGATGCCGATACCACAAGGAAAAAGCTTTCCCACGATGAGCTTATCGAGGATTTTTCTTCACATAAAGCCGATATTCTAATCGGCACTCAGATGGTGGCAAAGGGGCATAATTTTCCCGATGTTACTCTTGTAGGTGTTATTATGGCTGACCTGTCTTTGTTTTCCTCCGATTACAGAGCCAATGAGCATACCTTCTCTCTTATGACTCAGGTTGTGGGCAGGGCAGGCAGAGGAAAGAAAAAGGGAAGTGCCGTAATACAGACAATGAATCCTCACCATGAGGTAATAGAGCTTTGCACCACTCAGGACTATGACTCCTTTTATGAAGGTGAAATAGAGCTGAGACGGGCTTTGACATTTCCGCCTTTTTGTACAGTCGGTGTCTTTATATTGACATCAAACAGCGAAAATGAGCTTGACAAGGCATCGGTAAAGCTCAACGAAGAGGTGGGACGGCTTCTGGCAAGGGATTTTTCGGATGTGAAAATTATTGCCTACGGTCCCTTTGATGCAGTACCGTATAAGCTTAAAAACAGCTTCAGACGTAAGCTGGTTGTAAAATACAAAAACGATAAGCGCACGAGAGAGCTTTTTCGCACAGTGCTGAATTCTTTTAATACAAAGGATGTAAAATGCTCCTTCGATGCTTCTCCGACAGTGTTATGAAAGGAATATAAAATGGCTATACTTAATATTGTTAAAACAGGCGACGATATACTCAAGAAAAGGTCACGTCCCGTTGAAAAAATAGACGAAAGAGTTTTAAGACTTCTTGACGATATGAAGGATACTCTTGCTAAGGCGCAGGGAGCGGGGCTTGCCGCTGTTCAGGTGGGAATACTCAAGAGAGTTGTTATTATTGATGTTGGAGACGGACCTATAGAGCTTATCAATCCCGAAATAGTATCAACCAAAGGAAACCGTGAGGTTTATGAGGGCTGTTTGTCATTCCCCGATGTATGGGTCGTAAAGAACAGACCTGTTAAGGTAACGGGTAAGGCTCTTGACAGAAACGGAAACGAGATATATTTTGAGGATATGGAAGGTCTCATGGCTCAGGCATTCTGCCACGAAACAGACCACCTTGACGGCAGGGTAATGCTTGACGATATCGTCAGATATGTTGAAGAAGGTGAGCTTGAATGAAAATAATGTATATGGGTACACCTGCCTTTGCCGCCCGAGTGCTTGAAATAATAGCCGAGGAGTTCGGAGATTCCCAAATAATGGCGGTTACCAAGGCGGATACCCCGAAGGGGCGCTCGTACAAGCTTCAGCCCTGTGAAACAAAGCTCAAGGCAATGGAGCTGGGGCTGGATACCGCTTCTCCCGAAAACCTTAAGGAAGAAAATTTCGGTGATGTTTTAAAGGGCTTTGCCCCCGATATAATCATCGTTGCCGCCTATGGCAAAATACTTCCCGAATATGTACTGAACTACCCGAAATACGGCTGTATAAATGTTCACGGTTCTCTGCTTCCGGAATACAGAGGTGCAGCACCTGTAAACCGCGCTATTATTGACGGTAAGACAAAAACGGGTATCACCATAATGTATATGGAAAAAGGACTTGATACAGGCGATATGCTTTCAAAAGAGGAAGTGGATATTCCCGAGGGTATGACCGCCACAGAGCTGTTTTCGGTTCTTGCTGATGTAGGCGGCAGACTTGTGTGCAAAACCGTGAGAGATATTGTTTCGGGCGTTGCTGTTGCCCGAAAGCAGGATGATTCGCTTTCGACCTACGCTTCAAAGATTACGGCAGAGGATCAGGTGATTGACTGGACAAAATCAGCCTTTGAAATTACACGTCTTATAAACGGTCTTTCCGAAGAGCCTTCGGCACTGACACGTATGCCCGACGGAAAATTGCTTAAAATATACCGTGCCGAGATGTCGGAGGAAAGCTTTGATGTACCTTGCGGACAGGTAGCTGTTGCAAAAAAGAGGATACAGGTAGCATGCGGACAGGGAAGTGTGCTTCTCAAGGAGCTTCAGCTTGAAGGCGGAAAGAAAATGACTGCCGCCGATTTTCTCAACGGCAGAAAAATAAATCTCGGAGATATATTGAACTGATTGAAAAGGAGTAGCTATGCCATTTATTTATTCATTGGATATCTGGATAATACCTGTATTGCTTGCCGCAATTTGGTCGATGTGGGCAAGTGCAAAGGTTAATTCCACATTTAAAAAGTATTCTAACGTAAGAAATCAGCGAGGCTTTACCGGCGCCGACTGCGCTATGGCGGTGCTCCGTGCAGGCGGAGTGAATGATGTGAGAATAGAGCGGGTTAGCGGTAATCTTACCGACCACTATGACCCGAAGGCTAAGGTAATACGCCTGTCGGATTCCGTTCACGATTCAAGCTCCGTTGCGGCACTGGGTGTTGCCGCACATGAGGCAGGCCATGCCGTACAGCACGCAGTTGGATATTTTCCCATTAAAGTAAGAACTGCCATAATTCCCGTGTGCCAGATAGGCTCAAATCTTGCGATGCCTCTTGTGCTTCTGGGACTTGTGCTGTCTTTCCCAAATCTTGCATATATAGGTGTTGCGTTTTTCGGACTTTCGGCTTTGTTTCAGCTTGTGACACTTCCCGTTGAGTTTAATGCCTCAGACAGAGCATTGGATTCACTGAAAAACGAAAGCATCCTTGCAGGAGATGAGATTAAAGGTGCAAAAAAGGTGCTGTCAGCTGCCGCAATGACATATGTTGCCGCACTTGCTGTTGCACTTGCCAACCTGCTCAGACTCTTTATGATAGTTAACAGAAATTCAAGAAGATAGGACATTGTATGAGGACAGACGACCCCAGAAGGCTTGCCTTTGACAGCCTGAAAAAATGCTCAAAGGACGGCAAGTATTCCAATTTAGAGGTGCTTGCAAGTCTGTCACGCACAGAGCTTGATACGAGGGATAAGGCACTTTATACCGCTCTTGTCTATGGAGTGATTGAAAAGACTGTCACCCTTGATTATCTTCTTTCAAGATATTCAAGACTTCCTTTGGAAAAGCTTGACAGTAATACACTGACGGCTTTAAGACTGGGTCTTTACCAGATAATGTATATGGACAGAATTCCCGATTTTTCAGCCTGTGACGAATCCGTAAAGCTTGTTCCGCATTCGTCAAAGTCATATGTCAATGCAGTACTCCGTGCCGCAGTCAAGAATAAAGACGGTATAGGAGCAGTGCTTGACAGTGCACCGCTTTCTGTGAAGTATGCAGTACCTCGGGAGATTATTGATATATGGCAGAGAGGCTACGGTGAAGAAAAGACTCTTGAAATATTAGAGGGATTTATGCTGAAGCCTCCCATGACTCTCAGAGTCAATACGCTCAAAACATCAGCCAAGGAGCTGTTGAAGCATATCGACGGCAGTGCTCATTGTGAGCTTCCCGATATTATATATGCATCGGGGAATGCGGAAACGCTTTACGGCTTTGACGAAGGACTGTTTTTTGTACAGGGGACAAATTCGAGAAGAGCTGTGTCAGCTCTGTCGCTTAAGCCTGGAGAAACAGTTGTGGATACCTGTGCATGTCCCGGAGGAAAAAGCTTTTCGGCGGCAATAGATATGGAAAACCGAGGAAGGATATATTCCTTCGACCTGCACGCAAATAAGCTGTCTCTTGTATTGAAGGGCGCTCAAAGGCTGGGAATAGATATTATCAATGCCGATGTATGCAATGCAACATCCCCGCGCACAGAGCTTGAAGGCAGTGCCGATGCTGTAATTTGCGATGTACCGTGTTCCGGGCTTGGAATAATTGCAAAGAAGCCTGATATAAAATATAAGAGCCTGTCTGATATAGAGAGACTTCCCAAAATACAGCTTGCTATCCTTACCGCCTCTTCCTTGTACCTAAAAAAGGGAGGCAGACTGATGTATTCCACCTGTACTCTTAATCCCGATGAGAACGAGAGGGTGACGGAGACGTTTCTCGGCTCACATCCCGATTACAGACGTGCAGAGGGCTTTCCGAAAACATATTTCCCGTCGCAGACCTCAGATGACGGATTTTTCTGCGACCTCTTGATAAAGGACTGAACATAAATGGACAAAAAAGATATAAAAAGCATGACGCTTGCAGAGCTTGAGACGGATATCGTTGAGATGGGCTTGCCCAAATTCCGTGCGTCACAGGTTTACCGACAGCTGTTTCAGAAGCTTAAGACTTCTTTTTCGGATATGTCGGAGATATCTGCCGCATTGGCAGAGCAGCTGTCACAGCGTTATTACATTACTGCTCCCGAGGTGGTGTCGAAGCTTGTGTCGAAAATTGACGGCACCGAAAAGTACCTGCTCGGACTCAGTGACGGCAATATAATTGAGACTGTACTTATGCGCTATGAGCACGGAAATACAGTGTGCGTTTCCACTCAGGTTGGATGCCGCATGGGCTGTGCTTTCTGCGCTTCCACAAAAAACGGCTTTGTCAGAAGTCTTGAGCCTTCGGAAATACTTGCCCAAATAGAAACAATAACCAGACAGCATATGGAGGAGGACGGCTTCAGAGTTTCCAATATTGTTTTGATGGGAATAGGAGAGCCTCTTGACAACTATGACAACGTAATAAAGTTTTTGCATCTTGTAAATGATAAGTCGGGTCTTGAAATCGGCTACCGTCATATTTCACTTTCTACTTGCGGAGTGGTTCCGGGGATAAAACGTCTTGCCCGTGAGGAGCTTCCCATAACGCTTTCAATATCGCTTCATGCTCCCAATGACGCTATCCGCTCGGAGACAATGCCGATAAACCGCAAATACAATATAGACGAGCTTCTTTCAGCCTGCCGTGAATATCAGAAGATATGCGGAAGAAGAATATCCTTTGAATACGCCTTGATTGACGGCGTAAATGACAGCCGTGAGCACGCTGTGGAGCTTGCAAAACGTCTCAGGGGTATTATGTGCCACGTAAATCTTATCCCTGTTAATACAATAAAAGAGAAAAATTTTAAAAAATCTACAAAAAACTCTGTTAATCTCTTTACAAAAACGCTTATTGAGAGTAAAATAAATGCGACGGTCCGCAGAAAGCTTGGTTCTGATATCAATGCAGCGTGCGGACAGCTTAGAAATGACCATATAAAATCTGAAGGATAGGAGGCTTTGGGAATGCAGGTATTTGGTATGAGCGATGTTGGAATGAAGCGCAGTCTCAATGAAGACAATTTCAGCGTCGATATAATCGAAGGCATTGCCGTAGCATTGGTGTGCGACGGTATGGGCGGAGCCAATGCAGGCGAGGTAGCCAGCAGAATTGCTTGCAGGGCATTCAGGAAGAGTATTGTCCCCAAGCTTCTTGAAATAAAAAACAGTATAACAGACAGCGCAGAGCAAATAATAAGAACGGACCGCGCTATATGCGATGCTTGCGATGAGGCAAACAGCGAGGTGTTTGCAGCCGCATCCGACAACAAGGAGCTGTCGGGAATGGGTACTACTCTGTCCGGCTGTATAATCAACGAAGGTATCACATGGACCTTTAATGTTGGTGACAGCCGTGTATATCACATAACGGAAAACGGAGCAAATCAGCTCACTGTAGACCATTCGTTTGTACAGGCGCTTGTTGATGACGGAAAAATAACCCGTGAAGAAGCACTGACTCACCCTAACAGGAACGTAATATTGCGAGCCTTGGGAATCTCAGGCAAGGTAGAGTGCGATGTTTGCCACATGAGCACCGAAGAGGGCTGTTATCTTGTTTGCAGTGACGGAATGTCAAACTATTTTGACGAGCAGGAGTTTGTTGGAATTATATCGTCTGACAGACCTATAACGGAAAAGGCGGAGGAGCTTGTTGCTCTTGCAAATTCAAAGGGCGGCTCCGATAATATTACAGTTGTACTTATAGATACGAAAAAATGCGCAGAAGGAGGAAAAGATGAGCAGTAACGATAAATTTGACGAGCTTATAGGTCAGGTTATTGATGAACGCTACAAGGTACTGTCGGTAGTCGGTGTCGGAGGAATGTCTGTTGTGTTTAAGGCAGAGGACACTCAAAGCGGAAACACCGTTGCCATAAAGGTACTCAACGAATGCTCGGATGCCAACAACCACGCAGTTAAATGCTTTATAAATGAGTCAAGGGCAATATCTATGCTCTCCCATGAGAACATAGTAAAGGTATATGATATGTCTCTTGACGGCGATTTGAAATATATAGTAATGGAGCTTGCCGACGGTCAGACTCTCAAGGAATATATGGAGGAAAGAAAGAATAAGCTTTCCTTGGAGGAAACTCTGAGCTTTACTGAGCAGATTCTTCTTGCTTTGGAGCATGCTCACGAAAAGGGTGTTATTCATCGTGACGTAAAGCCCCACAACATGATAGTTCTTCCCGACGGCAGATTGAAGGTAACAGACTTCGGAATAGCAAGAGCCCCCGGAAGCGATACTATTTCCATGTCCGACAAAGCTTTGGGCACGGTTTATTATATCAGCCCCGAGCAGGCAAGCGGCAAGGAAACAGGAACATATTCGGACATATATTCAGTGGGCGTAATGCTTTATGAAATGGCAACGGGTAAGCTTCCCTTTGATGCGGAGACACCTGTATCCGTAGCAATGATGCAGATAAGCGATGAGCCTCAGAAGCCCTCGGAGGTAGCTCCCGAAATTCCCAAGGGAGTAGAGCAGGTAATTCTTAAGGCTATGTCAAAGGCTCCTGAAAACCGCTTTAAATCCGCACGTTCAATGCTGCGTGCAATAAGAATACTTAAGGAATCTCCTATGGTAGTATTTACCGAGAAAAGCAAGGAGGAGACAGGAGGCAAGGTAAGTTCGGAAATGAAGAAAAAAGTAAAACCAACAGGTAAAGCTTCAAATACAAAGGCTAAGGTTACTCTTTTTCCCATAATTTTGGGAATGGTGCTTGCTTTCTTTTCTGTTTTGATAATTTCTGCTATAGTTGTGGTTCTGTCTATCTTTAAAACAAGCACACAGACAGAGGATGCTGTTATCTATGCAACCGTTCCGTCTCTTGTCGGACAGGTCTATGACGAATCGATGATAGAGGACTTGAGGGAGGAGCATTTCGAGGTAGAGGTACAGTACGGAACAACACTTAATGACTCCTACGGCTACGGAGAGATATACAACACCAAGCCGTCTGCAGGAGAGGTTAAGAAGATTAAAAACTCAACAGGAACCACCTCGTTGATTTTATATGTAAATCCCGTTGAGGGCAAGGCGGCATTTGAGGACTATACTATAATGACTCTTGCCGCGGCAAAAACAGCTCTCAAAAACCGAGGCTTCAGCCTTGATAATATAGAGGTTGTAAGAGCCGCTCATGATACAGTGCTTGACGGCTATGTATTCAAGACAGAGCCCGAGGCGGGCGATATGGTGAGCACAGCCGACGGCGTAACGCTTTATGTCAGCACCGGTAAAACTCTTAAGAATGTAATATCAATGCCCAAGCTTATAGGAAAAACCAAGGGACAGGCGATGATTGACCTTAAGGAATTTGAAGTGGAGTTTATTACTGTTTCAAATTCCGCAAATGTGGGAACGGTAGTAGGTCAGAGTATAACACCTTACACCGTTATCAGTCCCGAATTTTGCGATAAGATAACTCTTTATGTCAGTGACGGGCAGGGTAAGACAGGCATTTCGGAGCTGGAGCTGTATCTTTATATGCCAAGTCTTGTAGGTAACAACATCAATTTTGCCAAGAATGAGATGAACGAGTTTGTAATGAACGGAATCAAGGTTTCTTACCTTCCCTCGGAGGAAGAGGCAGAGGTTGGTATTGTTACACAGCAAAGTGTTGAAGCAGGAGCACAGATACCTGTAAACTATGGGGAAGAGATAATAATTTATGTAGGAACAGGAATTACCGAGCCGGAAGAGCCTCAGGTTCCCGAGGTAATAGCTCCGACTCAGCCAACCGAGCCTGAACCGGAAGAGGTTATTGAACCAATTATTCCGACCCCATCACCTGTTGAGCCTCAGCTTCCCGACGAGTCTGAGCAGAATACCGAGTCTAAGAGCGAAGGACCCATAAAAGTAATATAATAATTGACCAAGGGAATCGGGTTCGATTCCCTTGCTTTTTAAGAGGTAAAGAATGACAGGAAGAATAATTTCTTGTGTAGGCGGAGTATATACTGTAGAGTGTGACGGAGCGCTGTATCCGTGCGTTGCAAAGGGCAGCTTCCGACATGACGGACTTGTCCCTGTTGCGGGAGACATAGTTGAATTTCAAAGTGACGGCGAAAAAAAGGGAAGAGAGGATATGGGGCTTGTTACCCGTATCTGTGACAGAAAAAATTCTCTCATACGTCCCGAGGTAGCTAATATTGATACCATGTTTGTTGTATTTGCGCTTGCCTCTCCCGACCCGAATTTGCTTGCCATTGATAAGCTTACCGCAGTGTCCGCTCACGCCGATATTAATACAGTTATTGTATTTAATAAAAAGGATATTGCCGATGAGGGCTTTGCAAAAGAGATGTATGATACATACACCCGAAGCGGTTATACAGTGGTTATGCTGTCGGCAGGCAGTGATACCGATGAAGTAAGAGAAAAGCTTTTGCCCCTTGCCAATGGCGGAGTATCTGTGTTTTCGGGACCGTCGGGTGTAGGAAAGAGCACTATAATAAATGCACTGTTTCCCGACCTTGGACTTGAAACGGGTGATATAAGCCATAAAACAAGGAGAGGTAAAAATACTACCAGAAGCACAACACTTTACAAAACAGGAGATGAAACCTATTACGTGGACACTCCCGGTTTTACCCTTCTTGATTTTGACAGATTTCGATTTATGAAAAAGGAGGAGCTTGTTTTTGCTTTTCCCGAGTACAGACAGCTTGTGGGCAATTGCCGTTATACAAAGTGTACTCATACCAAGGAGGAGGGCTGTGCCGTTCTGGAGGCGGTAGCATCGGGAGAATTGCCCAAATCACGCCATGACAACTATATTTCTCTTTGGGAGATACTTAAAAATCATAAGGATTGGGATAAATATTTTAATTAAATTTATCTAAAACTATTGACAAATAATAAAAGATAGTGTAAAATATCCGAGGTGTAAAGAAAAAATGTTTACACCTGTTCGGAGGCGTAGAAAAATATGAGGGAAAAGGACTTTTCTGTTTGTCTTTTATATGATATTTATGCGCCCCTTCTCAGCGATAAAAAGAGAACGGCTTTTGAACTGTCGTATTGGCAGGACCTGTCATTGTCGGAAATAGCCGAGCATACAGGTACCACAAGGCAGGGAGTAAGGGAGCTTATACGCAGAACCTGTGAAGAGCTTGAGGAGTTTGAAAAAGCCTTGCATTGCAAACAAATGCAGGATTCTCTCACAGCCCTTGCAGACGGTATATCGGACATCAGTCCCGATATAGCCGCCAAGATAAAGGAAATAATAGCCTGATATCTTAATCCGGGGAAATTGCATTAAAACAATAGCGCCGTTTTGCTTTGTTGGGTTACTTGCATGGCAACGGTAGGCGGGAATTGCCGGCGGAGGCTCTCCGCTTTTTACAAAAGGAGGTAAGTGATATGTTTCAGAGTCTGACAGATAAAATATCGGACGCATTCAAAAAATTCAGAAACAAAGGAAAGCTTACCGAGTCCGATGTAAAGGAAGGTATGCGTGAGATAAAGCTTGCGCTTCTTGAAGCCGATGTAAACTTCAAGGTAGTAAAAGCCTTTATCGCAAAGGTTTCGGAGCGTGCGGTAGGTGTTGAGGTGCTTGAAAGCCTTATGCCCGCACAGCAGATAGTAAAGATAGTAAATGAAGAGCTTTGCGCCATCATGGGCGAAAAGCACGAAAAGCTTCAGATAGCATCAAAGCCTCCCACGGTGGTTATGATGTGCGGTCTACAGGGTGCAGGTAAAACCACCCATGCAGCTAAGCTTGCAGGGCTTATGAAGAAGCAGGGAAAGACCTCGCTTCTGGTAGCCTGCGACGTATACAGACCTGCCGCTATAAAACAGCTTCATGTTGTGGGTGAACAGGTAGGAGTAAAGGTTTATTCCGATGAGAGCACAAAGGACCCTGTTAAGATTGCAAAAGACGGCGTAAAACTTGCAGAGCGCGAAGGAATAGATATTGTTTTCATAGATACCGCAGGACGTCTTCATATTGACGAGGTTCTGATGAAGGAGCTTGAAAACATAAAGGCTGAGGTACACCCCACAGAAATTCTTCTGACTATAGATGCGATGCTCGGTCAGGATGCAGTAAATGTGGCAGAGCATTTCAACTCACTGCTTGATGTTACAGGCGTTATTCTTACAAAGCTTGACGGTGACACAAGAGGCGGTGCGGCGCTTTCCGTAAGACATGTTACAGGCAAGCCGATAAAATATATCGGTACCGGTGAAAAGCTTGAAAATATAGAGCCCTTTCATCCCGAAAGAATGGCTTCAAGAATTCTTGGTATGGGAGATGTGCTTTCTCTTATCGAAAAAGCTCAGGAATCCTTTGATGAAAAGAAGGCGGCAGAGCTGGAAAAGAAGCTTCGCTCTCAGACCTTTACACTGTCAGATTACCTTGACCAGTTTAATCAGCTCAAAAACATGGGCGACCTTAATCAGCTGGTAGGAATGATACCCGGTATGAAGCCGGGGGCAATGAAGGATGTAAAGGTTGATGAAAAGCAATTAGCTCAGCAGGAAGCGATAATTCTTTCCATGACCCGGGCAGAAAGAGACAACCCCGACATTCTCAACGCATCGAGAAAGAAGAGAATAGCCGCAGGAAGCGGAACAACGGTTGAGCAGATAAACAGATTGCTCAAGCAGTTTGACCAGACAAAACAGCTTATGAAGCAGTTTACAGGCGGCGGAGGGAAAAAGAAATTCGGCAAGAAGTTCCCCTTCGGTTTTTAACCGACGGGAAATCCAAAACGTAATTTATTAAATAATATAAATTAAAATTCAGCCATGGAGGTGAAAATAATGGCAGTAAAGATCAGACTTAGAAGAATGGGTGCTAAGAAGGCTCCTTTCTACCGTGTAGTTGTTGCAGATTCAAGATCTCCCAGAGACGGAAGATTTATTGAAGAAATCGGCTTCTACAATCCTATGACAGATCCCGCTGAAATCAACATCGATGTTGAGGCAGCAAAGAAGTGGATTGCTAACGGTGCTCAGCCCACAGATACTGCAAAGAGTCTCTTGAAGAAGAGCGGCGTAATCGACTAAGCTTGGAGGGACAGTTTTGAAGAAAATTCTTATCGACATTGCCAGCGCAATTGTTGACAAGCCCGAAGAAGTGAAGGTAAATGAGCGTATGGACGGAGATGTTCTCCACCTTGAGCTTTCGGTAGCCCCCGATGATATGGGTAAGGTTATCGGAAAAGGCGGAAGAATTGCCAAGGCTATACGTACGGTTATGAAGGCTTCTTCAACCAAAAACAATCAGCATATAGTTGTTGATATTATTTAAAAAATGAAGTTCCGTTGAGGAACTTTATTTTTTTGCCTACAAGGAAATTGCATTGAAGCAACCTCGCCGTTTTACTTTACTTCGGCTTATACATTGGTTGCGATATGCGAGCATTGCCGTCGAAGGCTCTCCGCTTTTTGTAATTTTGTAAGTTATTACAATCTGAAGACTATATATTCGTAAGTGCTTACAAACAAAAAATGTTGCAAAAAACCCTTACTTATGTTATAATATTATCGCACTGTTAAACAGATTATGAAAGGAGAAAAAATGAAAAGATTAATTGCATTAATTCTTGCTTGTGTTATGCTTGTATCCTGCATGGCATTTACACTTACCTCCTGCGGTGATGAAGAGGAGACAGTAACAAATAACACACAGACCTCGGAAGAGGATATGGCAGCAGCTCTTGAAGCAGGAGATATTTTTGCTGAGCGTGCCGCAGTGGATGACGGACTTGACGACTGGGATTTCGGAGGAAAAACTCTCAGAGTAGTTTGCCACAATGACGGATATGAAATGTTCCCCGCTGAGGAGGACATCAACAAGGGCGACCTTATAAAGGACGCTAAGGCTAAAAGAAATACCGCAGTAGAGGATAAGCTTAACATAAACCTTGAGCTTACCTATCATGCGGGAATTGTAGAGCTTCAGGAATATGTTTCAAAGACTATTCTTTCCGGTGTTGATGAATTTGACCTTATCGTTAACCATATCCTTACAGCAGGCGGTATGGTAACTAAGAATCTGTTCCTCAACTGGTATGATATACCCCATGTAGATTTCTCCAAGCCCTGGTGGGCGGCTTCTACAGGTACAGAGCTTACATATGACGGCAAATGTATCCTTGCTATCTCAGATATCAATGCCACATCCATTACCTCAACCTGTGTTATAGCCTTCAATAAGAATCTCGCCGCATCCTATGACCTGGGCAACCTTTATGACCTGGTGCTCAGCGGTAAATGGACATATGACGTAATGTACGAAATGATTAAGGATATCTATGTGGATACCGATGGTTCCGGTACAAAGACTGCAGGTGACTTTTACGGCGGTGCTTTTGGTATAGGTGATACCTCAAATGCTTGGCTTTGGGCATTCGACAACCCCGTTGTTAAAAAGGACGAGGACGGCATTCCTGCTTTCTCCATCAAGTCTGACAAAATTAACAACATCATGCAGACGCTGTTTGATTTCTATTACAATACAAACGGTATCGCAAGCGGCGATGCAATGGAAGGCATCAGTAGCGGCAAAATGTTTACCAATAAGCAGTGTATTATGGCACCCATTACTCTTGGTAATGTTACAGGTGAGGGACTTCGTAACTTTGAGGACGATTACGGAATCCTTCCTTATCCCAAGTGGGACGAGTATCAGCAGAACTACTACTCCCATGTATACGGTGAGTCCACAGTCTGTGCAGTACCTAAGACAGCAAAGGACCTTGAATTTATAGGCGTATGTACAGAGGCTCTTTCCTATGAATCGTGGAAGACAGTTACTCCCACAATTTACGAAACAGCTCTCAAGACCAGATATCTCCGTGACTCCGAGTCCAAGGAGGTTCTTGATATAGTTCTTGACCAGAGATACTTCGACTTTGGTTTCGTATATGACAACTGGCAGGGCTATGCATACACAGTAATGTTTATGCTCAGAGACCAGAAGGAAAACTTCGAGTCATACTATGCTTCAAAGTATCCTTCAGCAAGAATTCAGCTCAAGAAGGTTATCAAGGCATTTGACAAGCTTTCATAATTAAGAGCAGGGCGGTTTTTACCGTCCTGTTTTTTGTATCATAGGAAATTGCATTAAATCAACCTCTCCTCTTTTTGCATTACAAGAAATTCTTTTATAAAATATTGCAAAAATGTTATTTATGTGTTATAATCAAAATAACTCTGAAATAAAAAGAAAATGAAAGGAGAATTTTATGAAAAGAGTATTAGCGCTTATTTTGGCTTGTGTTATGTTGGTTTCGTGTATGACACTTATGTTCACTTCATGCGGTGAGGACGAAACAGAGGGCACAAAGAAGAATAACAGCAACAATCCGACAGACGACCAGGCGGCGCTTGAGGCAGGAGATATTTTTGCTGAGCGTGCGGCTGTTGATGACGGACTTGACGACAGCTGGGATTTTGGCGGCAGAACACTCAGAGTGGTATGCCACAACGACGGATATGAAATGTTCCCTCTTGATGAGGATATCAACAAGGGCGACCTTATTAAAGATGCTAAAGCTGCAAGAAATACCGCAGTGGAGGACAAGCTTAATGTAAATTTAGAGCTTACCTACCATGCAGGTATCGTCGAGCTTCAGGACTATGTTCAGAAGTCAATTCTTTCCGGTGCGGACGAATTTGACCTTATAGTAAATCACATTCTTACAGCAGGCGGTATGGTAACAAAGAATCTGTTCCTTAACTGGTACGATGTTCCCCATGTGGATTTTTCAAAGCCTTGGTGGGCGGCTTCCACAGGTACAGAGCTTACATATGACGGCAAGTGTATCCTTGCAATTTCTGATATCAACGCAACCTCTATCACATCTACCTGTGTTATTGCCTTCAACAAGAGTCTTGCGGCATCATATGACCTCGGAAATCTCTATGACCTTGTGCTTAGCGGTAAATGGACATATGACGTAATGTACGAAATGATTAAGGATGTCTATGTTGATGCCGACGGTTCAGGTACAAAGTCAGCAGGAGACTTTTTCGGCGGTGCATTCGGTATAGGAGATACAACAAATGCTTGGCTTTGGGCGTTTGACAATCCCGTTGTTACAAAGGATGAGGACGGAATTCCTGCTTTCTCCATCAAGTCTGACAAAATAAACAACATCATGCAGACTCTGTTTGATTTCTATTACAATACAAACGGTATCGGCAACAGTGTTGATATAGAAGACTTTAACGGCATTAAAATGTTTACCAACAGACAGTGTATCATGACACCTATCACTCTCGGCTCGGTTACAGGAGAACAGCTTCGTAACTTTGAGGATGATTACGGCATTCTTCCTTATCCCAAGTGGAATGAATACCAGACCGACTACCATTCACATGTATACGGTGAGTCAACAGCCTGTGCAGTACCCAAGACTGCAAAGGACCTTGAGTTTATCGGTGTATGTACAGAGGCTCTTTCCTACGAGTCATGGAAGACTGTAACACCTACCATCTACGAAACAGCACTCAAGACCAGATACCTTCGTGACTCCGAGTCTAAGGAGGTTCTTGATATAGTTCTTGACCAGAGATATTTCGACTTCGGCTTCGTATACGATAACTGGCAGGGATATGCTTATACCGTAATGTTCATGCTCAGAGACCAGAAGGAAAACTTCGAGTCATACTATGCATCAAGATATCCTTCAGCAAGAATTCAGCTCAAGAAGGTTATCAAGGCGTTTGACAAGCTTTCATAAAAATCATATAGAGAAAAAAGAAACTCTTCGGAGTTTCTTTTTTTACATAATATGACATTGCTTCCGATGTAAAATGAGTCATAAACAAACGACGTGTGAATAAAATGAAGTAAAAACATTGGAGGCATAAGATGAACGATAAACATTATTTTCCCGAAGGAATGTTAATAAAGACTGCGGCAAACAAGGCGGCTATGGCAAGTCTTTCCACTCTTGACGAGGCAAGAAACAGCGGAAGAATACTTGAGGCTATAGTCAACCTTTGCGGAGAGGGCTTTGAGCTTTCTCTTGATTTGGGTGTCTGCCGAGGAATAATTCCGAGAGAGGAAGCGGCGTGGAGCGAGGATGGAAGCATCCCTCGTGATATTGCTGTCATAACCAGAGTGGGCAAGGCGGTGTCCTTTATAGTTGAATCCATTACAAGAGACGAAAACGGCGAGCCGATAGCATATCTTTCACGCAGAAGAGCACAGGAGGAATGCGTAAAAAACTATCTGAATAAATTGGAGACAGGCGATGTTATTGATGCGAGAATTACGCATTTTGAGCCTTTTGGCGCATTTTGCGATATAGGATGCGGCGTGGTGTCATTGCTTTCCATAGATTCAATATCGGTGTCAAGAATTTCACATCCGAGTGACAGATTTACTGTCGGACAAATGATAAAAGCCGTTGTGAAATCAAGGGAGGAGCCGTTGCCCGTAAGAGGTAATGTGTCAAACGGAAGGATTGCGCTGTCTCATAAGGAGCTTCTTGGCACGTGGGAGGAAAATGCACAGCGCTTCAAAATAGGTCAGACAGTTGCCGGTGTAGTAAGAAGTATTGAAAATTACGGGATATTTGTTGAGCTTGCCCCCAATCTTGCAGGGCTTGCCGAATGGAAAAGCGGTGTAGAGGTGGGGCAGATAGCATCTGTCTACATAAAAAATATTATTCCACAGAAAATGAAAGTAAAGCTTGTTATTGTTGACAGCTATACAGCGGATAAGCATTTTATCAAGAATGAATACTTTATAACCAAAGGAAATGTGTCGGATTGGATATACTAATTTCAGGGAGTGCGTAAGCACTCCTTGAAATTTATTAAAAAGTGTGATATACTCACTTTGAATAAATAAAAGGATATAAAAATGAAGATAGGAATACTGACACTGGGCTGCCGTGTAAATCAATATGAATCGGATGCAATAGTAGAGAGGCTGGAAAGCAAGGGCTATGAGATATCCGCTTTTGAAAACGGGTGTGATGCCTACATAATAAATACCTGTACAGTTACAGCGGAAAGCGATTCAAAATGCCGCAAAGCTATTCGGCGGGCTCTTCGTTACGGTGCACCCGTTGCTGTAATTGGCTGTTTTGTTCAAGGCTCTGACGGGAATGCCGAGGAGCTTGAAAGGGTAAACTATATATCGGGCAACAAAAATAAAGGTGAAGTTGTTGATTTTATTGAAAATATTATTTCAGGTCAGAGAATTGACCGCCGTGCATCTCTTTCGGGCGCCGAATACGAAAATCTGTCAATCACCTCATGCCGTTATGTTAAGGCATATGTGAAAATAGAGGATGGCTGTAACAATTTTTGTTCTTACTGCTATGTTCCTTATGTGAGAGGCAGAGTGCGTTCAAGATGTGAGGAGGATATAATTTCCGAGGTAAAGAGACTAAAATCCTCGGGCTACAGGGAAATAATACTTACAGGTATTGAAACATCGGCATACGGCGAGGACAGAGACAGCAAGGAGCCTCTTTGTGAGCTTGTTGAAAGAATACAAAGCGAGTGTCCTGTGGAGCGTCTGCGATTCGGGTCGCTTAATCCTTCTTTTTTCACTTCTGAGCGTCTTGAAAGACTTTCCGATGCAGGCGTCATGCCTCATTTTCATCTGTCTGTACAAAGCGCCTCGGATGATATTTTGAAAAGTATGAGAAGAAATTATTCCTCAAAAAGCCTTTATCAAACGGTTGATGTCATAAGACATTTTTTTCCTTCGGCAAATTTGTCCTGTGATATGATTTGCGGATTTCCCGGCGAGAGTGAATGGGATTTTGAACAAAGCCTTGAATTTATAGACAGGGCGGAAATATTGCACACTCATATTTTCCCTTATTCCCAAAGAGCAGGCACAAGAGCATCGTTTATGGAGAATGAGGTATCTGATTTTGAAAAGCACCGCCGTGCAAGAATAATGACCGAGCAAGCTGATAAGATACACAAAAGAATATTTTCCTCCAATGTGGGCAGAGAATATAATGTGCTTGCTGAATTTTTCAAGGGCAGTGATGTTCTCGGATATACGGAAAACTTTATAAATCTCCGTTTTCCATGTCCGCAAGGATGCAATAAAGGAGATATTATTAAGGTAACGGTAACCGAGGATATGGATTTAAATAAAAATTCATAAATTGATAACCCCTATAACAAAAATACTTGGTAATATATAGAAAAATAAAGCTTTGTTAATATTTGAATTATGAACAAAATTTATTAAAAAATAAAAATACCCCCTAAAAATAAGGGGTTTGAAAGGAAAGTGTAAATTATGTCTACAAAAATTCTTGTAATTGATGACGATGCTAATATTTGTGAGCTGTTGAGAATTTTTCTTGAAAACGAAGGCTATAAGGTAAAAAGTGCGGGAGACGGTGCAGAGGGTATTGCCGCATTTAAGGCGTATGAGCCCGATTTGGTGCTCCTTGACATTATGCTTCCCAAGAAGGATGGATGGCAGGTTTGCCGTGAAATCAGAGAGATGTCACAGAAGCCTATCATCATGATAACAGCAAAGGGCGAGGTATTTGACAAGGTTCTCGGACTTGAGCTGGGTGCGGATGACTTTATTGTAAAGCCTTTTGATACAAAGGAGATATCTGCACGTGTAAAGGCTGTGCTTCGACGTTATACTGCACATAACCGCTCTGACGAGGACGAGGTTGTAAAATTTGAAAATATTGAAATAAGCTTGAGAAAGTACGAATTAAAGCTCAACGGAAAGGCTGTTGACATTCCTCCCAAGGAATTGGAGCTGCTTTATTTCCTTGCCTCTAATTATAACAGAGTATTTACACGAGACCAGCTCCTTGATAAGGTATGGGGCTTTGATTATCTGGGCGATTCAAGAACGGTTGACGTTCATGTAAAGAGACTTCGTGAAAAGCTTGAGGGTATCAGCGATAAATGGAATCTGAAAACCGTTTGGGGAGTCGGATATAAATTTGACCTCCTGTAAGGGGCGGTGCTGAAAAATGTGTAAAAACATATTCAGTCAGTATATTCTGACCTTTATGGTTATAGTAATTATCTGTTTTCTGGCTTTGAGCATAGTTGTTACCTCCCTTGTGGGAAACTATATATCCGAGATGAAAAGCGAGCTGATGGATAACACCTGTCAAAGTATTTATTCCAGTCTTAACGGTGTTATGTCAATGAGTAAAATGCCGCTGGATACCGTTATCAGGATAGACAACGGATATATAATAGACTTTCTAAACCGTAACGCAGAAAACAATGATGCTATAATATTTATTGCAGACCATACAGGAAAAATACTTGTGTCCAGTGATAACGGCAAAGGTATACTTCCCGAGGAAATTGACTCATCTCTGGTCGAGGCGTATCTTTCCGGAGATTATCTTTTTTCCGACCTTGAGGGAATATTTGATGCCGAATATATAAATGTAATAAGACCCATAAATCTGTTTCCTGTGGGAAAAGTGGATTACGACGCTCAAGCAAACTCCGGTGCTATATTTATCTGCTCGGAGAACACGAATCCCGTATATGAAAAGCTTGGTTCTACAATTATTATGACGGTAATATGGATATTTGCAATTTCTCTTGTGGTTATATACTTTGTCAGCGAAAGAATATCCCGTCCTTTGAAGGAAATGAGCTATGCCGCCAAGAGCTTTGCTCAGGGAAAATTCAATGTACGTGTACCGGTAAGAGGAAATGACGAGGTTGCCGAGCTTGCAACTGCCTTCAACAATATGGCTAACGACCTTGAAAAGCTGGAGGAAAACAGAAGCACCTTCCTGTCAAATGTCTCTCATGACCTGCGCACTCCCATGACTACCATATCGGGATTTGTTGACGGTATTCTTTCGGGTGCCATCCCCAAGGATAAAGCGGACCATTATCTTGAGATAGTGTCAAATGAAATCAAGCGCCTTGCCCGTCTTGTCAATTCTCTTCTTGATATTACCCGTATACAATCGGGTGAGCGCAAGTTCAATATGACGGTGTTTGATGCTTGCGAGCTTGCACGTCAGGTGCTTATTTCCTGTGAATCCAGAATAGATGCGAAAAATCTTGATGTAAGCTTTGAGTGCGATGACGATAATATGAATGCCGTTGCAGACAGGGATGCGATGCATCAGATAATGTATAACCTTATCGACAACGCAATCAAGTTTTCCGATGACGGCGGAGCGCTCGTTGTAAGACTCCGTGAAAACGATAAGAAGATTGTAATGACCGTAAGAAATACGGGCAAGGGTATTGCCGCCGAGGACCTTCCTCATGTGTTTGACCAGTTCTATAAGTCAGACCGTTCAAGAGGTATTGATAAAACGGGTCTTGGCTTGGGGCTTTACATCTGCAAGACAATTATCGACCAGCATGGCGAGGAAATGTGGGTCAAGTCAGAGGAAAATGCATGG
Source organism: uncultured Oscillospiraceae bacterium (assembly GCA_964650465.1). Taxonomy (GTDB): domain Bacteria; phylum Bacillota; class Clostridia; order Oscillospirales; family SIG627; genus RGIG6353. The sequence continues at coordinate 49,908 of CAZYTA010000008.1, read as the reverse complement.
TGCGAATTTACCTTCACACTTACTAAAGAAAAGAAAAAATGATGTAAGCAAAAGCTTACATCTTTTTTTGTTATGTTTTGCCTTGGTGTTATAGGAACTCTTGTCGGTTTCAAGGGTGATTTTTGCCCCTATCTGCATCTATGTATTCCAAGCGACGAAAGGAAATTCAGACCGAAAAGGGCTTTTCTCGGCGATAATAGTTCGGCTATGCTGTACTGTTTTTTGTCTTGCCCTGTTTTGGCACTGTATGCTTCAAGGCTGTTGAAGTTTTCACCGCCAAAACGTACAAGCAGCCGTGCGTTTTTAGTGTAGCTGTTGTTATCAAGCTTTATTTGTGCTTCTGCTTCGGGAGATATGACAGAGTAGATTGCCGCACCCACAGGTGCATTTCCGAATTGATTGTTTTCAATCAGCAGACTTCCGTTTTCGGTAGCACTTTCCATACGCCAGAGGAATATATGATGTCCCATTGGCTGAGGATAGATTTCGGAGTGTCTGGGAAGCTCCTCGCCCAACATTGCAAAGCCGCATCCTGCATTATTGCAGATGTTTCCTGTAAAGCTTGATGCAATGGGAAGTCTGTCTCGGTATTCAAATGCCGCCATACCGTAGCTGTCAAATATATTGTTACGGCAGATAAAATTGCGTGCAGGAGTTACCGTAGAACGTGAGCCTTGATGGGTGATACAGGAATCATACACCTGTCGGAAGGTGCAGTTTTCCACAAGAATATCCTCGCCGTATTGCCAGAATTCAATTGCATTTCCGAAACGCACCTTGGTATTCTTATAGAACATACATCCGCCTATGTTTTCAAAACGGCAGTTTTTAATTGTCACATTCTTGCCCTGTCCCGCAAGTCCGTGAACGCCGCTGTTTATAAATCTCAGACCGTCGAATACATTGCCGCTTTTTATATATCCAAGAACTCTTTTTCCGTAATGACAAATTTCAATATTCTGATAACATTCTGCGGGATTTTGTTCGGAATAAAGAAACAACTCCTGTGCATCATACTCCTGCGGCTTTGTTTCGTCTGTCTGGCGGCTGTCCCAAAAGTCGCCTTGCCCGCACATATCCTCTTTTTCCCAACGGAAGGTGCCGTAGCCGTTATCCAAAATGATGTTGCCTACCTTGCCTTTTGTGGATTTCGTATATTGCCAAAGATTCTTTTCTGTCTCCTTCCAGTCATCGGGGGAGGAGACATCAAGAGAGCCGCAAAAGGTCGGCGCATCTCCGTCGCCGTATGCACCGTACGTAACACCCTCATAGGTTTCAAGAGCCGCGCGGATAAAGCTTCCTCTTTTGAAAAGCACAACGTCGCCTGCTTTGAGGCAGAGGGCGGCGTGACTTTTTTTCGGAGAGCTTTCATCAAGTCCGCTGTTACTGTCCAGCCCTGAAGCGCTGTCAATGTAATAAATCATTTTTGTACACCCTAAGCTTGTATTTTTTTTCGAGCCTGATGGGATGGTAAGAGCGCTTTGATGTCCTCAAGCCCTCAATACCCATATCCTCTTCTCTGTTTATCAGTTCTGCAGGATTGTGAGCGGCAAATTCACGGACTATCATCTGATATGCGCCGGGAATATCACGTCTTGCTTTTTCTACATGGACATAGAGAGTGTTTCTGATGACCTCTCCAAAGGCAAATGATACTATTTTACCGTCGGCACGTATAAGACCTCCCGACATAGATAATCTGTAGAAATAGCCGCTTAAATACTCTGTCAGCCACTTTTTTTCATAAAGTGCCGTTTCATCCATTCCTGCAGTGTCGGCAGTAAGCTCTTTGTAAAATTCCAAAACCTCCCGGAGATTGCTCTTGCTGATTTCTTCATAGCTCCATTCTTTGCAGGAGGAGAGAAACTTATTGATGTGATTTCGCTGTCCCGAAAAGCGTTTGCCTTTAAAGCTTGCCAAGTCAGAGTGAAGATATATATAGTCCGCCCATCCTTCATCGCATTCAATATCACTTACCCTGAACTTTTCGCAAAGACATTTTACTTGTTCTTCTGTGAGAAGCGATAAGCATATGCTATCTGCATTATCCAGCAGTGCTGTTGCCGCATCGGTGACATTGGAGGTAAGGGGAGCGTAGCAATGCTTTTTGTCAACCGTATGACAAAGGATAGGATGTCCTTTAATGACGGCAAAAGCGGAATTGTAGTATTTTTGCCATGCGAGAATAACATATGGCGTGTGATCGCAGAAAATAGAGGGGAACTCCCCGATAGCTTTCGCTATCGGGGAAAACCCCTCAAAATCCACTGCTTTGAAAATGTCTGTCATTTCTTTGCAAGTAACTCCTTAATATCGGCAAGAAGTGCCGCTGTTTCGCGCTGAGCTGCTCTTGCTGCCTCGATGTCAGCCTTTTCAGCCGCTACGGCTGCTGCTGCAGCTTCCTCTTCAGCCTTCTTTGCTGCAGCTTCTTCTTCTGCCTTCTTCTGTTCAGCCTCATAAGCCTCGGCATCAAGCTTCTGACGGAGAAGCTCTGACTTCTTCTGGAGACCTGTGAATACTCTGAGCACAACGAAGATTGCAAGTGCAACAATGATAAAATCAATTATGTACTGAATGAATAAACCGTAGTTGAGAGTTGTGGGTGCAACAGCTTCTGCTATTACTGTTCCGTCCTCTGCTACAACTGCCTCTGTACCTTCCTTGAGTACATAGACAAGCTCTTTGAAATTGGGCTTACCTGTAAGAAGAGAAATGAGAGGAGTGATGATATCGGCAACAAGGGATGATACTATCGCCTTGAAAGCAGTACCGACTACAACACCGACTGCCATGTCAACTACGTTGCCCTGTGTAATAAACTTTTTGAAATCCTTCCAAAATGTACTTTTTGCCATGTTAATGTCTCCTTATTTTTTATTTTTATTCGCAGAGCGAATAAGATTTTTGTATTCAAGTGCGGCTCTTTCGGTCTTGTTGTCACCGAAATGATAATACTGCCTGTCCTTTAAATCGTCGGGGAGATATTGCTGTTCCACCCAGTGATTAGGAAAATCGTGCGGATAGAGATAAGCATCTTTTTTATCTCCTTCGCCGAAATAATGGTTGTTTTTCAAGCGGGATGGCATATCCTGTCCAAGACCCTTTGTGATATCCTCCATGGCTGCCGCTATTGCCATATAGGCACTGTTTGACTTCGGAGCTGTGGCGAGAAGTATTGCCGCTTCGGCAAGAGGTATTCTTGCCTCGGGTAAGCCAAGCTGTAAAGCCGAATCTACCAATGACTTCACAATCGTTGCCGCCATGGGGTAGGCGAGTCCGATATCCTCACTTGCGATTACAAGAAGTCTTCTGCAGGGTGAGATGATGTCACCGCCTTCAAGAAGCTTTGCAAGGTAAAAGACAGCCGCATTTTCATCAGAGCCCCTTATTGATTTCTGAAGTGCGGATAACAGCTCATAGTGGGAGTCACCGTCTCTGTCAAAGGACATATAGTTACGGGCGAGAACCGATTTTGCGGTTTCCTCCGATATTACATCCTCCGAAATATGAAAGGCAAGCTCCAGAGCGTTTATCGAAGCTCTAAGGTCTCCGCCGCCCGATACCGACAGTGCCGTAATTGCTCCGTCGGAAAAGGTTTTTTGCGAGTTGTTTTCGCGGTTGAGATATTCAAGGGCTCGCATCAGTGCAGTTCTTACTGCCGAATGTGACAGCGGCTTGAATTCAAATACCGTTGAACGTGAGAGAATAGCCTTATAAATGTAAAAATACGGATTTTCGGTTGTTGAAGCTATAAGTGTTATTCTGCCGTCCTCAATAAATTCAAGCAGAGTCTGCTGCTGCTTCTTGTTGAAATACTGTATTTCATCAATGTACAGCAATATGCCCTCTGAGCCGAACAGAGTGCCTGTTTCAGCAAGCACATCCTTTATGTCCTTGGTCTGGGCAATTGTTGCATTCAGCTTTTTCAGAGTCATTCCCGCATTTTTTGCAATGATGTTTGCAACCGTGGTTTTTCCAGTACCCGAGGGACCGTAAAATATCATATTGGGCAATACAGGTGAGGATACTATTCTTCTCAAAGGCCCGTTTTTGCCCAGTATGTGCTCCTGTCCCACTACATCGTCAAATGAAGAGGGGCGAAGCCTTTCTGCAAGGGGAGTCATTATTAATAGAGAGGATGAGCCGCACAGAGCTTTTCAACTCTTGCACGTATTTCATCTGCCTTGTCAAATTCCTTGACAGTCATGTAGATGAGGTGCGCTATCTCTCTCATGTCATCATTGTTGAAGCCTCTTGATGTTACTGCCGCAGTACCGAGTCTTACACCGCTTGTAACAAAGGGACTTTCGGGGTCGCCGGGAATAGCGTTTTTGTTTGCTGTGATATAAACCTCGTCGAGTCTGTGTTCAAACTCTTTACCTGTGATACCCATATTTCTCAGGTCAACAAGCATGAGGTGGTTGTCTGTACCGCCCGAAACAAGATTGAAGCCTTCTTCCGTCATTGCCTTGGCAAAAGCCGCGCAGTTGGAAACGATGTTCTTCTGATATTCCTTGAATTCAGGTGAAAGTGCTTCCTTAAAGCATACAGCCTTAGCCGCAATAACGTGCTCAAGAGGACCGCCCTGCATACCGGGGAATATTGCCTTGTCTATCTTCTTTGCATATTCCTCACGGCAGAGGATAAGACCGCCTCTGGGACCGCGGAGAGTCTTGTGTGTTGTTGTGGTAACTACATCTGCATAGAGGACGGGATTCTCGTGGAGTCCTGCCGCAACAAGTCCTGCGATATGAGCCATATCTACCATAAGATATGCGCCGTTTGCGCGCGCTATCTCACCAAAACGCTTGAAATCAATCTTTCTGGGGTAAGCCGACGCACCTGCTACGATAAGCTTGGGCTGATGCTCCTTTACAAGAGCCTCTACCTTGTCATAATCAATCATACCTGTGTCGTTTTCAACACCGTAGGACACGAATTTATAATTGATACCCGAAAAATTAACGGGGCTTCCGTGTGTCAGATGTCCGCCGTGGTCAAGCGACATACCCAGCACAGTGTCACCGTGCTGAAGAAATGCCTGATAAACAGCAATGTTTGCCTGTGCACCTGAGTGAGGCTGTACGTTTGCGTGCTCGGCACCGAAAAGCTCCTTCGCACGTTCAATTGCAAGCTTTTCTGATATATCAACACATTCGCAACCGCCGTAGTATCTCTTTCCGGGATAACCCTCTGCATACTTGTTTGTAAGATGGCTTCCCATAGCAGCCATAACTGCCTCTGAAACAATATTCTCGCTTGCAATAAGCTCAATGTTTCTTCTCTGACGGAGAAGCTCTTTTTCCATGGCGTCGGCTATTTCGGGGTCTGTCTTGCGAATAAGCTCTAAATTTTCCTGTAACATTGTTTTTCTCCTGTATAGTATTTTAATCACTGATTATTATATATTAAAATACTTATTTTTTCAATACCTTTTTCACAAAATGATTGACATAAAGAAATAAAAATAGTATAATCATATAAACATTTTTACAAAGCTTACACGGAGGAGCCGTTATGAGTTATATAGTAGGAATTGACGTAGGGGGAAGCACTACAAAGATTGTTGCATTTGACCACGAAAAAAAGATAGTTGCCCCCATGTTTGTAACAGCCGAGGACCAGATGACTTCTATCTACGGTGCTTTCGGAAAATTCACGAGTATGAACAACATTGCCCTGGGTGATGTTGACAGAATAATGATAACAGGCGTAGGCTCTACCTTTATAGGATATGAGCTTTACGGAATAGAGTGCGAGCATGTCAGCGAATTTCAGTCTGTGGGTATTGGAGGTCAGTATCTTTCGGGGCTTGATAAAGCACTTGTAGTCAGTATGGGTACTGGTACGGCGTCGGTATATGCAAACGGCAGGGAGCGCACCTATATAGGCGGTACAGGCGTGGGCGGCGGTACGATAATCGGGCTTTCAAAGAAGATGCTCGGAGTAGCGGATATAAATACACTTTACGAACTTGCTTCGGAAGGTGACCTTGAAAAAATCGACCTTAGAATAGGCGATATTACCAATAAGAGCATCAGCCCCACTCTGCAGGACACTACAACGGCGGCAAATTTCGGCAATCTCAGCGAGCTTGCCACAAATTCGGATATTGCCTTGGGTATTCTCAATCTTGTTTTTGAAACTGTAGGTATGGTTGCGGTGTTTGCTTCAAGAAGCTGTAATATCCGTGATATTGTACTGACAGGTACACTTACACGGGCGCCTCAGGCAAAGCCTATATTTGAAAAAATGAGTATGATGTTCAATGTGAATTTCATCATACCCGACCACAGCCGTTACGGAACTGTAATAGGCGCGGCTCTCAGCTACTTTGAAAAGTGATGACAATGGAGCTTTCAAACGGGGCAAGGGTTGCACTTTCAAGACTTCTTGATGCAGGCTTTCAGGCTTATGCTGTGGGCGGCTGTGTCCGAGATACTCTTATGTCAAAGACACCCTCGGATTTTGACATCACCACAAGCGCTTTGCCCGAGGAAACAAAGGGTCTTTTTACAGACTTTACAACCTTTGAATCGGGAATTACCCACGGTACCGTTGCTGTTGTAATAAACGGCGAGATTGTTGAGATTACCACATTCAGGAGTGACGGCGAGTATATCGACCACAGACACCCCGTGGGAGTCAGCTTTACAAAGCATCTTGAGGATGACCTTTCACGCCGTGATTTTACTGTCAATGCAATGGCATACAATGAGACAGTGGGAATTATTGACCTTTTCGGAGGCAGGGAGGACATAGAAAAGAAAATAATACGCTGTGTGGGACTTGCTCAAAAACGCTTTGAAGAGGATGCCTTGAGAATTTTGCGGGCTTTGCGTTTTTCTTCTGTGCTTGATTTTGAAATAGAGTCTCTCACTTCACGGGCAATTCATCAAAAAGCGCCTCTTCTCAGTCATGTTTCCCGTGAGCGAATATACGTTGAAATAAAAAAGCTGCTTTCCGGCAGAGGGGCAGAGCGTATAATAAGGGAATATCCCGATGTTTTCCAAACACTTTTCGGAGATATTGCTCCCGACGGGGCAGCAATTGTAAGGTGTAACAGTGATATTGTCCGCCTTGCGCTTTTCTTTTACAATGCCCCCGAGGCTTTTTCTACACTCAAGCCGTCAAGGCATGACAGAGTGCTTCTCACATCGGCACTTGCTCTTTCAAAGACGACCGTTCCGTTTGGTGAAGTTGAAATGAAGCATCTCATAGTTAAACATTCAGCCGAATGTGTGCGAGTGTCCCTTGAAATAAGGCTTGCAAGGGGAGAGGATGTTACGTCAGCTCTTTTGATGCTTAACACAATTGTCGAGACTTGTGACTGCCTTGGAAGAGAGGACCTTGCCGTGGGCGGCAGGGATATTATTGCTCTCGGTGTCAAGCCGTCGGAGGACATGGGAAGAATTCTGGACGCGCTTTTTGAGGCTGTGCTCAACGGTGAGATAAAAAACACCAAGGAGGAGCTCATCGCCAAAGCCAAAGAACTGATTTCGGATGATGCAGGGAATTTTTTAAAAAACTCTTGACAAATCTCGGCTGCAATAGTATACTATTTAAAGAAAAATAAACACTTTTATTGGAGGAACATAAGATGAAACCCATTAAAACATTAGATACAAAGAATCTTTGTGAGAGCGCTAAAAAAGGCGGTTGCGGAGAATGCCAGACTTCTTGTCAGTCTGCATGCAAAACAAGCTGCGGTATAGCAAATCAGAAGTGCGAAAGCAAAAAGAAATAATTGATGCTCAGAGAATGCCGCCGTATGGCGGCATTTTTGATATAGTAATATAAATTGATTTTGGAGATTTGAATATGGTTCACGCTTATAAGCTTGGCGGTCTAAATATTGTTATAGATGTTTATTCCGGCTCAATTCACGTTGTGGATGATGCCACTTTTGATGTAATAGAAATGTATGAAAAAAACTCTCAGGAGGAAATAAAAGAGTTTATTCTTAAAAAGTATTCGGATGACTCTTCTGTGACTGAGGTTGCATTGAATGAGTGTTTTGAGCAAATCGAGGAGCTTAAGTCTGCGGGCAAGCTGTTTGTATCGGATACCTTCAAAGATATGGCAGGTGACCTTAAGGCAAAAAGCGCCGGTGTTGTAAAAGCGCTTTGCTTACATATCGCTCATACCTGTAACCTTAATTGCTCTTATTGCTTTGCAAGTCAGGGCAAGTATCACGGTGACCGTGCCGTGATGAGCTATGAAGTAGGAAAGCAGGCACTTGATTTTCTTGTGAAGAATTCAGGTACAAGAACAAATCTTGAGGTTGATTTCTTCGGGGGTGAGCCCCTTATGAATTTCCAAGTGGTAAAGGACATTGTAGCCTATGCAAGAAGTATCGAAAAGGCAGCAGGTAAAAATTTCCGTTTTACACTTACAACAAACGGCGTTCTTGTTGATGACGATGTAATTGATTTTGCGAACCGAGAGTGCTCCAATGTGGTACTCAGCCTTGACGGCAGAAAAGAAATACATGACAAATACCGTGTTGACTATGCGGGACGAGGTTCATGGGAGCAAATAGTTCCAAAGTTCCAAAGATTTGTTGAGGCTCGCGGCGGCAAGAATTATTATATGCGCGGAACATTTACTCATGCCAACCCCGATTTTCTTGAAGATATAAAGACAATGCTTTACCTTGGCTTTACAGAGCTCAGCATGGAGCCTGTAGTCGGTTCTGAAAATGACCCCACCTCTCTCACAATGGAGGATTTACCGATAGTTCTTGAACAGTACGAAAAGCTTGCAGAGCTCATGCTTGAACGTCACAGAGAGGGCAGACCCTTTACTTTCTATCACTATATGATAGACCTGAAGGGCGGTCCCTGTATATATAAGAGAATTTCGGGCTGTGGCTCGGGAACAGAGTATATGGCAGTAACTCCCTGGGGAGACCTTTACCCTTGTCATCAGTTTGTGGGCGAAGAAAAGTTCAAGCTTGGTGATATATGGAACGGTGTAACCAATACCGAAATTCAAAAGGAATTTGCCGATTGCAACGTATATACACGTCCCGAATGCAGTGATTGCTGGGCTAAGCTTTATTGCTCGGGAGGCTGTGCGGCTAATGCTTATCACGCAACAGGAAGTGTAAACGGAGTATACAAATACGGCTGTGAGCTGTTTAGAAAGCGTATGGAATGCGCTATAATGCTTGAAGTTGCAAAAACTCTTGATGAAGAATAATGAAAACTCCTATTTTTGATTTCGTAAAGAAATACAACGAAAAAAAATCTGTGAGATTGCATATGCCTGGTCACAAAGGGAAAAGCTTTTTGGGAATAGAGGGCATTGACATTACCGAAATTGACGGTGCGGATGTGCTGTATTCGGCACACGGCATTATAGAAGAAAGCCAGAAAAACGCCTCAGCTCTTTTTAACACCCAAAAAACGCTGTATTCCTGCGAAGGCTCATCTCTTTCGATAAGAGCAATGCTGTATCTTGCACTGCTTACAAACAAAACTCACTCTAAAACCGTTCTTGCCGCAAGAAACGCCCATAAGGTTTTTATGAGTGCCGCGGCTCTGTTGGGCTTTGATATAGAGTGGCTTTGTACGGACAGCAACAGTATTATAACCTGCAATATTAGTGAACAAGAGCTTGATGCAAAGCTTTCGGAAATGAGCGAAAAGCCCGTTGCGGTATATGTTACGAGTCCCGATTATTTAGGGAACATATTGGATATCAAAGGGCTTTCAAGAGCTTGTCGGAAGCATGGAGTGTTGCTTTTATGCGATAATGCTCACGGAGCATATCTTAACTTTTTGCAAGACTCAATGCATCCTATTGCGCTTGGAGCTCATATGTGTTGCGATTCTGCGCATAAGACTCTTCCTGTATTGACAGGCGGCGGATATCTTCACATAAGTAAGGATGCGCCGTTGGCTTTGTCAGAGAATGCCGCAAGAGCTATGGCAATGTTTGCTTCTACAAGTCCGTCATATCTTATTATGCAGTCTCTTGACCTTGCAAATTCGTATTTGTCCGAAGGATTTATTGATAAGCTTGAAAGCTGTGCCAAAAGAATAGCTGATGTAAAAAATACACTTTTAAAAAGAGGCTTCAAGCTTATTGGAAACGAGCCTTTGAAAATAACAGTTGCACCCAAAAGCTTCGGCTATACAGGCATTGAGCTTTCCCGGTATCTTTTGAAAAACAATATTGTTTGTGAATTTGCAGACCCTGATTTTGTTGTGTTTATGTTCACTCCCGAAACAGATGCAAAGGAAACCGAAGCCTTGGCAGAGCTGCTTTGCGCACTTTTGAGACGTGACGAAGTTACAGAAGCTCCTCCTGTTTTTGTAAAGCCCATAAGGGCTATGTCGGCAAGACAAGCCGCTTTTTCAATGTCACGTGTTATACCTGTTTCGGAAGCAAAGAACAGAATACTTGCTTGTGAAAATGTATCATGTCCTCCTGCCATCCCTGTTGCTGTATGCGGAGAGGTTATCGACGAAAACACAATAAAGATATTTGAGTATTACGGCATTAAAGAGATTTCAGTTGTTGATGATGCTGAAATCTAAAATTTCAGTACTGTATTTTTGCAAAAAAATATTGACAAATAATAACTTATGTGATATTATAATAAGGCTGTCAAGAACAGTTTGAACCATTAGCTCAGTTGGCAGAGCATTTGACTTTTAATCAAAGGGTCTGGAGTTCGAATCTCCAATGGTTCACCAAAAATATAACATCCGAACTTTGTTCGGATGTTATATTTTTATCCAAGCCGCAGGCTTGGCATGGAATCGCAGAAGGCGTATGGCATCACCGAAGGTGCATTTTTACATAGGTAATTGCATTAAATCAACCTCTCCGTTTTTTTTAGCATATTAATGCCTTTCTTTGTTAACAATATAGTTGAAGGGAGCTGTTAATATGAAAAAGAGCAAACAAACCGTGGATTCTTATCTTTCAAACAATCCTATGATGGATGCCGAGGCACAGATAGATTTGCCGATTATCAACGCACAGGCATATGACGTACCTCTGCCTTACTGCGACAGCACCAGACATATGAGGGGAGTCAGAAGTCCGTCAGGAAAGAAAACGAAGGATGAAATAAAGAAATGAGGCATTCAACCTCATTTCTTCTTTTTTATCTACAAGGAAATTGCATTGAATCAATCTCGCCGTTTTACTTTGTTTGGGTGCATATATAGGCTACAATAGGCGAGCATTGTCAGCGGTCACTGACCGCTTTTTTACTTCATAGAAAATTTCTCAGTAGCGACACCCGAGCCGCATAGATTTTACTTGGAATGAGATGTGCTAATTGCGGCGAGTTTTGTCATCGGTCACTGACCGCTTTTTTACAAATACCGATAGAAGCTTTCTCAACAGCTTTGGAGGTCTGACGGTAATTATCTTCATGGAGTTCTCCTTTCTAACACAGTACAAAAAAAGCACCTGCAACGATTATGACAATAGCTTCAAGCACTATCAGGACGCTTTTGGGCAGGAAAAAAGCAAGCAGAAGCCCGAAGCCGAAGGCAACCACGCTTATGCCTATACATTTTGCAAGGCTGTGCATAAAATTCCCCCTTTACTGTTTTATAATATGCAAGAAATATCGCAATTGACACAAAAACAGCCCTTTTCCAAAAGAAAAAGGCTGTTTTTTAGTTTATAGGAAATTTCTTTGAAACAACCTCGCCGTTTTACTTCATTTCAGCTTATACATTGGTTGCGATAGGCGAGCATTGTCAGCGGCGACTCGCCGCTCATATGAGTGAAGAGAGAATAGTTGATGACAATGATTGTAGGGGAGGGGCGCCATTCCCGTAAATATTCGATTTGAATGATAGAATGATAGGCGGTAATTGCGGCGGTTTTACACTTTCTTTATTACATTTACATTTCTCAAAATATGCATATCACCCTCATATCCCGAAAAGCTGACATTTTCAAGGGTCAGAGTGCTGACGTTTTCGGCATAAAGAGCCTGCTTGCTCATAGGACGGCAGGCATCTGACATTGCGGCAATGTCGGGCTTGACATCACCGTCTGCAAATGAAATACTGACATTTTTCAGTGTGATGCTCTCAATCGGTGCTTCGGGCAGACCGTCGAAATAACAGCCTGCATTTTCAGCCCCGATTGCCCTGATGTCCTCAAACACAAAGCTTTCGAGCTTTGGTGTTCTTTCATCAACTTCAACAGCCTTTCTTGACTGCACATAATCGCTGTGTCCGTCGGCATCGCAAAAGTAGAACATATTCATTACAAACGGATTTTTTACATTCCTCATTTCCACATTTTTAAAGGTCAGACCGCTGATAACTGCAAGCTTACCTCTGCCTCTGCGTGTCTTTATCCTCAGCCCTCTGTCTGTAGAGGTCATAAGGCATTTTGTGGCGGTAAGATTTTTCACTCCCGCACTCATTTCACTGCCGATAACCACACCGCCGTGTCCCGAATCAAGATGGCAGTTTCTTATGACGATGTTTTTGCACGGACGCTTCAGCTTCATTGCAAGGTCAAACTTGCACGCCTTGACAGCAATGCAGTCATCACCTACATGTATATGTGCGCCTATAATATTTACTCCGTCACAGCTCTCAGGGTCTATACCGTCAGTGTTGGGTGAGGATGACGGGTTATTTATTTTTACGTTCAGAATATTGATATTTTTTGAAAAAAGCGGATGTATTGTCCAGCAATAGCTGTTTTGAACAGTTATACCCTCAAGGGTGACATTTTCGGAATTTACAGCCTGTATTGTCTTGGGACGCCAGGCTATGCGCTTCGTTTTAGGGTCCTTCCACCAGTCTCCGTTTTGCGCATCGGCATCAACCGTGCCTTCGCCTGTTACCGTGACATTTGATGCTCCCGATATGTTGATGAGAGCGGCAAAGGTAGCCGCTTCTTCACCCTCCCACGAGGTGAGATAGGTGTTTTCTCCCACACAGGAGGGGAGAACGGGGTATTTCTTTCGGTCGTTTACACCCAGTATTACAGCTTCCTTATCAAGATATACGGTGATATTGCTCTTGATAAAAAGCGAAGAGGTACGATACCTGCCCTTGCCAAAGTATACGGTAGAGCCTTCGGGAGCTGTATCGAGCGCCATTTGCAGACTTTGGGTATCGTCATAGAAGCCGTCTCCCACGGCTCCGTAAAGTGTTACATTGATGAAGGCTGTTTCCTTACACGTTCTGAATGTAACGCTTTCCCCGCTTGCCGAGATGGTATATTCGGTGTTCGGCTGAAGTGAATAGATAGAGAAAACATTTGTGTTACTGCTCATGATTTTTTTGCCGTCAAGAAAAATGTCAAATGCCTGCGGAGCATAATACGGTGTTTCGTATGCTGTTTCGAAAACTGCACTTCTTGCAGTGCTGAATAGTAATTTCATAGCTTTTCCTCCGTTTGATATATTCTATCACATAAAAAACGGTTTTGCAAGCGCTTTCAAAAACTTGACAAATAAAATCAAAACGTGTATAATATACACGTTTTTATATTGTTTAAAATGACTTCGCCGTTTTGCTATGTAAAATAAAAGGATAGGCGAGAATTGCCGTCGGCGGCACTCCGCTTTTAAATGAGGTAACAGTAATGGAAAATATATTTTCTCAGCTTGGAATATCGGACAGGGTTTTTGCCATAGGCGAAAATGTGCTTGAAAGAATACGCCCCCGATTTGACGAAATAGATAAAACATCCGAATACAATCAGGCAAAGGTGCTCTCTGCTATGCAGAAGAACAGAGTGTCTGCCGCTTGCTTTGCAGGCACAACAGGATACGGCTATGACGATATAGGCAGAGATACATTAGAAAAGGTGTATGCAGATATATTCCACACCGAGGCGGCACTTGTCCGTCCTCAGATAACCTGCGGAACTCACGCCCTTGCAACAGCGCTTTCAGCCAACCTTTTGCCGGGTGATGAGCTTTTGTCTCCTGTTGGCAGACCGTATGATACTCTTGAGGAGGTAATAGGCATCAGAGAGTCAAAATGCTCTCTTAAGGAGTATGGAGTCAGCTACCGTGAGGTAGAGCTTACCGCTGACGGAGGCTTTGATTTTGACGGAATAAGAGCAGCGATAAACGAAAAAACAAAGCTGGTGACCATTCAGCGTTCAAAGGGATATAAAACACGCCCTACTTTTTCGGTTGAGCAGATAGGTACACTTATTTCTTTTGTTAAAAGCATAAAACCCGATGTTATATGTATGGTGGATAACTGCTACGGTGAGTTTGTTGAAAGAATTGAACCCTCCGACGTGGGCGCAGATATGACAGTGGGCTCACTGATTAAAAACCCCGGCGGCGGACTTGCTCCCATAGGCGGTTATATTGTTGGTACAAGTGAGTGCATCGAGCGCTGTGCATACCGTTTGAGCGCTCCAGGTCTGGGGCAGGAGGTAGGTGCAAATCTCGGAGTTATGACAAGTCTTTATGAGGGACTTTTCCTTGCTCCCACAGTTGTTGCCTCAGCACTTAAGGGTGCAATATTTGCTGCAAATATTTATGAAGATTTGGGCTTTAAGGTTGTGCCTGACAGCAGAGAATCACGCCACGATATTATACAGGCAGTAGAGCTTGGTTCTCCCGAACATATGAAGGCGTTTTGTCTGGGCATACAGTCGGCGGCGCCTGTTGACAGCTTTGCAGTACCCGAGCCTTGGCCCATGCCGGGCTACGATAACGATGTTATTATGGCGGCAGGCGCATTCATACAAGGCTCCTCTATTGAGCTTTCCGCAGACGGTCCCATTCGTGAGCCATATGCCGTTTATTTTCAGGGCGGTCTTACCTGGGCACATGCAAAGCTGGGAATCCTTATGTCGTTGCAGAAATTAATTGATGCAAATCTTGTTGATGTAAAATAAGAGACGGAAAAGTCCGGACAGCAAAAATACGAAAAGCACAGAGTTTAGCTTTTTGTGTTTTTGCTGTTCGGACTTTTATACTATTTATGTGTTTTCATACCATTCCGGATAGATTATTTTATATCCTTCGCCGCCGTTTATTTTAAGGTCAATTTTTCCTTCGGATTTATTCCAGCTGATATCAACAGTACCGTCGGGGAAATGCCAGCCTTTGAGACTGCCCTCGTTAAGGCAGGAGGGAAGTGCGGGCAGTATGTAAAGCTTCTTGCTATTGGAGCGGAAGAGCATTTCCTGAACCGCGCCCACAGCGCCGGTAATTCCGTCAAGCTGTACTACAGCCTGACCGCCCGAGGTCCATGAGCCTTGCTCCCGATAATCGTAGCCCAGTGTAAAGAGATTTCCGAGAGTACAGTATTTCACCAGCCCATCAAGCATTTCTGCCGCCTTTTCTCCGTTACCGAGTCTGGAATATATTGCAGACATATGTGGATATGTCCAGCCTGCAAAGCCTCCCAGCTCACGGAGGTCAACCGCTTTTTCAAATGCGGGAAGCAGGGGAGAGTCGGGAGAAATTTCGTTGCCCGGGAAAAGCGGATATATGTGCGACAGATGTCTGTGCATATAAAAGTCATCAAGCCCTTCATCCATCCATTCGGCAACGGCTTCGTCGGAGTTTATTCTGTAATCGGGTATTTGCGAAAGAATATCTTGCCACACAGCAATTTTGCTTTTGTCAATGGGGTGCTCTTGGGAAATCTCCATAAGATTTGTCAAAAGCTCTTTTAAAAGTGCAAAATCCATTGTTGAATTTTTAACGGTAGGATTTGGATGAGTAAGCCCTACCTTTTCAAGCTGTTCTTCCGATATGAGATTTTTCGGAGTATTTTCGGGTGACACGGAAGGAATAATTTCGGTTTTACCGTTTTCTCGTGTTATGTAATCCACCCAAAATTCCGCTGTCTCCAGCATAAAGGGAAGGATTTCGCCTTCAAACAAATCTTTGTCATCGGTATAAACATAATACTCATAAAAATGACGGCACAGCCATGCGGCAGCGGATATGTAGTTGATTATTACAGGCACATTAGGCGATGGGTAGGCAGATACAGGTGTGGAATACACGCTGACAAATATACCGCCGCAGCCAAAAAGCTTTTTAGCCGCTTCACGGCATTTGTCCATCTGTGCATAATAATAGTGTATCAAAGGCTTAACCAGATGAATGAGTCCGCCTGTTGCGGCGTGATGATATATTATCTGCACATTTTCATTTGCTACATTCTGTGCCCACATCGGATCTTTCTCACAGCTCCATAAGCCGTACAGAGAAAAGGGATAACCTCCTTCTGCTGTACCCGAAACAAAGAGATATCTTCCGAATTTCCATAGCTTTTCAATAAGCTCGGGAGATATTCCGTTATCGTTGTTATCCTCCATCAGAGTCTCTGTATAGCTGTCGTTATTTTTCAGTGAAAGCTCGGCATCACCCATAGCCTTCTTCCACAGCGGAAGATGGTATTCAAGAAGGGTATTATAATCCTCTGACGGTACCTTGTTGAAGGATACGGAAATAAGCAGGCGTGTGGTATCTTCTATGAGTATGCTGTCTGTCATATCGGTCTGTCTGCCTGCTGTGTATGTAAAGGTAAAGTTTAATTTGTCAAAGCGAGAAAGCTTTACGGAAAAAGGGGCATCGGATGAGCATTCGTATATCACCGCATCATCTGCCATCGACACAAATGCCCGACGTGTGATTCTTACTTTTCCTTGGTTGTAGGAAACGTAAGCCTCTCCGCTGTCAAAGAGAATACCCCTTTCGTATTTTGAAAAAGGTTCTTTGCATATAAATTCCAGGACCAGTTCATACGGCTGGCAGGGAACAGGCGGAAACACGGGGTTATAGCCCTTTTCAGTCAGCGCCTTTGTCAGTATAAAATTGGAGTCTTTGTAGTTGCCCTGTCGGATAAGGTCGCGCATCCTTCTGAATTCGTCCGATACATCGGGCAGAAATTCTGCGTCACTGCCTTCCCAACGGTCAAAGCGGTTGATGAAAATGTGTTCTTTTCCTACATTTCCCAGTATAAGAGCCGAGGTTATTCCGTTTCCGAGAGGGAGCCCCTCCATCCAGCATCTTTCGTAAAAGGAGGGCTGTTTTTTTGTCCGTATTCGGTTCATTCCCTGTTCTCCTTTAATATAGCCTTACTTTGTATGATTACGGCAATGAAATACAGTATTCCGCCAACTGCCACAGGCACAAAGTCATATGACAGCATGGGTGTGGGAAGCTTGAGGAAAACAGTATAGCAGACGGCTGTCATAATTGGTGTAATAATTGCGCTTGCTATCAGCACCCAAGCAAGCTCCTTCATTTCGTGTGTGGCTGTGCTCAGCGAAACATTGTCACTAAGCTTAACGAATATTTTTTTCGACACTGTAAGCATGAGGAAAAGGAATATGTTATTAAACAGGCTTACTGCGAGCTCATAAAGACAAAGTGCATTGTTGTCGATGTCGGAAATAAAGGGAGCATATATTCTGAATATGCCGAAAAATCCGTTGAGCTTTCCCGGCATCAACGCCTGCCACATAAAGCATACCGTTTCACAGAGTATTATAATAATCATAATCACTGTTAAGGTTTTGCATATTTTTGCAATTCTTTCACAGTATTTTTTCAATCTTTCAAGACTCATTTCAAATTCCTTTCTATCAGCTTTTCAGCGCACATCATACCGTCTGCTGCAGATGAAATAATGCCTCCCGCATATCCTGCCCCCTCACCTGCAGGATATATGCCCTTGATGCTTGCTTCGAGATTTTCATTCCTTAATATTCTGAGAGGAGATGTTGTACGTGTTTCAGGTCCTGTAATCAATGCATCAGGAAGGTAATAGCCCTCTTTCCATTGACACATTTCCAAAATTCCGTCACGAAGTGTACTGCAGATGTAATCAGGTAAATATTTGTCAGGAGATATAAATTTTGTACAGGGGCGGTATGTTGGAAGAACGGCCCCGAATTCGGTAGATTCTCTTCCTTCCATAAAGTCCTCAAGTCTTATTACGGGAGCCGCATAGCTGCCTGTAAGCCCGAAGGCAAGCTGTTCTATTTTTCTTTGATATTCTATGCCTGCCAACGGATGAGAAGAACCGAAATCCTCGGGAGTGACACTTACAAGCAGAGCAGTGTTTGCATTGTCCGAGTCTCTTGCAAATTCACTCATTCCGTTTGTGCATATCCCGCCTTTTTCCGAGGAGGCAGGCACTACATACCCGCCGGGACACATACAAAACGTATAAAGACTTCGGCCGTTGCTCAGATGGGTCACCATTTTGTAATCGGCAGATCCCAGCGTATTGGCTAATTTTGCATCTTTATATTCAAGCTCGTTTATCAGGCTTTGAGGGTGCTCTATACGTACACCGACGCCAAAGCCCTTCGATTCCATTTTTAAGCCCGAATCGCAAAGATATTTATATGTATCTCTGGCGCTGTGACCTATGGCAAGAATAACACTGTCTGCTTCAAGTGTATATTCCTTACTGTCACATACGTAGGAAACACTAAATACACCGTCATTGTCTGCGTTAATTTTTGTCACCCTTGAGCTAAAGTGTATTTCTCCGCCCAAAGCAATAATTTTATTTCTCAGATTTACAATTACCCTGTGAAGAACATCGCTTCCCACATGTGGCTTTTCCAGATAGAGGATAGACTCATCTGCTCCCGCTTTAACAAATTCGGACAGTATTTTCCGCTTACGTGAATCCTTGTAGCCTACCTTCAACTTGCCGTCAGAAAATGCGCCTGCGCCCCCTTCGCCGAATTGAATATTGCACTCGGGGTCAAGGTCACCGCCATTTGAAAACGCAGTTACCTTTTCCATGCGCTTTTTTGTATCGCCGCCGCGCTCAAGCACAATAGGACAGGCGCCCGACTCTGCAAGCACAAGAGCGGCAAATATCCCTGCAGGTCCAAAGCCGACAATTACGGGACGTTGTCTAAATGATGACGGCTTTACACTGTATTCGCCGTCGGTAAAGAAACTGACGCCTTTTTTGCGCAGTACGAGAGCAAGCTTTTCTTCAAGCTTGGGGTCAAGCTCACACAAAGCAGTAATCTTGAAATGCATATCGCTCTTTACAAGCTCACGCAAATCCGTTATTATTTTTTTAATTTGTTCTTTTTCTACCCTTAGTCTCTGCGACACAGCTTCGAGAAGGTCTTTTTCACTGTAGCACAAGGGCAGAACTATATTTACGATTTTCAGCATTTTTATTTCCTATGCGGTTTTATTACAAATTATTATACAACATTTTGATTACATAATCAAGAGGGAAAAACAATTGTTATTTGAAGAGCTGTAACTCATAACCGTGCAAAGCGGCGAGCCGCCGCCGGCAATGCTCGCCTATCGTAACCTATATACACATTCAAACAAGGTAAAACGGCGAGGTTGATTTAATGAAATTTCCCGGGAGATAAAAAAGCGGCGAGCCTCCGCAGGCAATTCCCGCCTATCGTAACCTATATACACATTCAAACAAGGTAAAACGGCGAGGTTTGTTTAAATTCAATTTCCCTGCAGATAAAATTAACGGCGTTAAAAGCATTGCTTTTGACGCCGTTTTTGGTGTTGCAAAACAGTGTTATTTAAAATGAAGGCTTTGCCAAAAATTCCTGAAGTCTTTGACTCTTTGGATGCTCGAAAATATCCTCGGGTGTACCTATTTCTTCTATGACACCGTCAGACATAAACATTACGGTATCGGAAACATTCTTTGCAAATTCCATTTCGTGGGTAACTATTATCATAGTTCTGTCGGAGTTCTTCAGCTCCTTTATAACCCTTAATACCTCTCCTGTGAGCTCGGGGTCAAGAGCCGATGTGGGCTCGTCAAAGCAGAGAATTTCAGGACTCAGTGCTAATGCACGGGCTATGGCAACTCTCTGGCACTGACCGCCCGAAAGCTGGCATGGGTAGTTATCGTACTTGTCGGAAAGTCCCACTGTGTCAAGAAGCCCTTTGCATTTTTCCTCTATTTTCTGAAGCTCTGCTCTTTTTTCGGAGTTGGACATTTTTGGTAATCTCAATTCAAGAGCAAGTGATACATTTTTCAATGCAGTATATTGCGGAAACAAATTGAACGATTGGAAAACCAAACCGAAATTCAGCCTTTTGTCTCTGATTTGAGAGTCATTTGCTCTGTGAGTGCTTGCATCAAAAATTGTTTGATTATTGACGGTTATTTTGCCGCAATCTGCTGTTTCAAGGAAGTTGAGACAGCGGAGCAGGGTAGTTTTACCGCTTCCGGAGGAGCCTATTATGGACAGCACCTTGCCTTTTTCCAATTCAAAGTTTATTCCCTTGAGAATTTGAGCATTTCCAAAGCTCTTTTTTAAATTATCTACACGCAGCATTGACATAACTCCACCTCCTTACACCTTGTAATAATCAAGCTTCTTTTCAAAATAGCCGAACAGAAGCGTGAGTATTCCGACGAAAGCAAGATAGAACACTGCAGTATAGAATAAGGGCCACATAAGACCGTATCCCGCAAAGTTCTGTGCCGCCTGAATAATTTCCACAATCATTATAACACGTGCAAGAGCTGTATCCTTAACAAGAGTAATTACCTCATTTGACATGGGGGCAAGTATGCGTTTCACCACCTGCATGAGTATTACCTTGAAGAAAATCTGCGACTTTGTCATGCCAAGCACCTGTCCTGCTTCATACTGTCCCTTGGCAATGCTTTCTATACCTCCTCGGTATATTTCCGAGAAATAGCAGGCATAGTTGATTACAAATGCCGCAATGACCGACGAAAAGCGTGACAGTATGGGATGTCCCATAAGAAATCCGGGTACATAAAAAAGTATTATAACCTGCAGCATAAGCGGAACACCGCGGATTATCCAGACAAAGGTTTTAACTATGTAAGCCAACGGCTTGAATTTCGACATTGAGCCGAAAGATATTACCAAACCTAAAGGAAGCGCTAACACGAGTGTTAGCGCAAATATCAGGCAGGTGTACTTGAGTCCTCCTATGAGGCTTAAAGTAACATTCCAGAATCCCATTATTTATTCCTTTTACTTGATTATTCGATGGTTTCAGTTACCTGAAGAACGTTCTCAAAGCCATACTTCTGAGCAAGCTCCATAAGCTTTCCGTTTTCTTCAAGAGTCTTTATAGCATCGTTTACCTTAGCAGTAAGGTCGCTGCCCTTCTTAAAGCCGATTGCATAAATCTCGGAATCAAGCTCGATAGCATCAACTATAGCAAGGTCAGCATAGTCGCCGCTTCCGCAAATGTTCTTTGCAAGAATGATATCAACAACTGCGAAATCAACTGCACCGGACTTAACCTCTGTGAACGCATTTATCTGTGCTGTTGTAGAGAAAATCTTGTCTGCATCTGTAACTGATGAAGCATAAGCCGCACCTGCGCTTCCGCCTTCAACACAAGCTGTCTTGCCTGCAAGGTCTGCTTCTGTTGCGATGTTTGCAACGTTTTCAGCCTTTGTTACGATACACTGCTGATTGAGCATGTAACCGTATGAGAAATCAACAAGGTCTGAACGCTTAACATCAACACCGTCAACGTTGTCGGATGAGTTAGCTGTAAATCCGTTCCATACGCAGTCGATAGCGCCTGAGTTGAGCTCATTGTACTTCTGTGCCCAGTCAATAATCTGGAATTCAACATCCATACCGATAAGCTTGCCGACTTCCTGTGCAAACTCTGTTTCAAAGCCTGTCCATGTGCCGTCTTCAAGCTGTTCGTTCATGTTCTCAAAAATTGTAACACCGCATGTAAGTGTGGTGTCTGCCTCTTCCTCTGTTGCACATCCTGCAAAGCAGAAAGCACACATAAGAGCCGCAAGTATAAGTGCTAAAATCTTTTTCATTGTCATTTCCTCGACTTTCTTTTTTTAGATGTCACAAGTATATCATATCATTTCATAAATTTCAATACCGCTTTAGCAAATTAAAGTGATAAATCGGAAAATTTGTTGAATGTGCACAAACACAGCTCTTGGTATTACAAGTGTTGCATAAAAGCGGCGACCCTCGGCTGTTTTCATGCAACCAAAAATGGGCTGTTTAAAAAACTCCAAAAGAGTTTTTTAAACAGCCCATTTCAATAATTCTTAATTAAATGCCGCGTAAATGCAGTTCATTGCCTTCTCAAAGTCCTCGTTCATAACACCTATTATGATGTTGAGCTCACTTGAACCCTGGTCTATCATCTTGATGTTGACTCCGCCTTCCGACAGTGCAGCGAAAATCTTCGAGGCAGTACCCTTAGTGCTGACCATTCCGCGTCCTACAACAGCAACAAGTGCATAGCCGTCCTCAACTGTTATATGATCGGGCTCAACCGCCTTGCATATTTCGGAGACAACCTGCTCTCTCTTTCCTTCAAGAGCGCTTTCGGCAACTACTACGGTCATGGTATCAATGCCCGAGGGCAGATGCTCAAAGGATATGCCGCATTTCTCAAATACCTCAAGAACACGTCTGCCGAAGCCAAGCTCCTGATTCATCATATCCTTTTCGATTCTTACAATAGAGAAATTCTTTTTGCCTGCAATACCTGTGATAACACTGTTGTTTGCTTCTGCAGGTGCTTCCGATACTATCATTGTACCCTTGTCATCGGGAGCATTGGTGTTCTTGATGTTAATCGGTATGCCCATCATTCTTACAGGGAATACAGCATCCTCATGAAGAACGGTTGCACCCATATATGACAGCTCTCGAAGCTCTCTGTATGTAATGTACTCAATTGTTTTTGGATTGCTGATAATTCTGGGGTCTGCCATCATAAAGCCCGAAACGTCTGTCCAGTTTTCATAGAGCGTTACATTTGCAGCCCTTGCAACTATTGAGCCTGTTATGTCCGAGCCGCCGCGTGAGAATGTCTTTATGGTGTCATTGGGCATAGAACCGTAAAATCCCGGAATAACGGCATGGGTATGATTTTTAAGGGTTTGAGAGAGAACTTCGTTTGTTCTTTCGCTGTCGAATGTACCGTCAAGCTTGAAGAAAATAACATTGGCTGCATCAATAAAATCATAGCCAAGGTATTTTGCAAGAATTTTACCGTTAAGATATTCGCCGCGGCTGGCAGCATAGTCTCTTCCGGACTTGTGGCGGAAAGCATACTTTATGGCGCAAAAATCATCCTCAAGCGATAAGTCCACACCAAGGTCATTGATGATTGTATTGTATCTTTCGCGGATGTTGTCAAAAAGAACATCGATGTTTTCGCCCTTGCTTGCCTGCGCATAGCATTCGTAAAGCATATCGGTTACCTTTGTGTCGGCAGAAAATCTTTTGCCGGGTGCCGAAGGAACAACATATCTTCTTGATTCATCTGCGGTGATTATCTCTTTTACTTTTTTAAACTGTGTTGCATCGGCGAGAGAAGAACCGCCGAACTTTACTACCTTAAGATCCATTTTGAAACCTCGTCAAAAAAATTATACATTCTATTTTATTTCATTTGACGGGATTTGTCAACTGTTTTTTGAAAATATCTGTAAATCGGAAAACAAACACATTATTCGGGCGGCAGACGACAAATAACGGTGAAGCACTTAGTGTACTCGGATATCTCAACCACCGCCTGATGCGTAACTAAGGCGGAAACCGACACTGCAATGAATAAAGCATCAGTGTGCGTAGAGCATAGCATAAAGGGTAACCGCATCGGTCACCCTTTATTTCAATTCATCCTGTTCAAAAACCGGAATTTGATTGTTTTATATTCAACTCAAAATTTCCGCCTTGAAATGAGAACACGTTATCGAATGATACGGTTTCGGTTAAAACGCAAACAAAACCTAATTTTTCCAATAGCTTACAAGAGGGTTTGTTATCTATTGCCGTGCCTGCAGTAAAGCATGTAACACCATATTCATCAACACAGTATTTGATAAGAGCATTTGTGCTTTCATACGCATAACCGTTTGAATGATATGCAGAGTGAAAACAGTATCCCAAATCATATTTGTCACCATTTTTGTGAAAGCATACATATCCTATCATAGAATTTGATTCTTTCAGTAAAACCGCAAAAAACAGATTGCTGTCAGAAAACCTTTTTGTCAATGCTTTGATTTCCTCGTCCTCTGTTGGCAGAGGCATATCATAGACGGAATATTTTGAGTTGTTAAAATCAATAAATATGTTCTTCATTTTTTGCCAATCCGCCTCATTCAGCTTACGGATGAATAATCTGCCTGTTTCTAATATCATACTATTAACCCTTATAAATTGGAATTTATTTCTTTTTCTTCGGTTCAGGCAGTTCTTCGTACATTGATTCGAATAGCTTGTTCAGAAAATCTCTATCCTCAATATCTTCCACAAGGAGCATTTCTTTTGCGCCTTCGTATGGGAGTTCGTGAGGTGCTTTCGGCATCAATGCAGCTGCTGACGGCGTAGTCTTGACGAGTAAGCGGTTATCGTAAATGCCACCGATTACCTTGCCTGCATAATACAGTATGTATTCGCCCATCATAGCTCGGGCAGACAGATTGCCGCATTGCTCTAAAACAAAATCCAAATATTCTTTGCTGCTTGACATAATAATCCTCGTCAAATTCTTATTTATCATTTTTATTATATCATAAAACAGTAAAAATTGCAATCATATATCCAATATTACGGTTAATCGGAGAAGCGTATATGGGATTAGGTTACCAAGGTGTTTTTCGACGATGTCACTTGGTGTTGATTTAAAAAACAATCAAAATTTTACTATTCTCAGTATTATTTGATTGACTGCAAAAAGAATTTACTGTATACTGATATTGTTATACAGCAGAAACGCCAAGAAAGGAGTGTGAATAATGTCCTCATACAGTGAGCTTATCAAAAATTTTGAAAAAATCAGAGCATATATGCGCGACTTTTATGTTTATGGTTTCAAGAGCAGAGATGACTATCAGAGCAAGAGTGCGCGTTCCTACGATGACGAGCGCCGTCGTCTTGAAAGTTGGCTTGGCGATCATATGAGCTTTGTTCGCACTCCCGAAGGTAAAAACGTTTTCATTTCCATAGACAGCCGAACAATCAGGCACAACCCGTTATACAACGCATGGAAAGCAAAAAGTTTTACCGATGGCGATATCACGTTGCATTTCATTATCTTTGATATTTTTCACAATCCTTCGGTGAAACGAACCATTTCCGAATTACTCGACGAGATTGACGAAAAATATCTGTCCGGATTTGAATTCCCTATGATGTTTGATGAGTCTACCGTCCGCAAAAAACTCAAGGAATATTGCGAGGCAGGTATCATCGTGGCAGAAAGAGAAGGACGGAAGATGTATTACCGTCGAACGGGCAATACCGACATTTCCGATTTGAACGATGTTTTACATTATTTCTCTGAGATTGCCCCCTGCGGGGTACTCGGCTCGTTTATACTGGATAAAGAGGAATCCGACACCGATGCGTTTACCTTCAAGCACCATTACATAACCGGAGCCATTGACAGCGGGATTCTTGCCTACCTTTTTACAGCAATGAGAGAAAAGCGTGCTGTGACTATATCGAACATGAGCCGTCGCAGAGATATGCCAAGGCGAAATCGCATTGTTCCGCTTCGTGTGTTTATCAGCGCACAAAGCGGCAGACAGCATCTATTGGCTTATCTGCCCGATTATAATTCCTTTCACTCCTATCGTGTGGATTACCTGTCAAAAGTAAAACTTGAAGATCCTACGCCTCGCTTTGATGAGCTTCGCGAAGAGCTTGACCGAATGCAGAGCAAAATGTGGGGTGTCAGCATGAAACGGAACAAATGGGGCGCAGAGCACCTTGAGCATGTAGAGTTTACGGTTAAGGTCGAGGACAACGAGGAATATATTGTGGGGCGTTTGGAACGTGAGAAACGTGTTGGTACAGTGGAAAAGCTTGATGAAAATACCTACTGCTTTTCTGCGGATGTTTATGATTCAAGCGAGATGATTCCTTGGATCAGAACCTTTATCTGCCGTATCGTAAGAATGAACTTCTCCAATCGTAGCGTTGAAAATCAATTCAAAAAGGATTTGGAGGCTATGTACCTGATGTACGATGTCAGACAGGAGGTGAGCGAATGATATTCAGCGAGCTTTATTCGGCATATTACAATACTGTTGCCGCCATTATATCCGGAATTCTTGACGGAGAGCATTCCGAAAAGGAATTACAAAGGATTGTCTTGGAGCGTGCATTTGGTGAGAGTGTTTTGACTATTATTCCTTCGCTTAAAAGTGAAAAATGGCAGCTTGTACATTCCGATATGACTACCTCTCTTGAACACAAGCCCACAATGCCTCTGACCACACTTCAAAAACAATGGCTGAAAGCAATTTCTCTCGATCCTCGTGTAAAGTTGTTTGGCGTTGAGTTTTCGGGTCTCGACGATACAGAGCCTCTTTTTACCACGGAGGATTATCACGTTTACGACAAATACAGTGACGGAGATCCCTTTGAGGATGAGGAATACATAAGACAATTCCGAGTTATTTTAGAGGCTATACACAAAGACTCGCAGATCAGATTTGAAATGGTTAATCGCAAGGGTAATACGATGTTTGTCAGATGTCGTCCCGTGAGGCTTGAATACTCTGAAAAGGATGATAAGTTCAGAGTAATCACTGCAGGCTGGCGTGCTGTTTCTACCGTCAACCTTGCCAAGATCAGATCTTGTGTCCCTTACACCGGAGAAAGACAAGCGATTGGTCAAGAAAAAACGGTAATATACGATACGATTACCGTTAAGATACACGACGAGCGAAATGCGATGGAACGATTTATGCTCCATTTTGCCCATTTTGAAAAGCAAGCCGAGAAGCTTGATAAAAAGCACTACCTTGTAAAAATTAAATATGCTCACGATGATGAACCGGAAATGGTGATAAGAATTCTTTCCTTTGGACCGATGGTTGAGGTTTTGGAGTCAGAATCCTTCCGAAAATTAGTCATCGAAAAGCTGAAAAAACAGTTAAACTGCGGACTCAAGTAAGAGTTCGCAGCTTTTTTTCCGTGAAGAATTGTGAATCAGATGGTAAAATATGCTTGCAAGGTTACTTCAAGCCGGTGTTTGAGTCAATCCTTCACAGCGGTGCACAAGGATATTCCAAAGTGTATGCCGGAAGAACGCTTGCATCTTGAGCCTGTAAAGCTCTCTATTCGCGGGTTCGAATCCCGCCGTGCGTTGCAAAACGTATCGCCAGCGGATTGGTTTTGTCCTTCGGGACGCAAAAAAAGAACGGTACACGGAATCGTGTGCGAGAACGTTTTAATTCTGACATTTGTCATCATTCGGCAAAGTGAAAAATGCCCTGTCTTTTTCACGGAGCAATGCAAAAGCGAGCCTTGCCTGAGAATGGATACCGTGTTATAGCCGAAGGAGTCGAACTCTTGAAACATCCATAGAACCGAGGGAAACTTTAGACCCAAAAGGGCTTTTCTCGGCGGCAATAGTTCGGTTCCCTTCGACTGTCCCAATCAGTGTCAAAAGATTTCTTTCCGCACTGTGCAGGAAACACTCAAATTTTCAGCCGTCGCTTTTGCATGAAGGATGGCGAAACGATTTTACTGCCTTTAAGGAGGATTACATATTATGAAAAAAAGGATTATCAACGAAAATCAAAAGGGCTTTCTCTTCGAAAACGGAAGGTATATCAAATTGCTCAGTGCGGGCAAATATCACATGTTTGGTGGCAAGGAAATTGAAATTTCCAACTTGGAAGAACCTATCGTGTGCAGCAAGTGTGCTCTTGAAACCCTGCTTGCCGACAAATCTGTTGCTGACCTTGTTGCAGTAGCAGAGGTAGGAGATGAGGAGCTTGCGCTTCACTATGTAAACGGTAAGTTTTCTTCCGTGTTATGCCATGGTAAGTATGCATTTTGGTCTGTAGTAGATCAGCACGAATTCAAAATCGCTGACATATCGACCCCTGAGGTTGATGAATCCATTCCCGAATACATATTCTCAAAGATTCCTCAAATCTACTACACCAAAATCGAGGTTGCCGAATATCAAAAGGCGAGGCTGTACTTCAATCAAAAGTTTGAGCGAATTTTGGATGCAGGCACCTACTATTTCTGGAAGACACATATCAAGGTTGATGTTGGATTTGTTGATACCCGTTTGACACAGATGGATATTACAGGTCAGGAGATTTTGACGGCGGATAAGGTTTCTCTTCGCATAAACTTTGTCTGCAACTACCGTGTCACCGATTACGTCAAGATTCTGACTGAGATCGATGATTTTGCGGAACAAATGCACGTGTCGGCACAGCTTGCCCTGCGCGAATACGTAGGTAAATACAAACTCGATGAAATTCTTGAAAACAAGGCTCAGATGTCTGAGTTTGTATTCGGCAAGCTAAAAGCAAAGGAAAAGGATTTGTTCGTAGAAATTACGGATGCCGGTGTCAAGGATATTATTCTTCCCGGTGAGATCCGAGAGATCATGAACACTGTCCTTGTTGCCGAAAAGCGTGCACAGGCTAACGTCATCATGCGCCGCGAAGAGGTTGCATCCACCCGTTCGTTGCTGAATACAGCAAAGCTGATGGATGAAAACAAGACGCTTTACAAGCTCAAAGAATTGGAGTACGTTGAGCGCATTTGCGAAAATGTGGGCAACATTACTTTGAATGGTAACGGTAATATCCTTACTCAACTTACGAGAGCATTAAACGGCAACGATGCCTGATTTCAAACGAAAGGAGATTGACATGATAGAGATAATCGGACAATTTAACACAGCCAAGTGCTTTGCCGCCACTATCGATGACGGAGCGTGCGAGCAACTTAAGGAGGTGTGTGATACCGAGGCGTTTGCATCCTCAAAGATAAGAATAATGCCCGACGTTCACTCGGGCAAGGGGTGTACCATTGGTACTACTATGACTATAACAGACAAGATTGTTCCTTCGATGGTCGGGGTAGACATCGGATGCGGAATGTACACTGCATACCTTGGCAAGATTGATATCGATTTTGATAAGGTAGACCGGGCGGCACATTATATACCCTGCGGCAGAAATGTTTGGGAGGGCAGACAGGAACGATTTGACCTTACACAGCTCCGTTGTTACAGATACCTCAAGGACTCAAAAAGACTTGAGAGATCACTCGGAACTCTTGGCGGCGGAAATCACTTCATAGAGATTGACACAGATGAGAATGGTGGCAAGTATCTTGTTATTCACTCGGGAAGCCGTAATCTCGGAACACAAGCGGCTGAGTTTTATCAGCAGATCGCCGTTGACCTCAACGTAGGCAAGGAGGAGTATTTCAGAAAGCGTGAGGAGATCATCCGTACCTACAAGGAGCAGGGAAGACGCACTGAAATTCAAGCGACTATCAAGGCGCTTGAGAGGGAGTTTAATGCTAAGGAGCCTACACTTCCTCGCGACCTTTGCTTCCTCTACGGTTCATTCATGGAGGATTACCTCCACGATGTGGATATCTGTCAAAAGTTTGCCGAGAGAAACCGCGCAAAAATGGCAGAGATCATTTTTGAACATTGCGGCTGGACGGCAATTGACACCTTCCAAACCATTCACAACTACATAGACGTGAATGAGATGATACTCCGTAAGGGCGCTGTGTCTGCCAAGGTCGGTGAGAAGCTGCTCATCCCCATCAATATGCGTGACGGCTCTCTCGTCTGTATCGGAAAGGGTAACGAGGATTGGAACTGCTCTGCACCTCACGGTGCCGGTAGGCTTATGTCCCGTTCAGAAGCTTTCGAGCGTCTCACGATGGCTGAGTACGAGGCTGAGATGGCGGGCATTTACTCCACCTGTGTCGTTCCCGATACGCTTGACGAGTCGCCTATGGCTTATAAGAGCATGGACGAAATCGTTGAGAACATCGAGCCTACGGCGGAGATTGTTTGCAGAATCAAGCCTATCTATAATTTTAAGGCGGCAGAGTAATACATAACTGCCAATAACTTTTTTTCTGAACGGTTTCCAAAACACACAATCAATTATAAATTTAAATAATAAAAAAGCTAAAAATCGGGGCTGAGTCTTTCGCTTTTTCAAGTGTTTTGACTCAGCCCCGATTGAAATCAGACAAATTCCCTCGACATTTTAATGCTTCCATTGCGTAAGTGATTGCTTTTTCTTTGGTGTCATACACTCCGCTTGGGATGGTGTTAATAGCGGGCACCCAATAGTACATGCCAAAATAGTCATCAAAATCTATTTCCATAATGTCATAAATATAAACATTATGATTTTTGAAAATCTCAATATAACAATCTTCGTTAATATCAATCACTTCAATTGCATTTGGGTCTGCACTTTTTGGCTGTCGTGTAGTGAACACACCTTTGGATTTATCAAATTGCCATGTTGTTGAGCGCATGGATTTTTTACCAAATGGGTTAATGAATCTCGAAAGACCGTACCAAGTGTTGCCGATACATTCATCTTCTCTGCCGTCGTGATACATTACAAAGTATTTTTCAGAATATAAGGTCTTGCCTTTATAATATTCAACATGCCGAATTTTATATTCGAACAGCTCTTTTAAAAAATGTTTTGCACGTTCAATATAATTTTCCTCTCCGTCTTGAAGCGCTGAAGATAATCTTCAAAATGATAATGGTCGGTGAAATAGAATGCAATAATTTCATTTTCAAAAACTTCAATACCAACAGAATTATTGGCATCGATGGTTACTATGTCAGACTTGTAATTGCGATTAAGCCAATTTGTGTTATCGGTGGAAATATCAACAACAGAATTCTCCAAATAAGGCTTTAATACTTCCAACAATACTGAGGTTGTTTCAAAATTCAATTTATTCACCACCTTTGAGATTATTATATAACATAAAAGAAACTATTGCAATACTAAGATTACGGTAGTCCTTGGCGGAGACGGCGGGATTCGACCCCTCGTGTGCTTTCGCACAAACTGATTTCGAGCAGCTGCAAAGCGGGCTCTTTCTGTCCCTCACTATCCCTAATTTCCGCAAAATTTACCGAATCAGTGACCGCTTCATTGCCCTTTCCGAGAAAAATGCACGGCTTTCGCAAGGCCAAAGGGACGAGCGGTCACTATTGCTTACCGCATATCTTTTGAAAGATTATATCATATTTTTCTTCAGTTTACAAGACGACGCCCTTTGAAGCTATTGAAATTTTTGAAAATATGTGATATAATATATCCGTAAATCGATAGCACGCTGTGGTTTTGTTAATTCTCATTTAACGATACCGGATAACTTATCAACGAGACTGAATAAATACTGATGCTATCGATCGTGTTTTGTAAACCTACGAAACTATCAAGGAACAAGAAAAACTCCGGTTATGTCCTTGAGAAAGTAATGATAAAGCCTCGGTGCATAAATTATTGTTTCACAGCTTTACACCATATAGCAGGCAATTGTTTTTTCAATTGTCTATGCTTTTATGCGTGTAAAGTGTCAATAGAGCCAATTGAGTCTATACGCGCATAAGTGTATGGGCTTTTATTTTTGGCTCGATTGGAGGTGAAATTTATGAAGATCAACAAAACAAATGCGCTTCGTTTGTGGTATGAACGGTACGGCGACTCTTTATATGAAGAGGATTTTCACGGAAACCTGATGTGCAGAGATGCCTACGGCGACGATGATTATTATATCGTTCATCTCGGCAGAAAAATCTACTGCGGATGGAATATCCATCATGTACTGCCGACCTCTTGCGGCGGTACAAACGAAAAAAGCAATCTTTTGTGCACCAATATTGCCACAAATGAAGAAGCGGAAGACAAGATCACATATTGGATTGATGATGTATTGTATCAAGTTCAAAAAGTATACGGAACAAGCCAATATGAGATCGTTCGCTTGAATTAAGATGAGGGCACCTGTCGTTTTGATAGGTGCTTTCTTTTCTCATAATTCTTTCCGATTCTCTCTGGACTTTGCGATTCTTTGTGATATCCTTTGTGCTGACAAACGCAGAAAGGAGTCGCAACAATGACAACAGAAGAAAAGATAAAAGGGCTCGAGCACCTCTTACGCAAATGCCCCGATGTTATCACCGCACTCGATGCGTCAAGGCTGATACACGTGAGCAAGAACACCATCCACGCGGCGATAAACGAGGGAAAGCTTATCGCATATGCCTACCGAGGAAAACGGCTGATCAGCAAAGCCGACTTTATCGATTACCTCGCCGCCACTACCGACGACGAGACTGCATGGCAAAGACGACAGCGGGAGAGGATGAGCCATGACGAATAAAACTGAGAAAGGTGAAAAGCTCTACGCCGAGGAGATCTGCAAGATACTACATATCAGCAAACGCAAGTGTGCCTGGATGCTCCAAAACGGAATGATTCCCTGCAAGGACACCGGCAAGAAAACGCATCGTTACGTGGTCACGCGAAGTACCCTTGACGAGTACATAAAGGACAGCGCCGAGCATCCCGATAAGTATTTCATCCCCATCACCTTTACAGCAAATAACCCCGGCAAACGTGAGCCAATCAAGAAATACGAGCCGGATAAGTATTACATATATCCCGAGCAGGTTCCCGCTGACTTCCGCGCATGGCTCGACGATGAGTGGTACGACCTACCCGACGTCATCACACCAAAGGACGTGGAAGCCGTCCTCGGCTACAAGCACGAGTCCGTCCGCCGATGGATCAATAACGGCTGGCTTAGGATCACCAAAGCCCATAACTTCGAGTACATCGCCCGCGAATGGCTGATCGACTTCACCTGCGACTACGCCTTCCAAATCATCAAGAAAAGTGAGAAGCACCGTAAACTGTTGGATAGGTACTTCGAATAAGGGACATTACACCTTCGAGAGTCCCGCTCCCGAAGGTTTTTCTTTTCAGTTTATATCGTTACAAAATCGTGAATGCGCCCGAATTCTGCAAATTTTTTATGAAATATTGTAAATTAGGCGACTGCCGTAATTGACAAATCACCTATCATAGTATATAATAATAAGTGATTACAAATGATAGGTGGTATATCATGAAAGAACTGATCAAAGCTATACGCTCTGCGGCGAATATGAATCAGGAACAGTTTGCAAGTGCCCTCGGCACCACTCCGCTTTCCATCAACCGCTGGGAAAACGGTAAAACTTTGCCCAACCGCATGGCGCAAACGCAATTATATAATTTCTGTCAGGAAAACAATATCTCCGTATATCAGACCATTCTTAATAAGATCAAGGCAGAATCCGATGCAATCAATCTTGAAGAAGGACGCGTTCTGCTTTACCACGGCTCCAAGTCCGGTATTATCGGTGACATCGCTCCCAAGAGCAGAGAGATGTGTGACTTTGGAAGAGGCTTTTATATGGGTACCGATCCCGGACAGCCCTTGACGCTTATCTGCGATTTCGAAAAATCAAAGTTTTATATTGTTTCCATTGATGTACGTGCTCTCGATACCGTAGAAATCAAAGCGGATCTTGATTGGGCGATGCTCGTCGCCTTCCATAGAGGAAGAATGGATAAGATCAAGGATACGGATTTTTATAATAAATACAGTAACATCGATGCCGGCAAGGATCTCGTGATCGGGAGCATTGCAAACGACAGAATGTTCTACGTGCTTGATAACTTCTTTATGGGTAACATCACGGATGCAGCTCTCGTAAACAGCCTGTCCGCATTGAAGCTTGGCAAGCAGTATGTAGCGACCACCGAAAAGGCTTGTGCAGCCATTAGAATTGAAAAAGAGATTCCGATCTCGATGCTTGAGCGCAGATTCCTTCAGGATGAAAGCGAAGCAAACCGTCAGAAAGGCATTACGCTTGCAAACGATATCTGCAAGAACTACCGCCGTGAAGGAAAATTCTTTGACGAGATATTGGACGAGGCGAAATAAAAGGAGATAGCGATGAACGAACTCCAACTGAAAATGTGTGATATACAAGGCAGACTCTTTGAGCTGTCTGGTGCGAAGGGATACGATAGCGCACCCTTCATCAAGGCATTTATGACAAGTGAGGTTGCCAAAGGACTTGACTCAAAGTTCAACCGCTTGCAGTGGGCAGGTGAAGAATATCTCCTTGCGGAGATCGCCGATACAGCCGAGCTCACCAAAGGCGGTGCCGTGTACGATAAAGAGGTGCTCTATTGGACGGGCTACCTCTACCGCTTCTGGCACTTTAACACAGGCGAGGACAGCAAAGAAATCTACAAACAAGCACCTGCCGAAACTATGAGCCGCAATTGGCTGATCTTCCATACCCTCGCCCCCGAAGTGGCAATCGAGGATTTGAAGGAGATTTATAGGCAGAGGAATGAAGGATAGAAAATATACTCATAACATGAATTGATAGATAAGATTAAAATGACGATGAGGTATTCAAAATGATAAAAACTGTATCGCAAACAACAATTGCTGATGTGTTTTCTATAACCAGCGATAAGATATATAAAATTCCAAAGTATCAACGTGAATATACTTGGGGTATCAAAGAATGGGATGCGTTGTTCAATGATGTTACTGAAAATGATTTTGGTTACTTCTTGGGTTCTTATATTTGTGTGAACAGCGGCTCTCTTAAAGGAACTATTTTAGAGGTTATCGATGGGCAGCAACGTTTCTCTACAATAACATTATTGTTGGCGGCGCTTTATGCTGAACTTTCAAAGCACAAAGCTGAAATGGACGAAGATGATTTAAGTGAGCTTTCCAACTTAAGAAATGAGCTTGCCAATAAAAAGCAAAAGTTTACCGCTACTGGTGGAAAAGTTACCGAATACAATCAAAGGCTTCTGTTGCAAAAACAAAACTCAAACGACGAGGACTATACTTATATTCTTTCAGATAACGGAATTATTACCGTTAAACATACGAAACCATCGAACTTTGGCAACAGAAGGATTGCGAAAGCGTATCGGCATTTTCTAAAACTGATATCAGATGAAGTGCAAGAAATCAAAAATGACAATCCAAACATTACTGATGTAGGAGCGTTGTTCCAAATTGTCAGAAAGTTTGAAGCGGCAGTATTGGTGGGAATTGAAGTAGATACGAATAAAGATGCGTATATGCTTTTCGAATCTCTTAACCATAGAGGTGTTCCGCTCTCTGCTCTCGATTTAATTAAAAACTCTCTTATTGCACAAGCAGAAAATTCTGCTGATGCGGATAATGCATATGAGCAATGGAAGCAAATCTTAAAAGCTGTAGGACAAGATGACTACTCTGTTCAGGAACGTTTTTTCAGACAATTCTATAATGCATTTAGGGATGAACTCAATGCGCCCTATAAATCAACCGAAAAGAAGTACTATCTTGGCTATTTGGCGACAAGAACAACTTTGATCGATATTTATGAGAAGATGATCAAAAGTGACTATTGTGCTCTTTTGGAGAATCTTTCTGAAAAAGCAAACAAATATGCAGTTATCGTCAATAACACTGAAGACGAATTCGTGTATACAACAAGTTTACAGAATTTAGCGAGGATTTCAGGCGCTCCTTCTTACTTGTTGCTGATGTATTTGTTAACTAATCAAGATGCTCTGTCTCTCTCGGATGAAAATATCAAACCCATAGTGGATATTCTAATCGTTTTCTTTGTAAGAAGAAACCTAACCGACGTTCCGAACACCCGCAAACTCACTCAATTGTTTATTGATATTATTGCAAAAATCAAATCGGAAAGCGGAAATGAAATCGTAGGAACTATTAAAGAGATGCTCAGGGCTGTTTCGGCAACGGATGAAACCTTTGAGGAGAAGCTCCGTGGTCCGATTTACGATGAAAACCCTGAAGCTACACGCTTTGTTCTTTGTAATATCGAAGCACAACATCAAACCAAGGAAATATATTCTGATTTGTGGTCCAGAGACACAAGCAATAAATATGTTTGGACAATTGAACACATATTCCCCGAAGGAGAAAATATCCCGAAAGAACGGGTTGATATGATTGCAAATGGTGACAAAGCTAAGGCAATTCAAATCAGAGCTGACTATGTACATACCCTTGGTAATTTAACTATTACCGGCTACAACCAGAATCTTTCCAATATGTCCTTTGAACACAAAAAGGACAGACAATCAAAAGACAAATCTAAGAACATTGGTTACAAAAACGGCCTTTTCCTTAATGAGGATGTAGTAACCGAAACAGAATGGACTGTCGACAAAATAACCGCGAGAACAGATAAGATTGTGGAAACGCTTCTTAAAATGTATGAGTGGTGATTTGTTTTCGACGCTATTAATTGTTGATGTTAACGAGTACTGCAATATTATCTATATAAGGAGCTTCATATGCCACATAATGAAAACTCAAGAGTGAAAATACCCGCATTGGTTCATTTTACTCGATTAGGATATGAATATATTTCGCAAAAAAAATACGCGAACACAGATTTAATCGATGAAGACACAAATATTTTCCTCGATTTATTTTGTCGCGCCATAAATGATATTAATGGATGCAATATTTCTATTGACGATGCTCGTGGAATCGTGAATGAACTAAAGATTGTCCTTGATAATGATGATTTGGGTAGAGTGTTTTATTCGTACCTCATAAATGGATACAAAGGCTTAAAATTAATTGATTTCAACGGTAACAATATCTACAACGTAGTCACCGAATTGACTTACAAAAACGGTAGTGATGAATTCCGTCCTGATATTATTCCTCTTATCAACGGAATGCCTTTGTCTTTTATCGAAGTCAAAAAGCCGAACAACAAAGATGGTATACAAGCCGAGTATAAGCGAATAAACACACGTTTTCAGAATAAAAAATTCCGTAGATTTGTGAACATCACGCAAGTAATGGTATTTTCCAATAATAGCGAGTACGACGACAACGAGGTTGTTCCATTGGAAGGTGCTTTCTATGCGTCCAGCAGTTATGAAAAACTGTTTTTCAGCCATTTTCGCGAAGAAGATAAATCTATATTTTCCCGTATTTCCGAAGTGGATGAAACAAAAGAAAAAGCA
Source organism: uncultured Oscillospiraceae bacterium (assembly GCA_964650465.1). Classification (GTDB taxonomy): domain Bacteria; phylum Bacillota; class Clostridia; order Oscillospirales; family SIG627; genus RGIG6353. The sequence goes on along the minus strand of CAZYTA010000008.1, from coordinate 13,063 downwards.
ATTTTGATTGACACGAATCTAACTTCTATCAAGGGGTCTCCCGAATATATTACAAACTCCAATCCCGAATCGCCCACAAATAGAATAATCACATCTCTATTCTCCAAAGAACGCATTCTTACTATTCTGAAGTATGCAATTGCATATGTTGAGAGAACTGATGATAATGGCATTACCCACCTTGAAAAACACATTATGCGTTATCCTCAATTGTTTGCAACCAAAGCAATTGAAAAGCATTTGAATAGTAGAAAACGAAACGGTATCATATGGCACACTCAAGGCAGCGGAAAGACTGCGCTTACCTTCTTCAATGTTAGATATCTTACTGACTACTATCAAAAGCAAGGCATAATACCCAAATTCTATTTTATCGTAGATAGACTTGATTTGCTGACACAGGCAGCAACCGAGTTTAGAAGCCGCGGATTGCATGTAGAGGAAGTAAATTCTAAAGAAGACTTTATCAAAAATATCAGTGCAACAACTTCTACAGAAAACACCGGAAAACTAACAATTACGGTAGTTAATATTCAAAAGTTTTCAAAAGAATCTATTGCAAAAAAATCCGATTACGCAATAGACGTTCAACGAGTATATTTTATGGACGAAGCTCATAGAAGCTATAATCCCACTGGTTCGTTCCTTGGAAATTTAATAGAATCAGACAGAAAAGCCGTTATGATCGCTCTTACCGGTACTCCCTTAATAGGCGTTATTTACGATGACGAGGGCAGACCGATTGGCGGTAAAAAATATGATTCGAAACAAATTTTCGGTGAATACATTCACAAGTACTATTATAACGCTTCTATATCCGATGGTTATACGCTGAAACTGATTAGAGAAGGTATCGCAACCACTTACCGCGAACGTTTACAATCTGCTTTGGCTGAAATCAAGACACTCCAAGGTTCTATTTCCAAAAAGGATATGTACGCGCATCCAAAGTATGTTTCCGAACTGGTAAAATATATAGTCAATGATTTTGCGAAGAGACGTGTTGCCATGAACGACAACACTATTGGCGGCATGATTGTTTGTGATACTTCAGATCAGGCAAAAGTTGTTTTTGATGAGCTGAAGAAAACATCCTATACTTGTGCATTGATTCTCCATGATGTAGATGATAAGGAAACAAGACGCGGATATATTGCAGATTTCAAAAAAGGTACAATTGATTTTCTCGTTGTGTTCAATATGCTTTTGACCGGATTTGACGCTCCGAGATTAAAGAAGCTGTACCTCGGTAGAGTGATCAAGGACCACTCTCTCCTTCAAGCTTTGACTCGTGTCAATCGTCCTTATAAGAAATTTAGATACGGTTATGTTGTGGATTTTGCAGATATCCGTGCAGAATTTGATAAAACCAACAAGGCTTATTTTGAGGAACTTCAAGCTGAGCTTGGTGATGCGTTCCAACAGTACAACAACATTTTTAAGTCTCAAGAAGATATTGAAAAAGACTTGATGGAAATCAAGGAAAAGCTGTTCCTCTACAATACAGAAAACGCTGAAATATTCTCTCAGCAGATCTCATCTATTGAGGAAAAAGCAGAATTGGTTGGGATTCGTCACGCATTGGAACTCTATAAGGAACTCTTCAACATTTCAAAATTGTTTGGCTATGATGACATGGCGGACAAATTTGATTTGGAAAAGGTTGCTGCACTCTATAATGAGGTTAACAATCGCATTGCTTTGGTAAATCAAAAGCAAGTCTTGGCAAACGCTGAAGATATGACAGCAATTCTTAACTTGGCTATGGAGCAGATTGAATTTCAGTTCCGAAAAGTCTCCGAAAGTGAGTTAGTGATTGCCGACAAATTCCGAGATACCTTGTTCAAAACACAACAAGCAGTAGCTCACACACTTGATCCCAAAGATCCCGAATATATTACTTTACTTGAAGAACTACAGCGAGTTCTCCACAAAAAGAATATTGAGGAATTAACTGCCGATGAGATGAACGAAAACATGGCAGAGCTTGAACGCATACGTGCTGCGGCGGAGAAAAAACGTCGTGAAGATCAGATGTTGGCTGACAAATATGAAGGCGATGTAAAGTTTATGCGTACGCATAAGCGTTTGAGAGAAAACCCTCCCCCAATTACCACCGACTATGTGTTAAATCAGATCCTTTTGAATTTGAAGCACAACGTGGATAGCAAGGTAATCGCTAACCAGCATTTGCTTGACAATGAATCTTATTTCACAAGGGATCTCTTCCCGATGATCAAGCAAGAGCTTGACGGACACGGCGTGAAATATACCGCCTCGCAGGTGAAATACATCGGCGCCTGTGTGTCCAATGAATACTTTACCGAAAGGAATTTTGCATCATAATGGATAACAATATAACCTTGCAAACCAAGCAGATGATTGACAATTTGAAAGCGGTTTGTACCAACTATGGACTTGGAAATGCTTCAAGTGAATACAAGATCATTACGGAAGTATTTCTGTATAAGTTCTTGAATGACAAATTCCTCGCCGAAGCAAAAAGAGTAAAAGCCGATTTCGCAGATAAAACGTCTGCAGATATCGAAACAGCTTTGGCTGAAATGTCGGCAGATGAATACGAACTGTTTTTGTTGGACTTTGGAGCGAGTGTAGCTACTCTCAAAAAAGAGCATCTGATTTCCTATCTGTTCAACCGTCAAAACACCGAGGGATTTCACAAACTGTTTGATTCTACACTTATCGATATTGCAAATCACAATATTGATGTCTTCTCCGTACATACAAGCGGACAATCCAAAATTAAACTTTTCAACGGTATTTCTCAACACGTAACCGAGGAAGATGAGAAGGATAATTTCTGCAAGGCAATCATTTCGAAAATTGCTTCTCATAGCTTTGAGAATGTATTCGCGCAAAAATACGACTTCTTTGCACAGATTTTTGAATATCTTATCAAAGATTATAATAAGGACTTTGGCAAATATGCGGAATACTATACGCCCCATTCAATCGCCACCATTATTGCAAAGATAATGGTTCCGAACGGTGCACAGAACGTTACGGTGTACGACCCTGCGGCTGGATCCGGTACGCTGATTTTGGCTTTGGCGCACGAGGTCGGGGAGGATAACTGTACCATTTTCACACAGGATATATCCCAAAAATCCAATGAGTTTTTGCGTTTGAATCTGATTCTCAACAATCTTGTCCATTCGCTGCCCAACATCATTTATGGTGATACGCTCACAAAACCCTACCATAAAAATATAAAAGGCGATCGTTTGGCGCAGTTTGACTATATCGTCAGCAATCCTCCCTTTAATACAGATTTTAGTGATAATCGTGATGAACTGGCAGATGAGAAGCACAAGAAACGTTTCTTTGCCGGCGTACCGAATATTCCAAATCAAGACAAGGATAGCATGGCAATATATCTGATGTTCCTTCAGCATATCATCTATTCTCTTGGGGATAACGGAAAGGCAGCTATTGTTGTACCCACGGGATTTTTGACCGCAAGTAACAGATCCAATAAAATTGCATACGCAATTCGTGAACATTTAGTCAGCAATCGAATGCTGCGTGGCGTTATTTCTATGCCATCAAACCTTTTTGCCACAACTAGCACAAATGTATCTATTATTTTTGTTGATAAAAAAGCTGAACCCGATAAGGTGGTTTTAATGGATGCCTCCAAACTTGGCTCCAAAGAAAAACTCGATGGAAAAAATCAACGAACCGTTCTAAGTCCAAAAGAAATATCACAGATTATAGATACATTCAACTCTGGGAAAAAGGGTGATGATTTTTGCATAGAAGTCAGCTATGATGATATTGAGGCAAAAAAACTGTCCTTCTCCGCTGGACAGTATTTTGAGGTAAAAATCAAATATGAAACGCTAACCCCGGAAGAATTTTCGAAAAAGATGAATGGCTTCAATGATAATTTGAACAAATTATTTATTGAGGGGCACAGATTGGAAAATATAGTTAAAAATAACTTGGGGAAAATAAAGTATGAGTAATCGAACGACTACAACGTTAGGCGTTATTGCCGAAATAATCACGGGACCTTTTGGTAGCATGCTACATCAATCCGACTACGTTGCAGAAGGAACTCCTGTAATTATGCCACAAGATATTGGTAACCGTACCTTTGAAAAAGATGAGATCGCCTATGTTGATGATAAGAACGCCCAAAGACTGGTTAGATATAGAGTGCAGAAAAATGACATTGTGTATGCTCGTCGAGGTGATGTTGAAAAGCACGCATTTGTTGAGGAAGAAGATGTTGGTGCTCTATGTGGAACAGGATGCATGCGTGTTCGCGTAGATGAAACAAAAGCCGATCCATTGTACGTTTCATTTTATCTTAATAGACCAGAGAGCAAGCGTTGGATCACACAACATGCTGTTGGCTCAAACATGTTAAATCTAAATACACAAATCTTGTGCGAAGTTCCGCTGGAGTTGCCTTCGCTTCAAGAACAAGCTGAAATAGCCGAAGTATTAAATCACATTGACAAAAAGATTCAAAACAACAAAAAGATTTGTGCCGAATTAGAGCACATATTAAAAACAATCTACGACTATTGGTTTACACAATTTGATTTTCCCAATATTAATGGCAAACCATATCGCACCTCAGGCGGTGCTATGGAGTGGAATATGCAAATTAAACGAAACATTCCAAAAGACTGGGAAGCGCATCCTCTTTCGTATATTATCGCTAACATAAATACTGGACTTAATCCGAGAGATAATTTCATTTTGGGTAACGGCGATATTCAGTATATCACGGTAAAAAATCTAACTTGTGAAGGTACTATTGATTTCAATGGTTGTGATACCGTTGACGAAAATGCAAGACAGATCATTCACAAACGTTCCGACATTCAAACAGGAGATATTCTTTTTGCGAGCATTGCTCCTCTTGGCAGGTGTTATCTTATTCAAAACACTCCTGAAAATTGGGATATTAACGAGTCTGTATTTTCCATTAGAGCAAATACGGATCGTATAACTCCGGAATATCTCTACATGTATTTTATGAGCGAGGGATTCATTAAAAGTGCGACTTCCAGTTCAACGGGCAGTATCTTTAAAGGCATTCGTATTAGTACTCTTTCTGATATGATTGCGGTTGTTCCCCCTAAACATATCGCAGAGAGTTTTTCCGGTCAAATAAAAAGCATTTTAGAGTTAAAAGAGCAAAAAAATGCTGAAAATCAGGAACTTATTAAACTTAGAGATTGGCTACTTCCAATGCTTATGAATGGACAAGTTACTGTAACTGATCCCATGCCAAGCGCACATATTCTTGAATTTAACAATCAAAAACATGAACAATATGATGTTCGTCAAGCTGCGCGCTCGTTTGGAGAAGATTCAACAGATGACACAGCCGATTTGGTGAAGGAATTTATCAAAAGGAGAAAGAATGAATCTAAATCGTAAAAAAGAAATAGAATTACTTGCTATTAAGATACTGATGAAATATCAGATCAACGAAAACCCCGGGAGGCGTATTAAGGAAATCGTCAGTGGTGAAAAAATTGAGTTGATCGATTACCACGAATGGTCAGAAGAAGTCTGTGGACGTTTCATGTACATAAATGACACTCCTGTGATATACTACAATGCCAAACATACAGAGCATATGCAAGTATTTACTATTGCTCATGAATTAGGTCATTACTTCTTGAATCATTTGGGCGATACTGAACCTGAAACAGTCTGTCTTGATAGAGATTTTGAGCGATTGGATGATTCTGTAGATGAAAGAGCAAAGAAAGAGGTAGAGGCAAATTTTTTTGCCTCCTGCCTCTTGCTCCCATTTCATTTGCTTAAACCTGTTTTTGATGAGTTTATGGACTGGAATGGACGGACGGGAGTATTGTATGTAGATAGACAACAATGCAATTTCTTGGATTATAAGAGTTGTATTCGAAGAATGAAGCTCTATTTCTTTGCTTCGGAATCAGCAATCAGGTATAGACTGATCAACCTCGGTTGGATGGATTTTAGAATCGAATTTTCTCCTACCGAAGATCGCGGAATCAGTATAGCAAAATACTTAAAGAAAATGGAAACAAAATTGTAAAATTCATGAGGTGCTATCATGCAACAAAACAATGTTAATAGTTGGGAATGGGATGATTCATTAGATGCAATGCTGTTTTTTGCGCAAAGATTAAACGAATTATTATTTCACCATACAACTGATACTTATCGTTTTTCTGCCATTTCACTAATTGGACTTGCGAAGGAATATTGTAGTGTGTACAGAGCATCGCGCAAAGGAATCATTAACGAGAAAAATCTAAAACATATTATTGACGAATTAGATCATCGACTTCAAAAAGACGATATTGCTAAACAAATATTGACCGAAGAATTTGTTGCGCGCTTCCATAAAGGGCATGGTTCTTGGCCTGCTAAAGAACAGCATGAAAATATAACATATATGGGAAGAAAATTGAGCAACGGTATATATTATGATGCTCTCGTTAGCCAACTGATCAAATTAATAAAAGAAAATGGTTCTAAGAAGGAAGTCGATAAATTAACCACTTTATGGGCAAGAGAAATTATTGATGGTGGTTATAATGAAAATTTTGTTTATATCACCTTGAAAGAAATTTTCTTTCGAGCTCCTGTCTCCTCTACGGATACGATTGATGCTTTTTTTGCTAAGTTTGATTTTGAAAAAAGAAACTATGATGTGTACGTTGGTTTTCAAAGTGACATTATGTCATTAAAAAATCTGCTTTCAAAAGTTCAGCTGCGCAACTCAAGAATAATAGCGCTAAACCCTCAAGAAGCCCCAGTTGGGATTAAGAAGAAGAATCAAAGGACTATATTAAAATTTGAATCAATCCAAAGTTATGATATGTATACCGCATGCGAAATAGCTAACGATGTCGTTTGCTGTGTTGCTGATTCATATAATTTTTTTCGACATGAACCGCGAAAGAACAAAACTCATGTTCAAGTAATTTCTGAGTCTGGGGTGGTAACAACAATACGCCCACATAATTTGCTGAAACATAGAGTGGCAGCATTATCTATTGAGAGTTCAGAACAAAGAGCCGATGAATTGTTATATGCTCAATTTTCCACCACTCAAAACAGAAAAGACTTTAGTAAAATATCAAAAATACATAATGCAGCAATATATTCAGATAATGTAAATGACTCTCTTTTATCTCTTTGGTCTATGATTGAATCATTTATTGAAGACGATGAGCCCGAAATAAAAAAGCAATCTGAAGATACCGAGGGGCAGAAAGGCAAAGTTGTTGAGCCATCCAAAGTATCACGCAGCAAGACTGGTAAGGTAATTGCTTATATTGTTCCTTTCTTAAAAAGCACATATATTTCAAAATTAGTACAAACATGCATGGATGATATCCAACACTGGAGTATTGACTTTTTCAATGAAAACATTTCCACAATAGAGTTTGGAAATAATGATTTGGAACGCACTTTTGCTTTTTTATCATTTGATACTATGAATGAAAAAAGAGAGGCTTTATACCAACAAGCAGATAAGTACCCTCTGTTGAAAAATAGAGTGTTTACTCTTAACGAAGCGTTTCATAATAGCAAAAACATCAAAGCATTAATTCAAGAACACGCCCAAAGAGTTGAATGGCATATTTATCGAATTTATCGTGCACGAAATTATATCGTACATGATGCCGAAGGAAACGAAAAACTAAATAGCGAATTATTAATTAATTTACACTCGTATATTGATGTAATAATTTCCAAAATTGTTTAAATGATTAATGATTCTCCATATCACGATAATATACGGGATATTTTATCGGAACATAAATTTGAAGTCTCGATTTTTGATGAAAAAATTGAAAAACAATCCAAGGAAGCTATTTCTTCAGAAAACGGGTTGAAGTATTTATACTATGATTTTAAATTGTAAGCACACTTGAAAGGCACTGCAGTGACAACCTATTTCGTATTTACCGATGAGGCTGGCATATACCAGCAGCATCCCAGCGAGAAAACTATTCGAAATTCTCCGTTTTATATTCGATCCAATGTCATTATGACGGCTGAAGCATATAAGACTTTTCAATCAGATATGCAGGATCTTAATAAAAAATACGGAGTTCCCGTAGGAGAAGAAATCAAATGGGCGGATCTCTGGTCATTACATAAAAACAATCCAAGAACCGATTTTATAGCAACAATGTCCGAGGACAAGCTTAAAGGTTATTATCGCAGAGTATTCAATAGAGCGCATTCGGCTGTGTTTCTGTTTACCGTTACGAGTTTGCGAGGACAAAATTGCGTTTGGACAGAAGACACATTGTTACGCTTTCATCTACAAGAAGCGTTGCAAAGAATACAAATGGATGCACAGAGTCCTGAAGGATTTGCAATGCTTATTATGGATGAGCTGAACGAGGAAAAACTCAAGCATATAAAAGCCGCCTGCCATGAATTGACCGTTCGCGGAGATTTTATTTCAAAATATAGCAGTGTGTATCATGGCGTACTTACTGAGTGTAGTGCACAAAGCTTTGGCATACAACTTGCGGACTTTGCGGCAGGTGCAATGAACGGTTATCTGCGTAGAGCTTTATATGACAAAAACAACTATGCTTTTGCTAAAGATCTCTGCGACACTTATGTTCTGCCTCGTTTGAGGCATCATGCAAACGGAGCAGTTATGGGATATGGCATTCGTGAAGTTCCTTCTAACACTACCATAAGAAGCACATTGCAACCGTTTTTCCAAAATGTTGATTTCAAATAATGTTATATAAGAGGTTATGTATGTCTAATATTAACGCATCAAAAATTGATGCAATTAAGCAAGAAGCATATGAAACAAATGTTGCCAACAGAATATTGGACTTACTTAGAAATTTGCGGTATAGTTCTAACGAAAATAGTCCTCGTAGATGGATATGGGAACTGGTTCAAAATGCTAAAGATGTCGTGAATTCCACTGGTAAAATAAAAATTCAAGTAAACTTTGACGAGGAAAAGCAAATACTTGAGTTTAGCCATAATGGAGCACCATTTACATTAAAGCACTTAATATATTTGATGGAACAAGTATCCACAAAGGATAGGAGTAGTGGAGAATCCTCATCAAAGAAAACAGGTAAATTTGGAACTGGATTTTTGACTACTCATCTATTATCAACAAAAGTCCTGGTTTCCGGCATTCTTTTAGAGGATAGTACTCCTCAATCTTTTGAAGCTCTGTTAGATCGTTCAGGGAAAACAAAAGAGGAATTATTATCTGCTATTAACAATACGGACGCTCAACTAAAATCGAGTTTGACCGATGCTATATTATACGCGGAGGATAACTATAATACAAGCTTTAAATATCAGTTGGATCAACGAGGACTGCAGGTAGCAAAACAAGGGTTGGAGGATATGGATGTTTCGATCCCATATGTGTTATCTTTGATTCCCGAAATAGAGTGTATTACAGTTCAACCACAAGGAAAAAGATATTATGTTGAAAAGATAACTGACTTATCTTTAGAGGGTGGTAAAGTATATCGTGTTGCTTCTCAATTGGGATATACAAAAAAGAATACATATATATTTGTGTTAACCAAAAATGATGTGTCAATTCTTTTGCCGATTTATAACGAAAACGAAATGCCTGCCTGTGACAAGATTCCAGAATCATTACCCAAACTTTTCTGCGATTTTCCGTTAATAGGAACTCATGATTTTTCCTTTCCGGTTGTAATTAATTCGGCAAGATTCAATCCCACAGAGCCTCGCGACGGAATTTTCTTAACGGATACTGAAGATGAGTTGATTGAAGAAAATAAAAAAATCATGCGTGAAGCAATTCAACTATATAAGGATTTTTCGGACTATACAGTTGAAAAACAATGGAAAAAGATATTTAATGTTTCGAACACTAGAGAAGTGGTTAAAAAGGATTGGTTGTCTTTTGAATGGGTCAAAGAGAATGTACTGAATGAATGTCGAGAAGCAATTAAATATACCACTTTGGTAGATACTCATATTGGGGTTCGCGAATCACTCTATGACATATTTAAAGAACAACAGATTAGCATTCCTAATTCAAGAGAAAAAGAGGTAAGGAATACCATCTGGAAACTTGCTAATGAAATTGATTATGAATTTTTGCCTTTGCACGAAGAGATTCATGAATGGTATGCCGCCTTGTGGTCGGAGTGCAGGAATCTCTCCGCAAAAGATTTGGTTGAACATATTTCTAATTTTAAAAATATAGATACTTTATCTTCAAAGTTAAAATCACAGTCACCCGTTAGTTTTTTATCAGACTTATATAACTTGATTGCGACTCAAGATGAATTATTGTTAGAAATCAAAAACGACCGTATTGCAATTATTCCTAATCAAAATGGCGATTTTTGTTTTTATTCTCAGGTATATTTGGACAAAAATATCGAGAACGAATATAAAAATATAATTACGCTTTTAGGTGAGGATATTCGTTCATCACTTATAATGAATGAAATCGGAATTATACCTCTTCAAATATCGCGATTTCTGGATTCAAACTACATTGTTGAGCGTATAAAGGATTTGCTTGACAGTGATGACTATACCGATACGGAATATTATACTGCATGTTTTTCCATAATTGGACTCTATACTGAATGCGAAAACGGAGATAGTGTTACAATCAATAATTTTGTTTGTGAATTGTACGGATCTGATTATTCGTATATTGCACAACCAATAAGAGATTTTTCTGAAGAACTTCGTGAGAAAGCTTTGCGTAAAATTTGCAATCGCCTCGTAGATGATATCTCGAAGCAGAAAAGTATCCACAATTTAGCGATGAAGATATCTAAAACTGATGATGAAGCACTCGATTTTCTGGCGGACATTATAGAATTTTTGAGAATTCAAAAGTTTGACAATTACTTTGAAAGAAAACAATCTATTTTACCTAATCAGTATGGCATTTTTACACCTAAAGACAGTTTGTTTTTAGACGCTGAAATAGATGATTGCTTAAAAGATCTTGCTAATATTGCTTCATACGACATCAGAAAAGAATTGTTAAGTCAAAAAATATTTCTTGAAATTCCAAGAGAAAAAAACAACGCCGACCTTTCTACACATATCGAAAATTATGCAAGAAAGAACTACAGTAATAAATCACTTGCCAATACTGACTGGGCGTTCTTCAGACGTCAATTGTTTTTATGGATTAAAGATCATCCAGAAGAGAGTAAACGACTTTTTCCTACCTTGTCCGATAATAAGCATTGGCTATATGATGAAGATGAAATAGCCACAAATATGAAAAAGGCAGAAAAAGTTGAGTCAATGATGGATGAGTTGGGCATTGATAGTATTGATAACTTGAAAGAAATACTAAAAAGTATATCCTCGGGAAAAAATGAGGATACATCAAAAGGCTTAATTTCTGATGATGTTTTAATTCAATGGGGCATTGATTCACCAGAGGCATTAGAAAAAGCATTCACAAATAAACAATTTGCGGATGAGTTTTGCCGTGAAAGTTCGCATACAGTAGAACGTTTTGAGTATGTTCAAAAGATTATCGAACGTGCGAAAAACAATATTATTTCCTACCTTTCTCAGCGTGCTGATTATGATTTGGCAAATATCGAACAAATCGCTGAAACAACCTTTGTTATTAAGAAAAACGGCGAAGAGATTTATTTAATTACAAGACCTTCGGATGGAGGAGAAATTCGCCTATATTATGATACTGAAAAAGATACCTTGGATTTCACAAAAGATTGGGAACTTTGGGTGGAAGACGGAAAATCGACACCTGAAAAAATCACCTTTGGCAAAATCATTAAACTCACAGGTATCAATAGAATTCCCTTGAAAAAATTGAAAGGATAAGATATGATTGACGTTTCAAAAATAACTCAATTAATTGAAACCAATAACACCAATAATGTGATTTGCCGTTCATTGGAACTTCGACCGAATATATTAGGTTCGTTTATATCAGGATTAGCCAATAAGGAAGGCGGTTATATTTTTGTTGGTATTGAGCTTCAAAATAGCCAGTACATTTTTAACAGTTTTCACTCAACTTTCAAATACAACGAGATCCTTGCTTCAATTTCTACAAAGTTGGAACCCAAGATAAAGGTATCATATCAGTTGGTATGCATTGGGGCAAATCGCTTTCTTGCTATTTATGTTGATAAATCAGAAAGTCCTGTATCATATGACAATGAGTGTTATATTTATGTTCCAAACAGTGTAATTCCAATTAACAAGGAGTATGTAAATTATAAGCCGACGGTATTTATATCTTATGCGTCTCCAGATGCAGCTATCGTTGATATCGTTGAATCATCAATCAGAGAAAGTCTCAAGGACAAGGTATCCATTTCTCGGTTTACAGAACTTCATTACAAAGATAGCTTTAAAGCATTTATGAATACTATTCAAGACCATGATTATGTGTTATGTTTTGTTACATATTCATATCTCAGATCTCGAGCATGTATGTATGAAGTGGGAGAAGTTATTAAAGACCACCGTTATAGCGAAAGATTATTGTTTGTTGTATTAAGCGAAAAAGATAGGTGTTATTATCGCGGCGACGCTCCCGAGATCATTGAAGCTGGTGTTTACGATCCCCAAAAGCGTGCTGATTTCATATTGTATTGGAAAAATGAATATGACAAGCTTGATAAAAAAATCAAAGAAATAGGCGATTACGAAGCTACTCGCGATTTGTCTACAATCTTAAATGAGATTGGAAATGTGTACCGAAACGATATTAGCAAATTTATGGAATTTTTAGCAGATGAAAACGGAAAAACATTTAAAAATCTATATGATGAAAATTTTAAAGACATTATAGAGTATATAAAAGACTTCTAAATGATTTTATTAAATCTCTATTCTCTCTGGACTTCCGTCCTTTTCTTTGATATTGTGTGTGCTACCACGAAAAGGAGGTAGTGCATATGATACGGAAAAGACAAGTAAATAACCAAAGCAGAGTGGTTCTGAATCGGGATTTCCCGAGGCGGAGCCGCTCTCTTTTTATTTACTAGGAAATTGCATAAAAAGTTGCAAAGATAAAAAATACGTGATA